>CAZQCG010000007.1:0-150567 GCA_964592425.1 uncultured Chloroflexaceae bacterium
TCCTGTTCAAACCCCTCAAAACAGGATTATACCATCTCTCGTTGTAGTACTAGCGATCACGGTCGTTGAGGCCATACTTCTCGTCCATCTTGTTCATCGCGTAGGCGTAGTAGAAGATCTGGACGACAAAGATGATCAGCGAGCCCTGTGCGCCCATGTAGTAGCCCAGGGGGAAGCCAGCAATGACAATCGTGTTGAACTGGTTGATCAAGAGTACCGGGATGAACGAGACGACGAACCAGATCACGAGCATGATCACGATCAGGCGCAGGTTCTCTTTCCAATAGAGGCGGGCACGCTCCTCGGCGGGAAGCTTCTTCGGGTCGCTCACGGGACCTCCTTCAGACATGCTCATTACGCACGGTTATTGGCCGTGCAACGACGACAGTGTCGGGGTGGTGTGCTTCAGTCGGAGACGCACCCTCCTTTCTCTGGTCCAATCCCATGCGCAGCAATATGCGGGCAGCATGGCCCGTACTGCAGAAGCCGCCGCAACGCAAAGCGGCGCACGGCGGGGGATCTAGACACTTTGGATATAGGAATAATAACCGGGTGTGGCTAGAATAACAGCCTTCTTTAAGCTCAGATTAAGGTTTGTGTAAAGTTTCTGTAAAGAATAGTTGCTTGATGAGGGGATGCGGGGCAGACATGGACAGGAGCCAGGGTAGGGCTTGCGGCCCTCGCCTGGCTCCTTGTTCGACGGATTGGTTCTAGATCAGAATGGCGATTGGTGCCTCAAGTAGGGCTTTGAGGGCCTGGAGGTAGTGTGCTGCCACGGCCCCGTCGATGATGCGATGGTCGGCGCTAAGCGTAAGGTTGAGCACCTGGCCCGGCACGACCTGCTCGCCGCGTACAACCGGGACGCTGCGTACACTTCCCACGGCCAATGAGGCGGCCTGCGGTGCGGTGATGATCGAACCGAACTCGGTGACGCCGAACATGCCCAGGTTGGTGACCTGGAATGTGGCCCCTTCCAGTTCGTTCTGCCTGATGGTGCCAGCCCGGGCGCGCCCGGCCAGCGCACGGATTGTGCTGCTGATCGTGCCGATGCTCTTCTGGTCGGCGTCGCGCACAACGGGCGCGATCAGCCCGTCTTCGAGCGCGACGGCCACGCTGACATTGATGGCGCTGTGGCGTACCCGGGCAGGCTGGCCGTCCGGCCCACTCACCAGACTGCTGTTGACTGCGGGCACGGTTCGCAGGGCGCGGGCGGCGGCGGCAACAACGATGTCGTTGAGCGAGATCTTCTCAGGGGCGGCCCCGCTCTGGTTGATCTGCTCGCGCAGGGCCAGGGCTGCCTCCATGGCAACCTCAATTGTGACATAGATGTGCGGGATGCCCGGTTTGGCCTCGTTCATCGCTCGCGCAATTGCCCGGCGCATGCGTGAGAGGGGTTCAACCTCGGCTCCCTGGGGCGCGGCAGGCAGGGCCGCCGGGGTGGGCGCGGCGACTGGCGGAGGAGTGGGGGCCGGGGCGGGCGCAGGCGGGGCTGGTGGTGTGGGCATGTCGGTGGCCTCAGCCTGAGCCACAAAGGCTTCGACATTCTCTTTAATGATGCGCCCGCCGGGGCCGCTGCCCTGCACCTGGCGCAGGTCGATACCCCGTTCGTCGGCGATGCGCCGGGCGACGGGTGAGACGAGTAAGCGGCTCGGCTCTTCGTGCTGGGGGGGCGCTGCGGCTGGTAGAGGAACCTGGGCTTTTGATGGTGGCGGTGCTGCGGCGGCTGCCGCTGGTGGTGGCGTGGAGGGCATGGGCGTGCTGCCATTTGCTCCGATCATGGCGATCACGGTACCGATGGCCACGGTCTGCCCGGCGGGGATCAGGATCTGCTGGAGGGTGCCGCTCTCGAAGGCCTCCAACTCCATCGTGGCTTTATCGGTCTCGATCTCGGCCAGGATCTCACCGGACTGCACGGCTTCGCCGGGCTGCTTCAGCCAGCGGCCAACGGCACCCTCCTCCATCGTATCGGAGAGGCGGGGCATGGTTACTTCACCCATGGAATGGCTTCTTTCCAGCCAGTACTTGCCTGATGGCGTAGATCAGGCTGTTGGCCCCAGGCTTGGCAGCGGCGGAGAGCTCTTTGGCATAGGGTAGTGGCACCTCTAGCCCGGCTACCCGTTGCACCGGCGCATCAAGATAGTCAAAAGCCTGCTCCTGGATGGTCGCGGCAAGTTCGGCAGTGACTCCGTAGGAGTACCAATCTTCGGCAATAACGACGGCGCGGTTAGTCTTTTTGACTGAATTGATGATTGTCGTGCGGTCGAGCGGGCGTAACGAGCGGAGATCGACCACTTCGACCGAGATGCCCTCGTTGGCCATACGCTGGGCGACCTGCAGGGCAACGGCGGTCATACGCGAGTAGGCGACGACAGTCACGTCGGTGCCGCTGCGCTTGACTTCGGCCAGGCCAATCGGCACGGTGAAATCATCGTTTTCAGGCACGTCGCCCTTGGTATCGTAGAGGGCCAGGCTCTCGATGAAGAGAACGGGGTCATCGTCACGGATAGCCGAGCGTAGCAGGCCTTTGGCGTCGTAGGGGGTGGCGGGGGCGACCACCTTGAGGCCGGGGCAGTAGGCAAACCAGTTTTCGAAGCTCTGCGAATGGGTTGCACCAAGCTGGCCGGTGCCGCCGGAAGGGGTGCGAATGACCATCGGCACGCGTACCTGGCCGCCGAACATATAGTGGATTTTTGAGGCGTGGTTAACGACCTGGTCGATGGCAACAAGGATGAAATTGATGGTCATGATCTCGACTACCGGGCGCAGGCCAAGCATTGCTGCGCCGATAGCCAGGCCGACAAAGCCCTCTTCGGCGATGGGCGCATCAACGACACGCTTCGGCCCAAACTCCTGAAGCAGGCCCTCGGTGATGCGGTAGGAGCCCTGAAAGAGCCCGATCTCTTCGCCCATCAGGAGGACGTTCGGATCACGGGCCAACTCTTCGCCCAGCGTATCGTTCAACGCCTGGCGGTAGGTAAGGATTGGCATTAGAATTCTCCCCGGTTGATCTGCGCCGCACGGATGGCTGCTTCAGGGCCGGGCGTATTGGGCACGGGTGTTGCATACATAAAACGATAGAGATCGGCGATCTGCGGATCGGGGCTGGCACTGGCAAAGTCAATCGCTGCCTGCACTTCGCGCTCAACGCGGGCGGTGGTCTCCTGCAGCCAGCCAGCATCAACTATGGCCTGGTCGTGTAGCAGGGCGGCAAAGTTGCGCACAGGGTCGTGCAACTCACGGCCTTTGCGCACCAGCTCGGGGTTGCGGTAGCGGTCGGCATCAATCACCGAGTGGCCGCGAAACCGAAAGCTGACAAGGTCGAGCAGGGCCGGCGCGCCTTCGGCCTCGGCGCGGTCACGCAGGCGGCGCACGGCATCACGGACGGCGAGCACATCGGTGCCGTCGATCTGTTCGCCGTGGATACGGAAGGAAGCACCCTTTTTCCAGAGATCAGGCTCGGAGGAGGCATCCTCGACGGCAGTACCCATGCCGTAGCCGTTGTTGACAATGAAGAAGAGCACCGGCAGTTGCCAGAGGGCGGCCAGGTTGAGCGACTCATAGAAGGCCCCGATGTTGGTGCTGGCGTCACCCATCTGGGCTACGACGACACCGGGACGTTGCTGGTAGCGTAGGGCGTAGGCGGCCCCGATGGCCAGGGGCACCTGGCCGCCGACGATGGCATACCCGCCCATAAAGTGGCGTTCGGCGTCGAAGAGGTGCATCGAGCCACCGCGCCCACCGCTGACCCCGCTCGCTTTGCCGAAGAGCTCGGCCATGACCGCGCCGGGTTCGGCCCCACGGGCGATCAGGTAGCCATGGTCACGGTAGTTGGTGAAGAGATAATCTGCGGGCTTGAGCGCGGCCATCAAGCCAACAACGGTCGCCTCTTCGCCAAGGTTGAGGTGGCAGTAGCCACCGATCTTCGCCTTGACATACATCTCGCTGGTGCGCTCTTCAAAGCGGCGTAACAGCAACATCTGGTAGTAGTAGTGGCGTAGCTCGTCGGCATTCTCGGCGGCGAGGTCGGCCTGGGGCAGGTCGGCAATTTCGCTCGACATAGGGTGCTCCTCTCACATGCCCGGCGGCACAACATCATGCACAAAGGCGCTGGCCCCGGCACCGCAGGCGGGGCAGTGCTGCGGCGGATCGAAGCCGCGCAGGCTTTCGCCACAGGTGGCGCAGACCCAGCGCATGGCAATCTGGCGTACCAGATCCGAGCGACTGACGATGCCAATCACGCGGCCATGCTCAACGACTGGCACCCGGCGGATGCGCTGGTTGGTCAGCAGGTGCTGGATCTGCTCAACCTCGGTATCGGGGCTGACCGTGATCACCCCACGGCTCATGAGATCGGCGACGGTGCGGCCCGACTTGGCGATCAGGTCATGTTCGGTAATCAGGCCGACCAGAATGCCGTCATGGTTGATCACTGGCAGGCCGCTGATGCGGTTGCGGGCGAGGATGCGGGCGGCATCTTCAACAGTGGCTGCATCCAGGATGCTGATCACGTCCTGGGTCATAAGCTCACGGGCTTGCATAGGGCTCCATTCTGCCTGTAACAGGGGTAATCGTGAATAAAATCACAGATTATCATGAGAAAAAAAGAATGCTTCTAGCCGCCGGTGCCGCGCACATAGATATTGGGCCAGGGACGGAACTCGGTGCTGAAGGTATCGCGCCTGATGATCTGGCCATCGCGGCTGACGCTGCGGTAGACCTCGACTTCGAGGCCGCCGCGGGCGGTGTCGCTACGGCGCAAGTAGCCACTCGGCTTGCTCGGGTCGTTCACGTAGACCGGCGTGGTAGGGGCGGGAGTACGCGAGATCACGCGGTGGTCGTAGCTGACGCTGCGCCCGGTGGGCGAGCCGTAGAGGGCCACACTGAGGCGCTGGCGCTCCAGGTCGACATAACTCTCCATCAGTAACCAGTTACCGGTATCGTTGGTGAAGCGCATATCGTTATAGGGCGTAAAGATCGCCGCATCGAGGCCGGGCGGTTCGTCCAGTTCTTCATACCAACTGATGCGGAAGGCGTGGGCGTGGCGCTCGTTGATCGGCAGGCCACCAAAGAAGGCGGCACGGAAGACAGTCGTCGAAACCTGGCAGAGGCCGCCGCCCCACTCCTTCTGGGTACGGTTGTTGATGATCGCCAGTCCTTCAACAAAGCCAGTCGAGGCGTCGACCGGACCAAGTTGCGTATTGAAGGAGAAACTTGCGCCGGGAGGGATGAGCACGCCATGCATCTGGCGTGCCCCGGCGCGGATGTTGGTGATGCGGTACTGCTCGGAGGCGGCGAAGGAGCTGACGCCAGTGCCGATGCGATCAGTGATGCCAAGGCGGTTGAGGTTAGCGGCGGTGACGGGGGGCGGGATGGGCTGGATGGGCAGGTCGATCATACGCTGGGGTGCGTAGACCGCTGCGCTGATCGCGGCGAGGGCCTGGTCGGCATCAAGGGCGCGCCCAGGCTGGCCAGGGCTGATGATCGCCAGGTTGCCACCGTTCCAGGCGACGCGTGGCAGGGTGCCTTCTTCGCGTAGGTTGGGCGCAATTGGCTGGAGGGCGTTGCGGATGCCGGCGGGGTCGAGCACAACCGTGAAGCTGGTACGCCCGGCGGGGGAGGCGTTGCGGCGCAGGCTGAGCCAGGTGGCGATCTGTGCGGGGGGGATCTGCCAGCGACAGCCCATAGAGCAGGCCCCGATGGAGCCGTTGAGGATGATTGGTTCAGCGAGCATCCGCTCAAGTTGGGCGACGGTCGGAGCCACCTCGCTGTCGCGCACACGCGGTTCGAGCGGGCGCGTGCGCAGGCTGATCGACTGGCGTTCGAGGCTCTGGAGAACCGCAGTCATATCGGCCAGGCTTTCATCGATCAGCGACTGGGTGCCCCAGTGCTCAGAACTGGCGATAATGCGAGTGCCCTCAAGACGCAGGTCGGCGGGCACGGGAACCTGCTCAACGGCGGTTGCCACGCCAAGTAGGTAGGCCTGGGCGCGAGTCTGGTCAAACTCGAGGCGCAAGGGCAGATCGAAGCCGTACTCCCAAAGGGCGGCAGCGTTACGGATCTGTTCGACGCGCGTGGGGCCGCGCCCGAGGGCGAAGGCCTCGACCAGCGCTTCATCAAGCAGCAGACGCACGCCAAGCTCTTCAGCCGAGGGGTGCCAGGTCTGGGTGCCGTACTGAATCTCAACCGGGCTGTAGAGGAACTCGGCGTAGGCACGTTCAAGAGCGGCGTGGGCATCGTCGATGGTCAGGCCACCGACAGGCACACCGCGAATGCTGACGTGGGGCAGAATACGGCGGCTCAATTCACGTTCCGCGAAGAGCACGCCGAGCATTGCCAGGGCGGCCAGCAGGGCACTCAGAGCCAGCAGCACCATGAGCCAGTCAAAGAGGTGCCGCAAGAAGCCACGCCGCGGTCGGCGCGTGCCTTCACGCGCTTCAGCAGGTGCTCGCTCACGGGTTCGCCCAGGGGTGGAGGTTGACACAGTTGGTACTAGTGCGGGCCTAAATCCTTCGACATAAGAAGACTCTACTATCTCGCTTGCAGGGCTGTCAAGGCTTTTTGCAAAGTAATGTAGTGTATGATACCCGTGTGGATATGGAGTATGCAAAGGAGAGCCGTATGCTTCCCCCCTTCAGTGGCAAGGTAGCCCTGGTGACCGGGGCAGGGACGGGTATTGGTCGGGCGACGGCCCTGGCTTTTGCCCGTAGCGGAGCCAAGGTGGTTATTGCCGACGTGGCTGAGGTGGCCGGTGAGGAGACGGCTGCCCTGGCTCGGGCCGAGAATACCGACGCGATCTTTGTGCGTACCGATGTTTCGCAGCGCGAGCAGGTCGAGGCGCTGATCCATACAGCGGTTGAGCATTTCGGGCGGCTGGACATCGCTCATAATAATGCAGGCATTTCGGGGGCCCAGGCCTTCACGGCCGATTACCCGGAGGAGGATTGGGATCGGGTGATTGCGATCAACCTGAAGGGTGTCTGGCTCTGTATGAAGTACGAGCTGCAGCAGATGTTGCGCCAGGGCGGCGGGGTGATCGTCAATACCTCTTCAACGGCGGGCCAGCATGGCTCGCGGGGGGTCTCGGCCTATGTGGCGAGCAAACATGGGATCATCGGGATCACACGGGCGGCGGCGCTGGAATATGCGCGCAATAAGATCCGTGTGAATGCGGTGCTGCCCGGCACGATCCACACCCCACTGATCGATAGCCTGACCGGCGGCGATGAGCGTGTGCTGCAGCAGTTTGCCGATGCCGAGCCGGTGGGGCGGCTGGGGCAGCCCGACGAGGTGGCCAGTGCGGTGCTCTGGCTCTGCTCGGACGGGGCTTCTTTTGTCACCGGGGCGACTCTGGCGGTTGACGGCGGGCGGCTCGCATGAGTCAGGTATGGTGAGCTACGAGGCGATCTACGCGGTTGTGCGGCGTATCCCGTATGGGCGTGTGAGCAGTTACGGACGGGTTGCTCTGCTGGCGGGCTATCCGGGCGCAGCGCGGATGGCCGGTTATGCCCTGCATGCCTTGCGCCACCAGCAGCCCCTCGTGGATGAGGTGCCCTGGTGGCGTGTTGTCAATCACAAAGGCTTTATCTCGAACGTCTACGAGCCGGAGTTGCAACGTGCACGTCTCGAGGCCGAGGGCATCGTCGTAAGCGAGGGGCTACGGGTTGATCTCAGCCTGGTGTTCTGGGGCTGACCCGCTGCCTGGCGAATATTACAGCGTCCGAGCTCATTTGCCGGGTTGGAGGGGCACGGGGAGGGCTTGCCCTCCCCGTAAAAACCTCTTCTACCCATCAGAGTAGCTCGGACGGAGTACTACTACTGCGTCCGAGCTCATTTGCCGGGTTGGAGGGGCACGGGGAGGGCTTGCCCTCCCCGAAAAAAACCTCTTCTACCCGTCAGAGTAGCTCGGACGGAGTACTACCCTCGGCGCAAGAGCCAGATCCCGGCGATAATCAGCGCGGCAGGGAAGAGGAGCGAGGCGAAGCCAGGCCAGATCAACTGTAGGGTGATGAAGCTGCCCAGGCCGAGCAGGATGAAGCCAAGCAGTTTACCACTGCCGCTCTTGTCGGCTGTCGGGGGTTCGTCATTGCGCAGGTTGTGAATGGGGATCTCCTGGCCGGCGTCGTCGAGGCGTGGATCGAGGCGCAGGCGCTGAGTCTCGCCGGTAGCCACAAAAACCTGGTCGCCTGGCTGGGCTGCACCCTGACCTGCGGCTGGCTCCTGGGGCATAACCGCCCAGAGCAGCAGGTAAATCAGGCCAGCGGGGCCGCTCAGGGCCAGCAGGACGAAGATCAGGCGAACGATGGTTGGATCGATCGCCAGGTAGTGGGCGACGCCGGAGGCAACGCCGGCGATCATGCGGTCGCTGCGCTTGCGCATCAGCCGAGTGGATGTTTGCATAGGTGCTCCCATAGACCGTCAGGTGAGTTGGCCCGAGGCTGAGGCTGGAACCTCATCATCGGGGCTGGATTGTCTGGCGATCAGACGGTGGGAGCGCGGTCTTTGTTGCGCACAAGCCGGTCTTTCACCAGTAGTAGGCGCAGTGCTCGCGGTAGAAGGCGAGGGTGCGGGCGAGACCTTCACGCAGGCGCACGCGGGGTGTCCAGCCGAGGCGGCCCTGGATCAGGCGAAAATCGCCATAGTAATCGCCGATATCGATTGGCTTGCGGTCGGCGGGGAAGGCAATGATCTCGTAGCTACCCTGGCCAGCCACTTCAATCAGCAGGGCGGCCAGGTCACGCAGGTTGATCGTCTCGTCGCCGCCGAGGTTGAAGATCTGGCCGTAGGCACCGGGCTCTTTGGCTGCCAGCAAGAGGGCCTCGACACAATCATCAATATAAGTGAAGTCGCGGATCTGCAGGCCGTCGCCCCAGACCTGCACCGGATCACCATCAATGACGCGCTTGATCCAGATGCCGAGGAAGGTCTGGCGGGCATCTTTGACGCGCATGCGCGGGCCGTAGGTATTAGTGAGGCGCAGGGCGCAGGCGCGGATGCCATAGACATTGTTGTAGAGGATGTGGTACCACTCACCGGCCATTTTGTTGATGCCGTTGACATCGGTGGGGTGGAGCAGGTGGCGCTCATCAACGGGCAGGTAATCAGGTTTGCCGTAGATCTGGCGGGTTGAGGCGTAGACAACTTTGAGGGTCGGGTTGTGTTTGCGGCAGGCTTCCAGGATGGAGAGTTGGGCACGACAGTTGATCTCGAGATCGGTATAGGGGTCGCGCATCGAGTCCATATGGCTGGTCTGGCCGGCCAGGTTGAAGAGGTAGTCCTGGCCTTGTACCAGGTAGTTCATTGAATGTTCGTCGCGCACATCGGTGATATTGAAACGGATCTGTCGGTCGATTGGGCTGAGGTTGTGTAAATTGCCGCCATACTCAGGGATGAGTGAATCGACAACGGTCACTGCGGCCCCAAGCTCAACCAGGCGATGAGCCAGATTTGCACCGATGAAGCCAGCCCCGCCGGTGATCAAGACCCGGCTGCCGGCGAAGGCCTGCTGATATGTTGCACTGCGGTCGATCATCGCTGTTCTCTTTGGGGTTGGCTGGCGCGGGTCGCCTGTGCGCGCTGGGTGCGGCGGCGCTGGGCGATCGATCGCAGATGCGTCCGGCGCACGACCAGCTTCCACCAGAGCTGGATCAGCTGGACGCCGGTGCGCCAGAGGCGCGGAAAGTTGAAGAACTGGCTCTTGCCGTAGGTACGGTGGTAATGGTGGACGGGCACCTCGGCGAAGTGATAGCCAGCATCTTGCAGCTTCTTCACAAGTTCGAGGCAGATCGTGCCGCTGTCCGATTCGAGATCGACAACCTCGAAAACTTCGCGGCGGATGAGCCGGAAGTCGCAATCGACATCACGCAGTTTGAAGCCAAAGAGGATTTTGACGGTATGGTGATAGATGCGCCCGATCACTTTGCGGTGGAGCGGGTCGGAGCGGTCGATCTTCCAGCCATTGACAATGTCGATGTTTGGTCCGAGGGCGGGCAGCAGCAGGGCCAGTTCACGCGGGTCGTACTGGGCGTCACCGTCGGTATAGAAGATCAACTCTTTGGTGGCGCTGGCGAAACCCACCTGCAGGGCCCCGCCATAGCCGAGGGGCTGGCGGTGGGTCATCACCTTGAGGTGGGGGTAGTGCTCGGCAAGTGACTCGAGCACCTGAACGGTGTAGTCGGTACTGCCGTTCTCGACGACAATGACCTCAAAATCGTCGGTCAGGCGTTCGAGCGTCTCGATAACGCTGACGACCATGCTGCCGATCGTTCCGGCGTCGTTAAAGGCCGGAAAGAAGGCCGTAATACTCGGCCGATCACCCATGCGCGGTTCCTCATTGGCGGGCGACGCCTGCGCGGGTCGCGCCAGATTATAGCATAGGGTCATGGCTGGTTCTATGCTATGATTGAGCAGGCTCAGCACTGATCGAGGCCGGGAGTGTAGCATGGCAATTTTGACCGTGATGACCGTTCTGGTCATTCTTTTCGAGATCTGGTATGGGGTGGCTTTTCTGTTTGCCTACACCCAACTCCGTGAGCGTACATTGTTGCTGCCGGTGCTTCAGGCCCTGTTGATGCTGGTAGCCTTTGCCTATCTTGGCCTGGCGCTGGTGAACGGCTGGCAGACTAACCCGCTGATCGTTTTTACGCCACTGATTGCTGCGATGCTGGTTTCGGTCTACTGGCGGCGCATTCCCGGTGGCCTGGCACTCTTTGTAAAGAGTTATCCGCGCGGTACGCTTGATGTGTTGGCCTTCCGCCGCCCGGTGGCCGACCTGAAGCGGCGTGTCCGTACCAAGTAGACCCCCATGGCTATGCATGAAGCGACCCGGGCTGAGTTGGCACACAAGCTGGCGGCGATTGTCGGTGCGCCGTATGTGTTGATCCGTCCCGAGGAGTTACTGCTCTACGAATATGACGGTTCAGCCCTCGACCAGGCCCTGCCGGGGCTGGTGGTGCTGCCGTCCGACACGGGCGAACTGGCGGCATGCCTGCGCGAGGCGGCACGGCTGGGTGTAGACGTTGTGCCACGCGGGGCAGGCACCGGCCTGGCGGGCGGCTCGGTGCCTGTTGGTGGGGGGCTAGTCGTTGCTACTACGCGTATGAACCGGGTGCTGGTGGTTGACCCGGCTGCCCGGATGGCGGTAGTGCAGCCGGGGGTGGTTAATCTTGATGTGAGCGCCAGCGCAGCTCGTTACGGTCTGCACTTCGCGCCTGACCCGAGTAGCCAACGGGTTTCGACGGTGGGCGGTAATGTGGCGACCAATGCAGGTGGGCCGCACTGTCTGAAGTATGGTGTCACAGCAACACACGTGCTCGCGCTTACGCTGGTGCTGTCCGACGGGCAGGTGCTCGAGCTCGGCAAGTGTGGGGCCGATGCGCCTGGCTACGACCTGCTGAGTGTGGTGATCGGGAGCGAAGGCACTTTTGGTGTTGTGAGTGAGATTACGGTGCGGCTAATCCCCGAAGCGGAGACGGCCCATACGATTCTGGCGATCTTTGACCAGATCGAACATGCGGGGGCGGCCGTCTCAGCCATTATTGCGGCGGGGATCGTGCCTGCGGCGCTTGAGATGATCGTGGGCGAGGGGATCAGGGCGATCGAGGCCTCAGTGCAGGCGGGCTATCCTACCGACGCCCAGGCGGTGTTGCTGATCGAGCTTGATGGCCTGCGTGAAGAGTTGGCGAATCAGTCGCGGCAGATTGAGGCGATCTGTGGCGATCATGGCGTACGTGAGTTGCAAAGTGCCGATGAGCCGCAGCGGCGGGCCCGGCTCTGGGCGGGGCGCAAGGGGGCCCTGGCCGCCTGTGCGCGCATCGCGCCACACTACCATATCCAGGATGTCACCGTGCCGCGCTCGCGCCTGCCTGAAGTCCTGGCGCTCACTGATGAGATTGCCCATCGTCATGGGATCATGATGGTCAATATTTTCCATGCCGGTGATGGCAACCTGCACCCACTGCTGCTCTTCGATCTGCATGAGCCGGGTGTGCGCGAACGGGCGATTGCGGCTGGCGACGAGATTATGCGGGCCTGCGTGGAAGTGGGCGGTACGGTTAGCGGCGAACATGGCATTGGTATCGAGAAGCGCGACGCACTCACGCTGCTCTTCAGTCGAGATGATTTGCGGGCCTTTGGCGAGCTACGGGCAGTCTTTGATCCGACGGGGCGCATGAATCCGGGCAAATTGCTGCCCGACCAAACCGCTTTCGCCGAGCTTCGTCGTACGATCGGGTAGCGCAGCTATGGAAGCCGATACAGCCATGCTGCCCTACACGCTATACGAACGTAGCCCTGAGGCAGTTGTTAGTCCGGCGGGGCCGGAGGAGTTGGCAGCGTTTTTGCGGGTGGCAAGTGAGCGCGGGCAGGCGGTTGTGCCCTGGGGTGGGGGTACCCGTCAGCATCTTTCTGCTTCACCTACACACTACAACCTGGCCCTGCTGACCAGGCAACTCAAGCGGGTGCTTGCGTATCACCCTGAAGATCTGGTGATCACGGTTGAGGCGGGGATCACGCTTGGCGCGTTGCAGGCCATTCTGCTGCGTCATGGGCAGTGGCTACCGTGGGATGTGCCGCTGGCCGAGACGGCTAGTGTGGGTGGTCTGCTGGCCAGTGGGGCCAGCGGGCCGCTGCGCCTGGGCTACGGTGCACCGCGTGACTGGACGCTGGGGATGCGGGTGGCGCTGGGGGATGGGCGTCTGGTACGCAGTGGTGGCAGTGTGGTCAAGAACGTAGCAGGCTATGATAGCCACAAGCTTCAGATTGGGGCCTACGGGACGCTAGGGGTGATCACTGAGGTTAGCTTCAAGCTCCAGCCTTTGCCAGAGCAGCGGCGGACCTTGCTGGCTGCCTTTACCAGCCCGCGCCTACCAGCCCAGGCCGTTTCGCAGTTACGGGCGGCACCGTTGCAGCCAGCGGCGATTGTTGTGCTCAACCGTGTGCAGGAAGCGCGCCTGCCGGCGCTGCGTACCTTCAGCACGGGGCAGCCGGCGCATCTGGTGGTGATCGCCACCTATATCGGGCCAGCAGCAGCCGTGACACGCCAGATCCGCGAGGCGGTGCGTCGCTGTGTCGAGGTTGGGGCCCGTACCATTGAGCTGCATGATGGTGATGATAGTCTGTTGTGGACGAGCCTGGCCAATGTGAGCGCCCCACTGGGTGACGGTTCGTTGCTGGTGCGGGCGGCGATGCCTGGGGCCGCCATCGCGCCGGTGGCAGGCACACTGGAGCGGATCGCCAACCGGATGGGCCAGCGGCCAGCCCAGTTGGCGATTGAAGGGCCGGGGGTCGTCTTCAGCCGCTGGCAGCTTGCGGGCCAGCCGGTTGCGGTCGTGCGGGCACTGTTGGCTGAGGCGCGGGCGGCGATGATTGCCCTTGGCGGCTACCTGGTGGTGGAAGAGGCACCGTCGGAATTGGGCTTTGAGCGTTGGGGGCCGGAACCGACGGGGATAGCCTTGATGCGCAGCTTGCGGGCGCGCTGGGATCCGGCGGGCATTCTGAATCCGGGCCGTTACCTGGTTTAGACAAGCTTTCAGGAGATGATCTCACAAACGAATAAGGGTGCAGTGATGCAGGTACTTGGGCTTGATGTTGGTGGCTCGGGGATCAAAGGGGCAGTGGTGGATGTACATACTGGGGTATTGCTGACACCGCGGCTGCGCATTGCAACGCCTGATCCGGCCACTCCGGAGGCAGTGGTGACAACGGCGGCTGAGGTGGTGCGCCGATTGAACTGGGGTGGCCCAATTGGCTGTGGTTTCCCCGCTGTGGTCAAGAGTGGCATTGTGCATACAGCAGCCAATATCGAGCGGGAGTGGATTGGGATTAACGGGCAGCAGATGTTCGCGCATGCGATTGGTGCGCCGATCACATTGCTCAACGATGCCGACGCGGCCGGGCTGGCCGAGGTGCGCTTTGGGGCTGGGCATGGCCATGCGGGGGTCGTGTTGATGCTCACTGTCGGCACCGGAATTGGTACGGCGCTTTTTGTTGATGGGCAACTGCTGCCCAATACCGAGCTTGGCCATATCGAGATTCGTGGCAAAGAGGCCGAGTTGCGCGCCTCGGATGGTGCGCGTGAGCGTAAGGGCCTCAGCTATGTGGCCTGGGCCCCGCGCTTTGATGAATACCTCCGGCAGATCAGTGCGCTGCTCTGGCCTGACCTGATCATCATCGGTGGTGGGGCGAGCAAAGCGTTCGAGCGTTTTGCGCCGCTCCTCACGGTTGGGGTGGCGATTGTGCCTGCCCGGCTGCGCAACGAGGCCGGGATTATTGGCGCGGCCCTGGCTGCCTATGAGCAGCTGGGGGACGCGGGCTGAGTGGCAACTCCCTCTATCGCTGGGCACGGATGTGTATTATGATAGCGATTAGATGGCGTTCAGGCGTAAAGATAAGGAGTTGGCAATGCTCTATCTTGGTGTCCTGGTGGCGCTTGGCGCCGGGGTTGTCTTCGGTGCGATCGGCGTCTTAACGATCTGGGGTGGCCTCGGCACGCTGCGGACGGAGATCGCCCGTGATTACCTGCGTACGCAGGCCGGTGGCGGTGCCCGTGCGCTTACGCTGCTCCTGGTTGCCGTGCCCTTGATGATCGCCGCTATCTTCGGGTTGATGGCCGCGGTTCAATTGGTCATGGTTGGGTTTGCTGCGTTGGGATGAGGCGGTCAGGGTGTGGGTGGATGCCTTTGTAGGGGCGTAGCAGCGAACGCTGCTGACCCTACGGGTATGTGGCGTACACGGGGTCGGTGCGCCGCGACAGGGTGGCGGGCATGTCGCCCCCGGGGTGGCGGTTGATGATGCCATACCCCTACTCTATGGTATGATTGCGGCAGCATGGTTCGGTCGCCGGGGAGCGTAGCGCCACGCTGCGCCCCCCGTTTTTGTATGTACCTGAGCACCAGGAGGTGGTATGAGTGAGTCTGCCCGCCCGCGCCCGGTTGTGCTGGCGATTATGGATGGCTGGGGCCTGGCTGAGCCCGGCCCCGGTAATGCGGTGAATCTGGCCACGACACCGAATGTTGACCGCTGGATCGCTGATTGCCCCTTTACGACGCTCAGTGCTTCGGGTCTTGATGTGGGCCTACCGGTGGGTCAGATCGGCAACTCGGAGGTGGGGCACCTGAATATCGGGGCCGGCTTTGTGGTCTACCAGGAGTTGACGCGCATTAGTAAGGCGATCACGGACGGCGATTTTTATACGAATGAGACGTTGCGTGGGGCGATTGCCCATGCACGTAGCAACCAGGGTGCTCTGCATCTGCTGGGCCTGTTTGGCCCGGGCGGTGTCCACGCGCATGAGGATCACCTGCATGCCCTGCTCGAAATGGCTCGCCGTGAGGGCTTCGAGCGGGTCTTTTTGCACCTCTTCCTTGATGGCCGTGATGTGCTGCCCCGAAGTGCGCTTGGCTTTCTGGATACCCTTGAGGCGGCCATTGCCCAGACGGGGATCGGGCGTGTGGCAACGGTCAGTGGGCGTTACTATGCGATGGATCGTGATAAGCGCTGGGAACGTATCGGGCGGGCCTATGCTGCCCTGGTTGAGGGGCGTGGCGAGACAGCACCTGATGCACGCACGGCTATTCAGCAAGCGTATGACGCCGGGGTGAGCGATGAGTTTGTGTTGCCCACGGTGATCATGCACGATGGGGCACCGGTCGCGACGATCACTGATGGTGATGCGGTGATCTTTACCAATTTCCGGCCTGACCGTGGTCGCCAGTTGACGCGTGCCCTGGTGCTGGCCGATCTGAATGAGCAGATCAAGCGGCACTATGCCGAGCAGAAAGAGGAGGGTCAGAAGCTGCCTGAGACGATCTGGCAGCGCCCACGTCAGCTTGAGCGTCTGCATGTGGTGACGATGACCCAGTATGAGAAGAGTGTTCCAGTGCAGGTTGCTTTCCCGCCACGTCCGGTGACCCAACCAATTGCGGCGGTGGTCAGTGCCGCTGGTCGGCGACAGTTTCACCTTGCCGAGACCGAGAAGTACCCTCACGTCACCTTCTTCCTTAACGGCGGGCGCGAGGAGCCCTTCACGGGTGAAGATCGGGTGCTGGTGCCTTCGCCTAAAGTGGCAACCTATGACATGCAGCCCGAGATGAGCGCCGCAGGGGTGACGGAGGCGTTGCTTAAGGCAATCGGCAGTGAGCAGTACGACTTTATTGTGGTCAATTATGCTAACCCTGATATGGTTGGTCACACCGGGCTTATCCCAGCGGTCGTCAAGGCTTGTGAGACAGTTGATGCAGGGATGGGTGAGGTTATGCCCGAGGTGCTGGCCCGTGGCGGGGCGGTCTTGATCATTGCCGACCACGGCAATGCCGAGCAGATGATCGACCCGGAGAGTGGCGGCCCGCATACGGCCCATACGACCAACCAGGTGCCCTGTATTCTGGTCGCCGCTGAGGGGCTCGGCCTGGGCAAGGGCCAGGTGCAGTTGCGCCAGGGTGGACGGCTTGCCGATGTGGCCCCTACCCTGCTTGATCTGCTGGGAATGCAACCTTCGTCTGATATGACCGGTGAAAGTCTGATCGTACGGGGTGCGTGAGATGGATCGTGTTGGTAGGGATGCATAGGGATGCACCAGCCTACGCTGCTATGTCCCTACTGGCAGCTCAATTGTTCCCTAAACCAGGCGGTGGTGCCTTTGATGACCTCCAGCTCGATCGGCAGGGAGACGTGGCTTGCTCCGCGCACGACGCGGAGTGAGCCCCAGTCTGCGGTGAGTTGCCGCACTTCTTCAAGGCTGCCCGAGGGGAGGACGGCGTCGCTCCCAGCGTAATAGAGCAGCAAGGGTGGACGATCAGGGTCGAGGCGCAGGCTGCGCAGGCTACCCGGCAGGTCTAGCGCGTCGAAGAGATCCCAGGTGCCGATGCGTGCCCTGATGCCGCTGGTCTGCCATGCTCGGATGACATGGTAGGGTGAGCCGTCGCGCAAGAGGTGCAGGAGTTGTGGGCGCACCAGGCGCAGGCCCTCGCGGATCTGTGCTTGTCGATAGGCTGTTGCGTTGAGGCGCAGGCGTGGCGGGGCTGCCCAGAGGGCCAGGGCGTTGCAGAGGGCTCCCTCGGCAACGGCGCGGGCGGCGACAGCGCCCCCAAGGCTCATACCAAGCATACCAACCCGAGGATAGCGTTCGTGCAGCCAGCTCAGCGGCCCGCTAATCCCGGCGATCATCGCCGGGAAATCCTGGGGGCGGGGGCTCTCGCCGTGGCCGTCGAGGTCGATCAAGAGCAGGGCCAACCCCTGGGCGACCATCTGATCGGCGAGCCGCCACGCGTAGAAGCTTTTGTCGCAGCCTGAGCCATGGGCAACGCAGACGGCTGCACAGGCCCCACCGTTTGGCACAATGTGGAGGGCCGGGACAGGGCCGTAGGCTGCCGGGAGGTCAAGGCGGGTGATCTGGCGGTCTGGATAGACACGGGGATACAGGCGCTGGCGGGGGTTGAGTTGGCAGCGACGGAGGGACGCCAGGGCGACCTGGGCGCTGGCCGCCGGGAGCAGGCCAGCCAGCAAGGCCCATGGCGGTGTAGGTGCTGCCCATGCCGCCAGGCTGGCCAGGGTGATACCAGCCCACCTGCCGCCCCAGTTCAACCCGACCAGGCCCGTGCGTGCAGTGTAGGCGTCAGCCAGGCCAAGCCAGAAAGCCAGGCTGCTCAGCAGTGAACGAAGCGGTCGCATGAGGTGCCTTGATCAAACCGAGTGCGAGCGTATCACCAATCTGCGGTACTATACCTGAAGATCGAGGGCGATGGGTGTCCTGGCGCACAATGTAACTTCTGAGATGGCGAAGGCTTTACCGTGAGGCAAACATTTATGATTGAAGAGCAAGCGGGAATGGCTGCGGGCGATGAGGCGGGGGAGACGAAGGATGATCTACAGCATACAACCGACCAATTGACGCCTGAGGAGCATGAGGCTGAGGCGGCTCTGGCGCGGATTGAAGACCGCATTGGTGCTTTTACTGCCTACACGCTGGCGGCTGACCTGCTGGAGTTGAGTACGATTCTTACAGGAACGTTTGAGCGAATCAGTGAAGAGGCGTGGGGTCAGCGCACCGATCGTCGCGCTGAGGGCTGGACACGTCGGGAGACCCTGGCCCATGTTACGGCGGTGGCGAGCTTTTACAAGATGGCAATCGAACATGGACTGGCTGGCGAACCGGTGCATGTGGACGGGATGGAGCGCCGTGAGGATCTCAAGACGTTTAACCGTGCGGTGATCGATAGTTATGCCGAGACACCCGTCGACGAGTTGACCAACTTATGCCTGAGCAGCTTGACCGATACGGCACGTATTGTTGCGCCGCTCGGTGCCGAGAGCCTGGGACGGCAGGTGGCCGTGCCGGTCTTCGGTGCCCCGCCTACAATCGCCGAACTAGTCGGTTCGTCGCTGGCCCATATGGGGATTGTGCATGGAGCTCAGTTGGCGATCAATCGGGCGCACCCGCTCTGGATCTATTTTCGCCCCGGCCTGATGCGGCGGCAGATTACGCGCTTTGTGCATATGTTTGGCCTGGCCTACTGGCCTGAACGGGGTGGTGAACTGAACGCGACGGTGGCAATCAACATCAAAGGCCAGGGGGGGGGAAGCTGGGTGATCCGGGTCAATCCCGAGGGTGGCCGAGGCAGGATCGGGGTCGCCCGGACAATCGATGTGAACTATACCTTTGCCAGTGCTGATCTCTTCTGTCAGGTGCTTACGTACCAGACCCAGATCTGGCGCCAGTTGTTGCTGCGTCGTTTAAGGGTGAGCGGCAACCTGGGTCTGGCACGGCGTTTGCCAGCCTTCTTTATGCCAACGTGAGCTTAACGTGTGGCTTGCTGAATCAGCTGCTGGCGCTCTTCGGCAGTGATCAGGCTGAAGTTATCGCTGCGGTTGAGGTAAACCATCTCCTCATTCTTGACCTGGACGATCAGATCATCGGCACCGTCACCATTGAGATCATCCAGGCGCATAGTTACCGGGGTGAGATCTTCGCCTGCGCCGAAGAGGTAAGGCCCAGGCAGGGTGCGCAGTTTGCTGGTGTCGCCGCCAGGGATCTCGATGATCATAACCTGGCGATCAAGATTGAGCGCCATCAGATGGGTCGGTGCATTGACCTCTTCTGCCCGCCCAACATTGGCCGTCAGGTGAAAGGTGCGGGGCCGTCCGTAACGCACATCGTCGATCGTCGTGTGGCCCCAGCCGATCACAGCGCTCAGTAGGACGTAGAGCGCCAGCAGACTGAGGATGCCGGTGACGAGATAGGCGAGATTGCCGACGGCGCCGCTGGATAGGCTGATGGGTGGACGGCGCTCCGCGTGTAGCTTGCTGCTCTGAACAGCCATGGCATTCCTCCTCAGGCGACAGCTTCGCGCATTAGCCCTGCCGCTTCGCTGCGTACCCTGTACGCTCAGATGTTCACATAGCCCCTCTGTGCTAGAGTATAACAAAGCCTGGCCCACTCGTCAAGAACGAATTTGCTGGGTATTGGCTGGCTCATCCTAAATGCTGCGCCAGGGCTTGCAGTTCACACATGGATGCGCTAGGATAGCTCAGCAGTCTATTCCAAGGTTATGATCAGCTATGTTCAAGCGCAACGTTTCCCTTAGCATGCTGCCGCTCCTCTTGCTGAGCCTGCTTGTGGGCTGTGGTGGGGCTGCCGAGCAGATCTTGCCCGATGATCTGTTGATCAGTTATACCTGGCGTGAAGGTAGTCTGCCGCCACCCTATCACTACGAATATACGCTGCGCCTGCAGGCGGACGGCCAGGGCGAAATGGCTATGACCCCCGACTATCCGGGCACAGATGTGCCGACTTGGCGGGAGCCTTTTAGCCTGAGCCAGCCTGAGCTTGGACAACTCTACGCAACGTTGCTTAAGGCTGGCCTCTTCAGCACACCATGGGCCGAGCAGGGTGAGCCGCCGATTGGCGGAAGCACGCAAACCTTGGAAGTTCAGGCTGGTGGGCGCAGAATTACGCTACCCACATTTCCTGTTGCCGAGCAGCGCGCGCAGGTTGAGCTGATGGTGGCGGCTGTGCAGGCGGTGGTGCCGCCCGAGTTGAGCAGTGACTTGCAGGCCCGCCGTGAAGCCTATCTGCGTGCTCGCCAGTAGAGGGGCCGATCATGGCGCTCGACACAGCTGCTATTCCACAGGCCGACCAGCTCTGGGACGTGGCGCGTGTGCCTGAGGCGATTGACCGTGGTCGACGCAGTCCCGAGTCGATTGCCGAGTATATCGGCATGAAGGTGCTACGCCAGGGCCACTACTATACCCAGGCAGCGCGTATCCTTGGTCTGGTCGCCGAGGGTGATCCCGGTGATGAGCCGCAGTTGACGACCCTGGGGCGTGGCTTTGCGCGCAGTAACCGTGCCGAGCAGCGGGTTTTTCTGCGCCGCCTGCTGTTACAGCGTGACCCGACCCGTACAGTTGTGGCCGAACTGCGGCGGAGCGGTGGCCTTGAGCGTAACGAGCTTGCCGCTGTACTTCAGCAACTTGCCCCTCTCGCCGACAGTACGGCCTACCGCCGTGCGCATACTGTCGCCGCCTGGCTGGTGGCGGTTGACCTCGCGGCATGGGTTGATGGCCGCCTGCGTTACACCGGGCCAAATTTCCCTGCTGGGTAAGCCCTTGATGGGTGTCCCGAGCGTTTTGTAGTACATCCGTAAGGGCAGGTCTTGTGTCTGTCTGCAAGGCTAGCGTGCCGTTGCATGTACCCACAAGGGCTGCCCCGACGGCGTTGCCTCATCCTGCATCCCGCATCTCCTGCGTGCTATAATCGCCATACATAGCCAGCTGTTCCAGAGGGAGGGTCCGCGCCATGCGTTACCTCATCCGCTTCGCCGTTGCGGTAGCCCTGCTGCTACTCGTGACGCCGGTTCTGGCCCAGGGCCAGGTGCTGATCACCGACCCCGGCGGACGTCTTGATCAGAATGCCATTCGCCAGACTGCACGCCCACTGCTCAATAAAGGCGCAACGGTCGCGGTCTACTTTGTCGATAATGGTGATGGTGATGATTTCACTGAGCGCCTGGTCGATGATGGGCTTGCCCGCGCTGATGGGGCCTTTCTGACCAATGTGATTGCGATCTATGTGGCGCTCAATGATCGGTATAGCGATATTCGCTTTGGTGATCAGTGGGCTGAGGCCCTGGCGGTCAATGAGAACTACGAGTTCATCAGATCTACTGTTCTGAATCCCGGTCTTTCCAGTGGTGATTTCACATCTGCTTTTAGTGATACCCTTGGCGCGATCAACGAGGCAATTGAAAACCCGCCGGTGCCTGGGGGGGGCGTCAATCTCGATCCCACCCCGATAGTGCTCGGTGTGAGCGGTCTGGCTGCCGCAGGGGTGGGTGGTTTCATTGTGGTTAACCGTCGGCGCACAGCTAAATCGCGCTCGGACGCCCAGCAGCGCCTCAAAGATGCTCGCGAGGGGGTCGGGGCGCTGATTGCCGACTTTGGCCTGCGTTTTAAGAATGTCGAGGAGAAGGCGCGCTACGATGCCGTCTCCTATGCCCCTGAGGCGATCGCTCGTCTGAAGGAGCAGCAGCAGCGGGCCACGGCCACCTTTGTCCAGGTGCAGGGGCGCTTCAAGGAGATTGGCGAGCAGCTTGATCGCCACGAGAAGCCCTCGAATGAGCAGTTGCTCCAGGCGGCTACGGCCTATGACCTGCTGCGTACGGATGCCCAGGCGGTGGTTGAACAACTGGGTGCCGTTGAGCAACTACGGGCCAAACTTGATGAAGAGGCGCGTAGCGCCCACGAGGAGCTCGACCGCGCAAAAAAAGCCTGACCGACGCTGCCGAGCTGATTGCCAGCCTGGGTGAGACCATCGCCGATCCGGCGGCGGCCCTCATGCCAGCCCAGCGTCAGCTTGAGCAGGCGCTAGCGGCTAGCGAGGCCCACCAGGCCAGCGCAGCCACTGCCGCCGCCCTGGCAGCGTCGGAACTTGCGACCATGATTAGTGCAGCCGTGCGCCGTTTGCGTGATCTGCTTGAGGCGATTGCGGCCGAGCGCCGCGCCGCCCCTGGCGTGACGGCCCAGGGCTACCGCCTTGATACGATGCAGGCAGCCCTGGCTGAGGCTGAGAGTCGCCTTGGGGCTGCTGCCGATGCGCTGCAGTCCGAACGGCTGGACGAGGCGCAGGCGCAACTTGACCGGGCGGCGGCTGAGCTTGACCGGGCGGTTGGTTCGGGGAGCGGGGCCCCGGCTCTGCATACGGCCAATCAGCAGCGGATTACAGCGATCGAGGCGCGTGGCAAGGCGGCCGCCGAGCGTATCGCCGAGGGGCGCCGGGCCTTCGACCTGGTTGATGAGTTTGCCGAGAGTAGCTGGAGCGACATCAGTGGTAACGGCTCTGAGGCTCAGGCCGCCGCTGATCGCGCCGGTGAACATTGGGAGCGCGCTCGCCAGGCTAATACGATGGAGGCCCAGGGCTTCTACCTTGCCCATCAGCAGCTTGATGCCGCCGATCAGCAGCTAGACTATGTTGAGCAGCTGATCGAGGCGATTGTCAGCCGTCTGCGTGATCTTGAGCAGGCCCGTGATGCTTCGCGTAGCCTGCTGGCTGAGGCTGACCGCAGTTTGAAGGAGGCCCTGGCCTTTGTGCGGGCCAACGATGCCGACGTGGGCCAGCAGCCTGAGCAGCAGTTGCGTGAGGCCAGTGAGCAACTGGCTGCCGCTCAGGCCGAGGCGTCCCAGGCGCGTCCTGACTGGCTACGCCTGGCTGCCGCCGCAACTGCCGCTGACCGACTCGCCGATACGGCCCTGGCCGGGGCGCGCAGTGAGGCTGAGACGATGCAGAAGCTGCGGCAGCAGGTGGAACAACTGCGTCCCATCGTCAATGCTGAGGTGGGCAAGATCGCCAAGTATGTCAACCTGCATGGTGACGATATTGATGCCGAGACCACCACTGCGGTGCGCGAGTTTGTGCAGCGGTTCGAGCAGGCCCAGACCCTTGATGGACGGATTGCTGAACTGGCTGAAGATCAGCGCCGGGCGGTGCTTGAACAGGCTCTGGCAGCCTATACCCAGCTGCAGGCGGCGAGCGCTACGGTCTACAAGGCAGCTTTTGATGATGTGCAACGCCTTGAAAAGCTGCGCGGCGAGCTGAACACTGCGCTGAACGAGGCCCGCTCACAGTTCGAACGGGCCGAGGCGCTGGCAGCCGAGGCGGGTGGCAAGACACCCGCTGAGGCACGCACGCTGATCAATCAGGCCCGTGCTCGTTTTGAGCGCATCAAGCTGCCGATTAACGGCGAGGAGTTGCTTAACCAGACACTTAAGGAGGCCCACACAATTACCCGTGAGGCCCGTGAGGCGGCCGAGAAGATCGAGAGCAAGCTTAACCGCAGGCCGGGAGGCGGGCTCGGGCCGATCATTGTGATGAGCGGCGGCCATAACCATGGCGGTTGGGGCGGCAGCAGCGGTTGGAGCAGCGGTGGCAGCGGCCCAAGCTGGGGCAGCATGGGTGGTGGTGGTGGCAGTTTCGGTGGCGGCGGCGGCGGCGGCAGTTTTGGCAGTGGTGGTGGGGGAGGCAAATGGTGAGCACCTATGCTTGAGCAGATTGACCTGGATGTCAGCCTCGCTCAGCGCGAGTATGCGAAGGAGATGCCAGCCCTACAGGCGCGGCTCTACGACATGGAGCAGGCCGCCCTGGATGCCCATGTGCCGGTGCTGATCGTCTTCGAGGGCTGGGCTGGCACCTCGAAGGCGCGCACGATTGGCGTGCTGGTGCGCCGGCTTGACCCGCGTGGCCTGCGGGTCTACTCGATCACGCCGCCGCGTACCACCGAGCGCCAGTATCCGTGGCTCTACCGCTTCTGGCTGAAGATTCCCAACTATGGCCAGATCACCATCTTCGACCGCTCCTGGTACCGTGAGATGCTCGCCGCCCGTAGTGCGTATGAGACCAATGCCGTCCAGTGGCGTGAAGCCTGTGAGGATGTGGTGGCCTTCGAGCGCCAACTGGCCGAAGATGGGGCCGTGCTGCTCAAATTCTGGATGCATATCTCGCACCGTGAGCAGGGTCGGCGCTTTAAGACCCTGCTTAGCGACCGCCTGACCGCCTACCAGGTCACTGAGGAGGATCGCCGCCAGCATAAGCATTACGCCGACTATGCTGCGGCGGTCGAGGATCTGGTTGCCCGTACCGGCACACCCTTTGCCCCCTGGCATATTATTCCGGCCACCGACAAGTACTATGCCCGTGTGTCGGTGATGCGTTCGGTGCTGGCGGCACTCGAGGCGCGTCTCGGACGGGCCCCCCTGGAGGAGAACGAGGAGATCTATCCCGAGGGCCTCGACGATGCGGGGGCCTCCTTCCGCAGCGGGGCCCGGGTGCGCAATAACGACAACCGCACGCGTACCCTGCGCCGCCCAGCCACTCTGCCGCAGCCGATCGAGGCGCCCCGGCTTGAGGTGGCCCACATTCTCAGGCGGATCGACCTGACTCAGCAAATTGAGGAGAAGGAGTACAGTCGTCAACTCAAGCGGCTCCAGGCCAGCCTGCACCTGCTGGGGCTGCAACTCTATCACCAGAAGCGCCCGGCGGTGCTGGTCTTTGAGGGTTGGGACGCCGCTGGCAAGGGTGGGGCCATCCAGCGCCTTACCGCCGAGCTTGATCCGCGCAGCTATACGGTGCATGCGATTGCAGCCCCTTCGGGCGAGGATAAGCAACGCCATTACCTTTACCGCTTCTGGCGGCGCCTGCCGCCCCGTGGCCAGATCGCCATTTTCGACCGCTCGTGGTATGGACGCGTGCTGGTCGAGCGGGTCGAGGGCTTCGCCCGCGCCGACGAGTGGCAACGGGCCTATGGTGAGATCAACGAGTTCGAGCGCCAGCTGGTTGGATTTGGCACGATCATCTGCAAGTTCTGGCTGCACCTCAGCCCCGATGAGCAGCTGCGGCGTTTCGAGGCGCGCAAAAATGTGCCCTACAAAGCCTGGAAGCTCACTGATGAGGACTGGCGCAACCGCGAGAAGTGGCCGCACTATGAAGAGGCGGTTGACGAGATGCTTTTGCGTACCTCTACGCCTGCCGCGCCCTGGACGGTTGTTGAGGCTGAGGATAAACGCTTCGGGCGGGTGAAGGTGCTGCGCACGCTCGTGCGTCGGCTTGAGGCTGAGTTAGGCAAGGTCGATCTGTAGGTCCGCTCCGGCCCTCACCAGACGGCCAGTTCCCAGATCGAGACCCCGTAGGGGGTGGCGCGGCGCTCAGCTATGATGCGCAGGAGCCGTGCCGTTTGGCCGGGCCAACTCAGGCTCTCCAGCCCACCGGCACCGTTGTTCACCTCGGCAACGGTGCGCCATGTGCGCCCATCGTCTGAGAGTTGCACCTGGTAGACGGCGGCATAGGCTGTTTCCCACTGGATCTGCAGGCTGGTCACCGTCCGGCGTTGGCCCAGGTCGATCTGCAGCCATTGGGGCGCGGCCCCCAGCGAGGCCCAGCGGGTCAGTGGATCGTTGTCAACAGCGTAGGCTGGCCCGAGCTCGTGGCTCTCCTGGCTGCTTGCGCTCGCCGGGCGGCCACTGGCCAGGTTAGGCGGCAGAATAGGCGTGTCATCGGCGTAGACGGCCAGGGCCCCGGGCGGCAGGCTGTCAAGCAACTGCCCGCCGCTGCCGCCACTCCACGAACTGGCGACCAGCAGCCCTGTTGCAGCTGTGGGTAGGGCCGCCGGGTTGAGCAGGTAGCGTTGCAAGGGACGTTCGCTAGCCAGGGGGCCAAGCCCAACCTGGAGCCGGAGGGGCTGGCGGCTCAAATTCAGCGCGATGATTGCCCGTTGCCCTGCCGGATTGGCCAGGGCGGCCATGCGCAGGCCAGCACACTGGGCAAGGTCACAGTTGTGCCCGTAGACAGTGGCGGCAGGCGGCAAGTGGCGGGCCATAATCTGCCAGGCGAAGAAGGCTGGCTTCAAGCGATAGCCAGTATCATAGACTTCCCACAGGCCCCAGGCGGGCAGATTGGCGGTGTTGTAGATCTGATCCTGGGTATTCCACATCAGGGCGGCCCCGGCACCAGCGTTCATTGCCGTAATTGCGCCCAGGGCGAGCGGCTGCCAGTTATCGCTCTTCTGCTCAAGCTCACCAAACTCGGTCAGCCAGATCTGCTTGCCGGTCGGTGCGATGACCCTGCGCAGTTCGCTCAGCGTTGTAGCCAGGCTGCTTGCGAAGTCAGGGCCACCGGCATAGTAGTGGAAACTGTAGCGTTCGAGCAGCGTTGCCAGTTCGGGGGTCGCAAGCACATTGCTCAGGTCGTTGACAAAGGCGTCGGGGCCGAAGAGGGTAAGCGTTTCATTCATGCCACTGGCGGCGAGCCTGGCCTGCAGCAGGCGGTAGGGGCGGAGCAGGCGTCCGGTTGGGAAGCCGATCGGCTCGTTCGGGCCGCCCACACTGGTGACGTTGGTGAAGCCACGAGCGTGCAACTCACGCATGAGGTCGCTCACCACGGTGGCCCAGCGCTGCTCATAATCGGGGTT
The DNA here is from genome assembly GCA_964592425.1 of uncultured Chloroflexaceae bacterium. Taxonomy (GTDB): domain Bacteria; phylum Chloroflexota; class Chloroflexia; order Chloroflexales; family Chloroflexaceae; genus Viridilinea. The sequence continues at coordinate 26,448 of CAZQCG010000007.1, forward strand.
GCTACCGGGGCTGGGGAACTCGCTGGCTGGCTGGAGTTCGCTATTGCGACTGAGTTGGGGGTCGCCTGAGAGCCAACGGGGCAGTGACCAGATCGTCAGCATGACCTGGGCCTGGTTAGCCTGGTGGACGCGCAGGTTGGCATAGAGCGCCTGCATCGCCGGGCTATCCCAGGTGTAGGTGCCAGCTTCGGGGGCGAACCAGGCCACATCAATGAACTTGCGCACCAGGGGCATCCGTAGGGCGCGCAGGCGCGGGGCGACGATCTGCTGAAAGTCGTCCGGTACACGGGCACCGGCTGCCCGATTGGGGCCACTCCAGAGCAGGTTGCTGTCGTCCTGAGCCCCCAGGCCGTAGAACGGCCCGTTGAGGGTCAGGCGGCGTTCAGGATCGATCTGCACCAGGGTTGGCGTTGCCTGCTGGGCCTGCACCAACTCTGGGGCCATAATTATGAGCAGGGCGACCAGGAGGAGGGTTGCAACCAGGTTGAGGTGTGCAGCTATGGATCTGTGGAGGTGAGCAATGCGGTGGTGTATCATAGTGGAACAGCAGCAAGTGGTGAGTTGCTATCCCTTCGACAGCCGAATAAAAAACGTTGCGCCCAGCTTCACAGCTGAGCGCACATCAACCACTCCGCTTTGGCTCCCCGACGTGGATTCGAACCACGAACCTACTGATTAACAGTCAGCCGCTCTACCGTTGAGCTATCGGGGACTGATTCCTGAACATTTCCGTTACATTACATGTGCTCGTGAACACGCCCAAAAGTATAGCATAGCTCTCCAAAGCCTGCAAATGGGCCGAAAGGTGTAACTGTTCACACTTCTCCTGGGAGTGAGGGCAGCTTGCCCTCATAGGCACGACGAGGGCAGGACGCCCTCGCTCCCAGGCTGGTGCGTTACCCCAAGTGTGAACACGCACTCAAAGGCCTGGGTACGATCCTACTCCACCGTGACGCTCTTGGCTAGATTGCGGGGCTGATCAACGTCGCAGCCGCGACTCAACGCCATTTCGTAGGCGAAGATCTGCAACGGGATGACCGTCAAGACTGGCTGGAGCAGGGGTACCGTAGGCGGTACGAAGATGCTATAGTCAGCCTTGCTGGGTAGCAGGTCGTCGCCTTCGCTGCCGATAGCAATGACCTGGCCATGACGGGCACGCACTTGCTCGATATTGCTGATCATCTTGGGATAGATCGCATCCTGCGGTGCGATACAGATGACTGGCAGGCGTTCGTCGATCAGTGCGATCGGGCCATGCTTCATCTCGCCGGCCGGGTAGCCCTCGGCATGGATGTAGCTGATCTCCTTCAGCTTGAGCGCACCTTCGAGCGCAATTGGGTAGTTCACTTGGCGCCCGAGAAAGAGCGCGTCATTGACCCGGTGGTAACGTTCGGCAAGCTCAGCACAGATTGGCAACGAGCGCTCGATCACCGTCGCCGCCTTGCCTGGCAGTTCAACCAGGGCCTGCAGGTGAGTGCGAATCTGTGCGGGACTCAGCGTGCCGCGGGCCTGGCCCAGGCGCAGGGCAAAGAGATAAGCGGCCACCAGCATTGAGGTGAAGGCTTTGGTCGAGGCTACGCCGATCTCCGGGCCGGCATGCAGGTAAATCGGCCCGCCGTCAGCAACCCGGGCAGCCTGGCTCCCGATCGCATTGACCAGGGCGATGCTTGGCACATGCTGAACCCGTGCCTCCTCCATCGCCGCCAGCGTGTCAACGGTCTCACCACTCTGGGTGATCGCCAGCAGTAGCGCGTCAGCGCCAAGCACCGGCTCGCGGTAGCGAAACTCACTGGCGTAGTCCACCTCGACATGCACCCGAGCAAGGCGTTCGATCATAAATTTCGCCACCAGCCCGGCATGCCATGCTGTGCCGCAGGCCGTCACATAGATCCGCCCGACCCGCCGCAGGGCTTCGTCGTCAAGCTGCAGATCTTCCAATTGCACCCGCCCCGCTTCCTGGTCGATCCGCCCGCGCAGCACGTCGGTCAGCGCTCGCGGCTGCTCGTGAATCTCCTTCTGCATAAAATGCTTGAAGTCGCCCCGCGCCGCCGCGACGGGATCCCAGGCGATCTGTACCGGCATCCGTTGCACCGGCGTCCCGTCGAGCTGGCTGATTGTCACCCCGCTACCGGTGATTACGGCCAGGTCACGATCTTCAAGAAAGATTAACTCGCGGGTATAGTCGAGGATTGCTGGCACGTCCGAGGCGACAAAGCTCTCACCGCTACCGATGCCGATCACTACCCCACCGGCATTGCCGAGGCGGGCAGCAAGCAGACGGTCAGGCTCGTTGACACAGAAGACGACCACGGCATTGCCACCGCGCAGCTCGGCCAAGGCCCGCCGCAGGGCTGGCTCAAGCGCCCCCTCCTGCTGGTAGTATTTACCAATCAGGTGGGCGATCACCTCGGTATCGGTCTGCGACTGGAAGCTGAATCCCTGCTCGATCAGGTGCCCCTTTAGTTCCAGGTAGTTCTCCACAATGCCGTTCTGAATGACCACGATCTGCCCACTTGCGTCGCAGTGCGGATGCGCATTCTCTTCGGTCACCCCACCATGGGTGGCCCAACGGGTATGGCCTATGCCTACGCTGCCCTGGACTGGTTCGCGCACCAGGCGTTGCACCAGGTTGCCAAGTTTGCCAACACTGCGCCGTAGCTGCAAGCCTGCTGTCGGCGCGAAGATCGCAATCCCTGCTGAATCGTAGCCACGGTACTCCAGCCGCTGCAAGCCACCGACAACCACCGCGCTCGCCTCACGCGGGCCAATATAGCCAACGATGCCACACATAACGATCCCTTCTCTATCCTCAGCACGAGAGCAGAGCATGCCAATGGTCAGCCGCGGATCTGTGCGGCCAGCCCGACAAAGAGCAGGATGGTGCCAACAATGATCACGCTGACGCTGATCAAACTGGTGCGTCGCTTCGCCAATGGCGTGATCGGCGCACCGGCCAGGGCGTAGTTGCCGAGCATTACACTGATGATGCTGAAGCAGACAAGCGCCAGAAACGGGATCTTGATGAAAGACCAGGGGCCGGTCAAGATTGGTGTCAGGTAGTCGATGCTGCAATCGACGCCACCCTGGCAGGGCGAAGGCGGGATCAGTTTGAGCACCTCGAGGTAATGGTAGAACGAGACGGCCATCCCGGTAAGCGAGAATGGTAGGCCGTAGACCGGCAGACCAGCATCGTTGCGCAGGATGCCGACCGTGAGGATCGCTGTCAGTGGGTACATAAGGATGCGCTGGTACCAGCAGAGCTCGCAGGGAATCCAGTTCAGCACTTCGCTGAAGAAGAGGCTGCCGCACGTCGCGACCATCGCCGTCAGCAGCGCCACATAGCGCGTTGCTGACGTCATCATGTCGAGCAGACTCGGCGCTGCGCTGCGTTCACTTGCAACAACCTGCTCCGCTGCATGGGCCATGCGCTCACTCCTTTAAAGATCATGGAAACGGGGGGGCAAGCCTGGCCTGTGGCCCGTCTCTCAGCCGCTAGTTAGCCATTCTACCATGCTCGCCTGGTGGGGTTTCTTGAGTTTCCAATCCCCGCATGATCTTCACGACCTACCTCACACCAGTGCTGAGCAGCAATGTGGTATCATAGAGTAGCAGTTTTTTAACCTGAAGCTAAACCATGTGTGCGGGTCAACGCCATGACCGAGACGAAGCCTCTTCTGCTTCCCAGCCCCCAGCCTGAGCTCTACGAGGCGGCCTATAACGGGGCGGTGATGTACTCCTGGACGGCCTGTGGCCGGTTGCGTATGGGTGGCCGTGACCGGGCCGCGCTCCTGCACCGCCTCTCAACCAATCAGATCGAAGCGCTACGTCCCGGGCAGGGCACCGAGACGGTGATCACGACGCCGATCGGGCGGATCATCGATCTGCTGAGTGTCTTCTGCTTTGAGCAGGAGCTGTTGCTGGTCAGTAGTCCGCGCCGCGGCGCTGCGCTGGCCCAACACCTGCGCAAAAATATCTTCTTTAATGACCAGGTGACCGTCGAAGATGCTGGTGCCAGCCTTGACCAGTTGAGCCTGTATGGCCCCCAGGCGGCCGCCTTGCTGACTACCGCCGGGCTGCCTGGCGCTGAACTGCCAGCCCAGGCAATTGCTTCGGCGACCTGGCGTGATCACCCGCTGCTTGTAGCCCGTACGCGGGCCCTTGGTGGGGCGGGTTTCTGGCTCTTCGGCGCACCTGAACACCTGGCGGCTCTGGCTGATCAACTGAGCGCAGCCGGTGTACCCCTGCTTGATGATGCTAGCTATACGGTGTTGCGTGTGGAGCATGGCCACCCAGCCTATGGGCAAGAGCTCTCGCCTACCTATATTCCCCTTGAGACGGGGCTCTGGGGGGCGGTCAGCTTCAGCAAGGGTTGTTATGTCGGCCAGGAGATTATCGCCCGCATGGAGAGCCGTGGACGGCTGGCCAAACAGTTGCGTGGCCTGAGCTTTGATCAACTGCCGACCTTGACTGCCGGCGCAACGCCCCTTGCCCAGCTTGAGGTCGAGGGTAAAACGGCTGGCGACCTGACAAGCCTGGTTGTCTCACCTAAGTATGGCCTGATCGGGCTAGCCTATGTCCGGACAGCCTATGCTGAGCGGGGCACCCGGTTGATCGTGGCCGGGGCACCAGCAATGGTCGTCGATCTGCCCTGGTCGTAACACGTTCTCCTCACCGGAGGTCTTGTCGCCAGGTTGACCTTCCGCATACCAGGATCAGCAGAGATGGCCCATGCGCTCACCCAGCGAGAGGTATGTGCAGGATAGGCTCGATGAGCAGGCCGATCCCCTTGCCGATCGGGAGGCCCGCGATCGGCTGGTGCTTGCAGCACTCTATAACATCAGCCTCGCCTGTCGTGACCGCCCCAGCTTCCATGCGATCTTCGCGACCATTCGCAGCGAACTGAGTACCGTCTTTCGCTTCGATGCGGCTTATCTAGCCTTCTGCGATGAGCGCCCTGAGTATTTTAAGTGTGCGCTGCTCTTTGATGAGGGCGAGAGCCAGTATATCGAACAGGCTGAGTACGGCCAGCTCACCGGGCTGATTGTGCAGAGCGGGCAACCCCTGCTCTTCCGTGACCTGCCCTACGAGCGCAACCCCGACCAGCCAATCACGCCCTTCGGCAACGAGACGAAACGTTCACGCTCCTGGCTGGGCGTGCCTCTGCTGATCGAGCGCGAAACAGTGGGCGTGATCTCGATCCAGAGCTATGCGCCCAACCGCTATAGCGAGTCGACCCGTGATCTGCTCCAGCATATCGCCAATGTGATCGCTGTGGCACTTGAGAATGTCGCGCTGATCGAGCGCCAGCAGCGGCTCAGTACGATGCTGGCAGGCCAGGTCAATCGGCGTACCGAGGAGATCGGCGCACTAAGTGCGATTGCTTCGGGTCTCGTCAAGCGGCTACCCCTCCAACAGATCCTCGACCGCGCTCTCGAGATTGTGCTCGAGCTCTTCCAGCTTGACGCAGGCAATGTGCGCTTGCTCGACCAGGATCGGCGCTACCTTGTGCTCTATGCTCAGCGTGGCTTCTCAGAGATCTATGTCGAACTTACCCTGCATTCGGAGTTGGCAACCAGCCCTATCCGTGAGGTAGTCGAGACGGGCCTCCCGACGATTGTCAATCACAGCTGGCGGGCCTACTATGAATCCGAGCGCATCTTTACCCATATCCCACTGGAAGTCTTTCCCGCCTTCGAGAGTTCGCTGATCATTCCGCTGAGTCTCGGTACAACCGTGATCGGCACCCTCAGCCTCTTCGGCTTTCAGCCGCACGACTTCGCTAGCCACGAGGTGAGCCTGGCTCGTTCGGTGGCCAACCAGATCGTTGTGGTGATCGAGAATGCTCGCCTGCTCGATGCGCGTGAACGGCAGATTGATGAGCTTGAGGCGATTGGCCAGATCGGTAAGCTGGTCACGGCTTCTTACGACCTTGATGAGATGCTGGCCGAGGTCTACCGCGTCTTGATCAATCTGACCGATGCCTCAGTCTTTGCCCTGCTGGTCTGTGAGGCGGAACAGCGCCTCGTCACTAATGCGGTCTTTGTTGAAGATGGCGAGTCGATCTCGCTCGATATAGTCGGACGCGAAGTGACGCCTGGTTCGCTCAGCGAGTGGATTCTGAGTAATCGCCGCCCATTGCTCTTTTACGACCTGCTTGAGCAGCGTCAAGAGTTGGAGCGGCAGGGCCTGCAGCCACGCCCGATCGGCCCGGCCAACCCGGTGCGCGCCTGGGCAGGCGTGCCGCTGGTCGCCCGTGATGGTGAACTGATCGGCGTGCTCGCGATCCAGGACTACCGGCCCTGCCGCTACGATGAGGGTACCATCGAGTTTCTCAGCCAGGTGGCCAGCCACGTCAGCCTGGGCATCCAGAAGGTACGCCTCTTCCAGGAGCGTGAGCGGCTGCTGGACGAGGCCCGCGCCAATGCCGATTCGGCTGAGCGCCAGGCCCACCGGATGGAGCTTGTCCAGCGCATCGCTGCGCTGCTCTCGGCGCGCCTCGATCAGCAGGAGATCCTCGACCTGGCTGCACGCGAACTGGTGCAACTCTTCTGGGCCGATCATACGGGTACGGTAATCATTGATGAAGATGGACGTGGGGTGGTGGCTGCCGAATATCCGCCTACCGGTATTGTTGGGCTGAAGCTTGACCAGCGCAACAATCCGATCATCGAGCGGATTGCTGCGACCCGTCGCCCGGTGGTGATTATCGACCCGGCTAATGATCCCCTGGCGGTGATGAGTCGCGATCTCTGGCGAACCCTGGGGATCGAGTCGCTGGTGATCGTGCCCTTGATCAGCCGCGACCAGGTCTTCGGCTCGATCTCGCTCGATAGCTACCATGGCCCACTCATCTTCAGCGATGAGGAACTGGAATTGATGATGACTGTGGCAACATCGGTGGCGGCGGCAATTGAGAATGCCCGCCTCTTCGCCGCCGAGCAGCAGCAGCGCCGCACCGCCGAAACGCTGCGCGAGATGGCCCGTGTGCTCAGTAGCTCCTTCGACCCGGACGAGGTCTTGCGTATGGTGCTGAACGAACTGAGCAAGCTGATCAGCTTCGATACCACTTCGATCATGTTGCTCGATGGCCGGCAACTCCGTCTGGTCGCCTTCAAAGGTAACCCCTCGGAGATGGAACCACGCGGGTTGAATATGCCTCTGGAGGGCAGCGCCGCCGGTGAGGTAGTCCGTCGCCGCGAGCCGTTACTCTATGTGCGCGGCCATGGTGGCACACCCTGGCTGAATTTGCCCACTGCTGCCAACATCTATGCCTGGCTCGGGGTGCCGCTGATCGCTCGTGGGCGCGTGCTTGGCGTGCTGAATATCGATGCACGCCTGCCTGGCGATCCCACCCACGCTGAGCCACCGCACAGCTTCAGCGAGCGCGAGATTGAGGTTGCCCGAACCTTTGCCAACCATGCCGCCCTGGCTATCGAAAATGCCCGCCTTTACCAGGAGTCGGTCACGCGGGTTGAACAAGAGTTGGAGATCGCCCGTCGCATCCAGGCCAATCTCTTCCCCGCCGAGTTGCCGTACATCCCCGGCCTGGCCCTGGCGGCCCGCTGTCTGCCGGCTCGCGAGACCGGCGGCGACTTCTATGACCTGATTGAGCTTGGTTCACGCGTGGGCGTGATCGTCGGTGATGTGAGCGGTAAATCGCTGCCCGCAGCCATGCTGATGGCGGTCGCCCGTTCGACCGCCCGCTCGGAGGCGCGCAACCACGAGACGCCCCAGGTGGTGCTCGAGGCGATCAATCGCTGGCTGGTGGACGATGTCCCGCGCAATAGCTTTGTGGCCCTTGGCTACGCACTGATCGACCCGGCTGATCGGCATCTGGTGCTGGCCTCGGCAGGCCAGTTGACCCCTTTGCTGCGCCGCGCTGATGGCAATACCCGTTTTCTCGAAGGACAGGCCGCCCTTCCCCTTGGCATCAACCGTCACACCATCTTCAGCCAGTTCAAGGTTGATCTGAGCCCCGGTGATACCCTGGTCTTCTATACCGATGGCATTGTGGAAGCTCACAACCAGGCCCGCCAGCTCTTCGGCTTTGAGCGCCTTGAGCAACTGGTTCAGGCATGGCAAGGGCATGATCCCGAAGCACTGATCGACCTGATCCTGGGCGCAGTGCATGCCTTTAGTGCCGGCGCACCGACCCATGATGATATGACCCTGGTGGTGGTGCAGGTGGCTCCATAAAACGTGGAGCTGGCAGGGTTTAGGGATGGGTAGATGCCACTGGTAGATGCTGGATCGGCAGCGCCACTGCCGCCGGTCGGGGTGCGCTGATCAGGTAGCCCTGAATGGCATCGCAGCCATGGCGGGCAAGAAATTCGCGCTGGGCTGGCCTCTCGACCCCTTCGGCAACCACGCGTAGCCCGAGGATGTGGCTCATTGCAATGATCGCATTGGTGATCGCCGCCGCATCCTCGCTCTCGGTCACGTCGCTAATGAATGAGCGATCGATCTTCACAATGTTGACCGGCAGGCGTTTGAGGTAGGCCAGTGAGGAGTAGTGCGTGCCGAAGTCGTCGATCGCCACGCTGATGCCGAGGCTGCTCATCTGTTTGAGCTGGCGTACCGTCCGTTCAAGGTCAAGCATCACCGAACTTTCGGTGATCTCGATCACCAGGGCTGTCGGGGGCACACCTTCTTCGTCCAAAATGCTGTTGATCTGCTCGATCAGGTGCTGGTGCTGGAAGTTACGCGCCGAGAGGTTGACCGAGGCGATCAGCTGGGGATAGCCGGCGTTGCGCCATTGGCGTAACTGCCTGCATGCGGCCCGCAGTACCCACAGATCGATCTGCTGAATCAGGTCGCTCTCCTCAGCAAGCGGGATGAATTCAATTGGGGGCACCAGGCCGCGTTCGGGGTGTTGCCAGCGCACCAGGGCTTCAACCCCGTAGATCTCACCGCTGGACAGAGCGACGATCGGCTGCACAAAGAGGCGCAGTTCCTCGCGGGCAATAGCGTGGCGCAGGTCGTTCTCGAGGCGCAGGCGCATGACGCTGATCTGGTGCATCGCCGTATCAAAGACGACATTGCAGGCCCGCCCGCGGGCTTTGGCTGCATACATTGCCGTATCCGCATCACGCAGCAGGTCAGACGCGTGCGCGTAGCTCCCGTCAATGATGGCAATCCCGACACTGGCTTGCAGCGCAACCTCGATCTCGCCAATATCGACCGGCTCAGCCAGGTGACGCTGCAAACGGGTAGCGATGGCCTGGACATCGGTCTCGCTAATATCGTCGCTGATCAACAGAGCGAACTCATCGCCACCCAGGCGGGCAAGCACGTCGTTGGCGCGCAACTGGCTATTCAGACGCCGGGCGATCAACTGCAGCACCCGGTCGCCAGCCAGGTGGCCCAGGCTATCGTTGACCAGTTTGAAGTTGTCCAGGTCGAAGAAGAGCAAGGCCATGCGTCGCTGCGGCTGGGCATGGATCTGCTTCAGCGCCACTTCCAGTTGATCAAGAAAGGCCAGCCGGTTAGGCAGATCGGTCAATGAGTCGTGACGGGCCTGGTGGCGTAGCTGCGCCTCGGCCTCCTGTCGGGCCAGGTGGTTCTCTATAAAGAGATTGTACCAACTGCTCAACTCAGCGATCTCGTCGTTGCCGCGTACTGCGAGAGGCGTTTGCCAGCCGGATTCATTGCGCTGCAGCAACTGCAGGCGGTTGGTCAGGTTGCGCAACGGCACAACGATCATCCGCGAGGCGGCCAGGCTGGCCCCGCTGATGATCAGCAGCGCTACCAGCAGGGCAATCAGCACTGCCGAGGTGATCGCGGAGGCTGGCGCACTCAGGGTGCGCTCGGGGATAAAGCTGAACGTCAGCCAGTTGTGGGCGGGCGAGCGGGCATAGGTGATCAGCATTGGTTCATCGTCGATCAGCTGGGTAATCGTGCCGCTCGGCTCGTTCAACTGGGCCAGGATGCTGCGCCCAAACATGTTGCCAATCAGATCTCGGTTGGGGTGATAGACAATCCGCCCATCACCGTCGACGACCACCAGAAAGGCATGCTCACCAAGATCGATGCGCGAGAAATGCTCGTAGAGGTCGTCAAGATTGTAGCTGACCAGCAGTAAGGCTGTTGGGCGTGTTGCGGTCGAGCCTCGGTCGGTGACAGAGAGCAAGCGGGCCAGGGTGATCACCTGATCAGTCCGTGAACTGGCATTCACATTCTGCTCGACCCCAGCCCAGATCGTGCCCGATTCTGCCGCAAGCATCCGCTCCAGTAGCCGGTCGAGCACATCACTGCGAATACTCGACACATCAAGCGTATCACCGACATGGTAGTGGGCACCGTTGAGGGCAAAGATATCGAGTGAGACCAGGCCATGCAGGTTGCTGTAACCGTCGAGGATATAACCGATCCGCGCCTGGGTCGCCAGGCGCGTATAATCATCCTGCTGTGTTTGCTCGGCAGTTATTGCCTGGGTGATTGCTTCGACCCCGGCCAGATTCACGATCAAACTCTCGATCTGCTGCAATTGCAGATCGAGATACTCCTGCTGTTGCAGAACCACCTCGGCAGCGTAGCGCCGCGACTGCAAGGCTACACTGCTCCGCGCCGCCATATACGAAGCGATCCCGACGATGAGCACCGGGATGATGCTGGCAATCAGCAGGTAGAGCCCTAGTTGCTGGGTGAGACGCGGGAAACGACGCATTGCAAGGGCCTATGGTGCAGGGCTCGTTGCACTGGTAATCAGATCAACATCGACCATCGTCTCTTCAGGTACTGTCTGCCCATCCAGCAGGCGGGCGGCATAGTTGATGCCCAGGTAGCCCTGTTGCGCTGCCCGCTGATCAACTGAGACCAGCAACTGCCCGGCGTTGATGGCGGTACGTCCTTCGCTGATCGCATCAAAGCCCGCGACAAGCACATCGTTGCGCCCGACCTCGCTCAGGTATTGGATGGCCCCCAGGGCCATCATATCATTGGCACAGAAGATCGCCCCGACGCCCGGGTACTCTTTCAAAAGCTTACGAGTCACCTCATAGGCTTCATCGATCTTCCAGTGGGCCGTCTCCACGGCAACGACACGGGTTTCAGCACGCTCGTTGAAAGCCCGCAGAGCCCCGGCAGTACGGTCGATCGCATTCTGCGCCGTAGGAATGCCCTCGATCACCAGCACCTCGGCCGGGCCGCTCAGGGCCTGGCTCAGGTACTGCACCGCCAGGTAGGCACCCTGCTCGTTATCAACACTGATGAAGGGGATATCGGTCAGGCCCAATTCAGCCGCCCGTTCACGATCAAGGCGGTTATCGATATTAACAATCACAATACCCGCATCCTGAGCACGTTTAAGCACGGGTACGAGGCTGGTCGAATCACCCGGTGCGATCACGATCGCGTCAACCTTATCCTCGATCAGCCCCTCGATGATCGCGATCTGCTGATCGATCGAGGTCTCCTGGGCTGCTGTACGCACGATTAACCTGATCCCCAGTTCGGCCTCAGCCTGGCGCGCACCGCGCTCCATCTCGATAAAAAAGGGGTTGGTGAGGGTCTTCATCACCAGGGCGATCACGGCAGTTGCCGCTTGCTCAGGCACTGCCCCGGTGGCTACGGTGGTTGGCTCAACCAGGGGCAGCGATGCCGCTGGCTGGGTCGGCCCGCAGCCGACATTGACGAGGATCCCTAACCCGATCATCAGCAGAATCAGGAGTCGCTTTGAGCACATAGGCTCCTCACAGCTTGCCAGCGGATGGAGAGCAGTCCTCTCCTGATTGGTATCATAGCAACCAGCTGTATCCAGTCTGTAACCGTGGCACACACCGCTGTCAAACTGGAATGGCTGTGATTCTGCGCCATGTCTCAGAATAAAGCGCTATGCTACGTTGATTGAAGTATGGGCTGTAGCCGCACGTATGCGCCCGGCTCGCTCTGCCCGCCTTGCTTTGATCAGCCCTGATGCGAAAGAGGCCGTCGATGGAGCGGATCATCATTCGTGATCATACATTGATCGCGCCCTTCGCTGAGCCTGCCCGCGAGTTGCGCATCCTGAATAAGCCGCTCTGGCTACTCCAGCGTGACCTGCTCAAGAGCTTCTGTAAGGGCAGCACCGAGATCGACGCCATCACCGATCTCTATACCCAGCCTTCCCTCGAAGACCACGAGTTGCTCGTCTATCGCGATAACCTCTATTTCAACGCTGCGTTCATCGAGCACTTTATCGCCCAGGCGCGCCTCGCCGGACGGCCCTGCCAGGTCGCTTTCCGTGCGAGTGGCCCCGCTATACGCGGTGATCCCAGCATCGAGCGCCATGCCCTGCAGCTCTGCTCCGGGATCATTCACCACGAAGATGTCGCCTATCTCGACCAGGATGTGGAACGCCGCGGGGCCATCTATCTAGCCGAGATCTATTACTTCCCCGCCGGACCCAGCCGGACGATCACGCCCCTGGTGATCGATACCCTCAGCCACGAGATGGGCTATTACCACATCCCCAGCTATATGGCCTCGAAAGGTGACCTGACCTATCAGATTCCCCTGCGCGCCCTGCTCTCCATCGAGCATTGGGTGCATATCTTTATGGCCAATGTACTCATGGGCGTCTTCAGCATTGCCTCTGCCCAGGATGTCAAGATGGGTCGCGCCCGACTCAAGGATCTGCTACGCTGGCAGGCGGAAGACTGGCGCGCCTTTCCCGAAAAGCTCAGTTTTGCTGCGGCCTCAATCCTTATGCGCCTGAATCCCCTGCGTGAGCTCTGGCGCAACCACTTCCTCGCCTCACCGGCCCTGGTCAAGATCGGGCGGAACTGCTCGATCGACCCCTCGGCCACCATCCATGGCCCGACGGTGATCGGCGACAATGTCTATATTGGGCCAGGGGTCGTGATCGCCAATAGCATTATCGGCAACAATGTCAATATTATGCAGGGCTCCCAGGTGATGCTCAGCGTGGTTAGCGACCGCTGTTTTCTGCCCTTTAACGCCGGCCTCTTTATGACCACCCTGATGGAGAACAGTATGGTCGCCCAGAACTCGACCCTCCAGCTCACGGTGGTCGGACGCAACACCTTCATTGGGGCCAACAACTGCTTCACCGATTTTAATCTTCAGCATGAGCCGATCAAGGTGATGCACCAGGGCCGCTCGGTTGAGGTCAACCTGCCCATCCTCGGCTCGGCCGTGGGCCATAACGTTAAGATCGGCAGTGGTTTTATCATCTACCCTGGCCGGATGATCGAGTCGAATGCGGTTATAATTTACAATAATGACCAGAATTTGATCCGCAAAACCGTGGTCGGCCACGACCTTGAGGATGTCGATCAGCTGAGCGGTGAGCCACAGCGCATGATCTACCATTGGCCCAATATCTACTATGACCCGCGCCATGATCAGCCTGATCCTGCCCCGGCCACCTCGCCGCCACCTGCCAGCCCCAATGGTCTCCATCCACCGGATCGGCGCGAACCGGCATCACCGTTGTCTGCCGCTCAGACAACTGACGTTCTGACCGCTGACCACGACCAGCCCGCCTGCGACAACGCCATCCATGTGAAGGAGGATCGACTGTGACGAAAGAGCGTATTCTGGTGGTCGAAGACCAGCCCGATATTTCGAGCCTCCTGAAGATCTTTTTCACCTCCCACGGCTACGAGGTGCTGACCGCTATGCGCGGATCGCAGGCACTCGAGATCTGTAGTAAGACCCCGCCGAATCTGGCCCTGCTTGATGTCAATCTGCCCGATATGGAGGGCTATGATATTGGCAAGGCTCTGCGCGCCAGCCCACGCACCCGCCACATCCCGATCATCTTTCTCACTGCGCGCGGTGAACGACGCGACCGGCTGATCGGCCTCGGTGAAGTGCAGGCGCAGTACTATATCGTCAAGCCCTTCGATATCGACGAAGTGCATACGATCGTCAAGAACCAGCTCGAAGAGGCGCGCCGCAAGAATCAGCTCCATCCCGTCACCAACCTGCCTACCGCCGATCTGATCGGCGATCACCTGCGCGGCCTCCTCAACACCCAGGGTTGGGCGATGGCCCTGGTCCATATCAATGGCTTTGAGCCCTTCACCCAGAGCTATGGGGCTGTGGTTGGCGAGGATGTGCTCAAGTTTACCGCTCTTCTGCTCAACGAAGCAATTACGCAACTTGGCTCGCCCGATGAATTTGTCGGCCAGATGGTGGTCGGTCCCGATTTTGTGATCACCTCCAACCCGGAGCGGATCAAGGTCATCGCCGATCTGCTGATCACCCGTTTTGACGAGGAGATCGGCCTGCACTACAACTTTCGCCATCGTAAACAGGGCTTCATTGAGATCACCGACGAGGATGGCAACCAGCGTCAGGTACCGCTGATGTCGCTCTCGATTGGTGTGCTCACCAGTGAGGATGGCCCGTTCTACGATATTCGCGATCTGAGCGAGACGGCGGAAGATGTACGTCAACGCGCCTTTCAGCAGGCCCGTGAGCAGGCTAAGAAGAGTGCGGTCGCTTACGGGCGTGAGGGTTGAGCAGACGCTGCACCGGATTTGCCTCCGGCCTCTTGCCCAGTTCACGCTACGGCCCTGTGACTCCAGAATTATGGTGCCAGGGCCGTTTATATCTACAGTATGCCGTCGGTGAAGCCACACCAGAGCCACATACTGCTGAGCGTTGTCAGCATCGCCACGATCAAAGCAGGCTTGATCTGAGCTACCTTCCCGAACCGTCTCTGGTCGCAGCAGGGGAGTAGGAGCAATACGACTGGCTATGGATACGACGATGACTCCGAGCGCGACCATCAACTGGGAGTTGCTGACCAGGCTCGCCCATCTTGCCCAACAGGCTTCGGCCACCACTGACGGAACGCTGGTTGAACTCCTGGCCAACTCTCTGGCCATGCCTGGTGGGCGGCTTCAGTTGTTTGGGCCAGTCGATACACAAGAGTTGCTCTGGGGTGATCCGCCGAGCGAGGATTTGGCCCCGTTGAGCCTCTGGGCCGGTGATGAACTGGTTGGGCGGTTACACCTGGCCGGTGCTGGTGTGGCAAGCCTCGATCCTGGCTTCGCCACGGCTCTTGCAGCCCACCTGGCCCTATTGCTGCTCAACCGGCAGCGTGCCGAAGAGGCCGTTCTGCTTGAGCGCCTGCACGCCCTCGTCTGCACCCGGCTGGAGTTGGTGGGCAGCCTCGACCCGCACGTCTTGTTATGTACCAGCCTGAGCCTGGCCGCCCCCTTGCTTGGGGTGAAGATCGGCGCGATCTACAGCCTTGAGCGTGAGGCTGGTAGCGCCGAGCTGCTGGCTGCTGGCGAGAATGGCATCAGCCTGGTGGCGAGCCTGCCCCTACATGAAGATAGCCTGCTGTTACAGGCGGCCCGTGAAGGCCCGCAGACCGGCAGGATCGTCGCCAGCCCTACGCGTAACTATGACCACAACAGCGCCGCCCTACCCACCTATCCAGCCCTGGCCCTGCCCCTGCGCACCCAGCACGATCTGCTTGGCATCCTCCTCCTGATCTTACCTAACGCCAACGCTAACCCACGCACGGCGCGCCTCGCTGTGCGCTTTGCCGCCGAACTGAGTCTGCTCGTCCATACGGTGCGTCGTTTCAGCCAGCAGCAGCAGCGCGCCCACGAACTCTTTGTGCTCTACGAGAACAGTCAGGCACTCACTACCGTCAGCGAGCTTGAGCGTATGCTGGCCCGTGTCGCCGAGACGATCAGCCTGGCCCTTGCGGCCGACTACTGCGCAGTACTGCTCAGCGACCTCAATGAGCCTGATACCCTGCGTACGATCAGTCTCTATCACGAACCGGATCGCCTGCAGTTGAACGGTTCCGGGCTGCATCCAGGTCGTCCCGTAGGCCGCTCCGGGCTCTATGGCCGTAGCGAACCGCTGCTGATTGAAGAGACGGGTGCCCTGGCTGCTCATCACCCCCTGGCTGCTGCCCTGATCGCCGATGGCTGCCACAGCGCCCTCGTTCTGCCCATGCATTGCTATGAAGAGGTTTGCGGCTTGCTGGTGCTCGGCTATGCGCGCCCACGGCGTAACGTCACCGCAAATGAGCGTAACCTGGCCCAGGTCCTGGCGGCCCAGGTAGCAACCACCGTCGCCCATCGTCGGCGTACCCAGCTTGAACAGCAACGGGTCGTCGAATTTGAACTGGTGCAGCAGGCTACCCGCCACCTGGGCGCCGATCTGGATCTGCCAGCGACCCTGGAAGCGGTGCTCGACAGTGCGCTCAGCCTGAGCCATGCTGATGCGGTTCGCCTGAGCCTGATGCAAGAGGCTGATCCTGCCCCGATCCTGGCGGCACAACGCGGTATGCACTATCCTGAGGCTGCCGCCACGCTTACAGCGTATCTCTGCCAGTTGAACCGGGTGCTGCTGATTGCCGATATGCAGCAGCCTGCCCAACTCGTGCCGCCCGGTGCCTTTGCGCCAATTCCGCTGCCTGGCGGGAGCCCCGCCCGCGCCTACCTTGGCTTGCCTTTGTGGCTCAACCATAGTCTACTCGGCGTGCTTGAGCTCTTTGCTGAGCAACCAGCCGCCTTTGGTACAGCCGAAGGGCAGCTGTTGCAAGCGTTCTCAGGCCCGGCGGCCCAGGCGATCAGCAATGCTACCCGTTATCATGACACCCTGACCGGCCTGCAAGCCCACCATGCCCAACTCGCGGCCCTCCAGCGTGTCTCCAGCCAACTCGCAGCAACCCTCAGCCAGAACGAGATCCTGGCCTATGTGCTCGAACAGGCCCTGGTGGTCACCGGAGCGCTCCACGGGCTGATTGCTCTGCGGAGTGGTACCGTAGAACGTGCCGATAACGATCTGGTGCTCAGCACCCTTGGTGGTGCCGAGGCTGCTGAGATCTATCGTGATCTCCTGAATGAGCCTGCCGTTGAGTCACACCAGACCTTTGTGGTGGCCGAAGCCCTGGGCTATGGCGAAAGCGAGCGGCGGGCGCTGCTTGGCAACCCCCTTGCAGCCGAACTGGCCACGGCCTGGCGCGCACTGGAACATCACGAATCTGTGTTCAGCGCCAGCCTTGGTGCCGACGAACGTACTGCTGCGGCCGCCCCTACCGCCCAGGCCGCCCTGGCGGTGCCGATCTTCTATCAGTCTGCCCTCTACGGTGTGCTGCTCCTGCTGGCCCCCGACGCGCAGCACGTTGCTGATGACACGTTCGATTTTCTGCATGCCCTGGCTCTGCAGACAGCCGTGGGCATTGGTAATGCCCAGCGCTACACCGAACTGGAACAACTCTACCGCGCTCAGCGCAACCGTGCCCAGATCCTGAGCAACGTGCTCGAGATCGGCCAGAATTTGCGCACCAGTCGCTCATTGCAGAATCTGCTTGAGCAGGTCGGCTATAGCGTGATGGATTCGTTGAACTACCGCCATGTACTCTTCTGCCTCAGCGAGGCCCATACCCCTGGTCACCTGCGCCCACTTGTTGCCGCTGGCATCCCGCGCGATGACCTTGAGCGCCTGACCCAGCTGCGCTTGCCGCTTGCCCTGGTTGAAAGTTACCTCGATCCAGGCTTCCAGGTTGAGCGAGCCTATTTTGTGCCTGCTGCCGTCGCCCAGCGCATCAATGCCCGCGTCGCCGCCAAACTCTTCAGCCCGACCCCCTCCGAAACTGCCGCTGCGCCCCAAACCTGGCAGAGCGGTGATCGCCTGCTCTTCCCTTTACGGGCCAGTGATGACCGGCTGCTGGGCTTGATGCTGGTGGCTGAACCACAGGACGGCAGTTGCCCAACAACTCGCACTGTCGAGCCGCTCGAGATCTTTGCCGACCAGGCCGCCCTGGCGATTGAGAATGCCAGCCTGCTCCAAGAGGCTACCGCCCGCGCCGAACAGATGGAGGCCCTCTTCCGTGTTGGGAGTGCTGCCAGTTCAACGAATGACCTTGATACACTCTTACGCCAGGTCTATCACGAGATAGTGGCCTTTCTCGGTATCCCCGATTTCTTCTATATCGCCACCTACCACCCCAACAATGAGAGTGTCTGCTTCGATCTCTTCCTGCGTCGTGGTGAAATACTGACTGAGGCACAGAAACAGGTATTGCCCTGTAGTGGCCTCACCAGGCAGATCATCCAGAGCGGCCAACCCCTCCTACTCAACGACCTGGCCCATGATCAGCACTACCGTACTATCGCGGTGCAGGGCTTTCGCGGGGCCGATGAGGTGCAGTCGTGGCTGGGGGTGCCGCTGCTTGGCCAGCATGGCGTGATCGGCGTGCTCAGTGTGCAGGATACGACACCAGACGCCTTCAGTGAGCGTGATCAACAGTTCCTGATGACCCTGGCCAGTCAGTTGGCCATCGCTGTCGAACGCACCCGGCTGGCTGAGGAGCGTGAGCGGCGCATTATCGAACTGAAGGCGATCAACGCGATTGCCCGGATCACCAGTTCGACCCTGAAGCTGCCAGAGATGCTCCAGCAGGTCAATACACGCCTGCGTGACTTTCTCAGCCTCGACTCGTGCAGCATGTTCATCTATGACCAGGATCGCCAGCGGATTACCTTCTCGCTCGAATTTGATGAGGGTGAGTTGGCCCTTGATCAACGGGAACGCCCCTCCTCACCTGGTAGCCTTAGTGAATATATTATCCAGACCCGCCAACCCCTCTGCTTTGCTGATCTGGGCCGCGAATATGTGAGCAGCGGGCTACAGCCGCTTATGTTCGGCAGTGAGCGTGCCTCGGCATCGTGGTTAGGCGTCCCGCTGATCGTTCGCAACAGTGACGTGGTTGGTGTGATCGCGGTGATGAGCTATACGCCAGCCCTCTATGGCGAACGCGAGCAGAACTTTCTCACGACCGTCGCCAGTCAGTTAGCCCTTGGCGTGCAGAACGCACGCCTGCTCGAGCATGCGCAGGGCCGCGTGCAGCAACTCGACCTGCTCAATAAAGTCTCGGTGCTGGCCAATGTCGAGACTGCTGTGCAACGGATCTACCAAGTGGTGGTTGATGCTATGGCCGAGGCGACCGGGGTTGATCAGGCGCGCCTGGTAATCTATGATCGCAACACCGGTGACGCCCCGGCTGTGGCTGAGTACCGCCAGAGCGGCATCCTTGAGCAGATCCGCATCCCGATTGCCAACAACCCATCGGTGGTATGGCTTGACAAAGAGCTTCGCCCTCTGGTTGCCCACGATGCCCAGCAAGAACCGCTGCTGGCACCTTCTCATGCTACCTTCCGCGAACTCGATATCCGCTCGATTGCCCTGGTGCCACTGATCGTTAATGGGATGGTCTTTGGCGCAGTGGGCCTGGACTTTGTGGGGCGCTATGGCACCTTCACCTCTGAGGCCATCGGACTCTGTCAGACGATTGCCAACCAGACCAGCACCTCCATCGCTCGTGCGCGCGCATTGATAGAAGCCGAGTCCTCTGCCAATGCTCTGGGCCAGAAGGTTAACGAACTCTTCACGCTGCTCGAAGCCTCGCGCTTGCTCTCGTCTCTACTCAGCCCAGAAGAGGTGCTGAGCCAGTTGATGACTCTGGTTAAACGACGGCTGAAGGTAACCACGGTAGCCCTCTGGAAGATCAACAGTGATCAGATGCTCATGCCGACCGCAATTGACGGCATTACCGACTCGAATATGCGCGTGCCGGTTGGCAAGGGTCTGACTGGCCGGGTTGCCGCGACTGAGCAGCCGCTGGTGATCGCCGATGTCAATCGCGAAGGCGGCTCGCTCTATCCCAGCTACCAGAGTGAGCATCACCTGATCTCCTTTATGGGTGTGCCGGTAGTCTATCAGGGCCAGACCGTCGGTGTGCTTAGCGTGATGACCGACGAACTGCGTGAGTTTAGTCAGGACGATCAAAATTTGCTCACTGGCCTGGCCAGCCAGTCGGCTACCGCCCTGCGCAACGCAGAACTCTTTAGCGAGACGCGCAGAAATGCGCAAGAGATGACTGACCTCTTCGAATTGAGCCGTGATCTTGCGGCGACCCTCGACATCGACATCGTGCAGGAACGTGTAGCTGCAGCCATCCTCAAGTTGCTGGAAGCTGAACTCTCTGCTGTGCTCGGGCTTGACGAACAGCAGCATGTCATTACCCAGGTGTTGATGGATCAGCAGGGCCGTCGGAATGATCTGCACATTGACTTCCGCCTCGGCGGTATGACCAGCAGGCTGATTGCCAGTGGCCAGGTGTTGGCGATCAACGATCTGCAGCAGGTAGCCAACGTCAACCCGGAGGCTTTGAACCAGGCGATCCAGAGTTTGCTGGGCATCACGATTGTGTCGCAGGAACAGACCCTCGGCGTGATCTGGGTGGGGATGCACCGTCCGCATGTCTGGTCAGCGCACCAGTGTTCGCTGATCGAGATGATCGCCAATCAGGCGGCCCAGGCCATCGACAAAGCCCGCCTCTTTAACAAACTCAGCACCCTGGCTGCCGAGCTTGAACAGCGGGTCAAAGAGCGCACCGCCGAACTTGAGCAGGCCGGACGCCAGTTGCGCGAAGAGAAAGAGCGTATCGAGGCCATTCATGCGATCACGATTGAACTGACCACCCAACTCGATCTGACCAATATTCTGTGCAGCACCCTTGAGCTGATCTCGGCCCATCTGGGAGTCAGCCGCGGCGGGATCATGTTGCGGATTGCCGATGGCAAAGAGCTGAGCAGCCGGGCCGAGCTTTTGACCTGTGGCAAGGCGCATAGCATCGATCTGCCCCTCGATTTTGATGGTCGCCAGACCCTGGCCGACTGGGTGCTTGAGAAGCAGGAGCCGGTCAACCTGCCTGATGTGCGTATGGATACGCGCTGGATCCAGCGCCCCGGGCAGTACCAGGCGGTGCGCTCGGTAGCGATGGTGCCCTTGAAGACGATTAACAACATCCTTGGCGTGCTGATGCTTGCCCGTGAGGAGGTGGGGGGCTTCAGCGACTCACAGATGAGCCTGCTTGGCACGATTGCCAGTGTGGTCACGGCCGCTATCGGCAATGCACAACTGTACAGTTATATTGCCGATCTGGCCGCCGAAAAAGGCAAACTGCTCGAAGAGCAGCGCGAAGAGGGCTCGAAGAGCGCAGCCGTCTTCCGTTCGGTCTCCGAAGGGGTGATTGTGCTGGATAGCGACCAGCGCATCACGCTCTTTAATCCGGCGGCTGAAGAGTTACTTGAGATCCCTGCCGCGTATGCCCTGCACCAGCCCTTGAGCTTCCTCGCTCACTATGGTGATGATGAAGCAACCCAAAAACGTGCTCATGTGCTCTATCAGAATCTGTATGATGGCCTGCAGCGTATGCACCAGGGCAAGCAGATCTACTCGCTCTCGATTGACCTGAGCGAGCCGACCCAGGTGATCGCCGCCAACCTGGCGGCAGTCGAAGATGCTGACGGGCACTCCTATGGTGATGTAGCCGTGTTACGTGACATCACCCGCGAGATCGAGGCCGACCATGCCAAGCGCCAGTTTATCTCGGACGTAAGCCACGAACTACGCACGCCGCTGACATCGGTTAAGGGGTATGTCGATATCCTGCTGATGGGCGGACCCGCCGCCTTTAGCGAAGACCAGTTTAGCTATCTGCAGGTGATCAAAAAGAATACCAATGAGCTGCGGGCGCTGATTGAGGACATTCTTGAGTTCTCACGTCCCGATGCAAACAAAAAACTGCAGTTCAGCATGGTTGACCTGGCAAGCCTGATTGCGGATGTGGTGCAGTCGCTGCGCATCGAGTGCGAGCGCAAACAGATGCAGGTCATCCTCCAGGTGCAGCCCGACCTGCCCACGCTGATCGCCGATCAGCGGCGCATCCGGCAGGTCTTCCTCAACCTCTTCACCAATGCCGTGAAGTACACCTTCGAGGGCGGACGCATCGTCGTGCGGGCCCAACTCAACCCGGCTGGCCTTATGCAGGTCGAGGTCGAGGATAACGGGGTCGGCATGAGCGCCGATCAGCGCAAGAAGCTCTTCCGGCCCTTCTACCGGGCTGATAACCCGCTGCGCGACGTGGCCGGCGGCACCGGCCTGGGCCTGGCGATTGCCAGGCAGATCGTCGAGCAGCACGGTGGTGAGATGTGGGTGCAGACTGAGCAGGGCAAGGGTAGTACCTTCAGCTTTGTGCTGCCCCTGGTACCGATTCGGGCGGATCCAGGCGACGGAGAAGCCGCGTGAGCGCAGTACATCTTGACAACCGGCTGGTGCATTACGAGGTTTTTGGGCGCGGCCAGCCGATCATCTTCCTGCACAGCTGGCTGGGTTCATGGCGCTACTGGGTGCCGACCATGGATCTGGCCTCCGAGCGCTACCGCGCCTATGCCTTCGACTTCTGGGGCTTCGGCGAGAGCGACCGGCACGGCCCGCAGTTTACCATCTCGGGCTATGTCGATATGCTCAGTAGTTTTATGGATCGCCTGGGTATGCCGATGGCTAACCTGGTCGGCCACGGTATGGGTGGGGTAGTGGCGGTACGGGCAGCCCACGAGCGCCCTGAGCGCTTCCCCCGTGTGATGACGGTCGCGATGCCGCTCTATGGTCAGGCTCTGGCCGGGCAGATCAGACCGGGTACGCTCTCGCGCCTGCTCGGTAGAGGTCACCCGACCAACAACTGGGCCCGCTTGATCCGTAATCTGCCGATCGCTGATCCTGAAGTGCAGCAGGAACTCTACGAAGATACGGAAGGGTTGAGCGATCAGGTCTTGGACAGTGTGCAAGAGTCGCTGCTCGATACCGACCTGCGTCCACTGCTCCAGACCTTGAGCGTGCCGCTCCTGGCGGTCTATGGTGGGCAGGACAGGATTGTCAACCATGAGCATGCGGCGCTGCTGGCCGACCTGAGCGATCGCCCTGTACAGCTGCTCGTGCTGCCACGGGCTAACCACTTCCCCTTCCTCGAACAGTCCAACGTCTTCGGGCGCCTCTTGTTGGACTTCCTGGTCTCGCAAGGTAGCCCGGTCGAGATCAAAGCTGAGTGGAAGCGGCGCGTGAATCAGCGCGAGTATCTGTAGAGGATACGCGGGAACCGGTTCCCTTCACGCACCTTTCCTTCTCAATTCAGGCTTTCGAGGCTACTGGTAGCCAGGTAGATCACGCGCTCGCCGATGTTAGTAGCACGGTCGGCGGCGCGCTCGAGGGCATGACAGACTTCGAGCATATCAATCGCCGACTCGAGTAGGGTGGGATCGTTGCGGGCTGCCTCGATCAGCACGACACGCAGATGATCCTCCAATTCGTCCACCCGCTCGTCGGCAGCGGTGAGGCTGTGGGCCAGGGCACTATCCTGGCGCAAAAAAGCCTCGAGACTCGTGTTGACCATCTGTACAGCCAGGCGACCCATCTCATGCACCTGGGGCGGCGGTGGCAGCAGGGCCGGGCGGCGGGTGGCTGAACGCACCCGCCTGGCAATCGTATTGGCATAGTCGCCAATACGCTCCAACTCGCCAGCAATTGCCGTAACTACCGCCGTGAGGCGCAGATCGCCAGCCACAACCGGCTGCTGCGTGGCAAGCAGGTGAATGGTACGCTCTTCAAGGTTGCGCCAGACTTCGTCGATCTTCGCATCGTCGTGGATCACCTGGGCTGCAATCTGCACATCCCAGGTCTCCAGCGCACTAATCGCTCGCAGCAGCGCCTGCTCGACCATGCTCCCCATCCGCAACAGGTCGTCCCTCAAGCCATTGATCTGATGGGCATAACGTTCACGAATCATGGAGTTCGCTCTTTTCGTTTATCTAGCCCCCCACCAGCCGTCCAAAAAAGCTCGGGTCGAAGATCAGGATGGCACTAAGGCCCAGTAACAGGGCCAGGACGATCGCGACGGTGGGGATGATCCAGCGTGGCATAGCGCGTGGGATAGCCGTGCCGCCAAGGGCGACCAGGGGTGTCTTCATTTCGCCGTAGCCTTGCGCTACGAGATCGGCCAGAACCGTTTCCGCCTCAACGCCCATATAGCCAGCATAGCTCTGGATCATTTCCAGGGCCGCTGGCCCACGTGGGAGCAGACTGAACTTCTCGTCCTCAATCGCCTGGAGATAGTACATGCGAGTCTTTAGCTCATTCTCGATCTGCACCAGGGTCATGTGGCGGCGCTGACGTTCCATACGCAGGCTGGCCCCGAAACGCAGTGGGCTTTCGGGGTCGCTGGCCTGCTCGGTACGCTTCGGGGAGGTCGTTGTGGTGCGCAGCAGGGCCATCTCCTCGGCCTCACTCATAAAGACGGCCTCTTCGGCGGGGGCAGTGCGCCGGGGCAGCTGAGTTGGCGGGGTTGCCGAGGCAAGCCTGGGCTCGGTTGGTCTGGATGGTGCTGTCACCCAGGTTGGCACAGCAGGGGCCGGTTTGGCGGGTGGCGTAACGGGCGTTACTGATGCCTGCCGCGCAGCGGTCGCTGAAAGTGGCGCTGCTTGTGCGAGCATAGCATCTGGTTTGGGCGTAGGGGCTTGCGCTGTCAGTGCCGGATCGGTCAGTACAGCTGTGGATGGCTGCGCTACCGGTGCAGGTTGCTTGGCGCTGGGGGCGGTCTCGGGCCTGGATGGGGTCACAAGCTCGGTCAGTACAGCTGTGGACGGCTGCGCTGCCGGTGTAGGTTGTTTGGGGCTGGGGGCGGGCGCGGCTGCCGTCAACGTGGGGGTCTGTGCCGGAGCAGGCTCCGGCTGCTTTGGGCTGGGGGCGGTCTCGGCTGCCGTCAGCACCGGAGCCTGGGCCGGCGCAGGCGCTGGCTGCTTGGGGCTGGGCGCGGCCTCACTTGCTGTCAGCAGCGGGGCCTTCGCCGGAGCAGGCTCCGGCTGGGCGACGGCCATTTTGCTGGCGGAGGAGGGTTTCTTTCGGCCAGAAGGGGGATCCTGAGTGATAGGTCGTCCCGCCGGTGTATCGCTGCCTGCCAGCGCTGGCAGCGTAGACTCACTGGCCAGTGACGTGGATACCGGCGTTGCAGGGGCGGCGGTTTGCCCTGCCAGGGCAGATTCCTTCACTGTTGGTGCAACCAATTGAGGGGCAGACTCCGTCACAGCAGGGGCAGTGGTTTGCTCTACCAGGGTCGGCTCCTGCGCGGTTGGTGCCTCGGGCTGAGGCGTAGCTGCAATGAAGGCAGGCGATGCTGATTCAGCAACTCTGGTGGGGGGCTGGCGATCTTGCTGGTGCGGTGCCGGTGCAGCGCCAGGTTCGGCTGATGCAGACCTGGTCGAGCCAAGATGGGAGCGCAGGCGGGCCAACAGTTCAGCAGAACGGTAGGGTTTCGCAAAATGGTCAATCGCGCCATACTCAAAGGCCCGTACCACATCCTCTTCGTGAGCCAGGCCACTCAGCACAATCACCGGCACCTGGCTGGCGAGGCGTTTGAGGGCTTCCCAACCACGCTGGTTATCAGTACGCACTTCGAGCAGCACCAGGTCGGGCCGGAAGTCGGCGAAGAGTTGTTCGCCATGACTCAGGTCACTACTCTTCTCAACCGTGAAACCCGCCTCGCTGAGTTGGGTACCTACCCGCGCCAGGAGGGTCACATCGTCGTCTATAATTAAAATCGAAGCCAAAAGGTTGCTCCTCGATCGGTCAAAGGTCGGGCCGCATTATACCATGTGTATGCAGAACTTCTATGATGTGCTGGTGGTCGGTGCCGGTCATGCTGGCTGCGAAGCGGCAGCGGCAGCCGCCCGCTGCGGTTGTCGCACGCTGCTCTTAAGCATCGACCTGGATAAACTGGCTCTGATGGCCTGTAATCCTAGCATCGGTGGGCCGGCCAAGGGACACCTGGTGCGTGAGATCGACGCCATGGGTGGCCTGATCGCCCGTTTGACCGACCGTAGCGCCATTCAGATCCGCCTGTTGAATGAGAGCAAGGGCCCGGCGGTGCAGGCTCTGCGCGCCCAGTGCGACAAGGGCCTCTACAGCCGGTTGATGAAAGAGCAGCTTGAGCAGATCGCGCTGCTTGATCTGCGTCAGGCCATGGTCGAACGGATCGTGCCGCTCAGTATGCCAGGCAGCGATCGGCCAGAAGACAGCCCCGCCGCCGCCAACTTTATGGTGCTCACCCAGGTTGGGCAGCGCTACTATACGCGGGCGCTGGTATTGACAACGGGCACCTTTCTGCGAGGACGGGCGATTACGGGCCAGGCGGTCTGGGAGTCGGGGCGGGCCAGCGAGCCTGCGGCTGTCGCCCTTGGCCATGACCTGGCGGCCCTCGGGCTGCCCCTGGTGCGCCTGAAGACGGGCACCCCGCCACGTCTGCACGCCCGCAGCATCGACTTTAGCCTCACCCAGGTGCAGCATGGCAGCGCCACCCCGCTCTATCTCGGTCACTACTATGGAGATGAGGATCTGGATCAGCCTGGTCAGGGGGGCCTGGATAGATGGCCTGTTCCAGCCTATCAGGGGCCTCCGGCGGCGATCTACCCCCATGCCATGCTCACAGGCTGGCGGCCTCAATTGCCATGTTACCTGGTGCATACCACACCCATCTTTCATCGCTTGATCAGGGAGAATCTGCACCGGGCACCGCTCTTCAGCGGAATGATCGAGGGGGTTGGGCCACGCTATTGCCCGAGCATCGAAGATAAGATTGTGCGTTTTGCCGACAAAGAGCGCCACGGCCTCTTCCTTGAGCCCGAGGGCTGGACGACCCACGAAGTTTATGTACAGGGCTGCAATACCTCGTTGCCTGAGGATGTGCAGTGGGCGATGTTGCGCAGCATCCCGGCCCTGCGCAATGCCGAGTTGATGCGGGTGGGCTATGCGATCGAGTATGACGCCGTAGCAACTGGTGAGATCGGGGCGGATCTGCAGACGCGTCGGTTGCCTGGGCTCTTCCTGGCCGGGCAGATCAACGGCACCACCGGCTACGAAGAGGCTGCCGCGCAGGGCTTAATGGCCGGGCTGAACGCCGCCCGTTTTGCCCGAGAGCTGCCGCCGGTGATCTTGCGCCGCGATCAGGCCTATATCGGGGTGTTGATCGATGACCTGGTAACCAAAGCGATCCGTGAACCTTATCGCATGTTCACCAGCCGCGCCGAACATCGCCTGTTGCTGCGGGGCGACACCGCCGACCTGCGTCTGACGCCCCTGGCCTACAGCCTGGGCCTGGTCGATGCGGCCCGCGCGGCGGCAGTAGAGCAGCGGCGTGCGGCGGCTGAAGCGCTTGAGCAGAATCTGACCGAGCGGCGGGTCTTCCCCACGCTGGCGCTCAACCAGGGCCTGGAAGCCCTGGGCTTTGATCCATTGAGCCAGCCTGCCAGTGCCGCTGAGTTGCTGGCCCGTCCGAAGGTACGCTACAACCAGTTGCAAGATCTGCTCGATCTACCAGCGGCAGCGCAGGATCTGGTTGAGCTAGTTGAGGTAAACTGCAAGTATGGCGGCTACATCAACCGGCAGCAGCGCGAGGTTGAACGGCTACGACGCATGGAAGATCGGCGGATTCCAGCCGAGCTGGACTATGATCACCTGCGTGGGCTACGCAGTGAGGCGGCCCAGGCCCTGAAGCACTTTCGCCCGGCAACCCTGGGCCAGGCCGGGCGGCTGGCCGGTGTCAGCCCGGCCGACATGGCGATCCTGCTCGTCGCGCTTGAACGTCGACGGCGGGCTGAGGCATAGATGAGGCAGTTGCCGATGAGTGATCTGATCGTTGTGAATGAGTTGAGCAAAGTCTATACCATGGGCGATGTTGAGGTGCAGGCCCTGCGTGGCGTAAGTATGCGCATCAAGCAGGGCGAGATGGTGGCGATTATGGGCCCTTCGGGCAGCGGCAAGAGCACGCTGATGAATATTATTGGCTGCCTTGACCAGCCCAGCAGCGGCACCTACCAGCTTGATGGGGTCAATGTCGCCGACCTGAACGATGATGAACTGGCGGCCATTCGCAACCAGAAGATCGGCTTCGTCTTTCAGCAGTACATGCTGCTCCAGCGCACCAGTGCCCTGCGCAATGTTGAACTGCCAATGCTCTATGGTGGCAAGGGCGGCAACCGCCACGAGCGGGCCAGGGCCGCCCTGGTGGCAGTAGGTATGCTCGACCGTATGCACCATAAACCGAACGAGCTCTCAGGTGGGCAGCAGCAGCGCGTGGCGATCGCCCGTGCGCTAGTCAACGAGCCACGCATTATCATGGCCGACGAGCCGACCGGTGCCCTTGATACACGCACCGGCGAGGAGATTATGGCGATCTTCCAGCGCCTCAACCGTGAGCAGGGCATCACCGTCATTCTGGTGACCCACGAGCATGATGTGGCCAGCCACGCCGAGCGGATCATTAGTGTGCGCGATGGATTAATTGCTGGGGATGAGCCGGTGGAGGCACGCATGCTGGCTGAGGCCGGGTGAGCTAGATGCCAATTCTTGAAGCCTTCCGGATTGCCTTTCATGCGCTCTTCAGCAATAAGCTGCGGGCTGCGCTGACTATGCTTGGGATTATTATCGGAGTGGGCGCAGTGATCGGCATGCTAGCCATGGGCAACGGCTTCCAGAATTTTCTCAATGGCCAGTTTGCCCAACTTGGCGCAGGTAACTTCTATGTGGCCCCCTTCATCAACAGCAATCGGATCGATGCGCTTGAGGCAGCCCGGCTGACGGCGACTGATGCGTCAGCCATTTTGCAGGTGGGCCGCGCCCCTGCGGTAGCCGGGGTGGCCTACGAGTGGAGTGATCAGGCCCTGGCGAATGCAAATGGCGAGCGGCGCACCTACAGTGTCCGGGCGGTCAACGCCGACTGGTTCAAGCTGATTCCCCAGACCATGGGCCCTGGTCGCCTCTTCAGCGCTGAGGAGGATCAGGCGCAGGCCCGGGTGGCGGTGATCGGCCAACTGGTGGCCGAGCGGCTCTACGGCAGTGCGGGCGCGGCCCTTGACCAACGGATCACCCTCAACGGGGTGGGCTTCGAGGTGATTGGCGTCCTGGCCACCCCTGAGGGTTCCTTTAGTATCGGGGCTGACCCGGCCGAGGCGATCTTTGTACCCTACCAGACCGGTCTGGCGCGGCTCTTTCGCAACCAGACCGACGACCGGATCAATGTCTCGATCATGACTGTCAAGGCGCGCAGCGTGGGCGAGATTGATGCGGCGATCAGCCAGGTGACTGCCGTGTTGCGTGAGGAACACCGCCTGAGTTATCAGGACAACGACTTTTCGATCATCAACCCCGAGCAGATCGCCGCCCAGTTCAACATAGTGATCGGCGGCTTCAACACCTTCCTCGGCCTGGTGGCAGGCATTTCGCTGTTGGTAGGCGGGATCGGGATTATGAACATTATGCTGGTGAGCGTGACTGAGCGCACCAGGGAAATCGGCCTACGCAAAGCGGTTGGGGCCAAGCGGCGTGATATTCTACTGCAATTTCTGATCGAGGCACTGGTGCTCTGCCTGATGGGCGGCATGATCGGCATCGGCCTGGGCTACCTGCTCTCGTTTGTAGGCACCTTTATTCTGATCAACCTCTTTAATGCCGAAGGGGCAGCCGCCTCGGTGAGCCTGGGCAATGTTCTGCTGGCAACGGGGATTGCAGCGGCGATTGGTATCACCTTCGGCTTCTTCCCGGCCCTCCAGGCAGCCCGGCTGAACCCAATCGAGGCCTTGCGCACGGAATAAACATGAATCTAATCGAGTCATTTCGGATTGCCTGGGGTGCCATGCTGACCCACAAGCTGCGGGCGGTGCTGACCATGCTCGGCATCATTATCGGAGTGGGCGCAGTGGTGGGTATGCTAGCGATTGGCGAGGGCTACTCAGGCTGGATCAACGCCGAGTTCGACAAGATGGGCATTGGCACACTTTACATCAACCCGCAGGTCGAGGACGCTAATACGGAGGAGAACGAGCAACGCACACCACGGCTAACGGCGGCGGATGCCGCTGTGTTAAGCACACCTGGGCGAGCGCCAGCCGTCGATCTCGTGGTAATCGAGCTGAGTCGCAACGGGGTGGTGAGTGCAGGCGGCGAGCGTTACCGCTTTGGGGTAAAGGGGGTGACGCCAAACTACTTCGCGATTGGCGACCAGGAGCTTGGTGACGGGCGCTACTTTACCAATGAGGAGGAACGCAGTAGTGCGCGGGTAGCGGTCATCGGCAATGAAGTCGCCGAGACCCTCTTCGGCAGCATCGAAGGTGTCGTTGGACAGCGCATCAACGTGAACGGGGTGCCCTTCGAGGTGATCGGCGTCTCGGTGACCAAGCGCAGCCAGGTGGCCGGGGCGGTAGGGCGCTTCGGCGATCCGAGCGAACAGGTCTATCTGCCCTACACAACGGCCCGTGAGCGGCTCTTCCGTAACACGATCAGGCCGGAGGTTGACGTCTCAACGCTGACCGTCAAAGTGCGTGACCCGCAGGCGATGGACGAGGCCATCCGCCAGATCACAACCGTGCTGCGTGAGGAGCACCGGCTGAGCTACCAGTCAAACGACTTTACTGTGACCAACCCGGCGCAGCTGGCGGCCCAATTTCAGGCGATCACCGTCGGTTTCAGCGCCTTCCTCGGCACGATCGGCGGCATCTCGTTGCTGGTGGGCGGGATCGGGATCATGAACATCATGCTGGTAAGCGTGGCTCAGCGTACTAAGGAGATCGGCTTGCGCAAGGCCGTCGGGGCCCGGCGGCGCGATATTATGTGGCAGTTCTTGATCGAAGCAGTGGTACTCTGCCTGGCTGGCGGGCTGCTGGGGGTCGGGCTTGGCTACCTGCTCTCCTTTATCGGCAGCCTGGTGCTCTACAGCCTTTCGCAAGATCCGACCCTGAAGGCAAGCGTCTCGCTCAACTCGGTGCTGCTGGCGACCTCGATTGCGACCGGGGTAGGGATCTTCTTCGGGCTCTTCCCGGCGCTGCGGGCGGCACGGCTTGACCCGATCCGGGCCTTGCGGAACGAGTAGTATGGCGAGTGCCCCTGGTAGGCCCCCCTACCTGCCGAGCGAAACCCTGGACTAGCTATCGCCCATGCCGGCCTGGGCAAGCACGCTGGGGATGTCACGGGCGATGGTGATGCCACTGGCGGCCAGATCGTTACCGGCGAGGAGGGTGGCCTGTTCGGCGCGTACCCCAACCAGAGTCACCCGGCAGCCAAGCAGGCGGGCGGCTTCGGCGGCGCGTTGAAGGTAGCCAGCGGTCTGGGTATCGAGAGTGGCCAGCCCGGTGAGATCGATCACCAGCAAGCGGGCCCGGCGCTCATAGATCGCCTTCAGGACGGTGGTCGTCAATTCGTTGGCGCGCCGCTCATCAAGATGACCAACCAGGGGCAGGAGCAGGGTCTCGGCTTGCAGGGGTACTACCGTTACACTCAGGGCCTGCACAGTCTCACGCAGGCGCTCTTCGCGTTCAACCTGGGCCTGCAACTCAGCCATACCGGTGGCGATGCGTTGCTCGCGGACGCGGTTGGCGTCGATCAGGTGCTGGAAGGCATCGCGCAGGCGGCGGATCTGGGTCACATTGCCGCTTGGGCTCAACTCGCCCTTCAGGTCGCCGGAACTTAGCCGGCGGGCGTCGGCACTGAGTCGCTCGAGAGGCCGGGCCACTCCGCCAACCAGCAACCACGAGAAGAGCAGCGAGAGAATCACCGCGATGAGGGTCGCTATTGCCGCACGGGTCAGGGTCGTGCGCTGGTTGACGGCCAGGGCGAGGGTTGCCGCATCAAACTCGCTGCGGAGTTCGTCGCGGGCGGCATCGCCCCGGGTCACCATCTCGTTGATCATACGGTTGTAGAGGGGATCGCCAAGCAGGGCTTTGGCCTCGGTGCGCGCACTGACACTGACCAGTTGCACGATGGTGTCGTGGCGCTGGCTCAGTTCGTCGATGCGGGCGAGCAACTGCGGCTCCTGAGCGGCACGAACCAGGTTGGAGGTCTCGCGCTGCATACGTAGGGTCTGCGAGTCACGGCGCGCCTCGGTGAAGTTGAGGCGGTTGGCAGCCTCGGCTTCGCCCTTGACGATCTGGACGACCGCGCTGTGCTCGCGTAGCATACTGGCCTCCAGGGCCCGCAATTCGGCCAGGCTGTCGGCGGCGGCCATCTGGCGGTTCAGCAGGGCGTTAAAATCACGATTGGCATACTCAAGCGCAATGCTAGTGCCAACCAGGAGCAGCAGCAGGGGAGTGAAAGCCAGCAGCAGGCGTACGCGGATGTCCATGAGTTTTCCCTCAGTCTGGTGGAGCAGTACTCACTCCATGTAAGACTTTACCGCACGCCCCGAACCAGACCATTTCCGCCATGCTGCTGGCGTGTGCTCAACCCCAGGCTTCCGGGTCATAGGCGGGCAATTCGCGGCGCAGGGGCGGGTTGCTGCGCTTGCCGAGGGCGAAGTCGGCCTGGAGCAGCTCCTGCAACTCGCGGGTGCCTTCATAGATGATCGCGCCGCGGGCGTTACGCAGGTAGCGCTCAACCGGATACTCGTCGGAGTAGCCGTAGGCCCCATGAATCTGGATGGCATCGTCGGCGGCCTCGAAGCTTGAGACGGTGGCGTGCCACTTGGCCAGAGTAGTCTCACGGGTGTTGCGCAGGCCCCGATTCTTCATCCAACCGGCGCGGTAGACCAGCAGGCGTGAGGTGTCAAGCTTACGTACCATGTGCGAGATCATGCGCTTGACGAGCTGGTGCTCGGCGATGGACACGCCGAAAGTCTGTCGCTCCTGGGCATAACGCAGGCTGGCCTCCAGGCTCGCCTGGATGAGCCCGGTGGCCCCAGCGGCCACGGTGTAGCGCCCATTGTCGAGGGCGGCCATCGCAATCTTAAAACCCTCGCCCTCTTCACCAAGGCGATTGGCGACGGGCACACGCACATCCTGGAAGACGACGGCACCGGTATTGCCAGCCCGTACGCCAAGCTTACCGTGGATGGGGTGGCTGCTCACACCGGGCCAGCTACGCTCGACCAGGAAGGCCGAGATACCGCGGCTGCCTCGCTCGGGGTCGGTTTTGGCGATAACGAGGAAGTTGTCGGCCAGGTCGGCCAGGCTGATCCAGATCTTCTCGCCATTAAGGATGTAGCTGTCACCGTCACGGCGGGCGGTCGCCCGCATAGCCACTGCATCGGTACCACTGTCGGGCTCGGTCAGGCAGTAGCCCGCCAGTTGCTCGCCACGGGCCTGGGGCACGAGGTAGCGCTCAATCTGCTCGGGGCTGCCCCATTGGAAGATCGAGAGCGAGTTGAGTCCGGTATGCACACTCATCACGACACGCAGAGCGCTATCAACGCGCTCAAGCTCTTCACAAATAATTGCCAGGGCGAGGTAATCCATCCCGGCCCCGCCATAGCGCTGGGGCAGGCAGATACCGAGGAAACCAAGCTCACCCATGCGCTTGAGGATTGGGCGCAGGTGCGTTCGGGTCTCCGGGCCTTCGCCGGCCTCAGCCCCTGAGCGATCCCAGGCACGAATAAAAGGGGCCACCTCTTGCTCGGCAAAAGCGCGTACCGTCGCCCGCAGGAGCTCATGCTCCTGGCTGAGAAACATTCCATAGCCGGCGTTGAAGTCCATCACAGCTACTCCCTTGATCGTCAGCAACCTGCATGACATGTCCCATTATAGCGCGTGGCCTGTCGACTCGCCCTATCCCCACCATTTTAGGTGTCCGTGGCCGGATTTGGCGACGAATCCCCAGTCTTTTAGGAGATTCGCCCCAAAATGCTGTAACCCTGGCTCTTTGTGGTGCATCTGACTGGCAAAGGTTGAATAAAGTGTTTGCACACAAGGAGGGTTCGTTATGCTGCAGTTCGCGACACGCTGGTTTGGTCTCCGTCGAGATTTGGGGGTGCATTACTCACCACTGTACTTCCTCGCCGCCCTTGGCAATGGCGGCATGGCCGTCGCCTTCTTCATCTGGCTGAACTTTCTCATTCCGCACCCCAAGACCCCGATTGTCACCTTTGACAGCCTTGCCGCGATGTTGAACAGCGCCGGGATGCTGGCTCAGTTGCTGACCTACGCAGCGCTGGCCGGGATCATCATCTTTGCCTGGCGCCACCTGCGCCTGGTGGTCTGGAACCTGCGCGAATATGCCGCCTTCCGACGCACGTCGGCCTATGCCTCGCTGCGTGAGACCAACAGTGCCGTGACGCTGATGGGCCTACCGCTAATGTTAGCGATGACGGTCAATGTACTCTTCGTGCTTGGTGCGGTCTTTGTTCCCGGCCTCTGGAATGTGGTCGAGTATCTCTTCCCGCTCGCCCTGTTGGCTCAATTCGCGATCGGCGTGTTATCTCTGCACACCTTCCTTGCGATCTTCGGGCGAGCCATCGCCGGTGGTCACTTCGACTGCACGCGCAACAATCACCTGAGCCAGCTGCAAGCCCCCTTTACCTTCACGATGGTGGCGGTTGGCTTGGCGGCACCAGCAGCGATGAGCGACAACCGCATCACCATCGCGGTGAGCATCCTTGGCGCAATCTTCTTCCTTGGTGCTGCGGTTCTGATGGGGGTCATCCTGCTAGTGTTGGGCTTCCGGGGTATGCTTGCGCAAGGTCTGTCGGTCGAAGCTGGACCGAGCCTCTGGACGCTCATTCCGATGCTGACCCTGGGCGGGATCGCGCTGGTGCGCATCAATCATGGCCTGCACCACGGCTTTGAGGCCCACAGCGAGCCGGTCGACATGTTTATGCTGACCGGGACGATCCTGTCGCTGCAGTTGCTGGTTGGGCTGATCGGTGCCAGTGTGCTGCGCCAGGTGGGCTACTTCCGCACCTACCTCTGGGGCGAAGCCCGCAGCGTGGGTAGCTACGCCCTGATCTGTCCGGCCGTGGCCCTCTTCGTCTTCGGGATGTTCTTCATCCACCTGGGCCTGGTGCAGAACGGCCTGATCGCCAAGTACTCGCTGGCTCACTACCTGACGATTGTCCCCTTCGCGGTGGTGCAGCTACTCGGGATCATCGCGATGCTGCGGCTCGATGCGAAGCTGCTCCGCGTCGAGCAGGTGAAGCCGGTGCGCGCAGAGGTTGAGGAGCCGATCAGCGCGGAAACGGATGTCGATATGGCAGCGGCGTAAGCTTAAGGGTTAGTCACCCCCTACGCACTATCACCGAGCCAGGATCGTTCAGGCCTGTCAGGCCTGCGCGGTTCTGGCTTTCACGACGCCCGTTGGCTGAGTTTGTCGAAGCCAACGGGCGGTTAGCGCGAAACCTCGTTTATCGACTATTCAGTGTGGCGGCGGGGAGGGTGAAGCTGAAGGTGCTGCCCACGCCGGGGGTGCTCTCGACCATGATCTGGCCGCCGTGGGCCTCGACGACCAGTTTGCAGAAGGTCAGGCCGAGGCCAGTACCGGGGTTGCGATGGTTACCAGCCTGGCTGAACTTGGCAAAGATCTTTTCGAGGTCGTTGGGGCTGATGCCAATCCCTGTATCACGCACAGCAAAGCGTACCGCGTACCCGGTCAACAGTTGAAACAGTGCCTCGTTGCTTTGCACTGCTGGCGGAGCCTCCGACTCTGCGGATGGCACCAGTTCGGTACGCAGGATCACAGTACTCTGGCGTGCGCTGAACTTGAGGGCATTATCGAGCAGGTTCTGCAATACACGCAGCACCAGGTCATCGTCGGCGAAGATATAGCCAGCGGACGGATCGTGATCGAGGCGGATGGCGATCTGTTTGCTCTGGGCCAGCACGTGCATCCGCTCGCTTGCCCGCTCGGTCAGGGCCTGTACGGCAAGCAGGGTGCGGTTAAGCGGCATCCGTCCGCCTTCGAGCCGGCTGATATCCAGCAGCAGGTTGATCATGTTCAATACATGTTGAGCGCTGGTGTGCGCGATCGCAAGGATCTCCTGCTGGCTGGGATTGAGTGTACCGATCACCTCACGCAAGATCATGTCAATCGAGGTCATCACGGTGGCGAGGGGGCTGCGCAGATCATGCACCATCATATTGGTCAGGTCGTTCCGCAGCCGCTCGGTCTCCTTGAGGGCGGTAATATCACGGATGGTGAGCAGGATGGGCCAGCTTCGAGCTTCGCTCAGGGCAGGGTTTGCTGGGGGATCCACGTCGGTGCGCGTGGCTCGCATAATGCTCCATTCGAGGGCAGGGGTGCCGACGACTGTGCCGTTGAGTTGGCCGCGCATAAAGCTCTCGATCCCTTCGGCAACGGCGGCGGCGCTGCGGTAGAGCAGTTCGCGCTCGGTGAGAGGGAAGCCAGCGACGATGTGCCACTGGTCGAGGAGTTGGCTGAAGCTCAACCCATCCAGGCCGAGTGGCCAGCGTTCAGCGCTGACCAGTTGTACAAAAGCAGCATTGACTTCACTCACCCGGCCCTCATCGCTGACCAGGAGCATGCCTTCGCGGGTGGAGGCCATAATTGAGGCCAGGCGGTCGCGACCTTCGCGCACCGCCTCGAGCAGCCCAAGACTCTCTACGGCGCTTGCGGCCTGGCTGGCAAAGAGCACCAGCGTTTCAAGTTCGGCCTGGCTAGGACTGCCATCACCGAAGCCGACGCAGATCGCCCCGAAGCTGCGTGCTGAGCCGCGGAGGGGCACGCCAACCATTGTTTCGCGCTCGGGCGCAGGGCGGCGGCTGATCGGGCGACGCGCTGCGGCGACTTCGGCGGCCAGGCGGGCGGCATCCTCGTTATCGAGGGGGAGGCCGCCGGTTTTGAAGCTGAGTTCGGGTGGGCCAGCAGCCGGGTCGCCGAGGTAGACTCTTGCCCAGCGCGCCTCGCTCAGTTCTTGCATGCCACGGGCGGTCAGTTCATAGATCTGGCGTGGTGAGCGCAGGGTTGTATTAATCGCCCGCCCAAGGCCGTTGAGGGCTAGCATGCGGTTAAGGCTGGCCTGCTGGGCGCTGTAGAGGTGGGCATTCTCGATCGCTGCGGCAGCCTGGTTGGCAAGGATCTCGAGGATCTGCATCTGTTCGGCGTCCGGGCGCAGTTCATTTTCCGGCTCATCGAAGCCCAGAGTGCCCAGCAATTCGCCGCGGCTGTTGCGCAGCAGGCAGATCAGAGCATCGGTGGCCTGCCACATACCTGGGCGCAATTCAGCGTCCGTTGTCGGTGGCTGTGGCTCACCATCGTAGAGCCAGGTCATCGTATCACGCTGCTGATCGAGCAGGTAGGTCAGGCCGGATCGGCGGAGCTCGGGGCGCAGCAGGGCCTCGAAATCGCGCAGGAGCAGGCGCGGTGTCCGGCTCCGTCCGGTGGTTGCTCGGCTACCTGCCGTAGCGACGCGCTGGATGAAGGGCTCAGGGCCGCGTTCACGTCCCACCAGGGCCAGCATCACGCGGCGGAAGCCCGAACTATGGGCGATGGCGCTGGTGATCTGCGGCAGCAGATCGTCGAGCTGGCGTTCGACACGAATGGCATTGGCCGCCTGCAGGATCTGGCGCAGGCGGTCGTTGGAACGGTCAAGATCCTGCAGGCGGCGCGTCAGGGCGCTATCGATAGAGGCAAAACGACGTGCATTCTCCAGGGCGATGATCGCCTGGTCGGCGAGGGCCTCGAGCAGTCTCAGATCCTCTTCGGTGAAAGGCGCATTGGCGCGGTGGTTGAGCACCTCGAGTACGCCCTTGACGCCATCAAGCGCACGCAGAGGCACCGCCACGACGGCACGGGTATGAAAGCCGGTGTTACCGTCGAGGAAGCGGTAAAAGCGCCCATCGCTGCTGACATCGTTGACAATCGTCGACTGGCCGCTTTCGGCAACAAAGCCGACGATGCCCTTGCCGGGCGGCAGGCGTTCACCAAGCAAGCTCTGGCCGACCGGGCCGGCAGCATAGCTGAAGATCAACTCGCCGGTCTGCGCATCACGCAGCAACAACGAAGCCTCTTCGGCATCAAAGAGCGCCGGCGCCCGCTGCACAATCAGGCTCGGCACCTGTTCCGGGTCGAGGCTCGAGTTGATCACCCGGGCGATCTGGTTCAGCGCCTCGTGGCGGCGAGACTCATTGGCTGCATACTCATAGCGCCGGACGCTCCAGATCAGCCGGCCAGCCTCATGCGCCAGCCAGATCAGCAACTCACGCTCGGCAGGGCCTAATTCCTGGCCGGACTGCTCACTAAAGGTGATCAGTACACCAAAGACGTCACCCTGTTGCTCCAGTGGCACACCCATCCAGGCATGGATCGGCACCGGACTCAGCATGTCCATCGCGGTGAGGCCGTGACGTGCACATTCGTCCGGGTAGGAGGCGGTGTAGAGTGGGCGGGCTTCGCGCAGCACGACACTCGTCAAGCCGCTGGCGGACTTCCAGAAGAGGCGCGGCAACTCTTCACGCACGCCGATGCGAGCATAGACCATTTCGCTCCATTCGCTCTTACGGTAGCGCAGGATCAGCGCCAGCGAGGCGAAGGGTAGCTCGGCGAGTACCAGGTTGGCGATTTCGCGGAAGAGTGACGTCAGCGTCGGGCTGCCGTACAGGCGATCCAGCTGGGTGCGCAGATGAACCTGGCGTGGTAAAGGGGGGCACTCATTCATCGCTCGGCCATCAGTTGAACTGATCGAGGCGCTCACGCAGGCGGACGAGGGTGGTACGGGCAAGCTCCAGGCCCTCGCGCTCGCGGGCGACAATCTGGGCTGGTGCACGGGTGGCAAAGTTGGGATTGGCTATGCGCTCCTCGCGGCGGGCCACGTCGACCTCGGCAGCCTCAAGCTCTTTGCGCAGGCGGGACTGCTCGGCCCCAAGGTCGATCATGCCAGCGAGGGGCAGGTAGCACTCCAGGTTACCGATCACGATGGCGGCAGCCTGCGCTGGCCGTTCGGCCAGTGTCTCGACGATCACCAGTTGCTCATGGTTCACGCGGGCGAGGCGGGCAAGCAGGGCGGTCTGGCTGCGCAACTCTTCCGCCCGCGCACCAGCCGCAATGCTTGCACTCACCCAGCGTGAGGCTTCCACGCGGTACTCGTTGCGCACATTGCGGATGGCGACGATCAACTCCTGCACCAGGCCCCATGCCTGTTCGGCCTCGGTATCGATCAGGGTGCTGTCAGCCAGGGGATAGGCCGCCAGCATAAGCGTGCGCGGGGCGTCAGGGTAGTGGCTGGCGGTCGGGCTGCTCTCCACCAGGTACTGCCACAACTCTTCGGTGACAAAGGGCATCAGTGGGTGGAGCAAGCGCAGAGCTCCTTCAAGGAGGGTGTAGAGCACGGCCTGGGTGACCTGGGCGGATTGAGGCGCGCCTTCGAGTTGCACTTTGGCGATCTCAACATACCAGTCGGCAAATTCGCCCCAGACGAAGTCGTGGATCTGGCGTCCGGCTTCACCAAAGTTGTAGCCCTCCAGCAACCGATCAACTTCGAGTGTCAGGCGGGCATAACGCGAGACGATCCAGCGGTCAGCCAGGCTGAAGTTTGTGCGATCAAGCTCAAAGGCCGCGTTGCGTTCGCTGCCGAGCTTGCCGATCACAAAGCGGCTGATGTTCCAGAGCTTGTTGGCGAAGTTGCGAGCGGCCTCGATACGCTGCGGGTTGAGGTTGAGATCCTGGCCGGGTGTGCCGCTGGTCACCAGCGTGTAGCGCAGGGCATCAGTGCCCTGGCGCTCCATTACCTCGAGCGGATTGACCACATTGCCGTAGGTTTTCGACATTTTGCGGCCATGCTCATCACGCACCAGGCCGTGCAGATAGATCGTATGGAAGGGCTCGGTACCGGTGAGATAGCAACCCATCATCATCATCCGGGCGACCCAGAAGAAGATAATGTCGTAGCCCGTCTCCATCACGCTGGTCGGGTAGAAGCGGCTGAGATCTTCGGTCTGCCGGGGCCAGCCGAGGGTCGAGAAGGGCCAGAGGCCGGAGCTGAACCATGTGTCAAGCACATCAGGATCGCGCGTCGCCCCCTCTGGCGGTGCCTCATCGGGGCCAGGGACGACCATGGTGCCGTCGGGCAGGTACCAGACCGGAATGCGGTGGCCCCACCAGAGCTGGCGCGAGATGCACCAGTCTTCGATGCCTTCGAGCCAGTTGTAGTAGATCTTCTCGAAGCGCTCGGGAATGATGCGCGTACGTCCTTCACGCACAGCGGCCAGGGCCAGTTCGGCCAGGGGTTTGGTTCGTACGAACCATTGCTCAGAGAGCATGGGCTCGATCACCTCACCGCCGCGCTGGCTGATGCCGACACTCATACTATGCGGCTCACGCTTGACTAGCAGGCCCTCACGCTCAAGGTCGGCCAGGATGGCCTCACGCGCCGCGAAGCGATCCATCCCGGCGTAGGGGCCACCCGCCGCGTTGATCGTCGCGTCCAGGTTGAGGATGTTGATCTGCGCTAGCTGGTGCCGTTTGCCGACTTCGTAGTCATTCTTGTCGTGGGCCGGGGTGATCTTCACTGCACCGGAGCCGAACTCGCGGTCGACATAACTATCAGCAATGATCGGGATAGCCCGTCCGAGGGCTGGCAAGACCGCCAGCCGCCCGAGCATGGCGCTATAGCGTTCGTCATCAGGAGCGACAGCCACGGCCGTATCGCCCAGGATCGTCTCGGGGCGCGTTGTTGCCACTGTGATCCATGTATTGACCCCCTCGGCCCAGCGTCCGGAACCCCAGACATGGCCACCAGGGCCGAGGGGAAGGCCGTCGCTAGCAACCTGGGGGGCTACACCGGGAGCGAGCACGGGATAGCGCACATACCAGATCGAGACGTTACGCTGCTCGTACTCGACCTCAAGGTCGCTCACGGCCGTCTGGAGGGCCGGCGACCAGTTGACCAGGTAGGTGCCGCGGTAGATCAGCCCATCGTCATAGAGACGCTTGAAGGCAGTATGCACTGCGTAGGAGAGGCCCTCATCGAGGGTGAAGCGCTCGCGGGCCCAGTCGCAGGAGGCCCCCAGGCGGCGCAGCTGGCTCGTAATCTCGCCGCCATACTTCGTTTTCCACTCCCAGGTACGGCGGAGGAACTCTTCGCGCCCGACCTCCTGGCGCGAAGTACCCTCACTGCGCAGCAGGCGCTCAACCTGGGTCTGGGTCGCAATCCCGGCGTGGTCAGTGCCAGGCACCCAGAGGGTCTGGTAGCCCTGCATGCGGCGCCAGCGAATGATCAGGTCTTCCAGGGTCACAAACATAGCGTGGCCGAGGTGCAACTCGCCGGTGACGTTAGGGGGGGGAATGCTGATCACAAAGGGCGGGCGCGGAGCATCAGCGCGGGGCTCAAAGAAGCCCGACTGCTCCCACCAGGCATAGAGGCGCTGCTCAACCTGCTGATGCTCGTAGGCTTTAGCCAACTCAGCCGGACGGCGTGGGCCGGCGTTCTGGTGATCGTCGCGCATCGACATAGATCATCCTCGCACAACTGCGTATTTGCTCGGGGTATTATAGCAGCCCTCTGGAGGCTGCTCTGACGATTGTTTTAAGCAAAATTTGACCAATTGGCCAGCTTATGCTAGTTTAATGCTGCCGACAACCCTGACCGTTGTCGGGCTATAGAGCTGACGATCCGCTGTGTCCATTGGCATTCTGTGACAGTCAGCGCTATGCAAAGCGTGCTACGAGCCGTGTCCGCCCGTATGCACCGGGGCCGCAGTTAGGCCCCGGCACGATCCGAAAGGGACTCTTGCGAGCCAAGTGTGATCGCTGTGCAATGATAGGGGGCCCTGCACTGCCCCCACTCAAACCAGGAGGTTTGCTTTGCTGAGTCTGCGCTCGACCATGTCGAGCAGGGCTGCCAGCCCACGTCGTCTGCGCCTTGTGCTGACAGGCTGGCTCCTGACCCTGTTCGTCGCCGCCGCCGCGCTTGTACCCCAGCCCGCACAGGCTCGCCCGAGCCTGATCCTGCCCACTCCGCCCGGTGAGCCCTGGCGCGTTATTCAGGGTTACGCCTGCGGCACCCACAACGCCTGGGATCGCTACTCGCTTGACCTGGTTCAGGTCAATGGGCCAACCTACAACGCCCCGATCCGCGCTGCCGCCTCCGGCACGATCTGGTATTGGGAGAGTGGTAGCGGAACGCTGATCGTCAACCACGGCGGCCAGTTCTTTACGATGTATACCCACATGGCCCGGGCAGTGAGCACCGCCCAGGGTCGTCAGGTTGAGGTGGGTGAGACGATCGGCTTCGCCGGTGACCGGGCGACGGCTGGGGCGCCGCACCTGCACTTTACCGCTTTTACCGCTAACCGCGATGGCTGGAGCGGCCGACACTCCATCCCGCTCAGTTTTGCCGAAGGCTACAACCTGCCTGAGCTTGGCGGCTGTAACCAGCACGGTGGCACCGTTATGACCGCACAGTCGCTGCGCGACCCCGAAGTGAGCTTTCAGAGTGCGGCTCAAGCGGAACGCTGGTACAACAGCGACCAGCGCGTCGAGTTTACCAGTAACTGGTCGGGCGGTGGCCTGAGCCAGGCCTGGGACAAAGAGCCAGACGCCGAGATGATCATGTTTGCTGGTGCAACTGATGGTTATGCCAACCTGGCCGAGTTTGGCGAGGGCCAGCACATGCTCTATGTGCGCGTCTGGGGCCCGGACGGCCGTCAGACTCTGGCCAGCTATGGGCCGCTAGGCTTCGACCAGACGGCACCCATGCCGCCTGAGCCAATTGCTGAAGTGCGTGCAGCTCCGGGGCCAATCAGCCTCAGCTGGGCTCCGGCTACTGATGCCCTTGCTGGCATCGCTGGCTACCGCGTCTATGTTGGTGCCGACCCCGAGGGCAGCTCGGAATGGTTCAGCGCCGAGCCTGGGGTCAAGATGGAGTTGCTCAACCCTGGGCAGTACATGCTGCGTGTGCAGAGCCTCGACCATGCCGGGAACAGCAGTGCCTGGACGACGATTGGGACGCTTGTCGTCGAGGTGCCGTCCGCCGATTAAGGGTGGGCGAGGGAACTTCGGTTCCCTCGCCGCAGCCGCTTCGCTTTTACGATTCCGCATCCTCAGGGCGCAGTTCAAGCTCACGCAGGAAGAGTAAGAATTTGCGGGCCAGCTTGCGCTGCTCAGGGCCGAGGTTGTCATAGAGGGCCAGGAAGGCATCACGCTCGCGGTTGGAGGTACTGAAGTTGTAGTTGTCTTTGCCAGCGGCTTCGGTGATTAACTCGATGGCCGTGGTGCGAAAGACGGTTGCCAGGCCCTCAAGCTCAGTGATCCGCACCCCGGTTGTGCCTGACTCTACCGCAGAGATGTATGAACCACTCACCCCGATGCGACTGCCCAGGTCAGTCTGGGTCAGCCGGTCGCGGGCGCGTTTGCGTTTGACGACTTCGCCAATGCGCTCATTGAGACTGGGCATTTCACACCTCTACATCGCTAAACCGCTACTCTTCCCCATGCTCAGCGCCGTCTGACAGCAGCCTGGGCGAGGCGCCAGAAGCCGCGGTAACGCGGGAAGACCTCAAAGACATTGCCGCTGACGCCATCGGTAGCCGTTGAGGCCATGCGCAAGGCCAGGTTGGCGGTCTCTTCGGTGGTAGTGCCGAAGATCTGCTTAATGCGGGGGAACTCTTTAAGTGCCTCAGCGGCAGCGCCGATCGCCTCCCAGTTCGTGGTCATATCGGTATCGACGATACCGGGGGCGAGCACGTTGATGGCGAGGTAGCGTTTAGCGTCGGCGTGCTCACGCGCCAGGGCTTCACTCAGGCGCACGACGCCAGCCTTGGAAGCGCTATAGGCGCTCAGGAAGCGCT
This sequence comes from uncultured Chloroflexaceae bacterium, assembly GCA_964592425.1. Classification (GTDB taxonomy): domain Bacteria; phylum Chloroflexota; class Chloroflexia; order Chloroflexales; family Chloroflexaceae; genus Viridilinea. The sequence continues at coordinate 69,815 of CAZQCG010000007.1, forward strand.
GGGCGCGCTTGTAGCCCCCGCCAGCAACGTTGATCAGCTTGCCATAGCGCTGTTCGAGCATATGCGGCAGAACGGTGATGCAGCCGTAGTAGGTTCCGAGCAGGTTGATCCGCATGACCTGCTCCCAGGCTGCCGGGGGCATAGCGATTGTCGCGGCGAAGGGGCCGGAGATGCCAGCATTGTTGACCCAGATATCGATCTTGCCGTAGGTCGCCAGGGCGTGTTGGAAGAGGGCCGTCACCTGGGCCTGGTCGCTTACATCACAGGCCAGGCCACTTACCTCGAGGCCAGCAGTGCGCAGCTCTTCACGGCAGCGGCTGACGGCCTCAGGCTGTGAGGAGGAGATGACAACTCTGGCACCAGCAGTGCCAAAATGTTCAGCGATAGCTCGACCAATGCCGCGGGTACTCCCGGTGATCACCGCAACGCGGCCTTGCAGTGAGATCGGCTCATTGCGCTTCCCCATCAAAAGAACCTCAATGGTCAGATAGGGGGCGGCCCCTATGACTACTTACGCGGGCGGATGACCAGCAGTTCACCTTCGCGGGAGGCCTTGATGCTGGTCGTTCCGCGGAGGCCTTCGGGCAGGAGCAGGTGGCGCCGATAGGGCCCGGCGCGGATGATCAACTCGTCGCCACTGAGGGTAAGGCCAAGCAGTTCACGCGGCAGACCGGGCAGGTTGAGCGAGACTGAAGGGTCGGGCGGGCCGTTGAGCAGCACTGGTGGTGGGGGTGGAGCCCCCGGCAGAGGCGAGTCGCCGTCGTAGATGCGTTCGCCGAGCTCAGTCAGGGCGGCGATCTCGCGAGAGGGCGCACTGAGCGGCATGCTGTAGACGGCGTGGCCGTGCCAGATGGTGCCAGCCTCGTCCATCACTGCCTGTTGCGCTGTGGCGAGGGCTTCGAGCCCAGGCAGGCCGTTGGGCAGGATTGGCCCGGCGATCAAACATTCGACAGCCAGGCCGAAGAGTTGCAGGGCCGCAATGTTGATGCGTGCCTCGGCCAGGGCGGGCCGGTCAGGGGCCAGCACATAGCGTACCTGCGAGGTTGTCGGTGCGGTCAGTTCATCACGCAGGCGCTCGAAGCTGATGCGGGCATCCTGGATGCGTCCGATCCAATCGGAAGGAATGGGCAGCAAGCCGGTGGGAATGATCGCTCGTGCGACCGACACACTCGATCGCCCGGCACCGCGGTCGAGGCCGATCAGCGCTCGCACCACCCAGCGGATCGAGTCGGGCGCACCGAGTGAGCGTAGCAGCAGATCAGGTTGGCCGCCATCAACACAGGCCAGGTCGTAGCCTTTGGCCCGTTTGCGCAGGCCGGTGACGGCAAGAAAGAGGTCGCTCCCTGGAATAACCGGCAGCTCATCGCCGGTGATACTGCTACTCGCCGACTTGATGCTATCCCAGACTCTGGTGAGCTCACCCAGGGGTTCGATGCACCAGAGATCCAGGCCGGGGCTGACTTCACATGGCTCAGGGCAGGCCTGGACGCCGAGCAGGCTGGCGATCGGGTGGGTCGGGCCAACACTCACAAGCAGGACATGCGAGCCACCGGCGACAGCGGCGGCGGCAGTGGCAAGGGTCGCGACGCTGGTCGCGCCCGTCGGGCCGGTGAAGATCAAATTCTGCATAAAAACATTCGCTCGCTGGTGGCAAGGGTCGCCGGAGGGCAGGGCAACCTTATCGAGAGACAGCATCGTCAAGCATAGAGTGTAGCACATTCCTCGTGTCTCCCTGGCTGGTATAATGGGATGCACGTGTATTTCGCCGGAGCGCGTCCCGCCCGCATGCGCTACTGCCAAACTTCGTTTACAGACTCCTATATAAGCCCTGACTGTAACGTACCTGTGAACCTGTTCTAAGGACAATACTTTACAAATTAAGGATGGATGCATGGCTGAGAAAACCTGTCAGGTGCGGCCACGGAATGCATTAGAATGAGAACGATCATGGCTGGCCGCACCTGACAGGTTTCTTATTTGAAAGGTATTGATTCTAAGGAGCGCATATGTCCCAGAGCTTCGAGGCTCAGCCGGTTGGTACATTTCTCGCGGCCCTGGCCTCCAGTGCGCCAACCCCGGGCGGAGGTAGTGTGGCGGCCCTGAGTGGGGCGATGGCCGCTGGCCTGGTGAGTATGGTCTGTGCGCTGACCATCGGCAAGAAGGCGTTTGCTGCCCTTGAAGATGAGTTGCGTGCGGTTCACGACCGGGCCGAGAGTCTGCGCCTCGAGTTGCAGACCCTGGCCGCGCAGGATATGGCTATCTTCGAGCGGCTTGCGGCGGCCTACAAGCTGCCGCGTACCACTGATGCCGATGCGGCTACACGCCGTACTGCCATTCAGCATGTCACGCGCCTGGCCGCCGAAGTGCCCCTCCAGGTTGCCGTTGCTGCCGCCACCATCCTGCCCCTCTGTGCGGTGCTGGCCCCCAGGGTGGGCCGCCTGATCGTCAGCGATCTGGGCGTTGCGGCGGCCCTGGCCCAGGCGACGGTGCAGAGTGCCATCCTGAATGTCGAAATTAACCTGGCCGGGCTTGAAGACCAGCTTTATGTTCGCACAACCAGGGCACAAATTGCCGATCTGCTCAATGGCCTTGATGAGCAGACGGCGGCAGTGCTGGCCATTGTGCGTGAGCGCATCAACCAGTAGGTAGCTATGAGTGCAACGATCCTTGATGGCCGGGCGCTGGCCCAGGCCCTGCGGGCTGAGGCCCAGACCGAGATTGCCCGGCTGAGGGTGAGCCTGGGTCGCCCGCCAAGTCTGGCAGTGGTGCTGGTGGGCCATGACCCCGCTTCGTGCCGCTATGTGCGAACGATTGATCGCCTTTGTCAGGCGGTTGGGGCGGCCTTCCGCCTGGAACAGCTTGCCGCTGAGGCCAGCCAGGCCGACCTGCTGGCAACGATTCAGCGGCTCAATGCCGATGCGATCGTCGATGGCATTCTGTTGCAGATGCCCTTGCCAGCTCAACTCGATACCACCGGGGCCATCCTTTGCCTCGATCATCGCAAAGATGTTGATGGTGTCCACCCGATTAATGCTGGCCTGCTTGCCCAGGGTCGCCCGGGGATTGTGCCCAACACGCCTGCCGGCGGCATGGAGTTGTTGCGCCGCAATGGCATCAGTCTGCGCGGCAAGCGCGCCGCCGTGGTCGGACGCAGTGCGATTGTCGGGCGTCCGCTGGCTCAACTGCTGCTGCAGGCCGACGCGACGGTGAGTATTTGCCATTCACGCACCGCCGACCTGGGAGCCCTGCTGCGTGAGTGCGCTGTTGTCTGCGTGGCGGTCGGGCGTCCTGGCCTGATTGATGCGACGATGATCCGCCCCGGGGCGGTGGTGGTCGATTTCGGCACCAATGTGCTCGCCGATGGCAGCCTGGTTGGTGATGTCGATTTTGCGACTGTGGTCGAGGTGGCCGGGGCGATCACCCCGGTGCCGGGTGGCACTGGGCCGGTCACTAATGTGATGCTGCTGAAAAATCTGATTGCTGCCGCCCGCGGACGGGCGGGGTAAGGTGATCCATCCGTGAAAGTGCTTGTGCTTGGCAGTGACGGGCGGGCCCACGCCCTGGTCTGGAAGCTCTTCAGTAGCCCGACGGTTGACCTGCTGGTGGCCCCGGGCAATGGCGGGGCGACCTTGCTGGCCCCGCAGGTTGAGCTTGAGCCGACGGCGGTGGCCGAGGTGGCCCAGTGGGCCTTTGCTGAGGGGATCGACTTGATCGTACCAGCTCATAGTGCACCTCTGGCTGCCGGGCTGGTCGATGAGCTGGTGAGCATGCAGATCGCTGTCTGGGGGCCTTCCTCGCGGGCTACCCAGCTCGAACGGAGCCGTTGTTATGCCCGCACCCTGCTCGAACATCACCAACTGCCACTGGCTCCAGGGCGGGCTTGCGCCGATCTGAGTACCGCCGAGAAGTACCTGGCCACACGCCACCTGCCGGTGATCATCAGAGCCGACCGTCCCGAGGCGGGTGAGGCGATCTATCACGAGCGCTACGCGGCGCTTGAAGCATTGCGCAGTATGTTCAGCGACAGTGCGCTCACCGGGCCGGCTGGGGGGGTGGTGATCGAGGAGTTCCTGCCCGGCGTGATGATCAGCCTGACAGCCATTACCGATGGCACCACTGCGGTTCCGCTCTTACCTGTGCGTACCTATGACCAGCTTGGAGCGGCACCCGACAGCCCAATAGCACCCGGTATGGGTGCGATTACCGCTAATTCGGCTTATGCCGGGCGGCTAGGCGCCTTCTTGCAGCAGCGGATTATGCAGCCACTGGTGAGCGCCCTGGCCCGCGAGCAACTGCCCTACTGGGGTTTTCTGGGCATTGACTGTGTGGTCACTGAGCAGGGGCCGCGTATCAGTGGGCTGCGTTGTAGCCTGCGCGACATGGAGGCCCAGGCAGTTCTGCCAAGGTTAGAGGATGACCTGCTGCCGTTGATCCAGGCCGCCCTGGCTCGTCGCCTCGATCAGTTGCCGCCGCTGCGTTGGCGCGACGAGGTCACGGTTGCGATGGCCCTGGTGGCCCAGGGCTATCCGCACCACTTCGCCGTCGGTGGTCTGGTCGAGGGCCTGGGTGAGGTTGACCAGGGTGTGTTGGTCTTCCATGATCAGACGCTCAACCCCGGTGGGTTGCGCCATCGCCCGGTGACGCGGGGAGGTGGCCTTAGCGCCCTGCTGATGAGCGGCAGCGCTGCGGCTACCACGAGCGGGATCAGTGTCAGTGGCGGCCATGTGCTTAGCGTTGTCACCAGCGGTGTGACCCTGGCCGGTGCGCGTGGACGGGCCCTGCTTAACGCCGAGCGCATCCGTTTTCCTGGGCGCAGCTACCGCGAGGACATCGGGGCCAACGAGTTTCGCTGACGTTGGGTGATGGGTTAACAGTGTTGGGGCGCAGCAGCGCTAACCGCTGCTGCGCCCTTACCGGCGCATAGCCTTCCCGTCATGTTTGCCTGGATGGAGTAGTAGCCGCTGCTACGCCCTGCTGCTGCTGGTTATTGACGGCGGATCAGCGGTAGGTAGACCTGTTCGATGCCGCCCCACAGGTGCAGTGCTCCACCCATATCGGCGGCGACCACCTCTAGCGCAGGGTCTGCGTCGAGGTTGGCAAGCATGGGAGCCCCTTTTACCGCAAAGCTCGTGGCACGCGGCCAGCCGGCTACGGCAACACCGTTGCGGTGCCAGGCGTAGACGTGGGCATCGTCGCTGCTGGCGAGCACCTCCGGGCTACCGTCGCCGTCAATGTCGCCGAACGCAGGCGCACCGAAGATGTCGGAGCCAGTTGCCTGTGGCCAGCCAGTCAGGCGTGAGCCGTCGTGATGCCAGATCCAGAGCTTGTTGTCATCACTACCGACCAGCACCTCCAGGTCGCCATCACCGTCCACATCGGCGGCAAGGGGCGAGGAGCGCACAGTCCAGCCGGTTGAGCGACGCCAGAGCCGTGTCCCGTCGGCGGCAAGCAGGTAGACGTAACCATCGCCTGAACCAATTGCCACCTCGTGCCCTGGGCGGGTCGGGTTGAAATCGGCGACGGTCGGGGTTGCAAGCACCATATCGTCGGTGGTGAAGGCCCAACGACTGCTGCCGTCGGCTCCAAAGACGTACACGTTGCCGTTGGTCGAGCCAACGATAACCTCAGGGCTGCCATTGCCATCAAGGTCGTCAATCCGTGGTGAGCTGTTGAGCACCTGGCTGGCGTAAGCATCGTAGAGCTCGCCAATGCTGACTGGCCATCCCGAGCGTGGGCTGCCATCGGCATTGAAGGCGTAGAGCCGCCCATCGGCCAGTGGTACCACCACCTCGGGCTGCCCGTCGCCGTCAAGATCGCCCACCGCCGGGGTCGCCAGTAGACGGTAGCTCGTATCCAGGTCGACACCAACGCTGATGGGCCAGCCGGCCAGGGCTGTCCCGTTGGCATGCCATGCGTAGAGCCGACCGTCCTCGGCCCCCACAAGTACCTCCGGCTGGCGATCACCGTCAAGGTCGGCTACGGCAGCTGCGGCGCGTACCCCTCCGCCGACCGCCTGTGGCCAGCCGCTGAGTGAGCGCAGGCTGGCGTCGTAGGCTTCAACCTGGTTGGCGAGCAGGTTGCCGACGATCACCTCGGCCCTTCCATCGCCATTCAGGTCGGCGGCGACAGGCGGGGCGAAGTAGCGCGAGCTTGGTTCTGCCTCGTTGGCGTTGATTGCCGCAAGATCCGGCGCGGGGATCGCCCCGCCCCAGAGCCATGCCGGGCTGGCCCGCACCTCGGTGGCCCAGTTCAGGTCGGTGCTGCCTCCGTGCTGCATATGTTGCACATAGGCTGGGTAGCCACGCCAGATACCGGCAAACTCCTGCATCCAGCGCCACCCCTCGGGTAGGCTGCGGGCCAGCGGCAGATCGTAGCCGATCAGCGGTGCGGTGTTGTCAAAACGGCTGGTCACCGTCTGGGTGTTGTCGAGGTGGCCCGGTTGCACCAGGTGGACATCCTGGCCGGTCTCCGCGACGTGCAGGTAGGGATCCCAGGGCAGCGGTCGTAGCCCATCAAGCGGGTTGGCCCCGGGGTCATTTAGCACCATCGTCAGGGTCACATGTTGTCCAGCGATCACACCCTGTTGCTCAGGGCGCGTATTGGTCTGCTCCATCGTTGGCGAAGGCTGGGGGAGGGCTGTGCGGGTACTGGCGAAGATCTTGACACTCGGGTCATCACCGCTAAAACCAGCCTGCTCAATGCTGAGTAGCGTATTGTCCGCAGCATAGAGGTTCAGGGTGTACCAGCCACCACCCGTCAGGGGTAGCTCGTGGTGGAAGGCGTGGTTGAGGAAGCCAGCCCCACGCGCCAGGGCCACGTAATGGATCTGCACCGCTGCCAGGTCGCCCGAGGCGAGCGTGCCCCGCCGAACGGTCATACGGACCAGGAAATCGTTGTAGTCCCAGTCCGACCAGTCGAACTTTTTGAGATCCTCGAAGGCAACCAGACTGCGCTCGGTTGACCAGGTGAGTGGGCCATAGACTGCGGCGGTGGCCCGGTCGTCCGGGTCATTATCGTGTGGCACACGGGCACTGTTGTCGGGCGGGATGGCTTGTCCGCGCACATCGCGTCCGGCAGCCTGGAAATTGGCCGGGTAACTGGCCCCTGTCTCGGCACTCGTGATGTTGGTCGCAAAGGTGAGTGTGATTGTCGTGTTACCGGCCAGATCCGCCAGGCTCCAGCCATTGCTGCCCGGGTCGGCCAGCGGTGCGCCATTCAGCCGTGCCGAGCCAGCCACGAAGCTGCTGTTCGCTGGCAGCGTGGGAACGAGGGTCACTCCCTCGGCGTACCCACTGCCGACATTGGCAAGCGTGACGAGGTAGCGCACCTGATCGCCTGCCTGCACCTCCGCTCGATCGGCTGCCGCATTCACCACCAGCGCCGGGGCCAGCACCGTACTGGCCACCGGGTTACTGGTGCGCGCCGGGCTGTTTGTTGTCGTATAACTGGCCTGGTTCGCGATGGCACTGCCGTCGCGGGCCTGGCTGCTTGTAGGCAGTTGGGCGTCGATGGTGATGTTACGCTGCTCGTTCGGCGGGATGCTGCCGAGCAGCACCCTCACGTTACTGCCATTCACGACGCCGGCACTCACGCTGGTGATCGTCAGGCCCGAATCAAGCGTATCACTTAGCGTGACGTTGTAGAGCGTTGCGTTGATCGGGGTGCTGGGGATGCTCAGCGTGTAACGCAGCGTCCCGCCATAGGTCAGTTCGCTCTCGTTCAGGGTTACCAGTTTGCCCAGCGCCGAGCCTGGCGTGTTCAGGGCCAGCGTGGCGGAGGGGCCGCTGTAGACGCGCTCATCGGGAAGGGTGTCATTGTCGCTATCGCCGGGGAGGCCCGGCTGTGAGCTGTAGACGGGCACCTGCGCTGTCGCACTCAGCGCCAGGTCGGCCGCAATTGTGGCCTCAGCCCGTGCGGTGAGCAGGAGAGTCCAGGTACCGCCGTTCGGCAGCAGGTCGAGGCCATAGCTGGCCGTAGTTGCCCCTGGCGTGTTTGTATCGGTCGTCTGAGGGGTGGCCCCGCTCCATCCTGCTGGCAGGGCCACGCTTGACGACCGGGTTGCTACAAAGCTCAACCCGGCAGGGAGCAGCTGGTTCAGCGTGACATCGTAGGCAGGGCTGTAGCCTTTGTTCTGCACCTGGAGTTGCAGACCCACCGTGTCGTTCGCGCCAAGCACGGCCTTATCGGCACTGAGGCTGAGCACCAGGAAGGGCTGCACCAGCGTGGCGTTCGTCTGGGCGCGTGGGCTGCGGCGGGTCGTCCGGTTCGTCTCCAGGCCATGGTAGGCCCCGCCCGTGCTCTGATAGCCGCCTGAGTTGTCGTACCACCCGGCGTAGGCGCTGATCGTGCCATAGTTGCGGATGCTGTTGTTGGTGTAGTACTTCGTGGCGGGGCTACCGGGCCGGTAGCCGGTGAAGAGGGTTTCAAAGCTGATCGTGAAGGTTGCCGTTGTGCTACCCGCCGTATTGTCGATGGTATTCAGGAACCAGCGTAGCTCGCGCTGGCCGTCGCTAAGCGGATTCTGCGGGTGACGGGTCAGATCAGGATCAAGGGTTGCGCTTTGCACAGCGGTGGTGCGCAGGTAGCTGAAGCCCTGGGGCAGGCTGTTGGCCTGTATGACCGGCCAGTAGGCCACTACACCCGCTGGCACACTGCCGGTGATCGTCCAGATCGTGGTGTCACCCGGGCGCAGGGTATTGGGGTTCAGCCCGACGCTCACCGTCATCCCACGTAGGTAGACGCTCTCATCGTCGGTATTCAGATCATCGAGGTTGCTCGTGGCGAGCCACTGGTGGCCGGCATTGTCGGCGCGACTGTTGTAGGCGACGCTGGCCAGGTTGCTCATCTGAGCCCCGGCGGGCAGGCCACCGGGCACTGTCGCTGTGTAATTGAAGCTCTGGGTCGCCCCGGGGGCCAGGCTGGCAACGGTTGCCCAGGTCAGCACGCCACCCTGGCCAGCAGCGGGGTTGCCGCTTGTGGCAACATAACTACTGCTGGTCGGGCTGGCACTGCCGCCGCTGGCTGCAATAAGCAGGTTTGCTGGCACCGTGTCAGTCACAACGAGGTTATAGGCGGTTGCCGCGCCGCTGTTGATCACACTGATCGTATAGTTCACCTGGCTGCCACCGACAAGGTTGGTGGCAGGACTCGCGCTCTTCGTCAGGGTCAACTCGGGCGCGTTATAGGCGACATCGGTAGTGCCACGCAGACTGTAGGCCGGGGCCACGGTACCCTGGCCGGTCAGTTTGCCGAAATTGGCCACCAGCCAGCCCGGCTGTAGATCGGGAATGTCGCCGAGGCGGGCCTCAATCGTCGCCTGCCAGGTTGCCCCGCGGGCCGCGTTGCAGAGCCGCCACTCTAGGTACTCCAGCCCACCGAGGCTCGCAAGCGTCGGCGTGGAGGGGGCGCTGGTGCAACTGGCGCTGCTGGTGAAGTTCCCAACAACCGTGTGACTGGCACTGCCTGTGACATAGCGCATGCCGCGTGGCAAGAAGTCGCGGATGATGATCTCGCGTGCATCAATATCGCTTGCGCTTGCATAGCTCAGGCGGAAGCGCAGCGTATCGCCGGTAAAGCCTGCGCTCGTGGTACTCCATGCACCCTGGTCGGTGCGCCAGACGGCCTTGTTAAAGGTCGGCATGCGTGTTGTCACACGTGCGGTGCTCTCATCGGGCGATGCGGCTCCCAGGCGGGCCGCCTCACGCGCATCGATCCAGTTCCCCGTCAGGGTGGCCCGGTTGGTCAGCCGGTCGGAAGAGACCACCGGTTGGCCCGTGTACGGCGCAGCTTCGTAGACCGGATCCACTTCGGCTATGAAGCTCAGGCTTGCCGTCGCACCGGGGCCAGTGCTTGCCGGGTCAAGCGCCCAGGTCAGGCTTGTGCGGCCCGGGCCAGGCGTGTTCAGCTGCACTGTCAGGGGCGCTTGTGAGGCACTGCCATCGACATAGCGCATCCCGTCCGGTAACACATCGGTGACCAGGACATCGGTAGCTGTGTAGTACTCGGCGATGTAGACCGTAAGCCCAAAAGTGACCTGGGTGCCGATGCCGACTGTGCCGGGGGTCGCGCTTTTGCGGATGGTCAGGTAATCGGCGGTAAAAGTGGCGGGTGCGTCATCAGAGGGGGTGGCCTGCGTCCCATCCGCCGTGAAGAGCCCCTGATAGGTGCCGTCGGCCTCGTAGCTCAGGGCCATCCGTGTATCTTCAGGGATGGGTGCGCCGCTCATCGGGCCAGCAAAAGGGCCGTTGGCTGCGGCGGTATCGGTGGCGGTACGGTAGGCATAGGGCACCGCCGCGTCAAAGCTGATCACGATGGGTGTCGTGTGCTGGGCCGTGGTGAGTGTACCAATCGGCCAGTCCAAGACCAGTGAGCCATCTTCCTGGAGTGTGAGTACCGGGCTGAGGGCGGCGCCGGTAGGATTCGGGCTAATCGTCGGGTTGCCAAGGTAGGCAACGCCAGGCGGCAGCGTTGCGTGAACCGTGACGGCTGTGGTATTGCCGACGTGGTTGTTGCGCAGCGTCAGCCGGTAGCGGAAAGGCCAGTCTGCCCCTGGGCGCGCCCCCGGTGCGGCAGTTAGCTCGCCAGCCCCGCTTACCTGATGGCCGCTGGTCGATTGGACAACGTCTGCCTCAAGATCAAGGGCCTGCGGCTGGGCTGTCAAACTGTGTGTGGCGCTAACCCAGGCCCCACTGTTGTCGGGCATCGTATTGAAGGCGGCCTCGACCGTGCTCGTAAAGGCAGCCCCGGCGCTCAAGGCCGGGTCTAATTCGGCGCTGAGGGCCACTTCGAGCGCCTCGCCTGCTTCCAGGTCGGCCAGGTTGCTCCATGTGATGCGTGTGCTGCCATCGGCCTGTGCTGCGACGAGGGCCGGCGGTGGGTTCGCTGTAGCAAAGCTGAGCCCACTCTGGATCGTCGTCGTGATCGACAGGTTATAGCCACGGTCGGTCACGGGTGTCGCTGCTGTATTACGCAGCGTAATCGCATATGTCACCTGGCCCCCAAGCAGCGGCTCCTCACTGATCGCCTGTTCAATCGTCAGAATAGGCTTCCCACCAACAGCGTTCATCTGCGCGGCATGGGTGATGTGGATCGGCAGGAGCGCCAGCAGCGTCAGGGCTGCCAGTGCGAGGCGGAACAGTGGTAGGCGATGCATCGTTGATTCTCCTCTGAATCCACCCGGTCAGCGCCAGGTTCGTAGGAGCTTTCCCCCAGGCAGCAGGGCCTGATACTGGCACCATATCAATAGACAGTAGAGCAAAAGTAAGCCTGTTACCTGCGCCAGATCTGCCAGGTCTCACAGCGTCACTTCTGCGATATTGCCATTATAGATTTGCAGCAATACCATGCCGCTACCGCTCATAGACATCCCCCGCCCCTCTTCTCCTGCTGCCAGGATTGCGCTTACGCCCCCCGGCGAACAGCGAACGCTTCCTGAGGAGACCGAGGTGCAGCGCAGGTCGTAGCGAAGGGTGCGCAACCTGGGATGTTGCTCATGCCCTGATGGGGAGCTGAGCTCGCCAATGACAGGAGGGGCGCAGTACATTGCGCCCCTCCTGTCATCACGCACGCTAGGCGTGTTTCGATCGCAGCTACGCCAGCCCCAGCGTCTCCGGCAAGCCGAGCATCAGGTTCATACTCTGCACCGCCTGGCCTGAGGCCCCCTTGATCAGGTTGTCGACGACAGCGACAATGATGTAGCGCCCCGAATCGGCGTCAACTGGCTGGAGACCCATCGCCAGGTACATGCTTTGCTGCACATGGCGCAGTTCGGGCAGGCGGCCCGCCGGGAACAAACGTAGGAAGGGTTCGTCGGCGTAGATGTTGTAGGCAGCGCGCACCTCGGCGGGGGTAAGCCCGGGGCGCAGGTTGAGGTAGATCGTCGAGAGGATGCCGCGAAAGACCGGCAGCAGGTGCGGCGAGAAGATGATCTGCAGGCCCGTCTCCTGCTCCATCTCGCCGATATGGCGGTGGGTGCGCCCGACATTGTAGGCGCTGAAGGTCTCGTGCGCTTCGCCGAACTGGGTCTTCAGGCTCAACGAGCGCCCCGCACCTGAGACACCCGATTTGCTGTCCACGATCACGGTGTGATCGGCCAGCATATCGGCCTGCACCAGCGGCCAGAGCGGCAGAATAGCCGTCAGTGGATAGCAGCCGGTATTGGCCACCAGGCGTGCCTGGCGAATTTCGTCACGGTGCAACTCTGGTAGCCCGTAGACCGCTGCGCTGAGCAGCTCAGGGGCGGGGTGCGGTCGTCCCCGGCGGCGGGCGTAGTCGTCGGGATCATGCAGGCGGAAGGTGTCGGAGAAGTCAAGCACCTTTTTGCCCGCCTCAAGCGCTGCCTGAACGATCGGAACCAACTCGGCGGCCCCGTGGGGCAGGCAGGTGAAGACTAGATCGACTGTGTGCGGATCGGCCGCCTCCATACCCACCAGCGGCGTATCCAGCATCGTCGGGAAGATATCACTCAGGCGCTGACCAGCTGCCGAACGGGCCGTTGCAAAGCCGATCTCAACCGCAGGATGGCGACTCAGCAGTTTGATCAGCTCGAAGCCGGTGTAGCCCGTTGCGCCATAGATGCCAACCCGTACCATGCCAGGCCTCCTCCTCACAGACGATCAAGCCGCTCTTGACCCGCCCTGCATTATAGTACCCTTTCTCAGGCCGGGGTTGCCTGGTGTGAGCGGCAGGCCAATCTCAGGTATACTTGAGCAGAACTCTTGCAAGTGATAGGTATGTTGATGACTACACGCGTGCTGATCCTTTCGGCCAGTGTTGGTTCCGGCCATAAGTCTGCCGCTGCTGCCCTTGAACAGCGCTTCCGTGCCCGCCCCGGCATCGAGGTGCGCAACCAGGACGCTCTCAAGCTGACGACGCGGATCTATCAACTGGCCGCCTCCGATGTCTATTTTCAACTGGTCAAGCAGAGCCCCTGGTACGTGGGCTGGCTCTACGATTACAATGATGAGCCGTTTAAAAACGAGCGCGGTATGGCCCGGGTCTGGCAACTCCTGGCCAGTCAGCCCCTGGTCAGCTTTATCGAAGACTACAACCCCGATATTATTGTCTGTACCCATTTTATGCCCGCCGGGGTGGCCGCCCAACTCCTGATCGAGGGCCGTATCGACTCCAGGCTGGCAATTGTTACTACCGACTATGACTTCCAGGGTATGTGGCTCAGCCGCACCTTCAACCGCTACTTTGTGGCCTTAGAGGAGTCCCGCGCTTTCCTCAGCGCCATCGGGGTTGAGGCCGAGCGTATTACGGTTTCGGGCATTCCGGTGACCTCGGCCCTCAGCACGCCCCTCGACTTGGCGGCGGTGCGCGAGCGTTATAGTTTGCAGCCCGACCTGCCGACGCTGCTTGTCTCGGCGGGAGCTATCGGTGGTGGGCCAGCCAGCGAGATTGTGCAGCAGATTATGGCGCTGCAGCAGCCGGTGCAGACCCTGGTTGTCTGTGGCAAGAACCAGCAGTTGCGCCAGCAGGTGCTGTCCCTGACCGCGCCCCAGGCTGATCGTTTCCGCGTGCTCGGCTTTACCAATGAGATGCCGGCCTTGATGCGGATCGCCTCTCTCTTTCTCGGTAAGCCGGGTGGCCTGAGTACGGCCGAGTGTATGGCCGCTAACCTGCCCATGGTCGTCATTGAGCCCATTCCCGGCCAGGAGGAGCGCAACAGCGATCATCTGCTGGAGAATGGGGCGGCCATTCGCTGCCGCAACCTGCCCGCCCTGGGCTTTAAGCTCGACCAGGTGCTGAGCGAACCTGGGCGGCTTGAGGCGCTGCGTGCTGGGACGGCCCGCCTGGCCCGGCCTGATGCGGCTGAGGTGGTCGTCGAGACTTTGCTCAACGATGCGACTGCGCCCTACCATTTCGATGAGCAGGAGTTGCGTCAGATCATCGCCCTGGCCCGCGGTAAAGATGACGATGCGAGCCCAGGTGCATCCGAGAGCGCCGAAGTGGCCCTCTACCATGATGATACGGGGGTCTACATCGGCGCGATCAGCGCCATACAGCTCCAGTTTCTCGCCGATCAGCTGGTTGAAGAAGGCCCTGACGACGAGACCTACTACCTCGACGCTGCTACCCTCGACTACCTGGAACATGCCGGTGCCGATGCCGATCTGCTGGCGACCCTGCGGGCCGGCCTGGCCGAGCGTGGCCAGTCGGAGGTTCGTTTTGTGCGCGCCTGAAGCTGAGGAGGTGCCTGATGGAGCAGTGGCTCGAACGTCATGAGGTGTTTGCCGGGCCGATCTTCAAGGTACAGAGCGGCAGCGTGCGCCTTGATGATGGGCAGACTGCCCGGCGCGATATTGTGGCCCACCGCGGCGGCGTTGGCGTCGTGCCGATCCACGCCGGAATGGTCTTACTCGTGCGCCAGTTCCGTATCGGCGCGGGCTGCGAGCTGGTCGAGATTCCCGCTGGTCTGCGCGAGCCGGGCGAAGAGCCCATCCAGACGGCGGCCCGTGAGTTGGCCGAGGAACTCGGCTACCGCGCCGGGCGGCTCATCCCCCTGACCACCTACCGTACTTCACCCGGCTTCACCGACGAGCAAACTGCCATCTTCCTGGCCCTTGATCTAGAGCCCGTCCCCGCCACCCCCGACTGGGACGAGCGCCTGCATCCGGTTGAACAGCCTCTTGCTGGCCTTGCCGAGGCCCTGGCTGCTGGGACTTACGAGGATGGTAAAACTCTGGTGGGCCTCTACGCCACCCTGGCCTGGCTTGAGCGGGAGCGTTGATACGCGGGGCACCAAGTTGCCTCCTCTGCGGTGGATCACGAGCTACCCCTCACCCCCGGCCTTGCAGACGAGGCGCATGCTAAAATGTAGCAAATATTGAAGGGGTACCCTATGACCACGACCACCGCCCGTTCGATCAACCTGGTGACCGAGGTGCCCGGCCCGCGCTCACGCGAGCTTCTGGCGCGCCGTGAAGCTGCGGTTGCCGCCGGGCTGGGCCGGGCGACCCCCCTGGCTATCGCTGAGGCGAGCGGGGCCTTGCTCATCGATGTTGACGGCAATACGCTGCTCGATTTCGTCAGCGGCATCGGCACCCTGGCCGTCGGCCATTGCCCGCCTGAGGTCACGGCGGCAGTGCAGGCCCAAGCTGCCCGTATGATCCACCTCTCGGCCCTGGTTGGTACCTACGAACCCTATCTGGCCCTCTGCGAGCGGCTCAATGCGGCGGTGCCGATCAGTGGCCCCTGCAAAACCTTACTGGCCAATGCGGGTGCCGAGGGCGTCGAGAATGCAGTCAAGATTGCCCGTGCCGCCACCGGACGCCAGGCGATCGTCGTCTTCGATGGGGCCTACCATGGGCGTACCCTGCTGACCCTGACCCTCACCAGTCGCACCTTCTTCAAAAAGAAGTTCGGCCCCTTCGCCCCCGAAGTCTACCGAACCCCCTTCCCCTCTGCCTACCGCATGGGCCTCAGCGAGGCCGAGGCGGTTGAGCAGGCCTGGGCGGCCTTTGAGCGCCTGCTGGTGGCCGGGGTCGATGCCGAGAGCATCGCGGCCGTGCTGATCGAGCCGGTGCAGGGTGAGGGCGGCTTTATCCCTGTGCCCGCCGAGTTTATGCGCCGCCTGCGCGCCTTCTGCGACCGCAACGGCTCGCTGCTGATCGCCGATGAGGTGCAGAGTGGCTTCGGGCGTACCGGCACCCTCTTTGCCATTGAGCAACTAGGAGTTGAGCCCGACCTGATCGTTGCCGCCAAGAGCCTGGCCGCCGGCATGCCCCTGGCCGCAACCATTGGCCGGGCCGCCGTGATGGACGCCGCCCACTACGGCGGTCTCGGTGGCACCTACGGCGGTAACCCCCTCGCCTGTGTGGCCGCCCTGGCCGTGCTTGATCTGATCGAGCGTGATGACCTGCTCACCCGTGCCCGCACGATTGGTGCGCAGATCAACCGCCACCTCGCCCCCCTGCTCAGCGCCAGCGGCCCCGGCCCGCTGCTGGGCGACCTGCGCGGTATGGGCGCAATGCTTGCCCTTGAACTAGTCGCCGAGCGCCAGACCCGCACCCCCGCCGAGGCCCAGGCCGTGCTTGCCCTGATCGAGCGCTGCCTCAAGCGGGGCCTGGTCATTATGCGCGCCGGGCTCTACGCCAACTGCATCCGCCTGCTGGTGCCCCTGATCATCAGCGACGAGCAGCTTGATGAGGGTCTGACCATCCTCAGCGAGGTGATCAGTGCAGGGTCGTTATGATCACCCTCAGCCATACACGCCCTGAGCATATTCCCCAACTGGTCGAACATCAGCGCCGCTGTTTTCCAACCATGTGCCCCGAGGACTGGATCGACGACGCGATGTTCGCCGCCCATCTGGCGATCTTCCCTGAGGGCCAGCATGTGGCCCTTGATGCTGAGCTGGTCGTTGGCCAGAGCAGTACCTTTCGGATTGGTGAGGTAGCCTTGCAGCCGCATACCTACCGCGGCATCACGGCCAACAACTCCTTCACCACCCACGACCCACAGGGTGCCTGGCTCTACGGGGCCGATATGAGCGTCCACCCCGATTACCGCGGGCACGGCATTGCCAGGATGTTCTACACCCGGCGCAAAGAGCTTGTGTGTGCCTGGGGTATGCGCGGCATTGTTATCGGCGGGGCCCTGCCCGGCTACCACCAGTATGCCGGGCAGTTTAGCGTCGAAGCCTATATCGCCGAGGTGGTCGCCGGGCGTATCTTCGACCCGACCCTCAGCGTCCAGTTGAGGAATGGCTTCAGCGTACGCGGGGTGCTGCCGGACTACGTCGACGGTGGCCTGTTGGTCAACGATGATGCCACCCTACTTGTGTGGGAGGCCTAGGCCGGTGTATACGCTGCGGGTCTATCGGGAGGGAACCTTTCTGCCGGCGGCTGAGCTTGCGGCGATCAGCGAGCTGCGTAGCCATCCTGCGACGATCATCTGGCTCGATCTTGAAGCCCCCACCGAGCACGAGGCCGCCCTGCTCAGCGATGAGTTTGGTTTCCATCCCCTGGCCATTGAGGACGCCGTGCGTGACCACGAGCGCCCCAAGGTTGATGCCTACGAAGACTATTATCTCTTTGTCTTCTACAGTAGCGACTATCAGCACAGCAGTGGGGAAGCGGATGGCCCGGCCCGGCGCAGGTCGCAGGTTGATCTGCGCCAACTCAATGTCTTTGTCGGCAAGAACTACCTGGTCACCATTCACCGCCGCCCGATCACCCCGGTGGCCGAGGCCATGCAGCGCTGGCAGGCCCCTCGCGGGCCGATCCACCACGAGGTCGGCAGCCTGCTGCATGATCTGCTCGATGCGATTGTCGATGACTACTTCACGACGATCGATCAGCTTGTCGATGCGGTCGAAGATCTGGAGGATCGCATCTTCAGTCGCTTCCGCGAGGGTGCCATCGAGGAGATCTTCAGCCTGAAAAAAGATCTGCTTCTACTGCGGCGTGTTGTTGCCCCCGAGCGGGATGTGCTCAACGTCCTCTTGCGCCAGCAGCTCCCAATCTTTGCCCCCGGCACGCTGATCTATGTGCAAGATGTCTACGACCACCTTGTCAAAGTCACCGAGACGGTTGACCTCTACCGCGACCTGCTCTCCTCAGCCCTGGACAGCTACCTCTCACTCCAGTCGAACCAGCTCAACCAGTTGGTTAAAACGCTGACCCTGGCCTCGATCATGTTGATGTCTGCCTCGCTGATCTCCGGGGTGTATGGTATGAATTTTGTCCACATGCCCGAGTTGGCCTGGCCGTGGGGCTACCCCTTTGCTCTTGCCCTGATGCTGACCGTCGGCCTCGGGCTGGCGCTCTTCTTCAAGAGCCGCAGGTGGTGGTAGAGCTGCTTGCGTCCGGCTGTACGCACTTTATGCTACGGAGAATTTCCTATGACGTATGGTATTAAGCTAGATCCCCGCCCGATCAGCGGCGAGGTGAGTGTTCGCGAGCTAGTTGACCAGTTTCTGTATGCCTATAACGCGGCCCGCCTGCGCGAGGCCTGCCAGCTCTTCGCTCGCAGGATCGTGCAGCCTGGGGTGACCGTGGGCCTGACCCTTTCGGGCGCGCTGACCCCGACGGGCCTCGGCACAGCGGCAATCGTGCCGCTCATTCGCGCCGGTATGATTGACTGGATCGTTAGCACAGGTGCCAACCTCTACCACGATCTACATCGCTCACTCGGCTTCGAGCTCTTTGGCTCGACGCCCTTCAGCAACGACATTGAGCTGCGCGAGCAGAAGATCATCCGCATCTACGACATTCTCTTTCACCAGGATGTGCTGCTCGAGAGCGACGCCTTTGTGCGGGCCTGTCTGCGTGGCGAAGAGTTTCAGACAACCATGGGCACGGCCGAGTTGCACTACAAGCTGGGGCGCTATACCCAGGCCCGTGAACAGGCCCTCGGTAGTGGCTATGTGAGTATCCTGACGGCAGCCTACGAGGCAGGTGTGCCGATCTATACCTCGAGCCCCGGCGACAGTACGCTGGGCATGAATGTAGCAGCCCTGGCACTTGAGGGCAATCGCTGCCGCTTCGATGTCGAGCGTGACGTGAACGAGACGACGGCGATTGTCTATGCCGCCAAGCGTAGCGGCGGCGAGAGCGCCGTGGTAATCGTCGGTGGCGGCTCGCCCAAGAACTTCATCTTGCAGACTGAGCCACAGATCCAGGAGGTGCTCGGGCTGGACGAAAAGGGCCACGACTATTTCATCCAGTTCACCGATGCCCGCCCCGACACTGGCGGTCTCTCCGGCGCTACCCCCTCGGAGGCGATGACCTGGGGCAAGGTTGACCCCGAACAGCTTCCCGATACGGTCGTCTGCTACCTTGACAGCACCGTGGCCCTGCCCATCCTGGCTGCCTACGCCCTGGCCAGCGCCGCACCGCGCCCGCTCCAGCGCCTCTATGACCAGCGCGATGCCTTGCTCGCCCGGCTGACAGAAGACTACCTGGCGCAGAACGCCGCCAATGAAAGTGGTGTCTAAAGGAAATACCTTTCAAATAAGAAACCTGTCAGGTGCGGCCAGCCATGATCGTTCTCTTTCTGATGCATTCCGTGGCCGCACCTGACAGGTTTTCTCAGCCATGCATCCATCCTTATTTGTAAAGTATTGTGTCTAAAGGAAGTCTCTCGGCATGCTGCCCCCTGGGTGCGCGGGCGTCCCGCCCGCATGCGGGCCAGCGTACCCAGAAGGGCGTCAGCCCGCTGACCCTGGCACTCATTGCCAAAGAGTGCTAGAATGGGACTTGACAAGACGCCCCGGCTTGAGTACTATAGACAGCGGTTAGCACTCTTTGCTCGAGACTGCTAACCGCTGTTTAATGTTCTAGCGCCTGTTGATGGAGGGATAGTATGTCCGACTTTCGGGTGCGACCTCTGGGTGACCGTGTTGTGATCAAGCCAGCTGAACGCGAGGAAAAGACCAAGGGTGGGATCTTCCTCCCCGATACGGCCAGCAAAGAGCGCCCCATGGAGGGCACCGTGCTCGCCGTTGGCGAGGGCCGCCGCGATGACAACGGCAAGCTCATCCCAATGAATGTAAGTGCAGGCGATAAGGTGCTCTTCGCCAAGTATAGTGGCACCGAGTTTAAGGTTGATGAGGTCGAGTATCTGATCCTGTCGGAGAAGGATATCCTGGGTATCGTCCAGGGCTAAATGTTGAGGAGTCACGATCACATATGGCTAAGCAGCTCTGTTTCAATGAAGAGGCCCGCCGCTCGCTCAAGCGCGGTGTGGATACTGTCGCCGATGCAGTAAAGACCACTCTTGGCCCCCGCGGGCGCAATGTGGCAATTGACAAGAAGTTCGGCTCGCCCACTGTCACCCATGACGGTGTCACCGTGGCCAAGGAGATCGAGCTTAAGGATCCATTCGAGAACATGGGTGCCCAACTCCTCAAGGAGGCGGCCACCAAGACCAACGATGTCGCCGGTGACGGTACCACCACTGCTACCGTGCTGGCTCAGGCGATCGTTACCGAGGGCCTCAAGGTCGTTGCGGCCGGTGCCAACGCCATGCTGCTCAAGCGTGGCCTCGACAAGGGTGCAGAGGCTCTGGTTGCCGCCATTCGTGCCAGCGCCACCCCCGTGCGCGACCGCGCCGATATTGCTCACGTTGCCACCAACTCCGCCGCTGATAGCGAAATTGGCGAACTGATCGCTGAGGTGATGGAGAAGGTCGGCAAGGATGGTGTGATTACGGTCGAAGAGTCCAAGGGTGTTGCCTTCGAGAAGGAGTACACCGAGGGCATGCAGTTCGACCGTGGCTACATCTCCGGTTATATGGTCACCAGCGTCGAGCGCCAGGAGGCCGAGCTTGATGACCCCTATATCCTGATCACCGACAAGAAGATCAGCAGCATTCAGGAAGTCCTGCCGGTGCTCGAGAAGGTGCTGCAGGTCACCAAGAACTTTGTGATCATCGCCGAGGATGTTGACGGCGAGGCCCTGGCGACCCTGGTGGTCAACAAGCTGCGTGGCACGATCAACGCCCTGGCGATCAAGGCCCCCGGCTTCGGCGACCGCCGCAAGGCTATGCTCCAGGATATCGCTATCCTCACCGGCGGCACCGTCATCTCCGAAGAGGTCGGTCGCAAGCTCGACAGCGCCACCATTGAGGATCTTGGCCGCGCCCGCAAGGTTGTTGCTACCAAGGACGATACCACCATCATCGAGGGCCGCGGCGACGAGGCGGCGATCAAGGCTCGCATCGACCAGATCCGTGCCCAGATCGAGACCACGACCAGCGACTTCGACCGCGAGAAGCTCCAGGAGCGCCTGGCCAAGCTCGCCGGTGGTGTGGCGGTGATCAAGGTTGGTGCTGCTACCGAGCCCGAGCTCAAGGAGAAGAAGCACCGCGTTGAGGACGCCCTGAGCGCCACCCGTGCCGCCGTTGAGGAGGGCATCGTCGCCGGTGGTGGTGTCAGCCTGATCAACGCCATCAGTGCGCTTGATGCCGTCACCGTCGCTCACGAAGATGAGAAGGTCGGCCTGCAGATCCTCCGCCGTGCCCTTGAGGAGCCCCTGCGCATCCTCGCCCGCAACGCCGGTGAAGATGGCGCGGTGATTATCGCCGATGTGCGCCGCATGCAGGAGGCCAAGGGCGACAAGACCCTCGGCTACAACGTTCTGACCGGCGAGTATGGCAGTATGATCGAGCAGGGCATCATCGACCCGGTCAAGGTCACCCGCAGCGCCGTACAGAACGCGGTCAGCATCGCGGGTATGATCCTCACCACCGAGGCCCTGATCACCGATATCCCTGAAGAGAAGGCGCCGATGGGCGGCGGGATGCCCGGTGGCATGGGCGGCGGGATGGACTTCTAAGACCAGTCCAGTTCTGGTTACCCGAAGGGGTGCGCAGCGTACGCTGCCGCACCCCTTCCTTAGTTTCTTGTGGTATACTTCACTAGCTGGAGGGTATCCTGAAGCCTTAAAGTCATTATCTATGCCTGTCCGTGTGCTGCTAAACGCAACCGGGCCGCTGACCGAAGCGACCTTTGTGGCTCGTCCGAACCAGCTGCTGGTCGAGGCTCGCCTTAATGGGCGGATCGTGCGCGCACATATGGCTGACCGTGGTCGCCTGCTCGATCTGCTGATCCCCGCGGCCCGTCTTCTGCTGGCCCCCCGTGATGAGCTTGGGCGCAAGACCTCCTTCCAGGTGGTCGGGGTCTACAGTGGCGATGAACTGGTCTCGCTCGATACGCAGTTACCCAATCGCCTGATGGTCGCCGCTCTGGCCAACAATGCCCTTCCGCAGTTTGCCCGTTACACGCGGGTGCAGCGCGAAGTCACTATCGGCACCCATCGCTTCGACTTTCGCCTCGGTGAGGGCCTCGCCACCTGTATACTCGAAGTCAAGTCGGTAGGCAAGGTGGTCAATGGCCTGGCCCGTTTTCCCGATGCGCCCACCGAACGGGGTCGCCACCAGCTCGAAGCTCTGGCGCAGATGGCCCGCAGTGGTCAGCGCTGCGCCGTCGTCTTTATCATCCAGCGCCGCGCTGCTACCGCCCTTGTCCCTGACCACGAGATCGACCCCGCCTTTGCCCGCGCTATGCGTACCGCCATCAGCGTCGGCGTTGAGACCTACGCCTATCTCTGCCCCATTACCCCCGAAGGCATTACCCTCGGTACCCCCGTGCCTATCCATAACTCCCCCGAAGCCTTGCCAAGCTCCAGCTGGGAATAGAGGTAAGACAAGGTTTCGGGCTGCCCCTGGTGGATACCAATAGCACAGCGGGGCGATCGGGGTGTGCCTCCGGGGCCTCTAGCCTGTCCTCTTCACACGCCCGCCGGGATTATCCCGGCGCTGTGCGCAAAGCGCATCGAGTTCTTGTGTGGTACAATTCTCCGCGTTGAATCTGCCAGATACGGGGTGGATCGTCCCATCCCTGAACGTGAAGGAGCCAGTATGCATATCGTCGTGTGTCTCAAACAGGTCCCCCGTGATAACTCGGTAAAGATCAATAGTGATCTGAGCATCAACGCCGACGGCATCGAGAAGATTATCAACCTCTTCGACGAATACGCAGTTGAAGAAGGGATCGCCTGGAACGAGAAGCATGGCGGCAAACTGACGGTGCTCTCAATGGGTACCGACGAGTGGGTTGAGCAGATCCGTCGCGCCCTCGCTATGGGTGCCAGTGATTCACTCCTGCTGCGTGATCCCTCTTTTGCCAGCCTCGACACCCTCGCCGCCGCCAAAGTTGTCGCTGCAGCGATCAAGAAACTCGGCGATGTTGACCTGATCCTGACCGGGCGCAACAGCACCGACGACGAGAGTGGCGCCTTCGCCCCCGCCCTGGCACGTACCCTCGGCTGGCCCCAGATTACCTATGTGGGCAAAGTGCTCGATGTCGATGCAGGTGCCAAGAAGATTACCGCCGAGCGTCACCTCGAAACGGTGATCGAGACAGTCACCGCACCTCTCCCGGCCGTAGTCAGTGTGATTAAGGACATCAACAACCCGCGCTATCCCTCCCTGCTCAAGATCAAGAAGGTGGCCAAGATCAGCCCACCTGTCTGGACCGCCGCCGACCTCGGCGTGGCTGGCCTGGCCCCGGCTGCCGTGGTCGCCAACCGCGTGCCGCCGCCCCCGCGTCCCTCGGGCGAGCTGATCGACGGTGCCGATGCGACTGCCAAGGTACGCAAGCTGGTGGACAAGCTGCTTGAGAATCAGATCATCTAGGCACGCCCTGCGCTGCCCCGGATGCACATAAGGAGGAAGCTATGTCGGGTGTGTTGATCCTCATTGAGCAAGTCGGCGCTGATGTTGCCGCTGTATCGCGTGAACTGTTGGGCAAGGGCAAAGATCTGGCCGCAGCCCTCGGTGGGCCACTCAGTGCCGTGGTGATCGGGGCCGATGTGGCTGGCCTGGCCAGTCAGGTAGGTGCCCTCGGGGCCGATGTGGTCTATACCGTGACTGACCCCTCTCTCGCCACATATACGACCGATGGCTATGTTGCTGCCGCCAAAGCCGCCGTTGCAGCGGCCCAGCCTGCCCTGGTGCTGGGTGGGGGTGGTTTCCAGATGCGTGACTTCGGCGCGGCCCTCGCCGCTGACCTCAACGCCGGGCTGGCCGTCGATGTCACCGACCTGAAGGTTGAGGGCGGGGCTGTCCTCGCTGTGCGCCCCTCCCATGGCGGCAATGTGGTCAATACCTACACCTTCGCCGCTGGGAGCGTTGTTGTGGCCCTGGCGCGCAAGCAGAGCTTCCCCGAAGCGGCTGGCGGGGCTAGTGGTGCCAAAGTCGAGGCCCTCAGCCTTCCGGCCACCACCATTCGTACCCAGGTCAATAGTGTTGCTCCCAAGTCGGGCGCGGTCAACCTCACCGATGCGGCGATTATCGTCAGCGGTGGGCGCGGCCTGGGCGACAAGGACAACTACTACAAGCTCATTCCGCCCCTCGCTGAGGCGATCGGTGCGGCCTATGGGGCCTCACGTGCTGTGGTTGACGCCGGTTGGGTGCCCTACGAGCACCAGGTCGGCCAGACTGGCAAGACGGTTAGCCCCAAACTCTATGTCGCCGCTGGCATCTCGGGTGCCATCCAGCACCTGGCCGGTATGCGCACGAGCCGCAATATCGTGGCGATCAACAAGGACGCCGAGGCTCCGATCTTCCGTGTCGCCAACTTCGGCGTGATCGGCGATGTCAACGAGATCGTGCCCCTGCTCACCGAAGAGCTCAAGGCGCGCCTCGGGCGCTAAAGGCTGCCCCAAACAACAAACGGCGAGGGCGGGCATTGCCCGCCCTCGCCGTTTGTCACCCGTACCTACCGTCGCACGAACGGCAGGAAGATGAACTCGTCCTTGTCCGAAGGGCCAGGCGTCGGCGTGCTCGGCACCTGGCCGCGCTCAAGGATGCGCACGATCTGAGTTGAGATCGAACCGGAGCCGTTGGCCAGTTCGATACGCACCTTGTAGTCGCCCGGCTTGTAGCTCCCGTCGATCGTCCCGACCAGGTCGCTCTCCGAACCGGCCGCGTAGCTGACCTCAACCACCTGCTGCTCAGCAGAGCTGGCCACGTCAACCAGGTAGACCTTGGGCAGTTCACCGTTCAGCCCGGAAACCCCCAGGCTGAGGTAGCTGGTTGGCTCGATGGTCAACTCGCTCGGGCTGACCGTGTCGATCTTCGCTTCACCCCCAATCGGCAGGTTGATCGTCACCACGCCACCCTGCCAGGTTGTCCCGTCAGCCGCACGACCAACCAGGCTGATCGGCAGTTGCAGCTGCTTGCTGTCGGGCTGAGCGATCACCCGCCAGCGCAGCGCCACCAGCGGGCCTGCGGTCGTGGCTGACCAGGGTGCGTTGAAGAGCAGGGCGCTCTCGCCTGCACCTTGCGCCGTCCAGGGCGGCCCATCAGGGAAGTTGGCCATATTGAGCGGGGTTCCGTTCGCGTCCAGCGGCTGGATTGCGAGCAGCTGTAGGAATTCCGACTTGGCCTCGGCATCCAGCTTGAAGCTCTCCGCGCTGCCCTGGGCCTGTACTAGCGTGGTGAACTCACCACCAACCTGCGGCGTGCCCTGCACCAGCGCACCGCTCAGGCGCAACTGGCCTGCATCAGCCGCCTCAACCCCACTCAGCACCACTGAGGCTGCGGTGTTACGCTCACCAGCCAGGATGTTACCAGTCGCGACGCGCAACTCGTAGCTGGCATTCTCCCTGCCGCCCGACGAGCCAAAGGGGCGAACCCTCAGCCGGTAGCTGGCAGTGGCGTCAGGTGTCCAGACAATCCGCGAGGCCAGACCAGTCCCACTATCATCGTCATAGGCGATCCGGGTTATGCCGTCATCGGTATAGAGGTCAAGCACTGTGTCGGCACCCGCGCCAAGGTTGAACGTCCAGAGGGTGTAGGTCGTGTCCGCAACGGCGTCGAAGCTGACCCAGTCCACATCCGTTGCTGCATGGAAGTTGTGGGCCTGAGCGGCACCATCAATCGTGATCGGGCGGGCTGTCGCAGCCGTATTGTCCGGCTCAAAGGCGTCGGTCGCCTGCGAGGTGCTGGTCACCTGCAGACCGTAAGCTGTGCAGTCGCCCGAGCGCTGGCTGCTGTAGTGGCGCACGCGCACAAAGAGTTGGCCACCAGTCGCATTCCAGTCGATGCGTGAGGCCAGGCTACCGTAGTCATCGTTGTAGGCCAGGGCCAGGCCGTTCGCATCAAAGAGCTCGAGCACCGTATCACCGCAGGTGTTCTGGAGCGTGGTGCTAATGCGGTAGGCGGTAGCTTCGCGCGACACAAAGGTCACCCAGTCCTGATCACCAGCCACATGGAAGTTGTGATCCTGGGCCACTGCGTTGACCACGATCGGCGAGGCGTCCTGAGGAGTACCGTCAGGCTCGTAGTCATCGCCAGTGTTGGCCACTCCGTCGACATGCAGCTCGTAGCCGCTGCAAGGGCCAAAGCTGCTGGACGAGAAGTGACGTACCTTCACATAGAGGTCACCCGTCTCGTTTGCTGACCAGACAATGCGTGAGGCCAGGCCGCTGGAGTCGTCATTGTAGGCCAGGCGGGTTGTTCCGTCAGCGGCGTAGAGCTCAAGCACCGTATCGCTACAGGTACCCAGATTGCCAGTCCAGATCGTATAGATCCAGCCAGCCTCAGCCGCAAAGTTCACCCAATCATGATCCCCGGCCACCCCGAAGTTGTGCGTCTGGGGCGTGGGGCTGTTGACCGTGATCGGGCTGGCCTCTTCGGGCGCATTATCGGGCTCATAGCTGTCGTTCGCCCCAATCAGGCTCAGGCGATAGTCAGTATTGGCCCCGGCGGTATTGCTGCTGTAATGGCGTACCTTCAGCCGGTAGCTGCCAGCGTCTGTGGCCGTCCACACGATCCGCGAGGCCAGGCCGGCGTAGTCGTCGTTGTAGGCTAGCAGGCTAGTACCACTATCGTCGTAGAGTTCAAGCACCGTATCGGCGCGGGTAGCGAGCTGCGAAGTAAAGATCGTGTACTCCGTACCGGCGGTGGCATCAAAGACCACCCAGTCCTGGTCGCCAGCAACATGGAAATTATGCTCCTGGGCGGCATCGGCGTTATTGATCGGACTGGCCGTAGCAGCGGTATTGTCGGGCTCATAGGCATCAGACTCGCTTGCTGTGCCCTCAGTAGCCAGACTGAGCGAGTAGCCGGTGTCGGTTCCGCCGATCCACTGCGAGAAGCCGCGTACACGCAGGAAGTAGGTCGCATTGGCGGGAGCCGTCCAGACCAGACGTGAGGCAAGGCCGGCACCACCATCATCATCAGT
Source organism: uncultured Chloroflexaceae bacterium (assembly GCA_964592425.1). Taxonomy (GTDB): domain Bacteria; phylum Chloroflexota; class Chloroflexia; order Chloroflexales; family Chloroflexaceae; genus Viridilinea. The sequence continues at coordinate 96,513 of CAZQCG010000007.1, forward strand.
AGCGATCACCTGGGTGCCGCCGGGATTCAGCAGATCGAGTACCGTGTCGGCCCGATCACCCAGATTGCTCGTCTCGAAGATGTAGGCATTGCCAGCAACCGCGTTAAACTTCACCCAGTCCTGGTCACCAGGTACATGGAGGTTGTGAGCATCCTGGCGCAGCGGGCTGTCCAGGCTGCCGGGGGCAACCAACGCGGCCTGGGCGGCATCATTATCAGGCTCGTAATTGTCAGCATTCGCCTGGGCCGTGCTGGTTACCTGCACGTTGTAGCCCATCTGGGGGTTCCCGGCGTAGCTGCTGTAGTGTCGCACTTTGACCAGCAGGCGCTGGTTGCTCGCCGGAGCGTAGCTCACCCGCGAGGCCAGGCCACCATAGTCATCGTTAGAGGCCAGCAGGGTGGTGCCATCAGCCGCGTAGACTTCAAGCACCGTATCGTTGCCGCCCGTCAGGTTCGAGGTTTCGATCTGGTAAGCATTGCCGGTCGTCGCGTCGAAGGCGAGCCAGTCTTGATCGCCAGGAATATGGAAGGTGTGCGCCTGGGCCGCCCCACCCGGCACGATCGCCCTGGCTGCTGCCACGCCATTGTCAGGCTCGTAGCTATCACCAGTGGCCGTGCTGCCGAGCACGCGCAGGTTATAGCTGGTTGCTGCACCGGCCGCCGATGAGCTGTAGTGGTTCACCTTCACGGCATAGTTGCCTGCGGCAGCAGCCGTCCAGATGATCCGCGAGGCCCAGCTACCGGGGGTATCGTCGTTGTAGGCGATCTCGTCGCCAGCCGCATTGTAGAGCCGCAGCACCGTATCGCTGGACGAGCCCAGGTTGAAGGTCTCGATCACATAGGTGCTATCAGCGGCTGCACTGAAGACTGCCCAGTCCTGATCACCGGCAACATGGAACGTATGGGCCTGGGCCGCACCACCCACCGTGATCGGCTTTGCCGTCGCCTGCGTATTGTCAGGCTCGAAGGCATCGCCACCAGTTGAGCCGCCGCTGCCAGTGACCCGCAGTTGATAGCCGCGATTGGCTCCGCCACTGTTGCCATAGTTGGCCGCACGGACAAAGAAGAGCCCATCGTCCGTGGCAGTCCAGGCAATCCGCGAGGCCCACGTGCCGCCGCTATCATCGTTGATCGCCAGCTGGGCCCCGTTGGCATTGAAGAGGGTCAGCACCGTATCGGCGCTTGTCTGGAGATTGGAGGTCTCGATCACATAGGCACTGCCGGCGCTGGCGTTGAACTTGACCCAGTCCTGATCACCATTCTGGTGGAAGTTATGGCTCTGGGCCGCCGCGCCCACCGTGATGTTGCTGGCGCTCGCTGCCGCATTGTCAGGCTCGAAGCTATCGGGGGTGGCCGTACCGCCGCCACCGCAACTGGGGGCCTGGTTCAGCTCAACCGCCAGAGCCGCCGCCTGCGTATTGGCGTACTGCGCCGAGCCCTGACCGCCGTAGAGGGCCGCCGCAGCGGCCAGCAGGGCATTGTTCAGGTCGGCGAAGGTGGCGCTCGGCCCGAGTCCGCCGGTCAGAGCGCGATAGAAGATGCGCTCCGTTGCATCGCGCCCGATGGCCGTCACGGTGCGTCCATTAAAGGTGCCGCCATCAGACATCAGGTAGGCCAGCTTGTTGGGGATACCACTGTTGATATGCACCCCACCGTTATCGCCGGTCGTACAGTTATAGGTGCTGACCTTATCGGGCTGGTTTTTGGCGGGCGGGTTAGCCATATCGCGGATCGCACCAATCGGCGTATCCTCACCCATCAGCCAGTCGTCGCGGTCGATCATCGCGCCGAAGATATCGGAGAAGGACTCATTCAGCGCCCCGGACTGACCCTGGTAGATCAGGCCTGCCGTGTACTGCGTGACGGCATGGGCCCACTCGTGGCCGACCACGTCACGGGTGGCGAAGCCCGGCCCGAAGGCAGTGAGTTGGCCGTTCCAGAAGGCGTTGGCGACCGTGCCATAGCGCACGACAGCCGTCATTGTTGCACCGTTGCCGTCGAAGCTGTCACGGTTGTGCGTATTCTTGAAGTAGTTGTAGGTAGCTCCGGTATTCTGGAAAGCTGCCACACAATCGGGGCTCGGTGTGCCGACCTGCCCATTCTCGGTGTAGCAGGTGCTACCGGCGGTGGTCTGCATATTGTTCGCGTCGCGGATGACCCGGTTGAGCGCGGTATGGTGGTTGGTGTAGACCAGGCGCAGCTTGCCGTCCAGCGCATCAACAATCGCCGTCACACTCTGGCTGTCGTCGGGGGCGTTGAGCACCATCCGGTAGGCCAGGGCGGTCGGTGCCGCGTTCAACTCAAAGAGCGAGGGGTTGAAGAAGACCAACTCCTGCTCGGCGAGCACCGGCTTGAGGAAGGGGTTTGCTCCGTCCGCATCAGCCGCATGATCACTATGGAGCAGGTCGGGATTGTTGAGCAGGGCGGTGTGGGCCAGCTTGAAAGCCTCATCGGGGCTAATCACCGGCTTGGTTGCCGCAGCAACCTCAGGCACATAGGCCCCGCTGATACTGGTGACACTGTCACCACGCACCTGCATAGTAAGCCAGCTCCCAAAGACCGGGATGGCCTGCTTAAACTGGCGCATGCGTACAACCATTGTTGCATCGTCAAGCGCCTCCGTCGTCTCAATTGCCCAGTCTAGATCAGGAGCGGCGCTAAGATTGCCAGCCGCGCCATTGACAAAGTTCAGGGCAACTTCCTTCGGATCGGGGGTTCCATCGGCACTCAAGCTGGCCCCCATCGGCTGGCCGAGGCCCGCTGATGGAGCGATCAGCAGATCCTGAAAAACCCGGACGGGGATTTCAGGATCTGCCTGCGGCTGCTGCGCACTGGTCGCCAGAGGGCGACCCGGGCCGAAGTTCAGCGCCAGCAGGCAGACCAGCACGAAGACCACAGTGGTAAGTCGCGCAAATGGTCGCATAGGAGTCCCCTTCTCTACTTCAGTGCAACGAAGCGGTGACGTGACCAGCCGCGTACCCGGTCGAGATGAGCAGCACAACAAAACAGAGCAAGAGGCTCAACATCTCCGCTCTGCACACCAGACAGTAAAACCGGGGCATTACCGCCCCCTATCAGCCTGACTGCTACAACTTCGAGACTGGCCGAACTGTAGCCCTACTGTAGACGAAAACGACCCGCTTGTGGGGAAGAAGTCCCTTCACCAAGCGAGAATGATCTGTCACCGTAGGTAAAAATTACGTAAACCGTGAGCAGAGCCCTACAGTGAAGCCAGTTCATCCAGGCTCAGGCGGCGCTCATCGTGACGATCAAGGTCGCGCCAGACGATGGTACGGCTCAGGTGCTCTTCGGCACCGACAATCGCTACATAGGCTAAGCCACGGCGGGCGGCATCGCTGAGGTTGCGGGCAAGCGGGCGGCCGCGTAGATCGACGGTGGCCACCAGGCCCTGGGCGCGCAAGCGCCGGGCGACCTCCTGAGCATAGGCATACTCACTGTCGCTGACCGGGGCGACCAGGACTTCGCGGCGCGGGGGCGAATGCGGCAGCGGGGCCGCCGCCGCCACCCGCTCCAGGCCAAAGGCAAACCCGACCGCGGGTATCCCGCTGTGCCCACCCAGGGCGGCCACCAGATCGTCGTAGCGCCCACCGCCACAGAGTTGCACCCCGGCGGCATCGTCGATCTCGAAGATTAGGCCGGTGTAATAGTTCAGGCCACGTCCAAGGCCAAAATCGATCCGTACCCGCTCCGGATCCAGGCCATGCGCGGCGAGCAGATCGAGGGTTGCCCCCAACTCGGCGAAGGTCGTCGCCTGAAGCTGGTGGTGCGCAAGCAGAGCTGCCACAGCTGGCAGGGCCTCACCAGGCGGGCCACTGATTGCGGTCAACTCGGTAAGGATGGCCAGAGCGCGGTCAATGGCGGGCTGCTCATCATGGCGGCGCAGCTTGCGCAGCAGGCGGGCGACTACCTGCTCGGGGGTGCGTGTACCCGTACTCAGGTCAATCGGCATCATATAGAGCGTCTGCTGGAGCCATGCCGCAGCCTGGGCCTCACTCAAACCAGGGGGTAGGCTCAGGCCAAAAGGCGATTCCTCAGCATCTTCAAAAAGACGCTCGCGCATCGCCTCAGGCCCGTGATCGCGCATATGCTCCAGGCTCCAGGCCAGAATCCCCTGGGCACGCTCGGTCAGCCCAAGCTGGGTAAGGATCTCGCGCACCAGGCCGACATGGCCAGCCAGGATGCGATAGGGCGTCACTCCGGCAGCATCAAGCGCGGCGCAGGCCATAGCCAGTGCTTCAGCGTCGGCACGGGGGGCCGGACCGCCGATAATCTCGACGCCTACCTGGGTGAACTGGCGGTAGGTATGGCGGCGCGGGCGCTCATAGCGAAAGACCGGGCCGGCGTAACTCAGGCGTAGAGGCAAGGGCTGATCCTGCAAATGGGCCACGTATGCCCGCAGCACCGAAGCCGTCCACTCAGGGCGCAGAGCCAGGTCGCGTCCGCCAAAAGTAAACTCATAGACCTTACCGGCCAACTCTTCACCGAGCTTGCGCAGGTAGAGTTCGCGGTGCTCAAGCAGCGGCAGGTCAAGCGGCTGATAACCATGGGTGGCCAGGGTCGTCTCAATCTGCATGCGGGTATAGGTCGTTGCCCGCAACTCGGCGGGCAGCGTATCGTGCATCCCGCGTACTAACTCGATTGTTGCACTCAAAACACTACTCCAGGTCAAGCGCATCACATAGCTGCAGCCGTTGTTTCACCAGGCAGCTTTCCCTTCTGACTCCCCAGCACATAGGCCCAGGCATAGGAGATCTCGCCGCCGACCAGCAGGATCTGGCTGGAGATGTAGATCCAGAGGAGCAGGGTCATTGCGCCGCCGAGCACGCCGAAGGAGGAGAAGTTCGTCAACCCGAAGATCAGTTCGGCCAGTTCTTGCACCAGTGTGAAAGCCGCTGCGGCGATCAGGGCCGCCGGCCAGACATCCCGCCACTGCGGGAGTGAGCCCGGCAGCACTTTGTAGAGGGTAGCAAACGCAATGGTAATCAGGACAAGGGTAAGCATGCGCTGGGCGAGGCGCAAGAGCAGGCCATTGAGGGGCACCCAGTCGGTGTAGCCAACCAACAACGCGATGACCAGATTGCCCAATACGGCCACCATGATGAGTGCGGCAACCCCGAACAATAGGGCAAAGGCGATGAGCCGGTTGAGCAGAGCGACCGTCACCGCCGTCTTAAGATTGCCACTCTCAGCGATCAGACGCGTCCCCCAGATTAGCTTGAAGGTACGCATCAGTGAGCCAAAAATGCCGGTGGCAGCAAAGAAGAGCGTGGCAATGCCGAAGATGCCAGTGCCCAGGCGCGTTTCACTAAAATGGTTCAGGGTTTGCGCAACCAGTTCACGCACCTCAGGCGAACCGATCAGGTTGAGCAGCATCGCCTGAATATTATAGCGAGTCGGGTCGAGCACAAAACCAACCAGGCTGGTGACCACCAGCAGCAGCGGGAAGATCGCAAAGATTGTGAAATAGGCCAGGGCCGCAGCCAGGCCACCAACATTGTCGCGCTGGTACTTATCGATCACCAGTTCAGCGATCTGAACCAGGGCGTGGTTACGTATTGCTGATCTTGCCATAAGCAGGAGTATACTGGTGCTTGCCGATTGAGGCAACCTTCAGCGAACGAAGGGGTGTGGCCCAAGGGCCTGGGCCGCTCTGCTTACTTCTGTCGCTAGCCTACGGCGCTGTGGTACAATCGCGAGCACCGTGGAAAAGACAGAGAGGCGCGCCAATGGGGCGACCGTTGTTGAACGGCAGGAGCCAGTGTGGATACGAAAAAGATCGGCGTGATCGTTGGGCGCGAGTGGTCGTGGCCCCCCGCATTCATTGAGGAAGTCAACCGGCGTAACGCCGGGGTCAGCGCTGAGTTCGTCAAACTCGGTGGGACGCGGATGGGCGAAGTCACTGACTATGCGGTGATTATTGACCGTATCAGTCATGAGATCCCTTATTATCGCACCTTCCTTAAGACAGCCGCCCTCGCTGGCACTCGCGTGATCAACAATCCCTTCTGGTGGAGCGCTGACGATAAGTTTTTTGGGGCCAGTCTCTGCACGAAGCTGGGCATCAGTCATCCACGTACCGTCGCCCTCCCCTCCCATTCCTATATCGAAGGGGTCATCGACGAGTCGCTGCGTAACCTGAGCTATCCCCTCCCCTGGATCGAACATGTTGAGTATGTGGGCGGCTTCCCGGCGATCCTCAAACCGGCCTGGGGCGGTGGCTTCAAGAGCGTCTATAAAGTCAATACCTACGAAGATCTCTGGCGTGCCTATAATGAGACCGGCACCGAGTGTATGATGCTTCAGGAGTATATCGCCTGGGAAAAATATGTGCGCTGTATTGTGATTGGCCAGCGCGAGATCATGACGATCAAGTTTGATGCCAATGCACCCTGGCCCCATCGCTACTTCCGCGACGATACCTACCTTACCTTCGAAGAGGGCCGTACGGTGACGGAATGGGCGCTCAAGATTAACCAGGCCCTCGGTTATGACATGAACACGGTCGAGTTTGCCATCAAAGACGGCGTGCCTTACGCTATTGACTTCACCAATCCAGCCCCTGACTTCGATGTGAATTCACTGACGCCGCACTACTTTGACTGGGTCGTGAAGACGATGGCCGACTTCTGCATTGAGCTCGCGCTCCAGGATCGCGCCACCCCCGCCGACTATAGCTGGAGTAACCTGCTCGGAGCAGTGGCCCCCGCTTCGCCACCAGCCCTTGATCCCTCACCCCTCGCCGTCGAAGCGCCTGCCCCTGCCGCCGCGAAGCCGAAGCGCCCCAGGAAGAAGGCCGAGTAAGCCTATGAGCCTCGCAGACGCCATTGAATACTACCATGCCTTGCTGACCCCTGAATTGGCAACGGCGACCTGGGCGACCCTGAGCGAGGAGATGCGCGTCCGCCAGCTCTACTTCGGTGAACGGCCCCTGGCAACAGTGCTGCGTCCACGCTTGATCAGCGAGCCGCAGTACCAACTGTTGCAGCAGCGTGTCGGTGTGGTCGCCGCAGCGGCCCGCAAGGTGGTCGCGCTGGCCCTTGATCCTGGCCCCGCCGGGCATGCCGTGCGCGATGTGCTGATGCTCACCGAGCAGGAGCAGGCCCTGATCGCCATGCACCCCGGCTATCTGGAGCCAAGCGCCCACTCGCGCATGGATACGTTTCTTACGGTCGATGGTAGCTCGCTGCAGTTTGTCGAGTATAACGCCGAGAGTCCGGCAGCCATCGCCTATGAAGATCTGCTTTCGCAGGCGTTTCTGGCAACCCCGGCCATGCAAGAGTTCACGCGGCGCTACCCGGCTCGCCCACTACCGGCCCGTGAGCATATGCTGACAACCCTGCTGAACTGCTGGCGCGAGGCGGGCTCGCCCGGCGGTGAGCCGCATGTGGCGATTGTCGACTGGCGCGGCCTGCCCACGGCGACCGAGTTTGCCATGTTCGCCGCTTTTTTTGCCGAGCACGGCCTGCCCACGGTGATCTGCGCCCCCGACGATCTGCGCATAGATGGCGGCCAGCTGTGGGCCGAGGTCGATGGTCAGCGTAGTCTGGTGACCATCGTCTTCAAGCGCGTGCTCACCAGCGAGTTCCTGATCCACTATGGCGCGACCGCCCTCGACCACCCGCTGGTTCGTGCCTATGCCGCTGGCAGTTGCGTGGTGATCAACTCCTTCCGCGCCAAGTTGCTGCATAAAAAGTCGCTCTTCGCTCTGCTCTCTGATGAGCGTTTTAGTAGCGATCTGAGCCCCGCCGAACAGGCGGCCGTAGCAGCCCATGTGCCCTGGACCCGCGTGGTACACCCCGGCTTGACCAGTTACCAGGGTGAGCAGGTGGATCTGCTGGCCTTCGCCCGTGCTAACCGCGAGCGTCTGCTGCTCAAACCCAACGATGAGTATGGCGGTAAGGGTATTACTATCGGCTGGGAAAGTGATGAGGCAGGTTGGGATGCCGCCCTGCAGGCTGCCCTCAATTCGCCCTTTGTGCTGCAAGAGCGCGTGCAGATCGCCTATGAGCCCTACCCGGCTCTGGTTGACGGCCAGTTGGTGATCGGCGAGCGCCTGGTTGACAGCGATCCCTTCCTTTTTGGATCACAGGTCGCGGGGAGCCTCTGCCGCCTCTCGACTGTGACCCTGCTGAATGTGACGGCTGGTGGCGGGAGTACGGTGCCGGTCTTTGTGATTGAGGCATGAAGCAGCTTCGGGGCAGCGCACTCCTCGCTGCGCTGCCCCTCCTGATCTTATTGCTGCTGGCGCTACGCTCGCCCGCGCCCTACACCATCGATGTCGGCGCGGCCGGCGATGCCTACGCCCTGGCGACCTTTCATCACTCTGAGCAGCAGGCGGGCCTGGCAATGCGCTGGAGCGCCCCCGGCGCACGCCTGCTGCTCCCAGCAACCTATGATGGCCCACTGGCGCTGAAGCTGCGCCTGCAACCGCCACCCGCAGCACCGGCCAGCCCTCGTAGGCTGGAGCTTGTGCGTGATGGGGCCGTCGTGAGTCGGATCGATCCGGGGCCGGGCTGGCGCGTCTACCGGCTGCTGCTGCCGCCCGACCGTCTGCCTGAGCCGGTCGCGCTAGCGGTTGAGCCACTTGAACTGCGGATCGCGCCGGGCTTCGGGCCGGGCGATCCGCGCCCCCTCGGCGTAGGCCTCGACTGGCTGAGCGTGCGTGCGCTGGGCGCGGCGCCATGGGGCCCCCTCCTGGCGCGAGCTGGCGGGCTGGCCTGGCTCGGCGGGCTGATCCTGGCCGCCCTGGACATGGTTCGTAGGCGATCTGCTGCCTGGATGGCCCTGCTGCCCCTGCTCGCCGTGGGCAGTGGGCTGGCCTGGTGGGCCTGGCAGGCACCGCTGAGCTTTGCCTGGTTTGTGCCAGCCCCACCCTGGTGGCTGTTGAGCCTGGCAACCCTCCTGCTGATCGGCTGGGATCAGCTACGAGGTATACGCCCTGGCTTTAGCTCACAGCTCCCGTTACCTGGCATACTCCCAAGCTGGCCTCTACTCCTTGCTACCATCCTCGTTGGCCTGCTGCTGCAGCGTACCCAGGTCGGAGCCTTGCTGATCACCCTTTTGCCGGGGGCCTTGGCGGCCCGGCTGCTCTTCCCCGAGGAGCGTGCGCTGGCAACGCAGATCTTCCTGAGCATCTGCGGGGCACTGGCCGTAGCGGCGTTGCTGATGCTGGGCCTCGCGGCCCTCCCTGGAGCCCTGCCTGGCCCCTTGCCGGTGCTCCTGAACACCAGCCTGAGCCTGGTGCTGCTGATCGTGGCCAGTCCTGGTTTGCGTCAATGGCTACCTGGTCGCTGCCGGGTGCGTAGCGCCAGTACGCCCTCATCAGCGGAGAACGCCCCGCAACCACAGACTCGTGCGCCAGGGTGGCGTGAGCAGCTGAGCGGGCTGCTTCGTTATGGGCAGGCGGGCCAGGCGCTGGCTGGCTGGCAAGCGGTTGCCGGTGTGGCCTTGCTCGTCGGGCTGGCGCTGCGCCTGGCCTTCCTTGGCTCCGCCGAGTTCCAGGGCGACGAGGCACGGGCGATGTTGCTGGCCCTGGGCCTGGTGCGCGGCGAGGCCGGATTGTTGCTGAGCCACACCAAAGGCCCCGTCGAGGCGCTCTTGCCAGCGCTGGTGCTGGCGGTCGCCGGGCATGTCAGTATGTGGGCCGCTCGGCTGCCTTTTGCCCTGGCCAGTCTAGGCGTGCTGGCCGCCAGCCTGGCCCTCACCAATGAGGAGGCTGGTAGCCCACGACATCCTATACGGGTGGCCGGAGTGATCGCCCTGGCAATGCTGGCAGTTGACGGTTTTGCCGTTGCGTTTGCGCGTATTGTGCAGTACCAGAGCATCGTGATGCTGATGATGGCCGGGGCCTACTGGAACTGCCGACGTTTCTACGAGGGCGCACCAGGAGGGCAACGACACCTGACGGTCGCAGCCGTGCTGCTGGCGGTCGGCCTGCTCGCTCACTACGACGCCGTCATGGTCGTGCCAGCCCTGGCCTGGCTGGTGCTTGCCGGGGGCTGGCGGCGCGGCTGGCACCTGGGTGACTGGATGCGCGGGCTGGCCCTGCCGGTTCTTCTGGGGGCGGGGCTGCTGGCCAGTTTCTATCTACCCTATGTGCGCGCAGAGAGTTTTGCCCAGACCGCCCGTTACCTGGCCGGGCGGGCGGGCGAGGGTGATGGCGGGGGGCCGCCCTTTAACAACCTGGGCCTCTACCTGCGCATCCTGGCGATTTACAGCGGGCCTTACCTGACACCCTTGCTGGCTGCAGGCATGCTAACGACCCTGGCCGGCCTGCTCATCAGTGCCGTTAAGCCCCGCTGGCTGGGCCTGGCAGCGGCGCTGCTACTGTTTGCCGCCGGGTTGAGTCAGTGGCTCACACCACAGCTGCTGGTTGGAGCGAGCGGGGCAAGCTGGGCCGGGGTGGCCTTCGGCTTGCCCCTTGGGGTGCTTGCCCTGGCACCGGGCCTGAAGGGGCCGCAGCGTGCCGTGGTGATCTGGTTCGGCGTGGCCTTCGCTGCCCAGGCTTTCCTGATCGCCGAGCCACGCACCCATTTCTACACGGCGCATCTCCCGGCAGCGCTACTGATCGGCAGCGCTAGCGCCCAACTGCTCACCTGGGCGACCGGCACGGGGTGGCGACAGCTGGGCCTGCTGGGCCGTCGCGGCAGCCTGATCGCAGCCCTGACGCTGCTCTGGCCCCTGGCTGGCTGGCCCTACGCTCGCCTGGCCTACCTGCAGCAGGTGCCGGAATACCAGCGCAGCTACCCGGCAGCCCAACCAGCCTGGCTGGGGCCACCCGGCGAAACGAGCCTGCCCGAAGCTGGCTACTTCGGCTTTCCCCATCGCGACGGCTGGCAGGTCGTCGCCGAACTCTACCGGCGCGGGGTGCTACGCGGCAGCTACGATAGCAACCAGAACCGCTGGCTGGTCGGCTGGTACCTGGGCGGGCTGGCACAGCAGTGCAAAGGTGCGCCCGACTACTACCTGATCGCCGAAGCCGAAACGACCGTCTACTTTCCGCCGGGCTACCACATGATCGCCGAGGTGACGGTGGGGCCGGGGCGAATGCTGGCGATCTACGGGCGCGAGCCGCCGCCCGAAGGCCTGCGCAGCTATGCGCTGGAGGATCTCCCCGCCAGCATGAGTGCCCACCCGTCAGGGCAGTTCGATCTTGACGCGCTGCTGAACGGTGACCCGCCAGCATGTGCCAATTAGGGAAGCGTCCCGGTCGGGAACGCCGGTCAGTTCGCCGGGACGCTTCGTTGCGCTCCTGATAACATCCCCGGATGTCGTCCCGGCGCCACTGGCGTGCGGGCCATTTAATACTCAGCGTGACAGAAACGCGGGTTTCCGTAGGAGCAGTGTGAATAGTTACTCAGGCAGACAAATTTGCCAGCAAGGAACTGCACAAGGTATAGTATAGCGTGACGCTCCGCAGGGGCTGATGGTTTTTCAGAATTAAAACGGGTAGAGTCGGCGCAGGCCGGCTTCGCTTCCTCTAGCCGAGCGCTTCAGCGCCACGGTGAGCGCTTCTCCCCGATCTCATTCTTTAAAGTTCATAAGCCCTGCGGCTTCTCGCGATTACTCGCGAGCTACATGCCCCGCGTCTGGGGAACTACGGCGGCGAAAGGGCCGCCGATACATGACGGAGCGCAGCGGCACATGCCCATACGAGCCATGCACGGCCTTACTCACCTGATTGATGGCCCCTACCGCATCGCGGTGGCCGACAAACCCACACGACGCGCAGCGGTAGTGCCGCCCGTTGGGTTTGTTGTGTGTCCCACAGCAGGGACAGGTTTTGGAGCTATACGCCTCGCTCTGGCGTTCCAGCGCGATCCCGAAGGCGGCAAGTTTGTACGTGAGGTAGTCCACTTGCTTGCCGTGCGACCAGCCGCTCACCTTCTGCTGCGCGTTGGTGGTGAGGCGCTTGCCCTTGCCGATGTCGCGCACATCCCCCACCACCAGCCGCTTCGCCCCCTGCGCCTTGGCGTGATTGGCAATCGCTCGTGTGACCTTGTGTTCGATATCCCGCCGTTGCCGCTTGTTCCGAGCGCGGAGAACGGTCTTGCGGCGGGTCAGCCGTTTCCAGCGGCGCGACCCCTGCTGTTTGCGGGCCAGCACCGCCTGGAGGCTGGCAAGCCGTTTGTGGCGGTACTGGTTGATCGCCCGCAGTTCACGGGCGGTGAAGATGACCACCGCGCCCTGTTCATCCGCGACCGCTGCCGGGTGGATTTCACCCAAATCGGCCGCCAGAGTCGCCGGTCCTGGAGGCTCCGGGGCCGCCTGCCCGTCGTCGACCACCAGATGCCACTGGTGCCGCCTGCTGATCGGATCATAGACCAGGCGCATTTCCACAAACGCTGCGGGCGGCAGGGACGCCAGTTCTGGTGGCAGGGCCACGAAGATCGGTTCCAGCCCCTTCGCCCGTGCGAGGCGCAGACGGTCGCCTTGCGGTGTGATCCCCGTGGCTTTCCACACGGTGGTGCGGTAGAACTTCCTCCGATGTGGATACTTCGCCCCGCGCCCCCGGTTCGCCTTCGCGGTCTTGCACGCCTTCGCAAAGCCCTGTTGAGCGGCATCCCGACTGTGGGCGTGGAGGGTACTTGGCCCAAACGAGTCGTTCAGCCGCTCATCGGCCTTTGGCGAAAGCCAGCGGCCCGTGCGCCGATAGATGCGGTAGTGCCACACGAGTACATCGGTATAGATCTGACCGCTCTCACGGTTGAGCGCATCGGCATCAGCACGGGGCAAGCGGCACGGCAGGATGTGGGTTCGGATCATGGATGCACCCGGAACACATGTACTGTATCATGACATTTTACCGCATCAAGATGCCATTCGCAAGGGCTAAAGCCAGCGAGAAACCCGCCTCACCGCACGGGTTGAAACCCGGCGGCTTGCGGCGTGTTCCCCACGGTCAATTTGTGGCATCGCTGTATGCCCTCCATCTGCTGGAAGAGTTCTGCAAAGCTGAATGAGTGAGGTTCTGTCTATGGATACTGCCGCAGCCGCGCGCCTGGCAGCCCGGCTCGGAACACCCCCAACCCAGCTCTATGAGCGGGTTGCCAGCCGGCTCCTGCAAGCCTTTCCTGAGCTGACCCGTTCATTGTACCTTGAGGGATCGATCTCACCGATCCAGCGTCTCTCCAAGGTCTCGGTGGAACGGCTGGGTGAACTGGTGCGCTCGGTATTGCTCTTCGAGCTACCAAGCCTGGTCGATAACGAACTGACATGGGCCTACGGGGTTCTCCCGATGCGCGGGGTCACCTACGAACATCAGGTGAGTATGGTGCGCTGGTTCTTCGAGGAACTGGGCAAGTTACCGCTTGAGCCAGCCGAACTGAATGTGGCCCGTGAGCTTGAGAGCTATTTTTTACGCATCGTTGCCCAGGTTTACAGAATCGGTTAAGCGGGGACACCCGTACCGTACAAGCGCCTGTAGAAATGTCTCCATCTACGCACGGTCGAGGTGGCCAGGGGCGGTCGTGGTCTGGTCAATGCTCATAGGTGGCGTCCCGCCCCGGTCAAATCAGTATGCTACAATACTCCCAATGTAATCTATACTGATGCTTCGGGAGCGAGCCCAGCCCAGGGCGGCCCTGAAGGAGAATCTTATGCGCACGACCATCCGCGACATCCAGAAGCTAAAGGATCGCGGCGAGCGAATCCCGATGATCACCGCCTACGATTACACCTCGGCCCAGATCGCTGACCGGGCTGGCGTACCACTGATCCTGGTAGGCGACTCGCTGGGGATGGTGGTGCTCGGCTATGGCTCGACCGTGCCGGTTAGCCTTGACGAGATGCTGCACCATGTTAAGGCAGTGGTGCGTGGTAGCCAGCAAGCCATGGTGATTGGCGATCTGCCTTTTCTGACCTACACCAGCCCCGCCCAGGCCGTGCAGAGCGCTGCGCGTATGATGCAGGAGGCGGGGGCGCAGGCCGTCAAGCTCGAAGGGGGCGTGACAATGGCCCCAACGGTTGCCCACCTGGTTCAACTCGGCATCCCGGTTATGGGTCATATTGGCTATACGCCCCAGGCCGAGTACCAGATCGGGCGGCGGGTTCAGGGCAAGCAGGCCGACGAAGCTGGCCAGTTGATCGAAGATGCCCTGGCTCTGGAGGCCGCCGGAGCCTTCGCGATTGTGCTTGAACTGGTGCCGGCATCGCTTGCCCAGGTGATCACCAGCCGCCTGCGTATCCCAACCATCGGCATTGGAGCCGGGGTCTTCTGCGCTGGCCAGGTACAGGTCTGGCACGACCTGCTCGGCCTCTATAGCGACTTCAAGCCGCGCCATACCCGGCGCTATGCCAACCTGGCCGAGACGATCAGCGCAGCCCTGACTAACTATGCCGCTGATGTACGCGCCGGAGCCTTCCCGACTGCCGAGCAGAGCAGTACGATGGACGAGGCCGCCCTACAGGCCGCCGTCGCCCGGGTTGAGGCTGAACAGCATACCTGAGCTGTATGGCGACTAGTGCGGTGTGAAGCTGGAGTGATCGAGAGCAGTGTTGCCAACGAGAAGACCCGCTGCGCAAATTTGGCGAAGCAGAGGGAGGAGTCGCGTGCAGGTTCTTTCGAGCATTGATGCACTGCGCCAGGCCCGGTCGCAGTTTGGTCGGCTTGGCCTGGTGCCGACTATGGGCTATCTGCACGCCGGTCACCTGAGCCTGGTGGAACTGGCACGCCGGGAAAATGGGGCCAGCGCAGTCAGTATCTTCGTCAATCCCACCCAGTTCGCCCCCCACGAAGATTTTACACGCTACCCGCGTGATATCGAACGCGATCTGCGTCTGCTGGAAGAGGCCGGGGTTGACCTGGTCTTTAGCCCGCCGGTGGAGGAGATCTACCCGCCCGGGTTTGGCACCTACGTGGTCATCCCTGCTGCCGACGAGGTACTTGAAGGCGCTGCACGCCCGGCCCATTTCCGTGGCGTTGCCACCGTTGTCTGTAAGCTGCTCAATCTGATCCAGCCGACCCGCGCCTACTTCGGCCAGAAGGACGCCCAGCAGACCGTTGTGGTGCGCCAGATGGTGCGTGACCTGAACCTGCCGACCAGCATTGTCGTCGCACCGACGGTGCGTGAGCCCGATGGGCTGGCTCTCAGCAGCCGTAATGTCTACCTGAGCCCTGCGCAGCGTGCGGCGGCCCCCGTGCTCTATCGCGCTCTCAGCGCAGCAAGTCGGCGCTACGCGGCCGGTGAGCGCGACGGTGAGTTGCTGCGCCGGATCATGCACGAGATCCTGGCCGAAGAACCCCTCGTCATCCCTGAGTATGTCAGCGTGGCCGATCCGCTTACCCTGCGCGAACTTGAAGAGCTTGGCCCGCAAGGGGCCTTGCTCTCCCTCGCTGTACGGCTTGGCCCGATACGCCTGATCGACAATATCCTGCTGGATTGATCCTTATCACTACAGCTTGTGGGATCAGGCCCAGGACGCGCATACAACGGGGCAATCTGCTGCCAGAGATCATCAATGGTGACAAACATCCAGGTCACGAAATCCTCGAAAAGATCCGCTTCCCTAACAAAACGCCGCCCAACATGGCTCGCAGCGGACGTGTGGGATTCTGCGGCATTTTCAAGCATTTTTCTCGCTTCGAGTTTTTCCTGCTCCCAAAGTGAGTCCACGCCCGCCCACACGCAGGTAACGCAAAACGTTAGCCGACTATCGTACCATACCGCTTTCTAAGAAACGAAACAGATGTACTTGCTTTAGGTGTGATTCTTTGCTATGATACTCAAGATACGACCTGCGACAGCGTTGCCCAGGATCGCCAGGAGGAAGAGGTATGACTGCGCAACCAAAGCCGTTCATGACCGAAGAACTGTATCTTGCGCAAGAACGTCGCAGTACCATCAAGCATGAATATTATGCGGGCACCGTGTATGCCATGGCGGGGGCAAGCGAGCAGCATAATATCATCGCCCTCAATATCGCCGCAGCCCTGCATACCCACCTCCGCGGGCGCTCGTGCCGCGCCTATCCGAGTGACATGCGGGTAAAAGTCATCAAAACGGGACTGAATACCTATCCTGATTTTACCATTGTGTGTGGTCAGTCCCAGTTTACGGATCCCGTCAAGCGGGATACCGTAATCAATCCAACCGTCATTATCGAGATCTTATCGCCATCAACGGAGCGCTACGATCGGGGTATGAAATTCCAGCATTACCGCACGATCACCTCGCTGCAAGAATACATTCTCATCGCACAAGACAAACACTATGTCGAGCGCTTTGTCCGTCATGAACAGAATGAATGGGTTTTTTCTGAGGCTATTGGGCTTGAAGCGATTATTCCGATCACCTCAATTCAGGGATCATTGGCCTTGCAAGCTATCTATGAGCAAGTCAGCTTCATTCCCGAAATCGTGCCAGGTATTACGCGCGATGTGCCAGAAGAGGAAGATCAGCCGGGGGTGTAAGGTGTGTTCTGTTGATATCTGCCGAACTGACGACGTAGGTGACGGAGCATCAGGACGCAATTGAACGAGAGGAACGAGTGCTGCTCTTTGACGAGACCTTCCCCAAGCTGGGGAAACGGATCGATAGCCTGGGGGTGGTCATCTGTGCGTACATACCCTGTTGGAATTGGCCGTGACGGAAGGGACGCCCCTCACCCTCTCAATGTGTGCTTGGGGGGCTGATCGAATTGCGCTGAAGATGCTCGTTACTAGCTCTGGCGCGGGCTTGCCCAGGGCACATCGGCGGTGCTGGCCTGGGCGTTGGCGGCGCGGGCGGCCACAAAGAGCAGATCCGAGAGCCGGTTGAGGTAGATCAAAACAAACGGGCTGATCGGCTCGGCCTGGGCCAGACTGACTACCCAGCGCTCGGCGCGGCGACAGATGGTGCGGGCGAGGTGTAGGTAGGCGGCACCAGGACTGCCACCGGGCAGGATAAACTGGCGCAATGGCTCAAGCCCGCCTTCCAGTTGGTCGATGGCTGCCTCAAGCTGCGCCACCTCCCCTGCCCCGATCCGCGGGATATGGACACTCTCGCCAGGGGTCGCCAGGTCTGCCCCCACTACAAAGAGTTGGTTCTGCACCTCGGCCAGTAGCGCGTCAAGTTCGGCAGTGAGCCCACTGGCGCGTGCCAGCCCCAGGGCTGCGTTACATTCGTCGGTGGTGCCGTAGGCGTGAACCCGCAGGGCGTCTTTGGCTACCCGCTGACCCCCAAACAGCCCCGTCTCGCCGCTGTCGCCGGTGCGTGTGTAGATCTTCACCCGCTTCTTCCTTCTTTACTATGCAGCTTCTGCTGATTGGTTGCTGAAAACGCGATCCCTGAAAGCCCCTCCGGGCATTATAGGCTGAAAAGAGTGCCGCTGTGCGGTATACTAGCTTATACTAGTTCTCCTTGGCATACTGCATACCGTTCTGGCTTGCGCTGCGTCGCAAGGCCGTGCCTGCCAGGCCAGAAGCCAGGTTGGTATGCTCAGCTTGCGTGGGTAGCAGAGGATCGTTTGTGTATGTTCGATGGTGTCGATGCTTCGCAAACTCCCTTGGAGTTGGACGCTGCTGTGGTAGGGCGTAAGGCCCGCCTGCGCCATAGCCCTGTACCAGGCCCCCGCAGCGCCCTCTGGTACTATCCCCAGCTTGCCGGTGGCTATCGGCGCGTTGCCCGTAATGCGGCGCTTATTCAACTGGCTCGTTATACGCCCTTCCTGCCGCTCAAAAATGCGCTCTATCGCCTGATCGGTATGCAGGTCGCCCCCCATGCCACCATTGGCCTGATGGTCATGTTCGACATCTTCTTCCCTGAAGCGATCAGCCTTGGCGAAGATTGTGTGATCGGCTATAACTCGACCATCCTTTGCCACGAGGTCACCCGCCACGCGTGGTGGCACGGGCCGGTGCGGATCGAGCCTGATGTGACTATCGGTGCAAATTCGACCATCCTGCCCGGCGTCGTGATTGGCGCTGGTGCGGTTGTCTCGGCGATGAGCCTGGTCAATCGTGATGTCGCTCCGGGTGCCTTTGTCGGCGGTGTGCCGATTCGCCCCCTGCGTTCCTAAACTCGCTACTTATCCAAGAAGATGATCCTTACTCTGCTTGACACAATCCTGAATGTTATTCTCAAGCGCCCGTTGCTCTTCTGGGCCTGTATGTTCGCTAACGCAGTTGGCGTCGTCTGGGGCGGCTGGATCTGGTACGGGCCGCAACTTGCTGCCGCGCCAGCCTGGGCCTGGCTCTTCATCCCCGATTGTCCCCTGGCTGCCTTCTGGGCCAGCCTGGCCCTGATCGGCCTCTACTATGGGCGGCAGTGGAGTTGGTTCAACGCCTTCGCTGCCTTCGCCTGTCTCAAGTACGGCCTCTGGACGGTCGGCTTCTGGTTGCGCCATTGGAGCCAGGTCGGCTTTGTCGATGGATTCTGGCCACTCGAACTGATGCTCTTTGTCACCCATCTTGGCCTGACCTGCGAGGGTTTGCTGCTGGCGCTGCGCATCGGGCCGCTCAGTCTGCCTGCGCGCCTCACCGTGATCAGTTGGTACCTCTTGTCGATCTTCGTCGATTATGGCCTTGGGCACCACCCACCACTCACCCCGGCTGTGCCGCTGAGCTTTGTCTTCTGGCTCGCCACCCTGCTGACGACAGCGATTGGGGTTGCCTTGCTGCTACTGCCCGCCCACTTGCCCCTGCCTGGCCGTGCGTATGCATCCTAACCTCCACCCCTCTCCCGCCGCAAAAGCCTCAGCCTGCCGCGTTTAAGAAGTGCGCAGCCTGCATCGATTCGGCTTCTTCTAGCGAATGAGATAGCTATGGTCAATCAGCCTGGCCCGACGGTAGAGGCCCCGACCTCCGATCATATGAAGCAGTTGCATGAGTTGCACACCGCAGCCAACCAACTCGTCCACTTCAGTGAGCTCTTCCTGCAAGATCCTGCTTTTCAGTCTGAAGGCCCCTTCGGCTCATTTGCCGGGGTGCTGGCGATCAGCAAGCGGGTGTTGGAACTGGTTCGCGCCCGCTTCGGCGCTGACGAAAGCCCGTCGAGCAAGGCCGAGTTGGTCGAACTACATACGCAGATGATGCCGCACTTGCACCAGATCATCCATCGCTGTGAGCATCTGGCGACCATCGCCGAGTACGATGGGCCGGCTGCCTATGTCCCTGAGCTATTGAAGATTGTCGGCGCAGCCGCCCATCTCAGCGATCTGGCCGCCGGGACGGCCAGTACTGGCAGTACTGCGGCCACCTCACTTGCCACAGGCGATAACGCCGGGGGAGCGCAAGCTTGGCTTTCGAGCGTAGCCGGGGGTAAGGTCTTGATTGTTGATGACAATCAGACCAATCGCGATCTGCTGGATCGTCAGCTTGAGCGCCTCGGTTATACCACCGCTCATGCCAGTGGCGGCCATGAGGCTCTCGAACTCTTGCGCTCGCAACCCTTCGACTTGGTGCTGCTCGATATCGTGATGAACGACCTGAGCGGCTATGATGTGCTCACTGCGATTCGTGCCGAGCCGACCCTGGAGCATGTCTCGGTGATCGTGCTGGCTCCGGTGGAGAATACGCGCAGTGTGGTGCGTGCGGTTGAGCTGGGTGCCGATGATTATGTGCCGAAGCCTTTCGACCTGGTGCTGCTGCGGGCACGCATCAGCGCCTGCCTCTTCAAGAAACACCTGCACGAGCTTGAAGTCAATTATGTGCGGCGGATTGAGGACGAGAAGCGCCGCGCCGATCACCTGCTCAATGCGGTCATTCCGCTTGGGGTGGCCCTCAGTGTCGAAAAAGATTTTAACCTGCTGTTGGAAAAGATTGTCCTCAAGGCCCAGGAGTTGACCCGTGCTGAGGGCGGGACGCTCTATCTGCGCACCGAGGAAGATATTTTGCGCTTCATGATCGTGCGCAACCCGCTACTCGACATTGCCATGGGTGGGGCCAGTGGCACAGATATTCCCTTTCCACCCCTGCGCCTCTACGATGAGAAGAGTGGTGCGCCACTGCTCAACTATGTGGTGATCCACGCGGCGATTAGCGGCAAGACGATCAATATTGCCGATGCTTACGATGCTGAGGACTACGATTTCTCCGGCACGCGCGAGTTCGATCTGGGGACGGGGTATCGCACCACTTCGGTCTTGAACATCCCCCTGCGTGATGGCCTCGGGCGGGTGATCGGTGTTTTGCAGCTGATCAATGCCCGTAATGAGAAGGGGCAGATCATCGCCTTCGATGAGGTGGCGGTGCAGATGATCGAGTCGCTCAGCGCTCTGGCTGCCGCTGCCCTCGCGGCCTACACCCGTGAGGAGCAACTTCGTCAGGAGATCAGCAACCTCAGAATCGAGATCGACCACGTTAAGAAACAGCGCGAGGTCGAGGAGATCACCAGTTCACCCTACTTTGCCGCCATCCAGGAGCGTGTCCCTGAGCTACGTGGCGGCAAGAGCAGCCAGCCCCGCGCCCGCCCAGGCATCACCCGCACCAGTTTTGTTGTCAACAATCAGCAGATCGCTGCCCGTGAGCAGGGTACGGCTCGTGGGCGCCCCGTGCTCTTGATTCACGGCTGGTCCAGTTCATGGTACGCCCTCTCGCCGCTCATGAGCACGCTGGCTGATCGCCATCGCTGTATTGCGGTGGATCTGCCGGGCTACGGCGCTTCGCCACCCTTGCCCCAGCGTACCACGATTGATGCCTATGTTGACCTGCTGGCCGGACTGATCAGCCAGCTCAGCCCCGGCCTGCCCATCCCCGTGATCGGCCACTCCATGGGCGGGATGATCGCCCTCAGTCTGGCCCTGCGTTATCCCGATCTGCTTGATCGGATGATCCTGATCTGTCCGACCGTCAGCGGGCGGCTCTCTTTCTGGATCAATAGCTTTGTCTCGACCCTCACGATGTTCGAGCGCTCACCGCTTGGCGGGAGCATCCTCGCCCGGCTGGAGCTACCGATGCTGCGCCTGACCGACCGTTTGATGCGCCCGGCCTCCTTCGCCGACCGCACCGACATTTCGGAAGCCGACTATCACCGCTTCTGCACTGATGCCCGCCAGCCTGGGCAGGGCCGCATCCGTGCCGAGTGCTTCACAGCTATGCGTATGCACAGCCTCGACGGGGATCTGGCGCAGATCAAGACGCCTGCCCTGGTGATCTGGGGCATGGAAGACCATACCGTGCCTCTACGTGACGCCAGTATGATCGCTGAGCAATGGCCCGCTGCCGAGCTACGGGTGTTGCCTGGCGCCGGGCACTGGCCTCAGTTCGAGGCCCCCGAACCGACCCGGCGCTACGTGCGCGCTTTTCTCAGCACCCCCACCAAGCTCTTGCGCAGCCAGCTGTAGAGAAGCGCTTGCCAGCCCCAGGCTATCCAGCAAAGACGCTGCGGCGGGGCATCTTAACAACCCAGCGGTATAGCTCGGATGGGTCACTTGCTATGCTCGGCACCATAGCGGGGAGCGCGAGGGGCGCAGCCCCACTCAGAAAAACCTCACTGCCTCGCGTTTCTCGTCTTCGCTGTAGAGGCCAAGGACGCCCTGGATGAGTCCTTTGTAGCCGAGTCGACCATGTAGCACATTCTCGATCACACTCAGACGGTTGACCAGGTTGTAGTGTTGGAAGATCATGCCAATCCGGGTGCGGTGGCGGCGCAGAGCACCGCCACGCAAGCCCGGTATGCTGACCCCCTCGAAGCGCACATCACCGCTGGAGATCTCCACCAGCCGGTTCAGGCATCGCAGGAGGGTAGATTTTCCGGCACCCGACGGGCCGATAATGGCGACAAACTCGCCTGGTTGCACCGTGAAACTGATCTGATCCAGGGCCAGCGTCTCGTTACCGTAACGCTTGGTGAGAGCTTCAACCTCAAGTAGCGCCATCGTTTACGCCTCCTTTATCCCTGGTAGCGTAACCCGGCCCCGTTATGTTACCGGAGCCGGGTTGCTGGCGATCAGCGTAGTTCGCGGATCGGATCAAAGAAGGCATCCTCGACCTCGATCAGGTCAATCGCTTCACGGCTCAGGGGGGCGTGCAGGAGTTGGTGCAATTGTTCGGCATAGGTGATCGCGGCTTCACCACCGCGGGCAGCCACATAGGCCATCAATGCACCTCCACAAGCGTGGTGCGTGGCAGCCCAACCACCTGATCGTTGGCAATCAGCAGGAGATCCCAGCCAAGCGGATAGGTGATCGCGGCCCGTAGATCCAGGAACTGCGTGGGGATTCCGGCCACCCGTAGGTTGATCTGGCCAGCGATGCCCGGCCCAGTCAGGCTCAGACTCAGGCCGCTGCCGAGGGTGCAACCGATGAGCATTGTCGCACCAAGATCCGGTTCAAGGTAGGTGCCGATCGGTGCTGCCGCCAGGCGATGCAGGCTGGCCTCATCAAGCTGAGGGTAGAATTGGTAGGCTGCACGCTCAGGTGGTAGGGCTCGCCCACCCGTGCGGGCCAGCCGTGCCCCCAGCGTCACATCAGGCGTAAAATAGCTCGTCTCCAGGTCGATCAGGGTCGCGCCTAGCAGGGCAAACGCTTCGACTCCTCCCAGCAAAAGGCGCTGGGGCCGTCCGGGGTAGCTGAGTGCCCAACGCATCGCCGTGAAGGCAGCATGCTGATGCGACTCGGAAAGGCTCATCACAGGCGTATGCACGGCACTTCTCCCGTGGCTATCTTCAGAAGGTCTCGAGATCCACATATGTCTGGGCTACCGCCTGCCGCAAGCCTTGCTCGCTCGTTGCAAGTATGTCGGCCTGAGCACGGACAAAAAGGTCTTCACAGCATCGGCATTCGCACGGCTCAGGATACTCAGCAGCTCAGCGTCGTTCATTGCCACACTACCCTCGGCGGTGGCCAGGCAGTTGCACCGGCCTGCTTCGACAGGCACTGATCCTACGCTACCAACGTTATCTGCTGATGAAGAATAGGTTAAGACATAGCTTGAAGTAAGCCTTTGCAGCAACGATCATGTTGTGCTATGCTGCCCGTCCTGATGTTCGCTGCAAGCGCTGCTGCGATCCGCCCTTACCCCTGAATACACAGGAGTCCTGCGATGGCAAAGCTCACCTTTGAGGTTGAGCCCGGCAGTACGCTCAAACTTGAGCGGTTCGACCCGCGCTATGCTGCGGGCCTCGAACGGGCTGTAGCTGAGGCCGAGTTTGCTCAGTTGACGACGGAGATCGACGAGTTGCAGGAGTTGCTCTTCGGGGCTGGCACCCACAGTCTGCTCATCGTTCTGCAAGGGATGGATACCAGCGGCAAAGACGGCACGGTGCGCAAGGTCTTCAGCCAGGTCTCACCCCTCGGGAGCCATGTCACCTCCTTTAAGGTGCCTACCGAAGAGGAGTTGGCCCACGATTTTCTCTGGCGTGTCCATCTGCGTGCCCCGGCCAAAGGTATGATCGGTATCTTTAACCGCTCGCACTATGAAGATGTGCTGGTCGTGCGGGTACACCAGCTTGTGCCCGAAGCGGTCTGGCGCGCACGTTACCGCCAGATCAACGAGTTCGAGCGCACGCTCATCCAGAATGGGACGATCATGCTCAAGTTCTTCCTCCATATCAGCCCGGAGGAGCAGGCTGAACGTTTACAGGAACGTGAGCAGGATGTCACCAAAGCCTGGAAGCTCTCGGCGGGCGATTGGCGCGAGCGGCAGTATTGGTCTGACTATATGGCCGCCTATGAGGAGGCTCTGAGTCAGTGCAGCACGGCGTATGTGCCCTGGCAGATTGTGCCTGCCGACCGCAAGTGGTTCCGCAACTATGCCATTGCCCGCACCGTTGTCGAGACGCTGCGTGGCTACCGTGACGAGTGGCTGGAGCGCCTTGGCCGCATTGGCCAGGAGCGCCTTGCCGAGTTGCAAGCCTACCGCGCTGAGGTAAGCCCTGCCCAACCCCCGGAGCAGGAGAAGGGCGGCAAAGGCAAGCCGAGGGGCTAGGATCAGAATACTGTGCTGACAGGGTAATCCTGACCTGGCATACACAGTTTGCCTGCTACCTGCATGTCGCTTCCGGCATTATACTTAAGACAATGTTCGTAACTGATTTATACATTAGTCTAAAGTGACACCACTGTGGTGTGCCGTAAGTCGATAATACAAGCGACTTCAGCCTCGGTGCGCTCCTGGTCTCGTTCGTCGGGGCGATCATTCTGCTGGCAATCGCCAATCTGGTTCGCCGCGGGACTGTTCGTTAGCCCTGTTTGGCCTATACGATGGCGTAAACGATCATACGGTGCCTGCAAACAGCAGGTGCATATTAGACGAGAGGAACTGATTATGGATAACGGAACTGAGCGTGCGAAGGGCAAGGTTGAGGAAGTCAAAGGGGCCGTAAAGGAAAGCATTGGTGATCTGATCGGCAACGAGCAGATGCAGGCGGAAGGACATGTTGAGAAGGTTGAAGGCCAGGCCCGTCAGACCGTGGCGAAGACGGAGGAACAGGTCAAAGGCATCGGCGAGAGGATCGATGGCAAGGTCGGAGGCGCTGTCGGCAGCCTGATCGGCAACGAGCAGATGCAGGCGGAAGGCAAGGCGAAAGAGCTGAAGGGCGAAGCCCGCCAGAAGGCGAACCAGTAGATACCCGGAGATGCGCAGAGGGTTCTGGCCTGGGAGCGCGGGCAGTTACCCCCCAAGTAGGGCCTCAACCACGCGCTCCCAGCTGATCGCTGCCACCCGTGCTGGCCCGGCTCGCCCCAGGTGCTCGGCCAACCTGGCATCGCCCGCCAGGCTGTCTAGCGCACTGGCGAGGGCTTTCGCGTCAGGCGGGCAGACCAGCCCGCTCTTGCCATGCTCGACAAACTCGAGCACGCCACCGGCATCGTCGGTGGTAACCACGGGCCGCGCCGCGCCGAAGGCTTCGACAGTGGTAAAGCCATAATCCTCGTCCACCGGCGCATAGTAGACCGCCCGTGCCCCGGCGTAGAGTTCGATCAATTCGGCATCAGGGACGAAGCCGAGGAAACGCACGCGTTGGCCGAGGCCAAGCCGCGCCGCCAGGCGTTCGAGGCGCTCACGGTCGGGGCCGCTCCCGGCCAGCAACAATGTTGCTGGCTGCTCCATGCGGGCCGCCGCTTCAAGCAGCAGGTCAAGCCGCTTGGCCTGATCCAGCCGCGCCACCGAAAGCAGGTAGTCGCCATAACGCCCGGCCCACAGTCGGGCCGCATGGCGGCTTGGTGGGTAGAGTGGCTGGCTGTCCAGCCCGTTAAAACGACGCAGCCGCGCACTCACATTCCGCGAGATTGTAAAACGGGCCTGGCATTCGCCCAGGGCCTGGCGATCCATGCGCATAATCGCATCACGCACCTGGCGATGTTCGGGTGTATTGCTGAAGTCACTCAACGTGGTGCCGTACCAGTCATAGCTTTGGCGGTGCTGGTGTACCAGCCAGACCAGCTTGTGCGGGTGGCGTGCCATGTACGAGGGGAACTTGGTGCCGATTAGCAGGTCTATCGGCTGCCCGTTGGCCTGGCTGAAGTCGAGCATACGCCAGGCCAGGGCGCTCTCGATCGTGCGCTCAACCGGGTGCCACTGGTATGGCAGGGCCACCACCTCGACCAGGTGGCCGTGCTCACGCAGCGCCGTAGCCAGATCTTCCACCAGTTGTTCGGCCCCGCCGCGAACAAAGGGCACCTGGGCCCCACCGATCACGATGCGCTTGCTACCCATACTGCGCTTACTCCCCGTGCACAAACGCTGCCGTCTGGCGTGCGACCGTCGCCCAGTTGCAGTTTGCCTGTACATAGGCCCTGCCGCGTGCCCCAAGCGTTCGGCGCAAGGCCGGGTTGCCCAGCAGCCGATCGAGCGCTGCAGCAAACTCACCGAAATTGCGGAAATTCAGCCCGCCACCGCTGCGCTGGGCATGGTCGGTAGTCACGGCACAGTCACCATGGACAAGGGCCGCGCATCCCTGTAGCCAGGCCTCCATAAGCACAATGCTGAAGCTCTCGTGGAGCGAGGGCTGCACAAAGACGTCGGCGGCGGCGTAGGCGTCATATTTCTCCTGGGCACTCAGAAAGCCCAGGTCAAGCACTAACTCATCCAGGGCCGGGCTGTAGCCGCAGCTCTCCATGCTGAGTGCGCCAGCCCCCATCAGAGCCAGGCGTACCCCTTGGCCACGGCGGGCATAGTATTCGCGCAGGTAGGCCAGCAGCAACGGTAGATTCTTGCTCGCATCACGTCGCCCGGCATAGAGTAGCAGCGGGCTTGTCCCCAGGCCATAGGTGCGCCGGAAACGTGCCCCATCACCACAGGCGGTCAGGTCAATCCCTTCGCCCGTAACACAGATCCGTTCGGCAGGCAGCCCGTAGAGCTGCTGGGCCAGGACGGCTTCAGGTTGACTGTTGGCCAGCATCCCGCGAGCCTGGTTGAACATGTAGCCATAGGTACGATAGCGTGCGTAGGGCTCGTCGTGTAGACAGGCCAGCAACACACTTTGCTGAGGGGCCAGCAGGGTACCCCAGAAGGTCGTCGGGAAGGGGTAGGGCAAGAAGACAAAACGGTTGTCCGGGTTCTGCCGCTCGGTGATAAGTGCACTGTAGAGTTCGTCACTGCTGAGCAGCGAGGCAAGCAGGTCACGTTCGTGACGCGGGAAACGGGCCAGGATTGCCCGCAAGTGCTCGTGATCGGCCAGACTCTGGGGTAGACCATCGGGGCCGGTGGGGGTGGGCCGGAAGCGCCAGATCGCCAGACCGTCCAGCAGCGTGTGGCCGGGCGGGTAGTAGGGCTGTGTCCCGGCAGGCTGGCCTGCTGCACCGGGCTGGCTGGAGTCGCGTCCGGTACTGGCCCAGACGCGCACCGGCAAGCCTGCGGCATGCATCGCGTGGGCAAGGCCCCATGCCTGGGCCTCGGCACCTCCGGCGCTATCAGGGCCGAACCAGGGCAGGACAAGGGTGATCATAGCTGTGGTTGAGCTCAGGCGAGGCCTCAGCGGAGTGGGCGGCGGGCGCGCAGGGCGGCGACACGGGCGCGCAGCTCGCCGTCGAGGGCCAGTAACTGTGGCAGGCTCGTGGCAAGGGCGGCGTTGGCGGCATTCTGCTGCTCAACAATCGGGTTGACCATCCAGCGCAGATATTGGCGGAGGCTGCGCTGGCTCAAGGCGCGGGCAACGGTCAGCGGTGTATTGCCAGCGAGATCCCAGTGGGCGCTGACCGTGGCTCGTTCGTTTACCAGGGCTGGCAATGGGCGCAGCTCAAGCTCGGGTAACGCCGCAGGCGGCTCGGCGCGTCCGGCCCGCTCAACCTGCTGCTGTAGCGTCTCAGTCGGTAGATCAGCTGCAGCCGTAGGCTCCGTCAACGCGCTGGCGGGGGGCACGGACGTAGGTGCGGAGGGCTCCTGATCCAGCCGGCGCTTGAACTCGGCCACCTGGTCGCGCAGTTCGGCGTGGGCCTCGATCAGCAGACGAATGGTGCGGGTAGCCACATCGTTAAAGGCGTTCTGCTGCTCAACAATCGGTGGGATGTACCAGCGCAAGCCGCGTCGTACCACCTTATGCACGAGAATCCATGCGCGTTCGTAGAGCGTACCGCCTTCGAGCGGCCAGTGGGCGCTAACCACGCGCGTGATCTCCAGTTGCTCGCTGCAACGGTGCAACTCTCGCTCAATCGCGCTCAGCGCCGTGCCCTCACCATCCTCACCGCTATTTGTCCGGAGTACACGCACCTCGGTGCGGAGTTGCTCGAGGATAAGTGCCACATCAGGCTCGTCGCTCGCAGTAGCCATGCATGTTCCTCAGCTTGACCCAGGCTATCCTGGCCCAGTCGTGCCATTATAACAAAAGGGAGGGGCTTCAGGGGCGGGCCTTCAGCCTACCCCCCAACCCCTCCCACTGCGTGCAGCACGGTAGGCTCAGGAAGGCGTGATCAGACTCATCAAGGCCGCTTGCTCCTCACGCAGCCGGGTTGTGACAACCGTTGCCATCCGCTCCAGTGCCTGAGCGTCCCCCGCCTCGGCTGCTGCAACTGCTGCCTCAAGGTAGGTTGCTAGTGCCCCCAGACCGGCCGCTGCGGCCGCCAGGTGGGTGTCAAGGTTGGTCAGTTCAAGTGCCAGGGCGACGTGACAGGCCACCAGTTCCAGCAGTTCAAGCTGGGTCGGACTGAAGAGACGACTGTGGCTGGTCGTCACCGTGAGTGCCCCGATCACCTGCTCGCCCCAGAGCAAAGGCACTGCCATTGCGCAGCGCGTGCGGTCATCGTGATGGCGCAGGCGCAGGCTAAGCCAGCGCCGGTCGGTATCAGTCTCGTCGATCAGCATCGGTGCCCGTTCACGCAGGGCCAGGCCCGCCAGACCATGCTCGGCAACCTGGCGGGCCCGTTCAGGGCTCACCTCGACGCCATTGCTCAGCACGAGCATTGGGTCGTCGAGTTCCTCAATCGGCAGGAGCAGCACCGAAGCGCGTTCACCACCGACCATGCTCGGAACCTGTGAAGCGATCTGGTGCGCCATATGCAGCGGGTTGCGTGAGCCACGCACGACATCGCGCCCAAACGCAAGCAGGTGTTCGAGCGTCTCAGTGTGGGCCTGTACCTCGTTTGTACGCTCATCAAGCTGACTCTGGAGGGCCGCATACTCAAGGGCCGCACCGACCATATGGCCGAGGGCAACCAGAATGGCCCGATCATCCTCGTCAAACGGCCGGCTGCCCTGCGCTTCGATCCGTCCTACCGTGCGTCGCCCGATCAGCACTGGCCCGGACAGCCTGGTCGGGTCATCGCTACTCAGCGCCTCAAGCCCTGCTGGCACGAAGATCTCGACCTGTTCGGCGCGCAGCCAGTCGCATGCCAGGTCACGCAGGGTTGGTAGCGGGTCACTCCGCCGCGCCGCCGCCAGAAAGGCACCATAATTCGTGAGGGCATCGCGCAGGCGTGCGGCCCGATTGCGGGAGTTTGTCGATGTTGAGCTCTGCTGACCGATGGCAATCCTCACGTTATCACCTTGAAAAGCATTGCAATAGAGGGACGCTGTCAACAAAATCGAGTGATCCTCAACTCATCCTGCCGATATTATCTAGCCAGATAGGAGCGTGATCTTCGTTACCCACCTCTAGCATACACCACAAGATACTCGCTGTCATATGCCTCGCAACGCCTTATGCCCACCGCTGCCTGGCGCAGCATCTGTTACTCAGCGTAGTTGCTCATCAGCATCACGAATTCAGACCGGGCACCACTTATCAGCGCTGCCCGGTACGTGCTCAGGGTTGAGCAAAGTGTTATCTAGTTGAGGAGACTGTTATCTTGGCTCACGCGCCCAGTGGCTCAGCCGGATGTTTGCGCTCGATCGCCAGCACATCACTGCGATGGAAGACCAGCTGGTTCTGTTCCAGATCAACCTCGATCAAGTCGCCTTCGCTAAAGATGCCCCGTAGTAATTCGCGAGAGATCGGTGTCTCGATCAGCCGTTGCACTGTCCGGCGTAGCGGGCGTGCGCCATAGACCGGGTTGAAGCCCTCGACGACCAGAAACTCTTTGGCGGTCTGGGTCAGGCTCAGGCTGATCTTCTGTTCACGCAGCCGGCCCACCAGTTCGGCCACCTGCAGGTCGATGATCTGGGTCAGATCTTCCATACTCAGCGGATGGAAGAGCACGATCTCGTCAATACGGTTGAGGAACTCGGGGCGAAAGGCCTGTTTAAGCGCATCATCAACCTTCTTGCGCGCTTCGCGCAGATCCGGTGTACGCTGACTCTTCCCAGGGGCGGCAAAGCCGATCCCGCCACCCTGCAGGTGCTCGGTGCCGGCATTACTTGTCATAATGATTACACAGTTGCGAAAGTCAACCGTGCGTCCCTGACCATCAGTCAGGCGTCCATCGTCAAGCACCTGCAACAGGGCATTGAAGACATCGGGATGGGCCTTCTCGATCTCGTCGAAGAGCACTACCTGGTAGGGGCGTCGGCGGATGTTTTCAGTGAGCTGGCCCCCCTCATCATAGCCGACATAGCCGGGTGGTGCGCCAATCAAACGGCTGACCGTATGGCGCTCCTGGAACTCGCTCATATCGACTCGTGTCATTGCCTCTTCACTGTCGAACATGAACTCGGCCAGGGCCTTGGCCAACTCTGTCTTGCCTACCCCGGTTGGGCCGACGAAGATAAAACTACCGATCGGGCGACGCGGGTCGCGCAGCCCACTCCGCGCCCGGCGGATGGCATCGGAGAGCGCGACGATCGCCTCGTGCTGGCCGATCACCCGCTCGTGCAGGCGCTCTTCCATATGCACCAGCTTCTCGCGCTCAGTCTCGAGCATACGACTGACTGGTACGCCCGTCCAACTCGAGACGATCTGGGCAACATCCTCATCGTCAACCACTTCGTCAAGGTTGGCCGAGGTGAGCCAGGCCGTTCGCTCAGCTTCAAACTCGGTCTGCAGAGCCAGGAAGGTCGCCCGCAGCGTTGCCGCCCGTTCGTACTCGCGGCGGGCTCCCGCCTCTTCCTCTTCGGCCTGCAGCTGGCGCAGTGCGGCTTCTTTCGTTTTCAAGGCCGGAGGCATAGCAAAGATGTCGATCCGCAACTTGGCGCTGGCCTCGTCGATCAGGTCGATTGCCTTGTCGGGTAGGAAGCGGTCGTTGATGTAGCGGCTGGAGAGATGGGCTGCCGCCGTCAGCGCCTTATCGCTGATCGTCAACTGGTGATGCTCTTCATAGTGTTTCCGCAAGCCACGGAGCATCTCCACCGTCGTCTCGATGTCAGGCTCCTCGACAAAGACCGGGCTGAAGCGGCGCTCAAGGGCCGCATCCTTCTCGATATGCTTGCGGTACTCATCGATCGTCGTTGCGCCGACTACCTGGATCTCCCCTCGGCTGAGGGACGGCTTGAGCATGTTGCTCGCGTCGATGCTGCCAGCAGCTGCGCCAGCACCGACCACTGTGTGCAGTTCATCAATAAAGAGGATGACCTTGCCCTTGGCGCTGCGCACCTCCTCCATCACTGCCTTGAGGCGCTCCTCGAACTCGCCGCGGAACTTTGATCCAGCAACCATACCCGCCAGGTCAAGCGCCAGTAATTTGCGGTCACGCAGGGTTGGTGGCACATCACCCGAGACTAATCGATGGGCCAGCCCCTCGGCAACGGCCGTCTTGCCCACGCCTGTCTCGCCCACCAGCACCGGGTTGTTCTTGGTACGCCGTGACAGGATGCGGATGACACGCGTGATCTCCGCATCCCGCCCGATGACCGGATCAAGTTGCCCGGCGCGGGCCATCTGAGTCAGGTCGATGGAATACTTCTCCAGGATCTCGTAGCGACTCTCGGCCCCAGGATCGTCCGAGCGTTGTGAGCCACGGATCTCCATCAGTGCCTGGTAGATGCGTTCCTGGTCGATGCTAAAGCTATTGAGGATACGTGCCGAAGCCCCTTCGCGCTCGCCGCTCAGGGCAATCAGCAGGTGATCGATACCGACATACTGGTCGCCAAGCCGGTTCGCCTCCTCCTCGGCCCGTTTGACCAGCCGCTGCGTGCGCGGCGTCACATAGACCTGGTTGCCGAAGCCGTATTGCCCGTAGACCTTGGGCGATTTCTCCAGTTCGCGCTCAACGCGCTGACAGATCATGTCGGTGTCCAGCCCCAGGCGTACCAGGGCGCGAGCTGCCAGACCGTCTTTCTGGCGCAACATCGCCAGAAAGACGTGTTCGACATCTAGCTGGGTGTGATGTTGATCCTGCATGATCTCTTGCGCGTTTTGAAATGCGTCCTGTGCCTTTTCGGTAAATCGCTCAAGTCTCATCGGGATGCCTCTTTCAGAATCGGCCCTTTGGGTTCGGTGACAATTTGGCACAACTTGCGGGCCGCTGATGCCGGTAATCGTGCCGGATCGCCGACAACTGTGGGTATTTTAGCACACGGCTGATCATGCTGTCCCCGATGAGTGTAAGAGTTGTGGTAGAGCGATCACACCGCCGATTACCTGGAGCGACCTGCGGTAAGACCTCTCGTGATCCCCGTCCTGACTGATCTATGTGGCCGGTCATTGGCGCTGCTGGTGCCTGGTGCTGGGCAAGGCCTACGACCTTACCTGAGAACACCACTACGTGTAGCATTCTATGTAACTTTCTGGTAAGATGATGGCGTACAATTACATCACCGAAGATCTATCGGCGCAAGACTTCAAGCGCCCTATGTTTGCATGTCAGCCATTGTCTCGATTCGGCTATTAGGCATCGCTGGGATCGGCTGAAGTACGTGACCACGCTCACTATTCAATCCTCGCCCCACCTGTGCCGGGCGTGTCGTTCCTGATGATCTCTAGTGTGGCGAACTCTGTCCAACCGCCGACACTCGCCTCGTACGGGAGGTGCGCCAGCCCGCTAGTGGACGCCGGTAAGGAGTTGTGAGTATGCATATTCTAGTCGCCGACGACGATATTCCAAGCGTGAAGATGACCTCGTTTGTGCTTGAAGATGCTGGCTATCGTGTAACCAAAGCCTATGATGCGCAGGCTATTCTCCAGGCAGTTGATCAAGCTAATCCTGATTTGATTCTACTTGACGTCATGATGCCTAAGCTGAGTGGCTTTGAGATCTGTCGGCAGATCCGGCGTAATTCTGATGTGCCGATTATCTTCCTCTCGGGCCGGTCGCAATTGCAAGATCGGGTGATGGGGCTCCAGATCGGTGGTGATGATTACCTCATCAAACCCTTTGAGCCGTCAGAGTTGCTCGCTCGAGTGGAAGCGGTACTGCGCCGCCGCAACAGTGATATGCTCAACCCTTCGTCGCGGCTAAGTCAGGGCGAGATCACCCTTGAACCGGTTGAACACAAAGTGCTCTTCGCCGATGGACGCACCGCTGAGTTGACCCCGCTCGAATTCCGGTTGCTCTACTACCTGATGAAGAACTCCGGACGTATTCTGAATATTAGTCAGATCTTGAGCAAAGTCTGGGGCTACGACTACGAAGGTGAAAGTAATCTGGTTGCCGTTTATGTCCGACGCCTGCGCACGAAGATCGAGAAAGATCCTGAACATCCCGTCCATGTGATCACGATGCGCAACCTGGGTTACAAGTTCGAGCCGTAAGTGATCCGGGATAAGCTCAATTCCGGCTGTTGCCTGTAGACAAAGTCGTCATGCAGGAGAGGGGCCATCCGGCCCTTCAACCTTCTCAGCGACTTTTGTCTCAGACGGGCTAGCTTGCGGCATGCCGCATATTGACTCCAGTTAGACCCACTTGATGGCTTGTGGGCCTGTTTCCCCCTTTCGCTACTCGTACTGGCCTGGCGGTTTGTACGCATGTCGCTTAATTCAGTAACTCTATTCGGTCTGGTTGGCTATGCACTCTTCAACCTGGGTGTGCTGCTCTTTCTGTACCAGGCTCGTCGTACCGGCAAGCCAGCCGCTCAGTTTTGGTTGCTCCACACTTCCATTGTTAGTGACATAATCCTTGTTTTGTATATGCTGCTTGTCGCGGGCTCTTTAAGGCTGATGATCTTGCCAATCTATGCCATCTTGTTGTTGAAGGCACTCTGTTTCTGGCGCGACACAATCTGGATGCTCTTTGCCCCCTTGTTACTTGCTACGCTTTATCCCTTCTCCGTGTATATTTATGATCAAGTTTGGACGGCAGGTGGCAACAATGACCTGATCTTCTGGGGTTTGCTGATTAGCAGTATTGTCATTCTGGTTCTGGTCTTTGAACTGGCCAGGCGCCGCATAGCGATGGCATCGACCGTCAGTCGGCAACTTGAACAGATGCAGAGCCAGCATGCGGCCCGCGTTGCTGAGCTTGAGAGTATTAATAGTGATCTGCGTACGCGTGTTCGGCGTCAGCAGGCCCTTGAAGAAAGCCTGCGGGCAATCAGTGGTTCACTCAGCCTCGATGAAGTGCTCAGCCAGATCCTTGACAGTATGCTGCAGATGTTGGGGCCAGTCTCGGCTAGTGCCGTTGTCCTTAGCCGCTTGTGTGATGAGCATATTGATCACCGTACCCTGAGTGAGGATAAAGCCTTTGCGGCAGATACCGCCTGGGCCACCGATCTGGTGCGCTATGTCTGCGCAAGCCAGGCCCCCTTGCTTATCAGTGATACCCGCCATGAGTCTCAATGGCATGGCTTGCAGCAACTCGGTATCAATGCGGCACTCAGTGTGCCCCTCTTCGATCGTCACCAGCAGGTGCTTGGCGCACTGAGTGTTGTCAGTACCCGTAACTCACTCTTCACCTCGGCAGAGGTACGCTACCTCAGCGCCTTTAGCATCCAGGCTAGCGTGGCGATCCATAATGCTGAACTGCACTCACAATTGGTGCGCCAGGGTTTGTTGCTCGAGGCGGTTCTGCGTGATATTGGTGATGGCCTGATGGTGCTCGATAGCTATGGGGCGCTGATTATGGCCAACCCGATGGCTAATCGGCTGTTGCAACAGAACAGTAGTGGACAGCTGTATGCCTCGCTGGTTGAGCTTAACCGTGAGCTGCGGACGGGCCAGAGTGTTGCCCTCAGCTGTGAACTGGACGATGGTGAAGCTGAACATGCTCGTCACTATCAGGTCTATGCCTCACTCGTCCATGTTGCCGAGAGTAAGACTGATAGCCCGATTGCCTTCGTCCTGCACGATATTACTGGTCAGAAGGCGCTTGAGCAGCAACGCACCGAGTTTATCTCGATGGTCTCGCACGAACTGCGTAATCCGCTTAATACGCTCAATGGTTTTCTCAAGGTCTTGCTGCAGGAGAAGGTTGGCCCACTCAATGAACGACAGCGCGATTTCCTTGAGACAGTTGATGAGCGCGCCGAGACCCTCAAGAGTCGCATCAACGAACTGTTGGAGTTCAACCGCTCTGAGTCTGGCCGTATACAGCTGCGTCTGCACCATCAGCGGGCTAGCTTGCCTGATCTGATCGCGAACATCATCACCCGCTTACAGCTGCAGGCAAAACACTTTAACCTTACCCTTGATGCCAGCGTACATGACGATCTACCCGCATTGCTGATCGATAAAGATCGCATTGACCAGGTGTTGACCAACTTGATCGAGAATGCAATGAAGGCGACTCCAGGCCCTGGCTCAATCCATGTAAGCGCTACTTTCAATGAGTATGAGATTCGGGTTGAAGTGCGTGATACTGGTACCGGAATCCCTCAGGATCAACAACAGAAAATTTTTAGCCGCTTCTATGGGCTTGGAAACAAAAATTCGGAGCATGGCGTCCATCTGGGTCTTGGATTGGCGATCTGTCAGCAGATCGTTGAAGGTCACCATGGCAGGATCTGGGTTGAGAGTGAAGAAGGGAAGGGCAGTAGTTTCTACTTTACCCTCCCGCTGATCGATCACCAGGAGTTGCAAGGCCGGACAATTAGCTGAACTCTGAGCGGGGGCGTTGCGCTTAAGCAACGCTCGATCGTGGCGCAGCACTCAGGTTTCAAGCTGGCTGAAGCACACCCCCGATAGGATTGTTATATGCCTGCCAGTGCAAGCTTTTGCGCTTGCCCTGCCTGTCATCCAGACAGGATATTTGTTCATAGGGATGTTATTTTAACCCCCCCCTAACACATGTTATACTCTGCATGACTCCACTGAGTGCTCAGTCGTGAGGCGCCCATATGAATATTGCACTGATTGCCCTGCCTACGCCGGGTGAGCCACTCTATCCTCCTCTAAGTCTGGCTTATGTTGCTTCACTGCTGGAGCAGCGGCATACGATCGTGCGTATCTACGATCTTGGCCTGAAGCCGCATGCCGATATAGAAGAGATTGTGCCGCAGTTGCTCTCCTTTCGCCCCCAGGTGATTGTGCTTGCCGGTGAAGAGAGTGAAGCGATCGCCTCGGCGGTTGAAGCCTTACGTCCTTTGTACCAGAGCCGCGTGATGACGGTCTTGATGAGCCGTACGGGCGTTGATGCCCTTGATGCCACAAGAAATGTTCAGGCCTGGTTTGATCGGGAGTACGGTCTTCACCCATCCCACGCGTCGGCAACCACGATCGATCAACTGCCCTTTCCAGCACGCCACCTGCTGGCCCTCGAAAGCTATGATCTGCGCGCTATTGGCGGTCAGCTCCAGACGACTCTGCTTGTTGGTGCGCTTCAGCGCGATGGTGGCTTTGCGCTACGTGAGCCAGTTCGCATTGTTGCTGAGTTGCGCAGTATTTCGCATGAGTTTGGCCTGCGCCACTTCCTGATCAGCGAAGTACCGTTGACGATCGACCGCGCCTGGCTGATCGACCTGGTAACGCGCCTGGCTGAAGCCGACCTCGGTATCAGGTGGGAGGCATTGGTGGCCAACTATGGACGGCTTGATGCCGATCTCGCTGTGCGGATTGCTAACTCCGGCTGTGAGAGCCTCTGCTTCCAGATCGATGTCGCCAGCGTTTTTGAGTCACAGGCAACCCGTGCGACGGTACGCCAGGCTGTGGCCATTGCCCGTAAGCATGGCATCTTCGTACGTGCCGATGTCAAGCTCGAGCCTCCCTACGAGTCAGCCCCACAGCTGATCGATGTGGCCGCCACCTTCAATCTCAATGATGTGCGCTTTACGGTGATCCCACCCTATGCCGCCAGTGTTGGCTCAGGCGAGAGTGAGTTGCGCCTACGCGAGCGCGCCCGGCAGATGTATGATCAGGGGCGTGATCGCCAGCGCTATATCGAACGTTTTGGCCAACACCTGGGTGGGCTGCTTTGGAAGTTGCGCAACTCGCGTGGCGGTGGTCTGCTTGATGATGAGCAGCGCCTGCTGATCTAGCCCCAATATCTTTCAGATAAGCCGCTCGCGACCGGCCTTTACCCCCTCACCCCCGGCCCCTCTCCCACCAGGGGAGAGGGGAGAATCCGCGTCAGGACGCCTTCCGGCTCTCCCTCTCCCGTTCTGGGAGAGGGGGTTGGGGGGTGAGGGCGGGTGCGGCAGTAACCCCCTTTGGGCGGGCGTAGCAACGAAAGCCTCTCCCCCGCTCTGCGGGAGAGAGGCTTTCGTTGCGGGCTACCCAGCCCATCCCAACAAACACGCTATCCGCCCAGAAGTTCTGTCCGCTCAGATCGTGACCCGGTCACGGAACTTGTTAAGCTGCTGTTGCTTCAGACCAGTGACATTCAGCAGATCCTCAATGCTACCGAATGGGCCATGCTGCTCGCGGTAGGCCACGATCCTGCGGGCCAGTGAGGGTTGAATGCCCGGTAGTGCAGCCAGGGCTGTCTCGTCGGCAGTGTTGAGGTTGATCCGATCCGCTTTAGCCTGAGGCTCGGCCTCGACAACTGGCTCAGGGGCGGGCTCGGTCTCGACAACTGGCTCAGGGGCGGCCTCGGCCTCGACAACTGGCTCAGGGGCGGGCTCGGCGACCGGCTCGGGCTCGGCGACCGGCTCGGCCTCGGCCTCGACAACTGGCTCAGGGGCGGCCTCGGCGACCGGCTCGGCCTCGGCCTCGACAACTGGCTCAGGGGCGGGCTCGGCGACCGGCTCGGCCTCGGCCTCGACAACGGGCTCAGGGGCGAGCTCGACGACCGGCTCAGGGGCAGCTTCGACAATGGGCGTAAGTTCAGGGGCGAGCTCAATCTTAGCCTCAGGTGCCGATGCGTCTGCGGACGGGCTATGTACCGGTAAGGGTGGCGGTGCCCCACGATAGACGCGGGTAGCGATCCGGCGTGGTGCGGATGTGCTGCCGGTGCCTTTTGACGCAGCCGATGAGGTCTTGCTGATGGGCGTACGAGGTGCATTGGCGGCGGATGGCGGCGGGGTGAAGGAAGCGGGCTGGGCGAAGGAAGGCGTACCGGACGCCTCGTTCTGTCCACGCACCCAGCGCCAGGCGAGATAACCGCCCGCGATGAGCGTGCTGAGCCAGAAGAGCTTGCGTAACATACCTGTGCTCCTGCAACAATGACAGACGGGTCGAGCGGGCGGATCAGGCCCCGTGTGGGACAACCAGTGACTGCAAAAGGGTGAGATTTTCGACGTCTTCGGTCATCGCCTCACCTTTGGGGGTCTCGATAATCTTGGGCAGGTCGCTGAAGTGTGGATCGTTCACCAGCAGGCGAAAAGCCTCAAGGCCAAGGGCTCCCTGACCGATATGGGCATGACGGTCAACCCGGCTACCCAGGCCCTTCTGTGAATCGTTCAGATGGAGACATTTGACTCTGTTCAGGCCAATGAGTCGTTCAAACTCTGCGAAAGTGGCAGCATAGCTCTCGGCGGTGCGGATGTCGTAGCCGGCTGCAAAGATGTGGCAACTGTCTACACATACGCCCAGGCGATCCGGGTAGGGCACAAGTTCAAACAGGCGCGCCAGGTGCTCGAAACGGTAGCCAAGGCTGCTGCCCTGGCCAGCGGTAGTTTCCAGCAGCACCATTGTCGTACCACCGACGCCCTCACCAAAGATCCGCTTGAGCGCTTCAGCCTCGCGCGTCAGGCCAACCTCTTCGCCGCTGCCGGTGTGTGCGCCAGGGTGGGTGACCAGGTAGGGGATAGCCAGGGCCGCGCAGCGTTCAAGCTCGTCGGTAAAGGCGCCGATCGACTTTTCCCACAGCTCGTTGGCAGGTGCCGCCAGGTTGATCAGGTATGAGTCATGCACGATCACCGGGCCAATCCCTGTGCGCACCTGCTCAACACGAAAGTCGGCAATCGCTTCGTCACTCAAGGGTTTGGCCTGCCATTGGCGCTCATTTTTGCTGAAGATCTGCATCGTCGCGCAGCCGACCTGCTGGCCACGCGCAAAGGCTTTGGCAAGCCCGCCTGCGATCGACATATGCGCACCAAAGGGCATAGGACTCCTTCATCGCAATAGTACACCTGATTATACCACGCCACGCCGAGCCAGCGTTTGCCGCCTGCCGTTTGTGGTACCAGGTATCTATTTCTTTCTTAACAGGAAAAGATCATCTTCTTGATCGACAAGTTCCCATTGTGGGTCGGCCAGTAACCGCCCCAGGATGTCGTTGCCCTGGGTGGCCTCGGCACGCAGTCCGGCGGCACGGGCGTCGATCATCGCGTAATCGGCCTCTTCAGGCTGGTGGTGCATCTTACCGCCGGGGATGTAGTACAACTTCATGCGTGGTAACAGGTGTGGTGCCTGGAACGAGGTTGCGGCCACCGCCGCCTCCGGCGGAATCGCTAC
Organism: uncultured Chloroflexaceae bacterium; assembly: GCA_964592425.1. Lineage (GTDB taxonomy): Bacteria > Chloroflexota > Chloroflexia > Chloroflexales > Chloroflexaceae > Viridilinea. The sequence goes on from CAZQCG010000007.1 coordinate 135,463, forward strand.
CCGCATACGCTCCATTATCGCCACGCGCTCTGGTCGCTCCGGGTTGCGGAGGGCCGAGACGACCGGGTTTTTCAATGGGATGTTCAGCAACAGCACCAGCCCGACCGCCCCAAAGTAGGCCGGGATGCGCCAACCTGCCCGCTGCATACTACCTACCTGGTTCGCTCTTCGTCGCTCAAGCTGTTCGATCAGCCATGCCGCTCCGTAGATTGCCGCGATCAACATTCCCGGAATGACCAGAATCTGGTACTGCTCCGTGATCACATACTGGTAGACACGGTTGGAGAGCAGGTTGATCGCCAGGATCGGTGCTGCCAGGAGTAGTTCGCGTGGGGCAAACAGCGGGAGGAAGAGCAAGCCACCGAAGAGGAGCAAGAGGTACTCAAGCTTGGCTGGCTGAAAGACAAAGAAGAAGATCTCAACCGGGTGGGTCAGGATGTTTTTAATGATGTTGGGGATGCCTCCCCCTAGATGCAGGTAGTAGCATGCCTGTGGGCTGACGCCACACGGCCACATGGCATTATAGTCACGCTTCAGGTCGAAAGGTAGATCAACCCGTTGTGGCGTAAAGTTTGCGCTGTAGAAGAGGGGCGTGATATAGGTGATGGCCACATAGAAATAGCTAAGTCCAACCAGGATCGGCAGCAGGCTGTAGAACCAGGGCCGCCGGCGCAGAGCGGCGTACAGCCCGAAGGCGACCACCACCAGGGCTGCGTCGGTGCGGGTTACCATTGCCAGGGCGAGCAAAAGCAGGTACGGCCCCAGCTTACGCCGCTCAAGCATCAGAAAGGCCCAGAAGAGGGCCACCATGCCAGGGATGCGTGGTTGAAAGGGTGCCGCCATGCCCATAAACTGGGTTGTTGGGTAGAAGAGGTAGAGTGCCGCCCCTGCTACGCCGCCCCAGCCATCGCCCAGCCGGTCGCGGGCGATCAGGTAGACCGGCAGGGCCGCCGAGACCAGCAGCAGGGCCTGGAGTACCACCAGGGTGTAAGCCGAGGGCAGCAGGGCGTAGAAGGGGATAGCTGGCAGGAAACCCAGGGCCACATCCAGCCCCATAAAGGTGTCGGTGAAGTTGTAGCGCGAAACAAGTAGAAAACGACCCTGAAGTGTGCCCCAGATCGGCATGTGAAAGTCTACCATGTCGAAGCCGTGGCCCCAGTAGCTATACTTGTAGGCCCCGGCGATACTCAGGGTCAGAGCCGTCAAGGTCATCAACAGTGCAAGCGCCCATGGCGGCGTCAGTCGTGCTTTCAGGCCAACTTGGTGCGGTGGATCGTGGGTGAGGCTCTGTTCAGGCAACATCGGCCTACCCCGCTACCGGTGACGTGATGATCCGTAGAATCCACTGGTCGATGGCCGCGTAGAGACTGTAGAGCAGCACGGCGATTACCAGCCAGCGTCCCCAGATCCAACCTGCCCAGATGCGCTCGGCATAGATTGCCCAGCAGACACAGATCACCGGCAGCAAGTAGAAGAGTTGTTTGTCAACCATCGAGATCCGGTAACCGGCCAGCATAAAGAGCAGGGCCACGCTGCCCCAGGCGCTAAAGACCAGCCAGGGCCATGGGAGGCGGCGTAGCGCAACATAGCCCGGCAGGGTGAAGATCAAGGGGATCGCCAGGCCGTAGTAGAGATAATCACCCGGCCAGATGCGGTAATCGAGGTGCGGGACGAACGACCAGAGGTACTGGCCGAAGGGTGGCCGCTCAACCCCGACACTCTCCGGGCCCTGGGTAAAGACCGTGCCCAGGTAGGGCACGGTCTGGGCGATGATCGGCGGGAGGTACTGACCATAGTAGATCAGCAGGGCCATGCCGATCGCCACCCCGGCGGCGATCCAGAGCGCCCCGAGGGGCGCTCGCAAGGCGGCCCAGGCTCCACCACGTAGCCCATTCAGCCAGACCAGGGCTGTCAGCAGCACCAGGAAGAAGCCCATAAAGACGCCGGTCACCGTGTAGATCAGCAAGGTGGCCAGAATGAGCACCGAGAGGGTGATCATCACGCGCCGCTCGTGCAGGCGTTCATAGCAGCAAAGGATGATCGTATTGCAGACCAGGGTGAGCCAGAGGCCGAAGGCAGTAGGCAGGTTGCCCCAGGCGTGCAGCAGAAAGGCTACTGGTAGCACGGCATAGGTGATGCCGGCCAGCAGTGCGCCGCGCCGGCTGAGCCCGGCATGCATGGCGATCACGGCGATCAGCACAATCCGTGTACTGTCAAGCACCAGGCTGGTCAGGTTTGCCGCCATGTCCATGGACATAAAAGGGACAAAGGCAAAGCTCGTAGCCAGCATATGAAACCATGGCGAGTAGGGGATCACCGGGCGATTCGCGCCCCACTCGGCAGTCGGCATAGTCGTCTCGTTGAGCGGGCTGTGCGTACTGTAGAGCAGCGGCAGTTCGCCGTTGAGGATCCACTGGGCGCGGGTCATATGCCAGTTGACATCGATGGCGACGAAGTAGGGGAAAATGACGCCGATTGCTTTCAGCCAGAAGCTGAGCATCAGAGCCAGAAGCAACAGGCTCATAAAGCTTTCGCCCTGCATACGCCCGGCAGTATTGGGAGTCGTTAGCGCTGGTGGCTCGTCCGCCTCGAGCGGCCTACCCAACACACGGAAGGTCCAGCGGGTCAGCGGGCGCAGAGTCAAGGCCAGGAGGAGACTAAAGACGGCCAGGGCGGCCAGGCGCGGCAGCATAAAGCTGCTTGGGAAGCGGTAGGTAGCGAGCATCCAGCCACCCGCCAGCACGGCCAGGCCGACGCCAAGGGCGGCCCAGAATTGTGGCGTGAGGCGGCGTGAGTTGCGGGGTTGCACCCCACTGAGGAGCAGCTGAAGTGTGCCAAAGGCCCCCAGGACGGTCACCAGGGCCAGCCCGATCCCGCCCAGCGGTGGCATAGCACGCGCCAGGGGGTTAGTGGCCACAGGTGCAACAACTACTGTGGCCAGGAGTACCCCAAGTGGACGTGGATCGTAATAGACGTTCGAGCGAATGGTCAGGTCGAGCTGCCCATCGCGCACCGCCGTCGGCGGAACCAGGAAGTGAATCCGGCGCGGTGTTCCACTTTCAGGCAGCTCTACCAGGGGCCTGCCGCCCGCCAGGATCAGCGCATCAAGTGGCTGATCATCAGGGTGGCGTGTGATCACCCCCAGTTCGACCAACCAGGCCCCACGGCCCAGGTTGGGCAGTTGCACCATACTCTCGTCGCGGCTCCAGCGATAGGTGCGCGCCGGGGCCAGTTCCACCGCACCGACAATGTCACGCGGTGGGAGCGCCCCGCCGACCAGTGGTGCGACCAGGCTTAACCTGAGGGTCTCGGCGGAGGCCAGATTAGCGGGCAGGCGGGCCAGAATGCTGTCGACCGTACGGCGGGGCATATCGACCCGCACATCGTTCACGGCCACGGCCGCTTCTTCCAGCATGCCGGGCGGCTGGCCGGGCGCAGCCTGTAACAGGGCGATCCACTCGCCCTGCCGTGCGCCGGGCAATGCCAGGCTCAGCTGGCCAGCTGGCCAGGTGAACTGCTCGGCGGCGGCGGCGGCATCGATCTCCCGTCCATTGAAGTTATAGAGAAAGGCCGCGTCATAGTCGCCGCCCAGATCAATCCGCACCGTGGGCCGCACCGCATAGGCGGCGCTACAGACCACGATGGTCAGCAGGGTCAGCAGCAGATAGGGGCGCAGATCGGCAAACTGTGGCATGCTCAGCGCAGCGCCTGCGCCGTGTTCACGCCGCAAGGTGCCTGGTGCTGGAGAATTGGCCATACAACCTCAACCAGGGTGCCAGGTCGATCGACGAGGGCCCTCGCTATGCGCGATGAGACGCCGGATTGTACCACAGGCCACGCCACGTCGCACACCGCTCAGCCACAGCTCAGGTTGGGCTCAGGAGGTGGCAACCGTGAGCAAGCGCATTGCTGTGCTATAATCGGCCTCCGATGACTGCCGCGCACCTACTTTTGGCCGCCCTGTTGCTGCCACCGCTGCTCTACCTGCCCGGGTGGGCTTTGCAGCGTCGTATCGGTGCCCCCGCCGATGCTCTCGCCCGTCATTTCGAGCGTTGCGCCATTGGTGCTCTCTGGAGCGGCTGGCTGGCCCTGTTGCTTGCCGACCTCGGCTGGTTTGCGCCCTGGTTGCACCTGGGCCTGACGAGCCTGGGCATTGGGCTGCTGGCCTTCGGCCCAGGCCCCCGTGCGTTCACCTCTGGCCCGGCCCAGCCTCATCCGCGCTGGGAGTTACCAGCTTATGCAGTGGTACTGCTGGTGGCGTTGCTGCTTGTCATACGCCCTTTCGAGACGGTGCTGGGTGTGCGTGATGCCGGAGTCTATGCTGGCACTGGCCTGGCTATTGCCCGCACCGGTGGGTTGGTGCAGCACGATCCCTTGCTGGCCACCTGGGGAGCAGAAGCGCTTGATCCTGATCCCAGCGTGGCCGGGCCAGCGCGCCAGGCGATCAGCAATTTTCTCATTGGCCAGCCCCGCGAGCGCTATATCGCTACCCGTCTGCGTGCGGCTGGCTTTTTTGTCTATGAAGGTCAGTTGATCGAAGGCCGGGTGATCCCCCAGGGTCTGCATCTGCTACCAGCCTGGATCGCCCTGCTGAGTGGCCTGGGTGGCCCGTTGGCCGGGCTCTTTGCCCCCGGCTTGCTTGGCCTGCTTGGCGTCTGGAGCATTGGGATGCTCGGACGCCGCCTGGCCGGGCCGTGGGTCGGCCTGCTGGCAATGACCTTACTGGCGCTCAATGGGGTGCAGGTCTGGTTTGCCCGCTACTCAACTGCTGAAACCGTGGCCCAGTTTCTGATCTGGGTCGGGCTCTACTTCTTCGCCGGGGCCTTTGGTGATGAGCAACAACCCGCCCATCGGCGCATTGCCACGGCGGCCCTGGCTGGCGTGGCGATCGGCCAGGTCGCCCTGGCCCGGCTCGACTTTTTTCTGCTCGGCCCGGTGGTTGCCTTCCTGCTCTACCTCTGGCTGACACGGCGCTGGGATCGGCGCCATACTGCCCTGGCCCTTGGCCTGGGCCTGATGCTGCTCTCGGCCGCCCTGCACATCATCTTCATTGCCAGGGCCTATGTCTTCGATACAGCTCACGAGCGTCTCTACCGTGATTATGCTTTGCCCGCTTTGTTCAGCCTGCCCTTTCTGACCCCTGCTGTGCGCGAGACCTTTCTCAACAGCCCGCGCAGCGCTCTGGTTCGCCCGGTCGATCTGCCGGGTGGGTTAGAGGCCGGGCCATGGCTGCGCCTGACCGTCGAGTTGGGCCTGGGGTTGGCCCTGCTGGCGGGGCTCCTGACCTTGCGCGCCCGGCCTGGCCCGCTGCTCAAGCTCGAAGCCTGGCTCATCCAACAGCGCCGTCCTATACTCAACCTGGTGGCTGGTGCCATCCTGCTCCTGGGGGCCTATGCCTACCTGGTACGTCCGGCCATCTTTGATGCCGACCTGCTCTTCAATACCCGTGGCGGCTGGGACGATCCGCTGCAACGTGATCCAGCGATTGTGGCCGAGGATGTGCGAATCGGCCATATGACCCCCGATGAGGCGCGTACGCTGGCCGGAGTGGTGCTGCAGGGGGCGAATTTCTGGACGGTGGAGCCCGACCTTGCGGCGACAACCGTGCTTCGTGAGCGCCTCCTGGCTGAACGTGGTGCCTGGCGTGGCCCGTTCAGCAACCAGACTCTGAACTGGCTACGCCTGCAGGGCTATGTTGGTGCGCCTATTCGTGTGCCAGTGCGGCTCTGGTACAACGAGTACGAGCCTATGAACTGGTGGGAACGCCTGCGCAGCGATCCCGCCGCTTTCACTTCTACTCCGGCACCGATCAATCCGAAATATCTGATCCCACTGGCCAACCTGGTTCGTGTAGGCTGGTACCTCTCGCCCCTCGGCATTATGCTCGGCATCGTCGGCTATGCTCTGTGGTGGCGCTACGGACTCAACCGGGCCTCCTGGCTCTTTCTCAGTGTAGCCCTGGTGGGCACCGTCTTCTATGTACGCCAGACGTATGGCACTTCCGACCAGCACTATATCTACATCCTGCGCCGTTTTGTCCCGATCACCTACCCGGCCTTGAGCCTCAGTATGGCCTATGCGTTGGTAAGCCTGGCTGGACTCGGCGGCATACCCCGCCTGTCTAGATCGTGGCCGGGCGCATTGGGCCGGGCACTTGCCATAGGCATAGCCGCCCTGCTGATCTTTTTTATGGCCTGGACTAACCGGCCGATCTATGCCCATGTTGAGTATGCCGGGGCATTATCTCAGCTTGCAGACCTGGCGGCCCGCTTTAAGCCGGGGCGCGACGTTTTGCTGATGCGTGGTGGCGCACCTGTCCATGCCGAGTCGCGTGATGTGCCTGACCTGATCGCCACCCCGCTGCGCTTCATCTATGGCATCGACGCGTTCGCCGTGAAGAGCACTCAGCCTGGGCGCTACGCCACTGATCTGGCTGCTGCCGCCGAACGCCTGCGTAGTCAGGGCAAAGAGGTCTACCTTCTGCTCAGCGCCTCCGGGGCCGATCTGGTGTTGCCCGGCTTTGCTCTGGAGCCAGCCAGCAACTTCACGCTCGATCTGCCTGAGTTTGAGCAACTGACTGACCAGAAGCCCCACAATGTCGCCCAGTTGAGTCTGCCCTTCGCCATCTATCGTCTGGTGCCAACTGAAGCAGGCTTGCTTGCTGCGCTGCCATCACCGCTGGCACCCACCAGCTTTGCCGCCCAGGTCACTGGGCTTTACCGCCCCGAACAACGCGCCGATGGCACGATCTATGCCTGGACCAACGGCGATGCCACCCTGCGCCTACCCTGGCCCGCAGGCACGCCATCAAGCGTATTACAGCTCGAACTGGCTGCCGGGCCGCGTCCGGCCCACCTGGGGCTGGCGCAGGTCTGTCTGAGCGCCCTACCCGAAGACGCTCCCTGGCCGACCACCAGTGGTACACCAGTGAGCCTGGGTTGTCTCAGTTTAGGCAACGAGCCAGCCATCTATCGCCTGCAGCTAGATCCGGCCCTGCTTCCACCCACCTCCAGCGGCAGTTTGCTCGTGCGCCTTGAGAGTGAAGCATGGGTGCCTGCTGCTGAGGATGCCCGCCAGAATGACCGGCGTGCGGTGGGGGTGCAGCTTGGTACATCTGAGTTGCTCGGCGCAGATCGGGCAGGCTCAGGCCAGGCTCAATGGCATACTGACCGTTGAGGTTCAGCATGACCCATACGCTCCGTTTAACCATCAAAGCCATTCACGCTGCCCCGCCGCGCCTGGTCTACCTCTTCAGCGGGGCGGGCAGCCAGGCCCTCACCTGGCTCCACGCTGTTGCTGGCTCATCGCGTAGCGTGCTCGAAGCCAGCGACGCTTATGCGCCCCGCGCCCTCGCCCTCCTGCTTGGTGCCTCCCCGGCGCAGGCGGTCAGTGCGGCGACCGCCGAAGCGATGGCCGCCCGCGCCTTCGCCCGCGCCGCCATCCTCGCCGAGGCCGACTGGCCGCTGCTTGGGGTTGCCTGCACCGCCGCTATCGCCACCGACCGCACCCGGCGTGGGGCTGACCAGGCCTTCGTCGCTGTCTGTGGGGCTGCTGGTACGCACACCTACGCCCTCACTTTACGCGCCGCCGGTAGCAGCGCTGGACGCCGCCGTAGCGGCCAGGAGCAACTGGTCAGCCAGTTGGTTATCGCTGCGATCAGTGCAGCCTGCAACCTGCCTACGCTCAGCCTTGTGCTTCGCCCCGGCGAGAGTCTGAGTGGCCCGGTGGCCTCTGCCACAACAGCGTAACGACCTCTGCTGTACCTGCGCCAGCCTGTGTTAGCATGGAGCTTAAGCTAGCCCCAGAGGAGCCACATGCCCGCGTTGCCCGCCGCCGAACCGCAGCCCGCTTTCCCGATCGCTACGGTTATGGCCGTGTTGCATGCAACCATGCCACACTATACGCGCCCCCTGATCGACCAGATGGGCGACGCGCAGGTGACACCCTTTCGCATCCTCGTGGCCACCATCCTGAGCCTACGCACCCGCGACACCCTCACGGCTGTGGTGGCCCCGCGCCTCTTTGCCGCCGCCGACACCCCCGAGGGCTTGCTGGCCCTTGGCGAAGCGCACATTGCCGAGTTGATCTACCCGGTCGGTTTTTACCGCAACAAGGCGCGCAGTCTCGTGCAGATCAGCCAGATCTTGCTCGCACAGCACGCTGGCCAGGTTCCACCCGATCTCGACCAGTTGCTGAAACTACCCGGCGTCGGGCGCAAAACGGCCAATCTGGTGCTTGCCGTCGGCTTTGGACTGCCCGCCATCTGTGTTGATATCCATGTCCACCGTATCTGCAACCGCTGGGGCTACGTCGCTACCCGTGATCCCGAGGCGACCGAAATGGTTCTGCGTGCGCAACTGCCACCGGAACACTGGATCCCAATCAACAACCTCCTGGTCACTCTTGGCCAAAACCTCTGCCACCCGACCTCACCGCGCTGTTCGAGTTGCCCGGTTGCCGCACACTGTGCCCGCATCGGCGTGCGCAAAAGTAGATAAAATCCGAAACCCCGCTTTGTATGTCAAACCAACTCCCCCTTTTGATCATTATGGCCAAGCAGCCGCTGGCTGGCCAGAGCAAGACCCGCCTCTGCCCACCGCTGAGCCACGCGGCGTCCGCTGCTGTCGCCGAGGCTATGTTGCTTGACACCCTCGACCTGGTTCAGCGCGTGCCTGGCGTACAGCCAGCGCTTGCCTTTGCGCCACCCGGGAGCGCGGCCTATTTCGCTGCGTTGGATCCCACGCTGCACCTGATCGACCAGGGCGAAGGCGGCCTGGGCGAGCGCCTGGCCCATGTCACAACAACTGCCTTTGCCGAAGGTGCCCCGGCTGTCGCTGTTCTCGCCAGCGATAACCCCTCCGTCCCTGCAGCCTACCTCTCACGGGCCTTTCGTCTACTCGACACCTACGACCTCGTGCTTGGTCCAAGCGAAGACGGTGGCTACTACCTGGCCGCCCTACGCAGCCCCGCGCCGGAGGTCTTCACCAGGGTGCCCATGAGTTGCCCCGACACCTTCGCCACGACCCTCGCCGTTGCGGCTGAACTTGGGCTGCAGGTTGCCCGCCTGCCCTCATGGTACGACGTTGATACTGCCGCCGACCTGCGTCGGCTGGCCGCCGACCTGGCCCCCTTACCGCATGTGCGCACCGTGCTCGCTAGCCTGCACACTTGAAATGGATCACTGGCATGTGGTTGATCGTTGGCCTGGGCAACCCGGGCGCACAGTACACTCGAACTCGCCACAACCTTGGCTTTGAGGCTGTGGAGACCCTGGCGACACGTCATGGCCTCGCCTTTCGGGCGAAACGGGCGAACAGCGAAATTGCCGAGGGCACCCTTGCCGGTCAGCGTGTGGCTCTCGTCAAACCGCAGACCTTTATGAACCTGAGCGGGCAGGCCGTCTCGGCTCTGCGCAGTTGGTACAAGATCGACCCGCAACATGAATTGCTGGTCGTTTATGATGACCTGGATCTGCCCTTCGGTAAGTTGCGCTTCCGCGAGCGCGGCAGCGCCGGCACGCACAACGGCATGCGCTCGATCATCGGCCAGCTTGGCTCAGGCGAGTTCCCCCGTCTGCGCGTCGGCATCGATAGGCCGCCTGGCAAGATGGATGCCGCTGCCTACGTGCTCAGCCGCTACAGCCCCGAGCAGGCCGCACAACTACCCGACCTGCTCGCAACTGTCGCCGACGCGCTTGAACTGCTGCTTCGTGAGGGCATCGCTACAGCCATGAATCGTTACCACGCCCTCTAAGGTTTCCTCTCGCTCACGGCGAGACAACCGCACCACTTCAGGTAGAGCCTGAAGCCGCCGTACAGGCATAACAGTGCGCCCCCACGCGGATCGCACGTCCGGCGATGTGCTCTGGCCTCACCTCAAAGATCGTTTGCGGCAGCGCCATGTCAAGCATCTGGTTGAAATCACAATCGTAGAGACGCCCATCCCAGCCCACCGAGAGGGTTGTGTGACACATCAACCCCGCGATTGTCGCCGGGTTGAAGCTGTTGACCAGCAATTCCATATAGTTCTGCAACTCGCCGCTGGTCGCCAGGTGATCGAGGTAACGACTGATCGGCATGTTGGTCAAGGTGTAGAGCTTTGTGAAGCGGATGCCGTAGCGTGCCCCCAGTTCACGCCGCCACTCGGCCTCCAGGGTGCGCTGCGCCTCCGGCAGCTTCGCACCAACCGGGTTGGTGATCAGGTTAAGGATCGGGCCACCCTCGGCCCCATAGCCCAGTCGGTTAAACTCCTGCAGCGCCGCAATCGACTGCTCAAAAACACCCTCGCCACGCTGCGCATCGGTCTCGGCAGGGGCATAGTGTGGCAATGAGGCCAGTACCTCAACCTGCTGCTCAGCCAGAAAAGCGGGCAGGTAGGCATAGTTCGGCAGGCGCGTGATCGTCAGGTTGCAACGGTCGATCACATGCCGCCCCATAGCGCGTGCTCGGCGCACCATACTATCGAATGCAGGATGCAGCTCAGGTGCGCCTCCCGTAATGTCCAGTGTCTCAATCTCCGCCGTCTCCAGCAAGCTCAAACACGCCTCCACCACCTCTGGCGGCATCACCTCGCGTCGATCCGGCCCCGCATCAACGTGGCAATGGTGACAGGTCTGGTTACAGCGCCGGCCAACATTGATCTGCAATACGGTAACCCGCTCTGCTGCCCGCAACGTCCCATACCCGGCTCCGGCCAGGGTTGCGCTAAAACGTGGCAGCGGCAACCCGGCCAGCAGCCGGCGTTGCGCCTCCGGTGCGGCCAGTTCATGCCCGCGCCGCTGTAAGGTAGGAATCAGACTGATCGTCGCCATACGCACCTACTTCAGATATGTGGCCACAAGTTGCGCCACTCCCTGTACAATAATGCCTGACAAATGCCTGCCCTGGCGAGACAGAGATACTCGCCAGAGCGAAGATCTAGTAACCAGCGTCCTGGTCGGAGGAACTATGGAACACCGGGTAAGCTACAAGGTCTATTACGAAGATACCGACAGCCTTGGAGTTGTCTACTACGCCAACTATCTCAAATACCTCGAGCGCGGGCGCACCGAGTTTGTCGGTGCCCAGGGGCGCCCCATCCAGGACTGGAATCACGATGGCTTCTTCTTCGTTGTCTACGCCCTGAAGATGAAGTTCAAACGCTCAGCCACTCTCGGCGATCTGATCGAGGTCGTTTCGAGCTTTCGCCTTAGTTCAGCCTACCGCGGACGTTTCAGCCAGCGGATCGAGTGCCGTGGCGAGTTGATGGTTGAGGCTGAAGTCGATATCGTCTGTGTTGACCAGCACCAGCAACTGCGTGAGTTCCCCCAACTCGAGCGGGAGTCACTAGAGGGCGTTTAGCGCCAATCCTTTGCACCTCCACCAGCTTGTCCCTCGTAGCGCACCACAAGTGAACGAGGATGATCTTGAGTGTACCCTAATCCTCCTCCCAGACCATTAGCAGGAGGCAGGGGATCCATCCCACAACCTAAAGAGCTGACCGGTCGCAAAGACCAATCAGCTCTTTAGGGATCGCGCTGGTTGTGACAGCCCTGGCGGGCAGTACTACTTGATCACCGCTGTCGCCCCGGCCTCGACCAGCTTGGCCTTGGCAGCCTCGGCCTCCTCCTTTGAGATGGCCTCCTTGACCGGCTTGGGCGCAGCCTCTACCAGATCCTTGGCCTCCTTCAGGCCCAGGCTGGTGAGCTCACGCACGGCCTTGATCACCTGAATCTTGTTCGCACCGATTTCCTGCAGAATGACATCGAACTCTGTCTGCTCCTCAACCGGAGCAGCTGGGGCCGCGCTTTCACCGCCTGCCGCTGCCGCACCAGGGCCAGCGAAACCGCCCATCATCATCGGGGCCGCCGCCGTGACGCCCCACTTGTCTTCCATCGTCTTCTTCAGCTCGACCAGTTCGAGCACATTCAGTGTCTCGATCGACTCGATGATCGTGTTAATCTTGTCGCTCGCCATCGCAATACTACTCCTTGAAGCTAGCTCACTTACTATGTCGGCTAAGCTGCGTTCTCCGTTGCCGGCTGCAGTTGATCGATCCGCGCCTGAATGACCAGCGCCACATTCGTGATTGCCGCATTAAGCACACCGACGACGCCCGTCACCGGGGCAATGACGCCGCCAAGTACCTGCGCCAGGGCCTGCTCACGGGTGGGCAGGCGCATCACCGCATCAAGCCCTTCGGCGCTGATCGCGCTATTGCCAAGCAGACCACCTTTGACCTTCAGCGGCTTCTGGGGCACCTTGCTGGCGTCCAGCAGCACTTTGGCTACCCGTGCAATCTCCTCGTACCCGAAGATCACAGCCGTCGGCCCTTCAAGCACCGACTCGATCTGTTCCTTGCCCACATTGCGGGCGGCGATGCGCAGCAGCGTATTCTTTGCAACGATCATCTCGGCACCCTGCTCGCGCAGCTTGTTGCGCAGCGTCGACAACTCGGCCACGCTGAGACCGCGGTAGTCAGCCACGACCGCCAGCTGCGAGCGCTCCATCTTCTCGGTTAGCTCGGCAACCAGATCAACCTTACGCTGAGTTGGCATGTTTTCACCCCCTCTCCTGGTTGGGATTGGCCTGCGCCACGCCGGCGGGCGGTAGATCCACAGGCCCAAACAAAAGCGGCCATCGGTCAGTTAGACCGGTGACCGCAGGCGTACGCCGCAACGGCGTACGTCTATCGACAAAGCAGGCACAACCTGCACTATCGACGAGCTGGTCTACCTCGACCGGTGGCCCACAGGCCATTAAGGACATTTGCCCACCGGCGGTCTAGGGTAGCACTATGAAGCGCCGAAGCGCGCTCTTCAGGCTATCACGGCAGTCTGAGCCAGGCTCGGGTTGACCGGAATACCTGGTCCCATTGTACTGCTCAGGGTCACGCTCCGAATATAGGTGCCCTTGGCCCCGCTGGGCTTGGCTGCCTTGACTGCGTCCATCAGAGACACGAAGTTGGCATGGATCTGCTCGGGCGTAAAGCTGAGCTTCCCAATCGCCACATGCAGGATGCCGGTCTTATCATTGCGGAACTCGACACGCCCGCCGCGAACTTCGCGAATGGTACGGGGCAGATCGTCGGCAGGCACAATTGTGCCACTCTTCGGGTTCGGCATCAACCCACGCGGGCCGAGCTTGCGCCCGATCCGCCCGACCTTGCCCATCAAATCGGGGGTCGCAATCGCCACATCGAAATCAAAGAAATTCTCTTTGTCGATCCGGGCGATCAATTCGTCACTACCGGCAAAGGTGGCCCCTGCATCAAGGGCCGCTTGCACTGCATCGCCCTGGCAGAAGACCAGCACGCGTACCACGCGGCCCGTCCCGTGGGGTAGGGCGACCGTTGTCCGAATATTCTGATCAGCGTGGCGTGGGTCAATCCCCAGCCGTAGATGCAGTTCAACTGTCGCATCGAACTTGACGTAGCTCGTCTCTCGCAGCAGGCCGATCGCCTCTTCTGGGCTGTAGAGGTTATTCTTGTCGACCTTACTCGCTACTTCGCGATATTTCTTGCCGTGTTTGGCCATGAGAAATTTACTCCTGGTGGTACTGGCGGGCATGCGCCCTCCCACGATCAACCCTAATCAATCAACGATCTTAATCCCCATGCTGCGGGCGGTGCCAGCAACAACACGCTCAGCCGCCTCAACATCATTGGCATTCATATCGGGCAACTTCTGCTGTGCGATCTGGCGCAATTGAGCCCGGGTGATCTGGCCAACGCTTGTGCGATTGGGCGTGCCTGATCCCTTTGCTGCCCCGGCTGCTTTACGCAGCAAGTCAGCGGCAGGCGGAGTGAGCAGACGCACGGCAAAGGAGCGGTCGCTGAAGATCGAGATCTCCACCGGCACGATACTGCCAGCCTGGGCAGCCGACTTCTCGTTGTACTCCTTCACAAAGCCCATAATGTTGATCCCGTACTGGCCCAGGGCCGGGCCAACGGGCGGGGCCGGCGTCGCCTTTCCAGCCGGCAACTGCAGTTTGACCACCCCAACGAGTTTCTTCGCCACGTCACATTCTCCTCTGTATGGAGGCCGTAGCCCCCTCCCTCATCCGCTTCGGCGGCGAGGTAACCAGTTGCTGAGCACCTTGCCGGTGCTCGCGTTAATCAACCAGACGTGTCACCTGCAAAAAGTCCAGTTCAACCGGCGCTTCGCGCCCGAAGAAGGAGACCAGTACGCGCACCCGCCCGCGCTCATGGTCGATCGCATCAACAACACCCTCAAAATCAGTGAAGGGGCCGTCAATGATCTTCACTGCCTGGCCCTTCTGGTAGCTTACGCGAACCTTGGGTGCCTCACCCTCCATCTGCTTGAGGATAGTCTTGACTTCGTCATCCTCAAGCGGCGTCGGTTTGTTGCCATGCCCGACGAAACTGGTCACCCCGGGTGTGTTGCGTACCACATACCACGAGTCATCGGTGAGGCACATCTGCACGAGCACATAGCCCGGGTAGATCTTCTTGTTGACCGTGCGGCGCTGACCGTTCTTGATCTCGATCTCTTCTTCGGTCGGCACAATCACCCGAAAGATCTGATTGTGCATCTCCATCGAATCAATGCGATGCTCAAGATTTTGCTTGACCTTATTCTCATAGCCCGAGTATGTGTGGATCACATACCAGCGACGATCATCGGTCTCCGGCGCAGTCGCCGTGTTGTTCTCTTCCTCAGACACACCAGACCCCCGTGGTGATCACATGCGCCACCTTCACGATACCAGATCTACCAGGGTCGTATAGAGGTACAGGAAGATTGCATCGCTGACGAAAAGTAGCAGGCCAATAATCAATGAGATGATAATCACGACGATCGTCAGACGAATGGTCTCTTCCCGTGTCGGCCAGACGACCTTGCGTAACTCACTCCGCGTTTCGCGGAAGGTTCGCACGACGATATGCTCTTGCTGTTGTTCTTTGGTGTCTTTGGCCACGGCCATCATCGATCCTCTAATGCGGATTGAGGATGCGTGCTTGCAGATTGCAGCAACAGCCGCTCAGGGCTTGCGCTGCGATCTGCAAGCGACAATCGACAATCTGCCGAAGGCGTTACTCGACAATCTTGGTGACGACGCCGGAGCCGACGGTGCGGCCACCCTCGCGGATGGCGAAGCGCAGGCC
>CAZQCG010000008.1:0-147230 GCA_964592425.1 uncultured Chloroflexaceae bacterium
AACTTCCTTAACCTTTCACCATTAACACGTGGGTCCGCCCCTACCCGGTGCGGATGCGGGGCAACCCAATCCGTGACACCGTGTGGCCTGACGCCTTGTAGCGTGCATTACAGAGCATAAGCCCCCGCTGGATGGCTGTACCTCACTCACTCTGCTGGTGCAGACAAGACTCCCAACACCGGGGACGATCCTGGCGCCGCGCTGGGAGCGCCATCTCATCACACGCCCCTGCGGCCCCTCAACGAGCTGGATTGGTGCCCGTCGTATAATAAGGACACGATCACTCACCATCCTGTCACCGCATCGGCCTATCCCGGGCACCTGGTTGGCGCACCCGCAGGTGCGCTACCCATCCCAAGACCATCCCCTTTGGCGCACTGCGGTGTGGCATCCTGCGTTCGCACGTCTCCCACGAAGGGGACCTCCTATGGAGCCCGCCGCACTGCGCATCCTGATCGTCGATGACTCGCCTGAAGACCGCTTGACCCTGCGCCGGTTCCTCACCCGCGCCACGCCTGGCACCTACATGGTCACCGCGGTCGACCGCGGTGACCATGCCCTCGCGGCCTGCCAGGAGGCCCCACCCGACTGCGTGCTGCTCGACTACCGCCTCCCCGACATGGATGGACTGGCGGTCCTCGCCGCGATCCGTGTCCAGAGCGATGTGCCCATCGTCATGCTCACCGGCGTGGGCAGCGAGACTCTCGCCGTCGAAGCCATCCAGGGCGGCGCTCAGGATTACCTGCTCAAAGGGGCGCTCACCTCCGAGCGACTGAGCCTCACGATTCAGCACGCCATTGAGATCGTCCGGCTCACACGTGAGCGCAACCAGACTCTGACGCTTCTCTCCACGATGCTCGACGCGCTCCCAATTGGAGTCGCCATCCTCGATACCGACCTTTGCATCCGCCAGGACAACCCCGCGCTGGCGACCCTCCTAGGGCAGCCTGCCACGACGCTGCCTGGACAGGCGCTGCCGCTGCTCTGGCCCGATCTGGCCGAGGCCCTGGCGACATCCTGCGCGCAGGTGCTCGCCGGCACGCCGTTCCACGATCTGGAGCTGCACCTACCGGCGACAGCGGGGCACACCGAGCGCTGGCTGGCCCTCAACGGGACGCCGCTACGCGCCACGGATGCCAGCCCCCTCATCCTCCTCGTCGTCCAGGATATCACCGCACGCCGCCAGGCGGAGACCGCCCGGCGTGCGAGCGAGGCTCACTTCCGTGCGCTCATCGAGAACGGCACAGAAGGGATTGTCCTGCTCGGCGCTGATCTCCAGCCAAGCTACGTCAGCCCGATCATCACATCGCTCCTGGGCCACTCGCCCGAGACCTTTGCCACCCTCAGGGCCAGTGGCCTCTGCCACCCCGATGACCAACCCCAGCTCGCAGCCTTCATCACCAGCCTTACCGCTCAGCCCGATGCAGTCGCTCAGGTCACGACCCGGCTGCGCCACCAGGACGGCACCTGGCGCTGGATTGAGCAGCGGGGCCGGAATCATACTAATACGCCGGCTCTCGCCGGGCTCATTGTCAGCATTCGCGATATGACCGCGCAGGTATTGGCTGAGCAGGCAGCTCAGGCTGCGGCGAGGCGGCTCCAGATCCTCGCCGACGTGGCCAACGCCTTGGCGATCACGGTCTCCGATGAGCGGGCCGTCCTGGAGGTGGTCGCGCAGCGCACGGCCGACGCGCTGGGGGCCGGCTGCCTCATCTGGCTGCGTACAGCTAATGAGCCGTGGCTCCATCCCGTGACGATCTATGCCCCGGACCCGACTGTCCAGACCGCCATCCAGGAGATCGTTGGACCAGCCCCGCTCGCTCTCGATGACTCGACCCCCACAGCGACCGTGGCGCGCACCGGGCAGCCGCTCCTGATCGCCACCGTAGATCCAGAAGCCCTCCGGGCCACGCTGGCCCTGGAACGGTGGCCAGCGGTCGCACGCGTGCGACCCCAGAGCCAAATCCTGGCTCCCCTCCGTGTGCGCGGGCAGATTCTGGGCTGCCTCTCCTTCACCCGCTACGGCGAGGGGCAACCCACCTTCACCATGGACGACCTGACCCTCGCCCAGGAGTTGGCTGATGGGGTCGCGCTGGCGATCACTAACGCCCGACTCTACCAGCAGGCCCAGGTCGCCCAGCAGGCCACCACTGAGGCCCTGGCCCGGCTCGATGCGCTGATCCGCAGCGTCCCCAGCGGGATCGGCTATCTGGACCGCGAGCTGCGCTACCAACTGGTTAACCCCGCGCTCGCCGCGATTAATCACCGCACCCCCGAGGCGCACCTTGGGTGTACCCCGCAGGAGGTGCTCCCGGGTCTGGCACCCCGGCTGGAGCCGCTCATGCGCCAGGTGCTCGCAACGGGCGAGGCCGTCCGCGATCTGGAGCTGCGCGGCCAATTCTGTGCGGTGATTGGGGGGCCGCACGACTGGCTGATCAGCTACTTCCCCATTCGGGAGCCAGACGGCGCCGTCAGCGGGGTGGGGATCAGCGTCACGGATATTACCCAGACCAGGCAGGTCGCAGCGGCGTTGCACCGGAGCGAACAGATGCTCCGGCTGTTCGTCACGCACGCACCAGCCGCGATCGCTATGTTCGACCGCTCGATGCGCTACCTCGCGGTGAGCGACCGCTACCTGGCCGACTACCATCTGGCAACACAGTCGCTCATCGGGCAGTCCCACTATGAAATCTTCCCTGAGCTTCCCGATCGATTGCGTGCGATCCACCAGCGCTGCCTGGCGGGGGAAAGTGCGCAGGGTACCGATGAGCCCTTCCCCCGCACTGATGGCACCTTAGATTGGGTGCGCTGGGAACTCCACCCATGGCACGAGCCCACCGGGGAAGTGGGTGGCCTGATCTTGTTCTCGGAGGTCATTACCGCCCGCAAGCAGGCCGAGGATGCGCTCCAGGCAAGCACGGCCAAGCTCATGGCAGCCCTGGAGAGCATGACCGATGCGATGTTCATCTCCGACCTGGAAGGGCGTTTTATCGACTTCAATACGGCGTTTGCTACGTTCCATAAATTCCCCAGCAAGGCGGCCTGTGCCAGGACGCTCGCCGAGTACCCGGCCTTTCTGGAGGTCTATCTCCCGACGGGCGAGCTGGTGCCGCTGGAGTGCTGGGCCGTGTCCCGGGCGCTGCGTGGCGAGACGGTCACCAACGCGGAGTACACCCTGCGCCGTAAAGATAGCGGGGAGTCCTGGGTCGGCAGCTACAGCTTCGCCCCCATTCGTGGATCGGACGGTGCCATCGTCGGCTCGGTCGTCGTTGGCCGGGATATTACGGAACACAAGCGGGCTGAGCAAGCCTTACATGAAAGCGAGGCCCTGCTGCGCAGCGCACTAGCCGCTGAGCAGAGGGCGCGCCTGACTGCCGAGTCGGCCACCATGCGTATGGCGCAGCTCCAGACGATCACGGCGGCCCTGGCTAGCGTGCTGACCCGTGAGGCGATCTACACCGTGATTGCTGAACATGGCGCGACCGTAGCAAGGGCCACCGCCGTCGCCATGGCGCTGCTCGACCCCACCGAGGCGTTCCTGCACCTGGTCGGGTGGACGGGGCACAGCGCGGAGGAGATCGCCGCCGTTGCGCCGCTCGCGCTCAGCGCTCCGCTGCCCATGTCGGTCGCGGTCTCCGAGCGAACGCCGGTCTGGCTTCCGGCTCCTGACGAGGCCGAGGCCCGGTTTCTTGGCTTCAGCGAGCTCATGGGTACGGTTGATGTCCAGGCCATCGCCGCGTTGCCCCTGCTGCTTGACGACCATGTGCTGGGCGCGATCAGCTTTGGGTTCCCCACGCCGCAGATCTTCAGCGCCGAGGAGCGCAGCCTCCTCCACACCCTGGCCCAGCAGTGTACCCAGGCCCTCGAGCGCATCCGGCTCTATACGGAACTGCAGGCAAGTCAGGGCCGCTTGCAGCTCCTCTCACAGCGGCTCATCGAGACCCAGGAGCAGGAGCGCCGCCATCTCGCACGTGAGTTGCACGATGAGGTGGGCCAGACTCTCACTGGCCTGCGCCTCTCGCTGGAGATGGCTACCCGTCTGCCCGTGGCGGAGCGTGACGAGCGTCTTGCTGAGGCCCACCGGGCGACCCAAAAGCTTATCGGCCAGATCCAGACCCTGTCGCTTGACCTGCGCCCCGCCATGCTGGACGACAACGGCCTGCTGGCGGCCGTGCTCTGGCTGCTCACGCGCTACCATGAGCAGACCACGATCATGGTCGCGCTGCACCACCGGGGCCTGGAGCATCGCCTGCCACCGGAGATCGAGACGGTAGCCTATCGTGTGGTGCAAGAAGCGCTCACCAATGTCGCCCGCCACGCCGGGGTCGCCCAGGCCACGGTCGCGCTCCTGGCTACGCCGATCCAACTCCTGGTGCAGGTGCGCGACGACGGGCGGGGCTTTGTGCTGGAGGATGCTCTGATGGGCGGGCGATCAAGCGGGCTGGCGGGTATGCAGGAGCGGGTGTCGCTGCTGGGTGGCATGCTGACCATCGAGACCGAGCCTGGCGCAGGTACTACGCTCCTCGCCGAGCTTCCACTGCATGGAGCGATTGAGCCATGATTACGCTGGTGCTGGCTGATGACCACCCGATTGTGCGCCAGGGGCTGCGGACGCTGCTCGCCGCTGAGCTGGATTTCCTGGTGCTCGGCGAGGCAGCCGACGGGTGGGAAGCGATTACGTTGGTCGAACAGCTCCAGCCAGCGGTGCTGGTGGTCGATCTGATGATGCCGGGCCTGGGCGGGCTGGAGGTGATCCGGCGCGTACGCTCCCTGCGCATCCCGCCCCTGGTGGTTGTCCTCTCGATGCACGCCGACGAGGCCTATGTGCGCGACGCGCTGCGGAGCGGGGCCGCGGCCTATGTGCTCAAGAAGAATGACACCACGGAGCTGCTTACGGCGGTACGCACGGCTGTCAGGGGGCACCGCTATCTGAGCCCGCCCTTGAGCGACCAGGCCATCGCGAGCTACGCCCGCGACTCGTATGACCCAACCCTTGACGCCTTCACGCTACTGACGGCGCGCGAGCGTGAGGTGCTGAGGTTGGCCGCCGAGGGCCGGAGTCACGTGGAGATTGCGGCACTGCTGAGCATCAGCCCGCGCACGGCCGAGACCCACCGCACCAACCTGATGCGCAAGCTTGGCCTCCACGGTCACGCCGAATTACAACGCCTCGCCGAGCAGCGCGGCGTAGTTCCGCGCGCCAATGAGCCCCCTGGTACGCTCGGATCCGAGTGACCCGTACTGACGCGACCAGCCCCGGACCATCGCTGCTCGCCCACACCGTGCGGCTCGGTCGCAGGGCGAACAGCTGCCGGTGCTGCGGGTCGCATGCTTCAGCTACGGCCCCGTAGAGCAAGATACGGTTCACCGTAGCCCAGCTTCCGTACCCATCCCCATCGTCACCGGCGGACGTCTTCGTTAGACTGAGCGCATTACGGCGATCGCGCGGGCCCTGGTCTGCGCGCAGCTAGGATCGCTGGGGTTGGTTCTGACGACCGGAGTGGTTGGGTATGTCCAGGATGATCGCCTGCGAGCGGCACATCAGCGATGGAACGTACAATGAAGATCTTTCTAGTGGCCCATCAGCCATTTCTAGGCGAGGTGCTGGCGCGGATCATCCGTGACGAGGGTCACGAGATGCTGCACATTGTGAGGGTCTCAGGATGGGATCTGGCTGAGATCATCGGGATTGGATCTGCACAGCCCGACGTGGTCGTTGCCGTCGTTGGCTACACGATCCAGCATGAGCTCCAGGCCCTGGTCGCGCTCCGGCGCCACGCTCCGGGCTGCCGGGTGCTGGTGATTGACACCATGGCTGATGCACGCCCCCCGGACTCCGACGACTTGGACGTAGCCGACATCCTGTTGCGCCCGGATCAGGTGCTGTCGTCACTTGTGCCGGCGATCTGCTGCCTGACGGCGGCAGCTACACGTACCTGAGACGGTTCAAGCCCATGCGTATGCCTCACCTCGACGGAGGAACTGATGGAACGCTACACGTGCCCGCGTGAGCTGCTGCCAGTGATTGAGTCAGCACTGGCGGCCGAGGGCTATGCGATTGAGGAGTCGCTCCAACGCACGGTTGCCGGGAGCCGGGTCACGGTGATGACCCGTGGCAGCGCGGTGATCGCGCTCCACGAAGACCTGGCGCGCGACATGGCGGATATCAACATCTCCCCGGCTGACGAGGCCGACAGGCTCACCATTCTAGAGGAGTTGCCACACCTCATCCCGCCACCGCTGGGCAAGCGCAGCGCATGCTAACGCCTGCGCTGGTAGCTCCTCGGGGTCGCGGTTCGCTTGCCCGCAAGGAAACGACGATGGCCCAAAGCTATTGTGTGACGAAGCGGGCCAGACAGGTTGCTAAAGCTGCTCCCGTGCGCCAGCTCGGGGTTCCGAGCGAAGCACCACAGGTGCTGGGAGCTATCGAGAAGGGTGGGCCAGCTGCTCGTAGATACACGTTCGCCTTGAGGGCGCAGGTTCTCTTTAGGAGCTCGTTATGAGCATCACGCGTCGTCTCTCCCTGCCCATGCTGATCATCCTCATCAGTGCCATCGGGGGCCTCCTGGTGATCATCTGGGCTCAGGCCAGGACGG
This sequence comes from uncultured Chloroflexaceae bacterium, assembly GCA_964592425.1. GTDB lineage: Bacteria > Chloroflexota > Chloroflexia > Chloroflexales > Chloroflexaceae > Viridilinea. The sequence continues at coordinate 6,597 of CAZQCG010000008.1, forward strand.
CGGCACAGGCCTACCACGAGCGCCTGGAGGCCGAGACCCGGGCCGTTGAACAGATCCTGGCCCTCACCAGCGCGCCACTGCGGAGCTACGCAGCTGATTACGCCCACTGGGATGAAATGGCGCAGCTCACTCAGACCTGCGATCCGGCCTGGGCCGACGCCAATATCGCAGCAACTCCGGCAATCTTTCACGCCGATGCAGCCTGGGTGTTTCGCGCCGACGGGCGGCTCTGTTATACCACGGCGCCGACCATCACCCTCAGCCTGCGTGGAATGGGCCTGGATGCGCAGCCAGCGCTTGGTATGGAGCGCCACGGCTTCTTCCCCCTGGATACGATGCTCTGGGAGCTCGCCGCGGCCACCATTCACCCCTCGGACGACAGTGCAGGCTCCACCCTGCCCCAGGGCTGGTTCGTTGTGGCTCGGCGCCTCGACGACCCGACGCTCAGCGACTTCGCGACCCTGCTTAACAGTCAGGTGACTCTGGTCGGTGGTCAGGGCGACACCCTCACCGCCCCCGTAGAGAGCGAGCGTGGCCAGTTCACTATCGTATACCCGCTTCGCGATCTGCGGGGTGAGCCCGTGGCCACGCTCGCGGTGGTCAGCGCACACCTGCCGTTGCGCAAGCCGGGGTGGGCTACCACCGAGATGCTCATCCTGGTGGGCACCCTCAACCTGGTGGCCTTCCTCCTGCTCAGCTTTGAGTTGACGCGTTGGGTGTTGCTCCCACTTCAGATCCTGACCCACAGCTTGCAGACTGAACAGCCCGCCTTGCTCGACGATCTGGCACAGCAGCGTAGCGAGTTCGGCCAGCTGGCGGGCCTGGTCCAGGCGTTTTCTGCCCAGCAGCAGCAGCTCACGCACGCGATCGCTGCGCGGGAGCAGGCCGATGCTACGTTGCGCAGCTTCTTTGATAGCGCCGCGGTGCTGATGGGCGTGGTCGAGCTCCAGGACGATGACATCCTGCACCTTTCGGACAACGCGGCCACGCGGTGCTTCTTCGGCCTGCCACCCACTCAGCGCTACCCTTACCAGGCAAGCGCGGCCGGCGTGCCGCGGGAACACATTCGCCTCTGGCTGGAGCACTACCACGCCTGCGCCCAGCAGCAGGCTCCCGTCACCTTCGAGTACTGTCACCACGGTTCAGACGGATCCCACTGGTTAGCGGCCATGGTCAGCCCGATCACCACAGCGGATGACACAGCCCCCCGCTTTGCCTACCTCGTGCAGGATGTCACCGAGCGCAAGCGCACGGAGGCAGCCCTACGCGAGTTCGAGCAGCACTGGCAACTCGCCCTGGACGCGACCAACGATGGCCTGTGGGACTGGGACTATGTGACCGGGAAGGTCTTCTTTAGTGATCGGTGGCAAGCCATGCTGGGCTTCGCCCCCGGCGAGGTCATCGGCCACGTCCGCTCCTGGGAGCAGCTGGTACACCCCGATGATCTGCCACACGTACAGGAGGCGCTCCAGGCCCACCTGGACGGACGAACCCCCACCTACGAGTGCGAACATCGTTGTCGAGCAAAGGACGGCGGCTGGGTCTGGATTCTCGACCGGGGACAGGTGATTGCCCGCGACGCAGGTGGCCAGCCCCTGCGTGTGGTTGGCACCCACACCAACGTCACGGCGCGCCACCTGCTGGAGGCGGAGTTGCGCGTGGCCGAACAGCGCTTGCGGAGCATGTTCGAGCGACATCATGCGATCATGCTGCTCGTCGAGCCGCACAGCGGGGCGATTGTAGACGCGAATGCGGCGGCCGCCGTGTTCTACGGCTACCCGCTCGCCGAGCTACGCCAGATGAACATTATGGCAATCAACCAGCTCGACTCGGAGCAGGTGGCGGCAGAGCGGGCGCGGGCGCTGGCCGAGCAACGGAACTATTTCCTCTTCCCGCACCGGTTGGCCAGCGGCGAGATTCGGATGGTCGAAGTACATTCCACCCCGATCACCGTCGGCACCCAGGTGCTCCTCTTCTCCATCATCCACGATATCACCGCCCGCATCCGGGCGGAGACAGCGTTGCGGGAGCGCGAAGCGGCCTACCGCCTGCTCGCCGAGAACATGTACGACGTGATCTGGCAGCTGACCCCCGATTTACGCTGCACCTATGTGAGCCCCTCGCAGGAGCGCCTGCTGGGCTATGCGACCGAGGAAGTTCTCGGGCAGTGTGTCCTGGACTACTTCGCGCCCACGTCTGCGGCGGCGATGCGCACGGAGACCGCCCGGCGACAGCAACTCATTCAGCAGGGCATCCGGCTGGAGCCCGCCCAGTACGAGATTGAGCAGCAGCGGAAGGATGGCCAGACCATCTGGACGGAGGTGATCTCGACCCCGCAGTATGACACGTCCGGGACGCTGTTGGGCTTTCAGGGGGTCACACGCGATATCAGCGCACGCAAGCAGATGGGGATTGCCGAGCGCGAGCAGCGCACCCTGGCCGAGGCGCTCCGCGACACGGCCATCGCGCTGACCAGCACCCTGAGTGTGGATGCCGTGCTGGATCGCATTCTCGAGCAGGTTGAGCGGGTGGTGCCCTATGACGCCGTCACCATTCTGCTTGTGGATGCCGATGGCGACACCGTCTCGGTGGGTCGCCGCTGCGGTGCTCCGGAGCCAGGCGCGGATGATCCAGGCACCCACGTCTCGCTGGCGCTGATGCCAGCCTTGAGCCAGATGGCGCGCACCGGCCAGCCGGTGGTGCTGACCACCACCCTGTCCGATCCCTCCTGGGGTGATACCTCCATAGCCGGGTGGATCATGTCGTATGCGGGAGCGCCCATTCGGCTGCGCCAGCACACAGTGGGCTTTCTCAATGTCAAGAGTGCGACCCCAGGCTTCTTTACTGCCGACCACGCCGAACGGCTCCAGGCACTGGCCAATCTGGCCGCGATTGCGATCGAGCACGCCCAGATCTATGCCGAGGTCGAGGCGCTGGCCGTCGCCGACCCGCTGACCGGGGTCGCCAATCGGCGCGGCCTGTTCCAGATCGGTATGCGTGAGGTGGAGCGGGCGTTGCGTAGTCACACCCCACTGGCGCTGATCATGCTCGACCTCGATCACTTCAAGCAGATCAACGATACCTACGGTCACCCGATGGGCGACCGGGTCCTGCACGCCATTGCGGCGTGCTGTCGCAGCATCGTGCGGGCCATCGATGTGGTGGCGCGGTACGGCGGCGAGGAGTTCATCCTCCTGCTCCCGGACACGGATCTGGAAAGCGCGGCCGTGTTGGCCGAACGGCTACGCCAGGCGGTCGAGCTGATGGCTGTACCTGCGGTAGTGGAGCAGCGTATCTTCAGCCGCGCTGTCTTCAGCCGCACTATCCATGTGACGGCAAGCCTGGGCGTCGTGGAGCTAACCGCGAACGTACCGACGTTCGAGGCCCTGATTGCGCAGGCAGATCGCGCGCTTTACGCGGCCAAATGTGCGGGGCGCAACCAGATCTGGTGTGCAGTAGCTGGTGAATTAGTAGAACGTATTTGCTAAATGGAAGGAGAGGGTGTGCTAGAGCGCCGGTAGAGTATTCCGGCTGGGCTGTGCTAGGATGCGACATCGCTGCAAATGAACGTGAGGAGGTGCCGCATACAACCATCGGTCTGGAGACCTCCGTTGGAACTGTCGTCTGCTGAACAGCAGATCGTCAAGCGGATTAAGCAGGCGAAGTTGTTCATCTTTCTTCGTGAACATCGCCATAGTGCCCCAGGTCGCTTGGATTGGCGAGCACCAGGAGTGTGCGTAGCAATGGGCGAGGCACAGGCATCATTGGGCGGGTATCGTTGCGCTCCAACGTGCGAACCAGCCGCGTTCGCGTATCGACCGCAAGTGGCGTACCTGTCAGTAGATCAAACAGGGTCTCCCAACGCAGGCCATGCAGATCTGTGGCCGTCGTGGCAAACCGCAGACGCACACGAAGCGGCAGCGTTGCGCCATCAGCCAGGGCGCGCGTATCGAGCCGCGCCAGGGGCTGGCTGGCCGTCACTGCGTCGCCCTCGGCCACCAGGATCTCGGCGATCGTGCCAGCTCGCTCGAAACTCACGGTTGCGTCGGCAACCAGCAGCATCTTGCCGTCGGCCACGAAGCCCGTCTCGGCGGCCTGGGCAGGGAGGGTCGGCGCCTCGGCGGGGGCGGTAGACGCGGCGCTGCAGCCAGCCAGGAGCCCGATCAGCGTCATGAGGATCATGAGCCGTACCAGCGCGGTCCTTCTTTCTAAGACGCCCCGCGGGGGCGTGAGTACCAGGGAGGGTCGTATCTGAAAGGCACCGCGCTAGGCGACGATCTGCCCGTCGGCGACGGTGATGGCCCGGCCTGCGCGGCCAGCGAGGTCGTCGTCGTGGGTCACCATGACCACCGTCTTCCCCTGAGCTACCAGCTCCGTAAAGAGGCTGAAGATCGCGTCGGCGGTGCGGCTGTCGAGGTTGCCGGTCGGCTCGTCGGCCATGAGCAGGGGCGGGTCGTTGGCCAGGGCCCGGGCGATGGCGACGCGCTGCTGCTGCCCACCCGAGAGCGCTGTCGGCAGCTTGTCGGCCTGCTCGGCCATGTCCACGCGCACCAGCAACTCGCGCGCCCGCGCCAGCCGCTGCCGCTCCCCGCCCAGATCGCCGAAGTCCATCGGCAGCATCACATTCTCGGCCACAGTGAGGGTTGGCAGCAGCTGAAAGAACTGGAAGATGATCCCCAGGTGGCGGCCCCGCCACACGGCCATGGCGTTCTCGTCCAGGCGGGTGAGACTGGTGCCGGCAACATGCACCTCGCCGCTGGAGGGCCGGTCGATGCCAGTGATCATGTTCATCAAGGTGGACTTGCCGCTGCCCGATTTGCCCACCACCGCCACAAACTCGCCACGGCCGACGGTCAGATCCACACCCCGCAGGGCCGTGTACGGCCCCGCCGCCGTCTCGTACTGCTTGACCACCGTGGTTAGGGCGATCATTGGCCCGTCGGTGCCGCCCCGGGTCTGGGGCGCCTTTACCTTGCCATTGAAACGTTTGAACATCAGGGTGAACGTTCTCCAATGATCAGCTATTCATACGCCAGCACTTCGCGGACGGTCAGGCGAACGGCGGCACGGGCCGGGAGCAGGCTGGCAATCACGGCGATCAGCAGAACGATCACCAGCCAGACTCCCACCGCCGGGAGGGAGTAGGTCCAGATCAGCGGCGCGTTGAGTAGCCCGATGCCGAAGACATAGCCCATTGCGTAGCTCAGCGGCAGCGAGAGCAGCGTGCCGAGCAGCCAGGCCAGGGCGGCGATGGTCAGCCCCTCGCTGAGCACGATCTGGCGCACGGCCGCGTCGGAGGCGCCCACTGCCCGCATCACCCCGATCTCGCGCGTGCGCTCCAACACGTTGATGCTCATCGTCCCCGCGAGCCCCAGCCCGCCGACGACGCCGATCAGGGCGGCCAGGATGGCGAGCAGGACACTCAGCAAGTTGAAGCGCTCGGCCAGGATGGCACGGTCTTCGGATCGACTGTGGATGAGTCGCACGTCGTAGCCGTCAGCCTCGAGCCGACGCTCGAGGGCCTCGGCGGCGGCCTGGTGGCTCGCCGCGTCGTGGCTGACCGTCCCGACGCGCAGGGTGTCGGTACGACCCACACCCCCGGCGACGCGGGTGTAGCCCTCGATCGTCACGTAGCCAAAGGCCGGGCTCGTGGGCGGCATCAACTCCTCAATCAAGCCCACCACTGTCCAGGGCAGATCCTCGTCACCAATTCGCAACGTGACGGTGTTGCCGACGCGTATCCCCGGCTCCTTGATGGTGAAGTTCGTGCTGAGCACGATCGCTCGCCTGTCGTCTGGCACAAGCCAGCGGCCCTCGGTCATCCGTGGGGCGAACATGGTCGTACCCGCGGGCATCGCGCGCAGGTTGACAACCTCGCCGGTTGTGCCGTCGGCGCGCACCGGGAAGGCCGCGTCGCGCAGCAGACTCTCCACGCTCGTCATGCCGGGAACCTCCAGCACAACGGGCGTGACGCCTTCGGCACGGTAGGGGCGGCTGAACTGCACCTCGACGTCGTAGCGCTGCGCGGCGATGCTCGCATCCAGGGTTGTGAGGAGCGAGGCCCGCAGCGTCATCGCCGAGACGAAGACCGCGCCGCCGAGGGCGAGGGCCGCAAGGGTGCGGGCCAGGCGGCCCTTGTGGCGGAACGTGTTGCGCAGCGCCATACGGGTTGGGCGGCTTAGCCCGCGCAGCCGGGCAATCAGGCGATCGATCAGGGTCTCCCTGGTGGACGCCTGGCGCTGGCCCGCCAGGGCCTCGCGCGCCGGGCGGCGCACCACCGCGCGGATGGGGAAGGTTGCCGCGGCCAGGGGCACCACCAGCGCCGCGACCAGTTCGACCAGCAGCACCCCGGGCGGCAGCATGAAGCGGGTGATGTCGACGTTGAACTCGCCCCCGATGAAGCGGGCCAGCCCAACTGCGCCGACAGCGCTCAGCGGCACGGCGAGCACCAGGGCCAGCAGCCCGAACGCGGCCGCCAGCGCGTAGTACAGCCCCGCGATCTGGTCGGCCCGCGCCCCGATCGCCTTCATCACGCCGATCTGGCGCGTCTGCTGGGTGAGGATGGCGCTGATCGTGTTGATGATCAGGAAGGTGCTGATCACCAGGGCCAGCGCGCCGATCAGCGCCATGATCGCCAGGACGGTCGGCAGGATCGACTCGACCGGGTGCTGGAGTGGCGGGGAGGGGACGTCGGTGCTCAGCACCTCGCGCCCGCTCCGCTCGATCAGGCGCTCCACCGCGGCGGCCACAACGCGGATATGGGCCTCGTCGACGCGATCGCCCGCAACCACAATCGCCAGCTGATTGTAGCCCTCGGGTCCGCCCAGCCAGGTCAGCGTATCGGCGGTAATGTAGCCGAAGACCTGGCCCGAGATGACCGCGGGCGGCAGGCTCAGATCGTGGGTCAGGCCGGCGACGGGGAGCGCGCGGGCGCTCTGGCCGGCCAGGGCGATGGTGAGGGGCGCGCCGAGGCTGCCGCCGGACTTGCGCAGCGAGGCGCGCTCGATCAGCACCGCGTGGTCAGGCGGGGGCCAGGCGCCAGCCTCGGGCTGGACCATGCCAACCGTGGTGACGCCGTCGTCGGGGAGCACGTAGAGGACGGCGTCCTGCCACGCGTCGGGGCCGATCTGGATGCGGGCGGCGATGGCGCGACGCCCCTGGGCCGCGGCGACGCCAGGCACGCCGCGTGCGGCCTCGACCAGTTCCTCGTCGAAGGGCGCAGTGACGAGGAAGGCGCTGGCCGGGTTGGTGGCCAGGAAGCTCGCGTGCAACTCCTGCTGGATCACGGTGCGGGCGGCCATGATGGTGCCGAAGGCGAAGACGCCGACGGCGATCGAGAGCACCACCAGGGCGGTGCGGGTGCGGTAGTGGGCCAGGTCACGGACAACTTTCTTCCAGCGCGGGCGCATAGGGCGATCCTCTGATGCCTGGAGGCATCGTTGATTGACTGGTTAAGCAAGATTCTTCGCGGGCTCAACCTGGCGATGGATGGCTGGCCCGACCTGATGGCGGTGAGGCGTAGCGACTGCTACGCGGTCGACGCGCGCCGGGCGGGCGAGTTTGTCCGGCCCCGGTTCCGCCCGCGGCGCCGCCTGGCCCACCAAGAGGTAGAGCCCGGTGAGGGCGAAGCCAGCGTCATATAGGTGTATGCTCCTTGCTACAGGTTGGTGAGACGGTGGGCCTGGCCTCGGCTCAAGCGTCAGGACGCAGGGTGCGGTAGCCGGTCAACAGGACGGCGACCGTGACCACCCCGGCGGCACCGAAGGCGGGGATCGCCGTCAACAGGGCCGAGCGCGGGGGCAGGTTCAGGGGCTCGAAGGCGATGAGTTCGGGCCAGATGGCGAGGGGCGTGAGCTGGCTGATAACGACGGCCGCCGCGCTGAGGAAGGCGGCGCCGATCCCGAGGCGCAGCCAATCGGCGCGGTCGGGCGTCTGGACGGTGGACGGAGACTGCTGGGCGATCATCAGGTGCTCCTGGAGCTGTATGCCGGCTGAAGCGTGCGGAGCGGTGCGGGAAACGTCGTCTGCCTCACCATGCTCGCGGTGTGTCCGGCCAATACATGTAGCGTAGCACCCGGCGGCGCTGCCGTCGTGGACTCAGGTCGGATTTCGCTCTCAGCCGCTCTGCGCCCGCTCCTCCAGGCCGGCCTGGTCAGGATGCCGATAGTAACGCCGCCCAACCGCGATCGCCCTTTTCGTGGCCGAGCCGCCGCGCCAGGGCCAGGCTCGCCTCCAGCAGCCGCGCTGCCAGCTCGTAGTCGCCCTGGTCGTGGGCCTGCAAGCCGAGCATCCCGGCCACTTTCCCGCCGTGCAGCTCCGGACGCTCGTGCTTGCCAGGCTCCAGCAAGCCGAGCAAGCCCTGGAGGCACAGGAGCACCCGCCGCTGGCCGCCGTGGGCCAGGGCGGTGATGCGTTTCTCTGATCCGAGAGATCCGCGTGGGCCTATGGTTTTGTTGCACCTTGGATCGTGATAAACACATCAGATCGGTAGCATGTGCAGATACTGGAGGATTCAAAGATTGACATGCTACGTCATCTTGTTGTTTTTGTGTAGAAATGAGCTGGCCTTGACTTTGGATAGTGGATATGTTACGGTATACCTGTTCATGTGTATGCTTGCATAGGGGAAATACGTACAAACTTGTATGAGCGCTGTCATGGGTGATGGTGTGACCTGCTGGCAACGGGTGTGCATTTGTGTATCTTTGTGTATCTTTGTGTGTCTTTGTGTGTCTTTGTGGTATGGCTTCCGTCCTTCCTGGTGTTGATCGTTGCCAACAGCGCTTTTGCCTCAGTGCGTCTGGTTCTTTCGCCATGCCGCGATCACGACGATCAGCCGGAAGACGTATCTCCCGAGGTTGATCGTCGTTGGTGTGTGTGCACTATCGGTTCAGGTGGCGTGATGCGTGTGTGCGTGGTTGTGAGTATCCTGCTTTCGTTCCTGGTTGGGTGTACGTCCATGGACGTTCCTGCGGTGCCGCTGCCCACGGCGGTTCCGAGCCCGGTGCCGGATCCACGAGGCGCTGCGGTGCTGGCCACGATGGAGCGCTACGAAGATCTCTTTGCCCAGGGTAGCACCGGTCGTGCGGAGGATCTGGCGACGATCACGACGAGCCTGCCGCTGCAACGCTACTATCGTGAGCGGCTGCGTTTTGCCCCACCGCCGGAAGCGTATGAGCGGATGGCGTATCGGGTAGTGCAGATCTGGGATCGCCCGCATGGGCTGATCGAGGTCGAATTCCTGCGCAGTGACCAGCGCCATCTGCGCCTGTTCTTTCGTGCCAGCGATCAGGGTTGGTTGATCAGCGAGCCAACCGCGGACGAGCTCGGTACGCAGGTGTGGTATCCCACCCTGCACCTGGCGCTTGCGAGTTACCCCTGGGTCGAGACGACCGAGATGATCACGGTACTGGCCGAGGAGGCCTATGCGCAGGTTGCTCAGTTCTTTGGCCCGCTGCCTGCCGATCCGCCTGCGTTGATCCTGCTGCCAGCATTTGGGATGGTGCCCGGTCTGGGGGTTGGGACACTGGCTCTCTACCGGGATGGGCGCGAGCCAACCTTGCTCGTCTCCGTGCCGGGAGCGGTGAACTTCCCCGCCTATGAGTCTGCAGACGGTTGGCAGACGGTGGTGCGCGAGGTGATTGCGCATGAATTAACGCACTGGGCGCATGACACGCTGCCCGGGATCCCACAACTGGATCGCGTGCCAGAGTGGTTCAGTGAGGGCCTGGCTGAGTATGTGGCGGCCCCGCTGCGGGTCACGCGGGCACGGGAGTTACGGGACGCTGGGGCGTGGTTGCCGCTCGTCGCCCCTGATCGGCGTGATCTCTTGCGGATGGAGGAATTGTCCGGCCCTGATCGGGGGGCCGCGTATGTGCAAGCACAATTTCTGGTGGCCTATCTGGCCCGGACGGATCTCCAGGATGCCTGGGACGTGATCACAGTCTATATGGAGACGCCTGGAGTTGGGGCGGAGCGGCTGGATCAGGCGCTGCGAACCGCGCTGGACATGGACCGGGAAACCTTTGCGGCTGCGTGGGAGGCCTGGGTGGTCGAACAACTGGCTTCTCCGGCGGTACCAGGAGGTTCGGTGTTACGACCTTGATGGCATGGGAGCGTTGGTGGTAATCGTTGGTGGTGGGCATCTGTTTTCTGCATATCAGGAGGTTTCTTGTGCACAGCTTGCGAATGATTCAGGCCTTCTCCTCTCGATGTTGTTGGCACTTGTTGTCATGATGAGCGTGAGTCTGGCCGTTCCCTCCGCTGCAACGGCAGCGGAGAATCCCTCGCAGACCGATGAGTATCCGCCTGTTGATCGGCGTGTTCGCCGTTGTCAGTGTGGCTGGTAATCGGATCATTCCCACGGTGCGGATCGAGCTGGTTCCGCGACCGGGGGACGTATGCCCCCCAGATCCTGGCGCTCTGCCTGGTTGGCCCTGCCGCGTTGCCCTTGCTCATCGCTGCCGATCTGATTGCCCGCTGGTTCACGATGCGGCGCCATCAGCCGCTCGGCTATCTGTTCAACTTCAGCCAGGTGGCTACCTCCGGTGTGGTCACCCTCGCGCTGATTCAGGTCACAACTGGAGGTGATCTCCAGACCCTTGGGCGCTTTCCCAGCGGCACCGTGGCTGCCTTCGTGCTGCTGCTTGGCTCCCACAGCTGAGCGTCGTCAATCATGCGCTCCTCGTGGCCGTTGGGAGTCGCACGCCGGTGTGGACGATCCCCGCCCAGGTGTTGGTGAGCGATGGCGTTGCCTGGCGTTCGGCCGTGCAGGTGGCGGCGGCGCGGGACATCCCGGTGCTGGTGGTGACCCTGTCGCTGAGTGTGGCCGTGAGCTTGCGGCGCGAGGGGGTTGGGGTGGTGATTGAGCCGGAACCGCTGACCTTGGCGACGGCGATAGCCCGTCTGGTACAAGGAGAGTCGTATGGCGACCCGCGGATTGATGCCACGCTGACCGATCTGCAACTCTCGCCGGGTGAGCGGCAGGTGTTACCCTTCGTGCTCCGGGAGGTAAGCACCGAGCAGATCGCGGAAACGCTGGCGCTCTCCGAGTCGGCCGTGCGCAAGGTGCGGAACCGGATCATGGATCGGCTGCTGGTGCAGCATCTGCATGAACTGCGTGAGCTGCTTGATGAGCATGAACTGCAGGGCTGAGGGCTGAGGGCTGAGGGCTGAAGGCTTCTGAGGGCTGAGGGCTGAGGGCTGAGGGCTGAGGGCTGAGGGCTGAGGGCTGAGGGCTGAGGGCTGGTGGGTGACGCAGGGAGCCTGCGCTGTCCAGCGACGGTGTGCGCTGCCGTGCGGCGGCATGCCCGATCATGAGTCGGCTCCCGTGCCCCGGCGCACGCTGGGCAGCGCCTGCGGCCGTGGAGCCTGCGCAGCATGGTCGTGCGCCACCGAGCAACCCTTCCCGCTGGCCTTACATGGTGGAGGGTGGCCTGGATCAGGCGCAGGAGGCAGCCGTGGTGGTGCGATGCTGGCCTGACCGGATCAACGTGCCACCGCGCGATCTTGGCCAGCCCATGGCCCGCCCGGCAGTCACGGCGGACGCGGTCTGCCAGCCGCCGGTCCGATGCCTGCTTCGCTGGTGATCGATAGGATCGCTTGACAAACTAACACTATTAGTCTATAGTCTAGTTATACTAGTTTTACCCCGGAGGCTCTCGATGCGGATCACCACCCACGGCGCGTACCTGACCCAGCTCACGCGCTTCCCGCGCGTCTTCCCGGTCAACTGCTACCTCGTCCGCGAGGACGACGGCCTGACCCTGATTGATACGGGCATCCCCGGCAGCGCGCCCGCCATTCTCGCTGCCGCTCAGAGGCTCGGCCAGCCCATCCGGCGCATCGTGCTCACCCACGCCCACGGCGATCACCTGGGCTCGCTTGACGCGCTGCACCAGCTGCTGCCGGCAGCCGCGGTGCAGATCTCCGCCCGCGACGCGCGCTTTCTGGCTGGAGATCGGCGCCTCGACCCCGACGAGCCCCAGGCACCGCTGCGGGGCGGTTACCAGACCACGGCTACCCGGCCGACGGAGACGCTGAGCGACGGCGACTGGGTCGGCTCGCTGCGGGTCATCGCCGCGCCGGGCCACACCCCCGGCCACCTGGCCTTGCTCGACACCCGCGACGGCTCGCTGATCGCTGGCGATGCCTTCCAGACCCGCGCCGGGCTGGCGGTGGCCGGCACGCTCCACCTGCGCTTCCCCTTCCCGGCCCTGGCGACCTGGCACCGCCCCACGGCCCTGGCCAGCGCCCGCCGCCTGCGCGCGCTGGCGCCGACCCGTCTCGCCGTCGGCCACGGCAACGTGCTGGAGCAGCCGCTCGCCGCCCTAGATCAGGCGATCGCGGTGGCGGCGCGCGACCTCGGAGAGGTGCGCTCCTATGGCGCGTAGCGCGGGGATCACCCGGGAGCGGGTCGTTGCGGTGGCCGCCGAGCTGGCCGACGCCCACGGGCTGGCGGCGCTGACCCTGGCCCAGGTGGCCGCCCGGCTCGGCGTGAAGCTGCCCTCGCTCTACAACCACGTGGACGGACTGCCGGGCCTCCAGCGCGATCTGGCTGTGCTGGGCATCCGCGAGCTGGGCGCGTGCCTGCGCGACGCGGCGGTGGGCAAGGCCGGCGACGACGCAGTGCTGGCGGTGGGCCATGCCTACCGGGCCTATGTCCTGGCCCACCCGGGGCGCTACGCGGCCACCGTCCCCGCGCCGGCCCCGGACGACGCGGAGCTCCAGGCGCTCAGCGCCTGGGTCGTGGGGGTGGTGGTCACGGTGTTGGCACCCTACGAGCTGGGAGAGGCGGGCACCATCCACGCGGTGCGGGGGCTGCGCAGCATCGCCCACGGCTTCGCCACCCTGGAGCAGGCGGGCGGATTCGGCCTGGCGCTCGACCGCGACACGAGCTTCCTGCGCCTGCTGCGGGCCTTCCTCGTGGGGCTGCGGGCGGCGGGGAGTGCTACCTGAGGGAGATCGGCTTGCGTCAGCCGCGCGCCGGCGGGCTGGTACGGCATATCCCAAGCTGGAAAGCACTGGAGCGCATTCTGCCGCGCTAAATCACCCATGTTCTGGCGAGTCGGCTGCACGCGATGTTAGGCGCGGATTGACGAGGCGATGACAGTGAGGTGCCGGCCTCTGATGTGTGCTCGGCTGCTATGGATGAGGCGATCGTGCCGCGAGCCATCGTGCAAATGAGGTGCTGCTTTCGCTCGATTTTCGACCAAGGAGCAAGCCTTCAACCCCAATGTCTTCATCGAGATCGGGCCAGTGTAACCCATACCCACCGCCGCTGATGACCACGTTGGCGCGTTCTGCGGGTGTGCCGTTGGCAAGCCGCGGATACCACCCAATGGGCACGGCAATCGTGCGCCCATCGTCAAGATCGACGCTCAGGGTATCATCCGTGACGGTCACATCGGTCGCACGTGGCGCGACACTAGGCGTCGTTGCAGAAGGCGTCCCAAGCATGGCGTAGCTCCTCCACATGGTCACGCGCGATGCGCTCAATCTCGCGGAGTTCGCGCCGACGATAGCCGACATTGTCTGCGATTCGGACGTCGGGGTCAGCCACAGCTTGGCGGACAATGGCCCACGGTCGACATGCATATGGCGTGGCTCGCGGCAATCATAGGAGTAGAAGTAGAAGCGATAGGGACCCGATACGAAGCGCAGTTGGCGTCGTCAGCCTCGCACAAGTGCATACCGGTACAGGATGACAATAGTATAGCACATCTGTTTGAGGGTAACGCTGGATACGGAACAGGCAGGACGAATGATTAGATGGTCCGGCATACGCGCCTAACATGTGATACTCCGCATCCGCTGACGCTGGCGCTCCGGTTCGGGCTGGAGATCACGGCCCTGGTGGCCTATGGGGTCTGGGGATGGCACGCAAGGGAGGGTGCGCTGCGGCTGGGATTGGCCGCGGGCCTGCCGCTGCTCGCGGCGCCGCTCTGGGGTGCCGTCGTCGCGCCGCGGGCGGCGCTAGCCGCGCCGGGGTGGGTGGTACTCGCGGTCGAGGCCCTGATCTTCGGCGGGGCGGTGTGGGCGACCGCCACCCGTGCGCCGACGCTCGCCCTGGTCTTTGCCGCCCTGGTGATCGCCCATGCGGTTGCCGCGTATGACCGGATCGTCGCGCTGATCCAGGGTGCACCCAGGTGAGGATCGACGCCAGCGCGACGTATGCGCCGGATCGCGCCCTCGCGCGCCAGGCCGGGTGAGCGGGTCCGCAGTATGCTGGCGACGTCTCACCCCGGCAGCGTACCGCTCGACCCGGAGTTCATTCGCCCGCTCGGTGCCTCCGTGCCGTAGCGGTGCGTGGGGCTGCAGCCAGGTGCAGCCCCATGTGGTTGGTCCCCACGTCGCCCGGCCTCTAGCCCCCCGCGCCCTTGCGCGCCAGTACGGGAGACGGGGCCGCACCCATGTGCGGCCCCCGCGTGCCCCGAGCCCGCAACGCGCGGTCTCTGGCCACCCGCGCCCTTGCGCGGAGTTGTCGCCGCCTCCGTTGGCGACCCTGCCGTCGGGCTCGTCGCGGGCTGACGCTTGCGGCAGGCTGGCTGGGGCACCCTGCTGGCCTGGGTCGGCGCACGGGCTCGTCAGGCGGGGCTGGCCTCGCGGTGTGGGCGCTGCCTCCCAGTTGGCGTGCGGGTTCTGTCCTCCTTCAGCCGGCTCTTCCGCAAGTTACGTGAATCGGGCAAAGATACGTGAACTTTGGTATGCTGAAGGGATAGCACAAACATAGGTGTCTCTCCTGAGGTATCCTCATTATGTTTCCCTTTGCTTTGCCCGGATGGCGTGCCGCCTTGCGCCTCCCCTATAGCAACGGGCCGGTCGAGGGCCAAATCACCCGGCTGAAGTTTCTCAAGCGGCAAATGTACGGGCGAGCCAAGCTCGACCTCTTGCGGCTACGGGTTGTGTATCGACGATGATTCACGCAACTTGCGGAAGAGCCAAGTGCTTGACACATTCCGACCAGTACTGGAAGTACTCTACCTCTCGCCCTTCTTCTGTGACCTGAGCGATGGCGCGCTGTGCGAGATGGTCTACCAGAGCACGGTGACGGGCGAGGAGGCGATTCACGAATCTTGCGTGCTGCCGAGCGCAGCAAGGGCCTCCTGCGGGCTAAGCGCAGTGACCATCGGGGCAGCCCGCTCGCGTTGTTCGCGATCAAGCGATACTAAGGTGCAGCCATACCGGCGTGCAACGGCGACGTACACCGCGTCTGCGCCACGCAAGGCTCGATCGGCGGCAATCTCTGCCGCTGCCTGGGCCAACGACTCGTCTAGGGCGACGAGGGTCAGGTTCGGCAACTCCTGAATCATCATCATCGCCATCCGTCCGCGTATCGGATCACGCAGCTCACGACTGAGGGTGCCAGCAACCTCAACAATTAGAAGGAGCGGTACGATGATCGGAATGCGCAGCGTGGCCAGATGTTCGAGAAGCTCACGGCAAATGGCGTGGTTCGGTTCGCGCGGGTTCAGATCGCGCACAAAGATGTTGGCATCAAGCGTGTACATCATCGGCCTCGTGGGTGCCGCGCAATGCCTCATCGCGCTCGCGCCGGTCAGCGTCGAGCCGATCACTGAGCTGTGCATCAGGGAAGTTACGCCCGATATCATCGCGCAAGGCGGCCCATCGTGCCCACGCATCCTGGCCCCGCACCGTCTCAGTGGCAGGTTCGAGGGCTAGTTCCTGCACGACATCGGCAACTAAGCGTGCTCGCGCCTGGCGATCCAGGCCGCGCACAAGCGAAAGTACCTGCTCATACGTTGTAGTTGTCATCACAATATGCCCTCCGAAGGAGTGTCGTGCGCACTGCCATCAATTCACTGGCTGGCTCTGCAACTTCAGCAGAAGGGCGGCGTAGGCTTTTCGCAACTCGGCAAACTGCGCAACCTGGGCCTCGGACATACGCTCGCGGGCGACCTGCTCCAGAGCTGTATCGTCGAACTGCTCTAGCGCCTGGAGCGCGTCACGCATCGGCGTGGGGAGATCATTCAGGTAGCGGCGGCAGCCCGGCGCTCAGGGTCTGCGCCACCAGGCTCTCCAGGGGGCGCTTGGTCAGCGCCGCCAGGCGGGCGAGGCGCTGATAGAGGGGCGCTGGTACCAGCACCGCAACTGTGTCTGTGCTCATCGCATCCTCCGGGGTAGGCCTGGTTCCAATCTGTCAGCATTGTATCATCCAGCGCGACACCATGCCGCTGCTGTAACCCCCACTGCCCCATTGCTGTGTCGTCGACCAGTGCTGCTGTACCGCCATTGCTGGTCGCCAGGGGCTCGTCGAATCCGTGGCCATCGTCGCTTCTTACATCGACCCTGTCCTGAGCGATAGGACGTCCGCTTACCTGGGGCGCTCGCCTACATCCAGAGCACGGAGTCTTGCACGAAGCGCACTCAGGCTCAAAGGCTTCTCTAGGAAGCCACGCGCACCCTGGTTGATCAGTTCCTGGGCGACCTCCCGAGTGCTGTAGCCGCTCATCACCACCACCGGGAGGTCAGGTGTTATCGCGCGAATCGCCTTGAGCACATCTTCACCATGCATTCCCGGCATTGTCAGATCGAGCAACACGAGCGCCAGCTCACTACCCCTGGTTTGGAGCTCGGCCAGTGTCGTCACCTCGTCCTCTGCGAATACCGGGGTGTAACCCAGGCGCTCGAGCATAGAGCCGGCAACCTTTTGCGCTCGCGCTTCGTCGTCAATTACCAGCACCATCCCGCCCCGACGAGTCGGCGGCAACATTGCCGATAGCTCCTCCATCTCCGTGGCAAACGTCGGTAGAAGCACGGTCACTCGTGTTCCCTGACCGGGCTCGCTGTTCGCAAACACCCTGCCCCCATGGCGCTCAACAATGCTTCGCACCACCGCCAGGCCAAGGCCTCGCCCGATGAACCGCGTGCTGAAGAACGGCTCAAAGACCCGCTCCAGGAGCGCAGGATGAATCCCCTCCCCCGTGTCTTGTACGGTCAGCTGCACATACGCGCCGACCGGCAGGTCATCGTCGTGCCCGTCACCCTCCCACCTGGTCGTGTGCTCCATCGTGATCGTAATGAGCCCGCCGCCCTCGCCCAGGGCCTCCGAGGCGTTGCTGACCAGGTTCATCACCACCTGCCGGATCTGGTCCAGGTCAACCATGAGCGGGGGTAGCTCCGGGGCGATCGTGAGCTGCAGGCGGGCGTCCGTGCGCAGTGATGCTTCGAGCAACAGCCGGTCATTCCGAATGACCTCGTTCAGGTCGACGCGCTCGACCATAGGCCGGCCGCGACCGGCATAGATCAGCATCTGGCGAGCCAGATCGGCACCCTGGCGGGCCGCGCCGGCGATCTGCCTGAGACTGGCGTGCCCCGGCGCGTCTGGGGCGAGGTCGACGCTTAGGAGGTCGGCGTGCCCCAGGATCACGGCCAGCAGGTTGTTGAAGTCGTGGGCGATACCACCAGCCAGGCGACCCAGGCTTTCCAGCCGCTGCGCCTCCTGAAGCTTCTGCTCCAGCCGGCGCTGGGCTACCTCAGCCGCGCGCTGTGCCGTGACATCGCGGAGGCTACTGACGAGGAGCGGCGCCCCGTCGCGCAGGAGCCACTGTTGTGAGACGAGGAGCTCGCGCCGCGTGCCGTCCTCGTGGACAAACGTACGCAGCTCATTCTGGAGCGGCTGCTCCACGGTGAGACCGGACTCATCGCTCCCGGTGGAGGACTCCGCGTGATGCTCACCAAGCAGCGCCACAAGGTTCTGTGGCGCTGCGCCGCCGCGTTGATAGCCGGTGATGCGCGCAAGGGCCGCATTGGTAAAGCGGAGTTGCCCCTGCGCATCGCTCACCGCCACGCCATCGTCCAGATGTTCGAGCACCGCGTCGAGGAACGCCCGCTCGTCGACCAGCACCGCCTCCTGGGCGCGGAGCGCCGCCTCCAGCTGCTTCTGCTTGGTGATATCGGTCGCAATCAACCCCATCGCGCTGGTAGCTCCCTGGGCGTCGAACAAGGGGAAGAGCATGGCCAGCTGGGTGTGGGGCTCGCCGTCGATCGGGAGCTCCTCCTCCGCCACCAGCGCCTCCCCAGTCGCAAAGACCTGCTGGTCGTTGGCCGCCATCTCCGCCGCGATCGCGGGCGGGAACAGGTCGTGGACGCTTTTCCCGAGGATATCCTCCAGCGGGCGGCCGACGACGTCCGCCAGACGGTTATTCGCCGTCAGGTAGCGCCCAGCCTGATCCTTGACGAGAATGATAGCAGGGGCGCGGTCGAACAGCCCCTGGAGGAGTGCCTGGTGGCGGCGGAGCTCCTCCTCGAGCTGGGCACCGGCGGCGGCGGCCTCGGCGCGCACCCGCTCGGTGACGTCGCGCGTGACAGCGATCACGGTTGCGACGCTCCCGTCGGGTCCAGGCTCAGGCACCAACTCGGCGTCATAGTACTGAAGCTCGGTAGCAGCGGGAAAGGCGAACTGGATGCGTGCCGGCTGACCCGTGGCGAAGACGTTGGCCAGGGCGGCATCCCACTGGTCGACCAGTTCCTCGGGCATGCCCAGGTCGCGGTTGGTTTTGCCGAGGAAGCGCTCAACGGGCAAGCCTGTGGCACGCTCGACGGAGGCGCTGACAAAGCAGTGGCGCAGCTGCGGATCAAAGCGGGCGATGACCCCGGGGAAGCGCTCGAGCAGCGGCTCGAGCACGGCCAGGCGGGCCTCGAGCGCGACCACCCGTGCGCGGAGAGCCTCAGGCGATTCGGTGAGGCCTCGCGACTCAGCCAGGGGAAGGTGGGACATCGTTGACATCCCTTCCAGACATGCGGCACCAGCAGACCAACAAGGTACGAGGTGACAGCGCGGCCGTGGAACGTGTTACGCTGTTCGGCGCATCTGGCCCCTGCTTAGTGTAGCCGTGTGAGCAGTTGCGGGCATCACCGGAACAAGGATCTTCCGTTGCCGGTTACGGCAATCTTCAGGGGCGCGTCCTTCTACTTTTGGCAGTAGGACTTCCACTTTCGGCAGCGTAGTCTACGTAGCCCTGATGAGGACGGAAGCGAGCATGCGGCGTACACTCGTTCGGCATGTGCCAAGTACAGCACTGTGGAGCACCTATGCTCGAGTTTTTCCAGAGCCTGGGCGAGTATCTCTACTCCCTCCAGCCGAACCGGGGCAGCAGGCCAACTGGTTGCCGGAGGCTGCAGGCCCCTTCTACCTCGTCATACGCAGCTACGACCCGTCGCCGGAGATTGTCAGCGGCAAGTGGGCTCCTCCGCCGGTATAGTTGGGGCTACCTGCCAGCAGCTTAGTCGGCGAATGTGCTGAAGGTGCTGCGGAGGTGCTGCTCCTGCCCCGTGGAAAGCGGTGCCTGGATCAGGGTGAAGCTCATCCCGTTGATGGCCATGGCAATGCGGCGGGCGTTCTCGGCGTTAACCAGGAGCAGCAGCGCGGACGTCCCCTGGATCACCCTCGCCCGCAGCGTATCGAGCAGGTCGACGTCGATGCCGATGGCGGCCAGCCCCACGTCCAGAGAGCCCCGGCTTGCGTCCTGCCACACTGGCAGCGGCCCGCAGCGGAAGAGCATCCCGCCGAGGAGGTTCCAGAACGCGTCGTCGAGCTTCCAGCTGCGCGGCAGCTCGGCAAGCGGTCGCAGCGTCGGGAGCAGATGCTGCTCGGGCCAGGAGACCAGCGCCGCGTCGTCGAGCCGGATCAGGTTGTGCGTGCAGAGCTTGCTCAGACGCGCCGCCACCGTCGCCGCCGCGTCGGGTGTCGGGAATGTCCAGACTGTCAGCTCGGCCACATCAGCCCACTTTCCCCTGAGAATGCCTTCCGCCCTCAGTGTAGCGGGGGACAGCGCAGCTTCGCATCAGTCAAAGACGCAAGCGTATTGCCAAGAATGGCAAGACCGCCTTCTCGAAATGCGTACCGCCCGGTTCGTCCATACCAAGACCGGCGGCGGCTACTCCTTCGGCGCGATCAGGCCGTGCTCGCGGGCGTAGATAGCCGCCTGGGTGCGATTGTCCAGCTGCAGTTTGTCGAGAATGCTGCGCACGTGGGTCGTCACCGTGCGCACCGACACGCCGAGAACCTCGGCCAAATCGCGGTTCGAGGAGCCGTTGGACAGCAACTGCAGCACCTTCAGCTCGGTCGGGGTCAGGGTATCGCTCGACGCCGCACGCCGCGGCGCGGCCTTGAAGGACTGCATCAGCACGCGGGCAGCAGAGGGGTGCAGCGCACCGTCGCCCCGGCTGACCGCCCTGATGGCCGCCAGCAGCTCGTCGTGGTGCGCATCCTTGTTCAGGAAACCCATCGCGCCCGCCTCCACCGCGTCGAGCACCTGGACGTCGTCCGTAAAGCTGGTGAGGATGATGCAGCGGGCATCCGGCAGCCGCTCGCGGATCTGACGCAGCGCCGTGAGGCCGTCCTGCTTCGGCATCTTCAAGTCCAGTAGCGCCACGTCGGGGTGTATCGCCAGGGCCATTTCGACGGCTTCGACGCCGTCACAGGCCTGGGCGACTAACTCCATATCGCGCTGCGCGCCGATCACCAGCTCGAGCCCCTGGCGCACCAGGGGATGGTCGTCCGCGATCAGCACGCGGATCTTCTGCTCAGCCATGGGTTTTACCTCCTGGCTCGGGGACGGGGATGTGGAGCTCGACCAGGGTTCCCTGCCCTGGGGTCGAGGCAAAATGGATCTGTGCGCCGATCGCCGCTGCCCGCTCACGCATGCTGCGCAGGCCCAGCCCGCTCGATGGCCGATCCAGCTCGAAGCCGACCCCGTCGTCCCGCACCGTACACACCAGCCTGTCGCCGTCAGCCTGGATGCAGACTGCGACGGAGCGGGCCTGCGCGTGGCGTAGCGCGTTGTTCAGCGCCTCCTGCAGCAGCGTAAAGACCTGCTCCTCGATCCGCTGCGGCAGCGGGCCAACCTCGCCGCTGACGCTGAGCGAGGTGCGGATGGTGGCCCGCTGCTCCACGGCGGCGAGCCGCTCCTCCAGGGTCTTGACCAGCCCGGCCTTGGCCAGATCGGGGTGACGCAGCTCATAGATCAGCAGGCGCAGCTCCTTGAGCACCTGGAGCGCGATCCCGCCCAGCTGGTTGAACTTGGCCGGTACATCGCTGAGCGGCCCCTGCTCGGCGTGGAGCGCCCAGCCGCCAGCGAGCAGCGAGAGGCTGTAGAGGGCCTGGGTGGCCGAGTCGTGGAGGTCACGGGCAACCCGGTTGCGCTCGGCGAGGCGCGCCGCCTGCTGGGCCTGCTCGGCGAGCCAGGCGTTGCTGATCGCCGTCGCGACCTGGCCGGCAATTGTCTCGACCAGGCTCTGGTCGTCGGTGCCAAACGGCCGGCCTTCGCTGCCGAGGACCAGCATTCCGAGATTGCCCGTCGCCGAGGTCAGCGGCGCGAGGAGCAGGTAGGCGGCCGATTCAAGTCCCAGTCGTTGCAGCGCCCCCTCAGAGAGCATCTCAGCCAGCTCGGCCCGCGCCAGGGCTACCGGTCGGCTTAGGTCGAGCAGTGACGCCGCGTGGGGACCCAGCCCCGCCGCCGTGAGAGTGAGCAGCACGCCCGCGGGCTCTGACACTGCCAGGGGCTCGCGGTCAGCTTCCCAATTCGTGCGCTCGAAACAGACAACGACCGCCCGGGCCGCGCCCGTGCGCGTAGCGACGGCGCGGCAGACCGCCGCTAATCCGTCTGAGAGATTCCGGGTCGATGCGAGGGTCTGGGCGATCAGGTTGAGTGTGCGCAGTTCGTTGACGCGGCGCATTAGGTCGTCGTTGGCCAGGGCGAGGGACTCGTGGGCGAGGTGTCGGTCAGTAACGTCGCGCCAGACGACCGCCATCCCATCGCCCAGGCGGGTGGCGCGAACGTCCACAACCCAGGCCAGGCGCTCGCCAGCGCCGAAGACGTCCTCGTAGACCAGGCTCTCGCGGGACACCGGCGTGCCGGTTTCGACCAGCCGCACATAGTCGTCGAGCAGAGCACTCCCCGCGTGGGCGGGCAGTAGCTCGAGCAATGTGTGTCCGAGGTGATCCTCCCGGGGTTGCTGGTTCATCCGGCTGCCCACCTCGTTGATGTAGCGGAAGCGGAAGTCGTGAATGGCGCCGTCAGCTGCACGGACGCTGTCGAGGATGGCAAAGCCGTCGAGCATCGTCTCGACCGCGGTGCGGAACTGCTCCTCGCTCTGGCGCAGCTCCCGCTCGATCGTCCAGCGCCGGATCACGTGGCTAAGCATCTCGGCCGCCGTCACCAGCACCGCGACCTCCTCGGCACCCCACTCGCGGGGGGTGAGGCCGCTAAAACCGAGCACACCCCACAGCCGGTCGTCGCTGCGCACCGGGATGCAGAGGCGGCTACGGGCCTGCTCTACGGCCATCCAGGCGCGCTGCGCATCGGTACGGATCTCCTCTTCGTGCGGTAAGTCGACGTAGACCTGCGCTGCGTCGAGGTAGGCGAGGTGGCGCGGTGGCAGCAGGCTGAGGGGAAAGCACTGCGCAAGGGGGAAGGCGTAGGGGTCGATCTCAATTGGCTCGCTGGCGAAGGCCACCATTGTGAAGTAGGGCTCAGCGGGGTCATCCACGAGCCGTATCAGGAAGGCCTGGTCGACCTCCAGGGCCGCCCGCAGGTGTTCGAGAGCGCGGGTGCCGACGGCTCTCAAGTCGTCCGGCTCATTCACGGGCGCGAGGAGCTCCTGGGAGCATTTCGCCAGAGCCGTCTCGATGCGCAGCTGCTGCTCCAGCTGGAGCTCGGCCACTTTGCGCCGGGTGACGTCCTGTGCCGTCCCGAAGAGGCGCACGACACGTCCGTCAAACTGCTCGACCTGACCCTGCGAGCTGATCCAGAGCCGGTGACCGTCGGCGGTGACAAACGGCAGCTCTAGCTCCCAGCTGTCGCCAGTGCGAACAGCGGCCTGTAGGGCACCTTGAAGCGTTGCCCTGGCCTCGGGGGCGCAGAATGCGATCAGGGCCGCGACATCGCCGAGGGCCGCCGGCGCCACTTCGAGCAGCGCGGCCAGCTCGTCGGAGATCGTCAGCGTGCTGGAGGCCAGGTCTAAGGCCCAGCCGCCGACGCGAGCCACCCGCCCGGTTGTCTGCAGCAGCCGGCCTGCGGCCCGCAAGTCGTCCTCGATCCGCCAGCGGTGGAGGGTCTGCCCGAGCAGCGTCGCCGCCCCGGTGAGCAGCATCACGTCAGTGTGGTCCCAGACCCGCGGTTGCACGCTGTCGTCGAAGCCGACGAAGCCCCAGTGGTCGCCGTCGACAAGGACTGGGACGGTCTGGGTAGAACGGATACCCTCGGCTCGCACGAAGGCGAGAAGCTGGGGATTCTCCCCGTACAGCTCATCGACCAGCCCGCCCGACGGCAGGGGGGTGAGTATACGATGGCGATGGGCCGCCGGGATCAGCGCGTAGGGCAGGAGCGGGTAGACCCTGGCTCCGTCGAGCTCGTGAAGCGGGCGCTGGCCGGCGCTCCAGGCCTCGGCAGTGAGCTGTATCGCGAGGCCAAGCCCGGCATCCTCGACGTTGCGAAAGAGGTAGGCGCGGCTCGCGTTCGCACCGTCGACGAGTTGCTGGAGTGCCTGGCTGAGCGCCGACTCGCGCGTTGCCTCATCGGAGGCGAGCGCGAGCAGGCTGAGGGAGGCGTCGGCGAGGGCCTGCTGGTAGCGCGTGTTCCGTGCGAGCTGATCTTCGATCAGGACACGGTTGCCGATATCTTCGACGAAGGCCAGATAGGCCAGGGGGCGGTTCTGGTCGTCGCGCAGGGCGTAGGAGGTCAGCCGGCCGAGGACGATCGAGCCGTCCTTGCGCAGATAGTGCCGGCGCTCGTGGACGAACTGGTCGATCTGGCCCGCCGCGAGTTGGTGCCCCAGGGCGATTGTCGCCGCGTTGTCCTCCAACGGGGTCATAAAGCTTGACTGGCACCCGACAAGCTCTTCTGACCTGTAGCCGAGGAAGCGGCAGAAGGCGGCGTTTATGGCCTCGATCTGGTTCGTGGGCGACACGACGATGGCGCCGATGGGCAGGCGCTCGAAGATGGCCTGAAGACGTGCCACTCGCCCCTGCTGCTCGTCGAAGAGGCGCCGTTGGGTCGCTAGCTCCCGAGCCAGGAGTGCGCGCTCGTCCCGGTCGTGGCGACGCAACTCGCTCCGGCCGAGCGCAAGCGAGAGACGCACGAGCAGCTCATCGTCGCTCAGCGGCGCGACCAGGAAATCCGCACCTGCCGCCGTGATCAGGCTCAGGAGCGCCCCTGTTGGGAGCGCGGGCAACAGGATGATCGGTAGCACCGCTGCCAGGATGGTATCGGCCCGCAGACCATCCAGGAGCTCACCAGCCATCCCCGCATCGGAGCGCGAGTCGATGAGCACTACGTCGGGAACCGGGTAGAGCTGCTCAGCGAATCGCTCAGCGCCTGAGGAGCGCCAGGTGATATAGCCCTGGCCAGTCACAAGCTGCTCAAGGTGATCCGCAGGCTCACCTGGGGTCTCAACGATCCAGACGCGGCCGACTCTCGTGGAGGCGGTGGCGACGACCATTACAACGGTCTTTCACGATAGGAGGCGAGTATGGAGCAACCGCCAAGTGACACGCGCCATGATAGCACGAGCGGGAGTGGCTCAGCCTGGGCTCGCCGTCGGGAGTGGCGATGAAGCGACCCTTCGGGCAGCGGGAGGGCAACCCCTCCCGCTACCAACCCCGCGCTCATTGCCGCGTAGCCATCAAACGCGCACAGGCTAGTCGCGGCCCATCGCGATCACCACCTCCTGAAGGGCGTGGCGGAAAGGCTCGCCGTCCACCGAGACGACCACCCGGTGCAGGGTGCCGGTGAACGCGCCAGACAACGCCCTATAATGGTGCTTATGAAGCCTCCCGAACGCTGATAGCGTGATCATCGATGCCGACACCCAGCAGCGCGCGGCTGACGCGCAGCGTTATCACCTTCGCCAAAGCGCGAGCACCACACGGGCTTGCGTTCCACATGCATCACGCCAATCAGGCCGCACGCGTGCTGTCCGAAGCAGTGCCCCTATGAGATCGCCAGCTGAACGACTCCGCGACATCCTCATTATGGCAATTCCCAGATCGTGAAGTTGTCGAACCAGACTTCGACGCCGCCCTCCTCAAGGTAGGAGCTGGTTGTCACGCCGATCTTGCCTGTCGTGTAGGTCGTATCAGTGATATCGATCAACGGCACATCGTTGAGGAAGAGCCAGATGCGCTCACCCTGGCGGATGGCGCGTAGCTGGTTCGGCTCACCGGGGCGCACAATGCCCTCCGGGTCGCCTTCGGCAAGGATGACCGGGTCGCCCTCACCAACGATGAAGAGGCGGTAGTAGTCCTCAAAGACCTCGTACTTGTAGAAGCCAATATCGTCGTTCTGGTCGAAGACTAGGCCGCAACTGCCATCGGTGCCACCGCTGTAGATCAGGCAGTCCACCTCGGCGATAAAGTTGGTGAAGGATCGCGGCTCGTAGAGCTCGTAGGAGGTACCATCCGCCGACCAGATCACCTTGAAGACCCCGCCTTCGATCTTGTTGTCCTCGACCTCCTGAAAGACGCCGGTAAACCAGGCGTTGCGGTTATCCACAAACTCGTCGCGGAAGACCCGCTGCCCGCTGGCCAGGATCTGTGCCAATTCAGTCTGGGCCTGGGCTATCTGTGCTACCTCGGTTGTCTGGGCACCCTGAACCGCTGCAGCTGTCTGCGCCGCATGGGCTGTCTGGGCCACCTGCGCCGCGCTCAGTTCGCCACCGCTGTTGACAATCCCACCGGGGCCGCTGGTTGGGCCACTGGTCACTTGTTCTTGAACCTCAGCCGTTGTACCCGGTAGCGGTGTCGTGATGCTGATCGGTGTCTCGAAGGTAATAACGGCTGTACCTACCTGTTGAACCACGCGCTCACCAACCACATTCAGAATGACGACGCCCGCCACACAGCTGATGGCGCAGAGGCCGACCAGCACCAGGATCACAATGGCCCAGACTGGTAGCCCTTTGCGGGGCGGCTTCACGGCAGGGGGTGGCATGGTGCCAGGCGGGCCGACCTGAATAGTTGGATCACCCGGCGGCGGGGTCAGCGACGGCAGCCGGTTCGGCGTGGGCTGCTGGCCAATCGGCAGCGTTGGGGCAACCATGGCCGCATCTTCAGACAGGCGCGAACCACAGTTGGCGCAGAAGCGCTCATTAGCAATGGTGGGCGTACCGCAACTCGGACAGATGCGTGGGGAACTCATTATAATCCTCTGGTTCCATTCTACCCTTCACGCGTACCGGATGGGGCGGCCCCCGCCGAGGTTCCGCCAAAAACATGCACCGCCAGGCCGTGGGCGCGCCCATAGCTGGCTACCAACTCTCGCAGCGCCATTTCGGCCTCGCCGCGCCCGAGCGCCACCAGGGTTGCTCCACTGGCGGCGGCGACAGCACGGGCACCATAGAGTCCCTTCGAGCCACCTTCCGCAGCGATCAGTTCGACAAGCTCGTCGGCCTGGGGATCCCCAAGGCCAGCGGCCCGCTGGCCGCCATGCGAGCGGGCCAGCAACTCACCGACCAGGTGGAGATCTTCATCGCGCTGCGTTTTGCTGGCGGCAGCGCGCAACAGGGCTGCCACCATCCGCGCCCGCAGGTGCTCTTCGACCGCCAGCGCCGCAGCGGCGCGCACCGGGTAGTCCAACGCGGGATCGATCAGCAGGTCAGACGGCGCGGGGTACCGCTCCAGAAAAGCCGCCCCACGCATCCACTCGGGCAGACGCTGGCGCACTCGCGCCTCGTAGCGGGCGGTCCCCTGGTTACTCAGGTAGCCAAGCCAGCGCTCATCAGCCTGGGCCGCATCAAGGCCGAGCGCCTCGGCGGCGAGGGTGAGCGCCATCGCCGTTGCGCCAGCCAGGCGGGTCTCGGCGGCTGGCGCACTGCCTTCGCCCAGGCGCACCGCCCAGATCGCCGCACCGGGCGGCAGCTGCAGGTCACCCCAGATCCAGGCTGGCTGCTGGTGCAGTTGCAGTAGCGCCCCGGCGTGGGCACAGACGCTCACCAGGGCCCCCAGCGCCCCCGGATCGTGATCACCAAGGTGGGCGACGCCCACCTGCACAGCCAGGCCCAGCTCACGCGGGGCCAGGTGCAGCCCGAAGGCCGAGACGAGCGCCTGGGCTACGGCGGCAACTATGCCCACCTCGGCACCAGGCCCCTCGGAAGGCCGCAGCAACAGCGTCGCCCCACCCGGAAAGCGGGCAAACTCCTCGCGCAGCAGCGCCAGCCAGGCCGCAGCAGCCAGGCGCGCCAGGGCCGGGCGCTCAGCCAGGCGTTCGGCAACCTCGGCATAGCTGCGGGGCGTCCCATTCGGCTGTTGCAGGTCATCCAGCTCGACCGTATACTCGTGCAGCGGGCCGACGCGGATACGCAGCTCAGGCTGCGCAGCGGGCTGGAGGGCCACCAGGGTGCCCTGGCCAAGCGGCCAGCCCAGAGCCAGGCTACCACCGACACTGGCGGCCCCACCGATCAGATCGATCCAGCCAGGAGCGCGCGCGGCGATGATCGGGCGATCCTGGCGGAAGAGCGTGCCTGCCTCACTGCGGGCGGTATGCAACAAACGGTCAAGATCAGTCGGCATCAGCGTAGCACTCCAGACCATAGCTATGCAGGGCGGCCAGCAACGCCGGTTCGACCTCAGCCCGCAGGGCGGGGTTGGCATAACCGGCCCAGGCCACCTCGGCCGTCAGGTTGAGCGGGGCATCAAGGGCAGCCCCCCAGACATTGGTAAGCACCACGCCAGCCTGCCGGGCCACCAGGGCCGTACAGAGATCATAGGGATGACAGCAGATGCCCAGAGCCTCGCCACGGGCCGTAAGCAGCGGCTCGATCAGCGGGCGCAGGTCGGCGACAAAGCGGTCATGACCGGCGATCAGCTCGTAGAGCTGGCCGCCGCTACAGATATACTGATCCTCGAAGCAGAGGGCCTTACCACGGCGGGGCGGCCCCAGGACAGCCCGCACCAGCGCCTCGTCAATCGCTGCCAGTTCGCTGCGCGCACCCGGAAAGAAGCGGCTGATTGTGGCAAAGCCATGGGCGATGGTGGTCGCCCGCGAGGGACGCAGGGATAACGCCTGGCGCGCACCGCTCAGCCGGTCGAGCCGCTCGGCCTGGGTGGGTTGGCCCGCAAAGGCCCAGAGGGTATCACAGAGGTGCTGCTTGAGCAGAGGGATCTCGGTCTGCAGAGCCAGGCTGATCTGACTCAGGCGTGTCGCCGGGCCATGGTTGGGGGCCACGCCCGTCAGCACCCAGGCCGGGCGCTTCTGGTACATCAGGCCCCGTGTCCCATCGATCGGATCGACGATCACGCGGATCTGGGCCTGGGCCGGATCGCTCCCTAGCGGCAGACTGACCCCCTCAGGCGGCAGCCCTTCGGCGAACAGCACCAGGGACCAACTTGGCGCGATGCGGGTAGCAAAGAACTCAAGTAGCAGGGCCTCACTAACCCGGTCGATCGCATAGAGCGTATCGCCCTCGGCCTCGTCCTCAGCCACAGCGGACAGATCGGCCAGAGCGCTGGCCGCACAGTTCGCCACGACAGCCTCACGGATCTGCTCGTGCAACTCGCGCAGCAGGGCCAGCAGCGCCTCGGGCCTTGCAATTGCCACCCTGGTCTCCTCTGTTTGGCAAAGCGTGATGGCTCTATTATAATCGACGGACAGAAGCGGGTAATTGTTCACACGTGGGGTAACGGGCGTTGTCACGCTGAGCGGAGCCGCCAGGCGCAGCGCAGCGTCCCGCTCGGGAACGCCGGTCATGTCGCCGGGACGCTTCGCTACGCTCCTAATGACATCCCCCGGATGTCGTCTCGGCGCCACTGGCCCGCCGGCCATTTGGTACTCAGCGTGACAGAAACGTGGGTTTCCGTAGGAGCAGGGTGAACAGTTACAAAAGCGGATCGCCTTGCAAGACATTGGAAGCTGATCATTAAAAGGAACGAACCCATGAGTGAGCAGACCTTTCGTGCCCTGGTGGTTGAGGAGGGCGGTGACGGGCGGCGTGTCGAGCTACGCGATCTGCCAATGGCCAAATTGCCAGCGGGTGAGGTGCTGGTGCGGGTGGCCTATTCGACGCTGAACTACAAAGATGGCCTGGCGGTGACGGGCAAAGGCAAGATCCTGCGTGTCAACCCGATGGCCCCGGGGATCGACTTTGCTGGCACCGTAGTCGAGTCGGCCTCGCCCGCTTATCAACCCGGCGACGAGGTTGTGCTGACTGGCTGGGGCGTAGGCGAGCGGCACTGGGGCGGCTTCAGCCAGCTCAACCGGGTTCCCGCCGAGTGGCTCGTGCCTTTGCCTGCCGGGATGAACCTGCGCCAGGCTATGGCCATCGGCACGGCTGGCTTTACGGCAATGCTCTGTGTGCTGGCCCTGGAGCGCCACGGCCTGGTTCCCACCGAGCGCGAAGTGGTCGTCACCGGGGCCGCTGGCGGCGTGGGCAGTGTGGCCGTGGCCCTGCTGGCGCAGGCTGGCTACCGGGTGGTCGCCTCAACCGGACGCCCCGAAGAGGCCGACTACCTACAGAGCATCGGGGCCAGTGGGGTGATCGAGCGCAGCTTCTTCACCAACCCTGGTCGTCCGCTGGAGAGCGAGCGCTGGGCGGCGGCGGTGGACACCGTCGGTGGGGCGACCCTGGGCGGCATCTTCCGCTCAATGGCCTACCACGGCGTCGTGGCAGCCTGCGGCAACGCTGGCGGGGTCGAGTTCACGACCTCGGTCTTCCCCTTCATCCTGCGCAGCGTCAAGCTGATCGGGGTTGAGTCGGTGATCGTACCACCCGCCGAGCGGCGTGCCGCCTGGGAGCGCATGGCCCGTGACCTGCCTGGCGCATTGATCGACCGCATGACCGAGGTGATCGGGCTGGGCGACGTACCAGCCTATAGCGAGACGATCACCAATGGCCAGGTGCGCGGACGGGTTGTGATCGATGTCAACGCCTGAACCCCTGCGGGACGCACAGCCGGAAAGCATACCCATCGCTGCGCGTCCCGCAACCCTCGCCGATGCTGAGGCGATCACAGCCATCTATAACCAGGGCCTCGCCGAGCGCAGCGCCACCTTCGAGACAGAGCCACGCGAGGTGGAGGCGATCCGCGCCTGGTTCAACGGGCGTCACCCGATCATTGTCGGCGTGCGACAGCAGCAGGTGGTCGCCTTTGCGGCCACCTCAAGCTACCGGCCCCGCGCCTGCTACGACGGCGTGGCCGAGTTTTCGGTCTATGTTCAGCGGGCTGCCCGTGGGCAAGGGGCCGGGCGAATGGTTATGCTGGCCTTGATCGAGGCCGCAGCACAAGCTGGCCTGTGGAAGCTTGTCTCGCGAGTCTTCGTCGAAAACCAGGCCAGCCGGGAATTGCTCCGCAGCGTCGGCTTCCGCGAGGTCGGCTGCTACTACCGCCACGCCAAGCTTGAAGGAGCGTGGCGGGACGTAGTCATTGTCGAGCGGCTGATCCCAGGCACGCTGGACTAACGCTCAGCCAGCTCGGCCTGCAGCGCACCAATCGCAATCCGCATCTGGCGCTCACGATCCTGTAGCGTGGCTGCCATCGCCCGCGCCGCTGAGATCTGGGCTGCCCGCGTGCTGGAAAAGATGCCTGCGGGCACCTGCTCGGCCTCAAGCCGGTCGATCGACTGTTGTGCCCGCTCAACACTCGGCACGAGCATATCCAGGCGCACCTGAAGAATGTCAAGACGCTGCTGCAAGTAGGCTGTGGGCATCACGGTAGTTCTCTTTGATCGTACGCTGACACAGGATCAGCAAATCTTCCCCTGCAGCTCAGTATAGCATGAAACAGGCTCTGCGCACAGGATTTGTCAGGCCTTTGTCAGATTTTCCGCATAAGACCGCACCGATCTGCGCGCATGGGGTAAGGTTGTGGGTGTCGCTACTACTGCTGCTGCTGCTGCTGCTGCTGGTGTTGCTGGTCAATTATCTCGAACTCTTCAGGGATGAAGATCTGGCTACCCATCGGGCGCGGGTTGACCGTCTCGGCAGGGATGGGGGCCTCAGTCGGCAGTACCTTGACCCCCACCTCCAGGTGGCTATCGGCGCGGCCCTTGAAGACGCCGCGGGTCGGCGGCACGTCGGTATAGTCACGGCCCACGGCAGTACGAATATGGCGCTCACCGGCGATCAGGTGGTTGGTCGGGTCGAAGCCGACCCAGCCCAGATCCGGCAGCAGCACCTCCACCCAGGCGTGGGTTGCATCCTGCTCCGAGCGGTCGTGATCTTCAGTGCGATGGAAGAGATAGCCGCTGACATAACGACAGGGGATATCGAGCATACGCACCAGGGCGATCATAATATGGGCGAAGTCCTGGCAGACACCTTTGCGGGCTGCAAGGGCCAGATTGATCGGTGAGTCGACCTCAGTATGCTCAGGATCATAGGCGAACTCCTGAAACATAAACTGGTTAATTTCGTGCAGCAGCGTGAGCGGATCGGCGCGGCGACGCAGATCAAGCTCGGCGGCCAGGTCTTCGAGCATGCCGGTAGGTTGGGTGAAACGGCTAGGCACGAGAAAATCCCACCAGTCGTTCTGCTCCACCAGTTCGTCCAGGCGGGCCCAGGCCTGCATATCCAGCTGCGCTGGCAGCGGATCTGGCGGGTTGATAATCACAATCGCCTCGGCAGTGATCGTCATGCTCTTATGGGGGGCCGGGATCGTGAAATGATGGACATGGTTGCCATAGTTGTCGAGGTAGTTATGCACCCGTGCGCTCGGCGTCGTTGTCAGCTTAAAGCTCAGGCAACGCTGCGGCCCCTCGGAGCGCGGCTGCATGCGCACCTCGGTCACATTCTCTGTCACCGGGGCACTGTAACGATAGCGGGTCTTGTGCAGGATCGAGTAGTACATAGAAGAATAAGCCTTTAGCTGATCTGAGAGCACGAGAAGATCTTGATCCTAGCTTGCAAGGGCCGACTCGACGGTGTAGGAGATATAGACCTGATAGATCGCACTATGGATATTGGCGCACTGGCGACGAATATCTTCGAGATAAATATGCAGATCACCATCGAGAATCTCATCGACCTGCCCATAGTCAAGGGCCGCCCGCAGACGCCCGGCCAGGCGCTCGGCACGCCCGGTACGCCGTGAGTGGGTGACATGGGCGATGGTCTGCAGCGCACGCTGGATGCGGTCGGCGGCGAAGCGTACCGAGCGCGGCGACTCACTATCAAGCAGCAGGAATTCAGCCACGCGAGAGGGCTGCACATCAGCGGTGTAGACCTTACAGTAGGCCTCGAAGGCGGTAGAGCACTTGAGCAGGGCGACCCAGTCGTTAAATTCAAGCAGAGCCTGCCCTTCGCGCTGGGCAGCGAGGTGAGGGCGGAAGTGTGCATCAAGCAGAGCGGCGGTGGCCCCGGCGCGCTCGAGATAGCGCCCGGCCTGGATAAAGTACCAGCCCTCGCCATGGCTCATCGTCGCATCGGTAATACCCTGGAAGAGGTGGGCCCCTGACTTGACGGCCTGGTAGAACTCGATCGGCTCACTGGCCCAGATCTGCTCCACCGAAGCCGAGCGCACCTTCAGATAGAGCCGGTTGAGCTGCTCCCACATCTCGGAGCTGATCTGCTCACGCACCTGGCGCGCATTTTCCCGCGCCAGGATAATGCTGCCAACAATCGTATTCGGGCTGTTCAGCTCAAAGGTCAGCGCCTGGGTAATCCGAGCCGGGTCGGCCCCGGCACCCGACGGCGGCGTGGTATTCAAGCTCTCCAGCAGACGTGCCCAGCGCTCCTGGGCCGCTTCGGGATTCAAGTCCAGCGTCAGAGTCAGGCCCGCCCCAAGCACCCGGGCAGTATGCTCAGCCCGCTCAAGGTAGCGGCTCATCCAGTAGAGGCTATCGGCAACCCGCGAAAGCATAGGCCACCCCGTCACTCAGAGAGTACCCAGGTATCTTTACTCCCACCACCTTGTGAGGAGTTGACCACCAGTGAGCCCTTCTTGAGGGCCACGCGGGTCAGCCCGCCGGGCACAATCGTAATCTGGTCACCACCGTTAAGGATATAGGGCCGCAGATCGACATGGCGCGGCTCAACGCGGTCGTCAATAAAGCAGGGAGCCCGCGAGAGGGCCAGGGTCGGCTGGGCGATGTAGTTGCGCGGATTGGCCAGGATCTGCGCACGGAAATGTTCACGCTCCTCAGCGCTGCTATGAGGGCCGATCAGCATCCCGTAGCCGCCCGACTCGCCGACGGCCTTGACCACCAGTTGATCGAGGTGCTCAAGCACATACTGACGTTCGCTCCGCTCACCACAGAGGTAGGTCTCGACGTTAGGCAAAATGGGATCTTCATCAAGGTAATATTTGATGATCCGTGGCATATAGGCATAGACGGCCTTATCATCGGCCACGCCGGTGCCAACGGCATTGGCCAGGGCCACATTGCCGGCGCGATAGGCGTTAAAGAGCCCGGCCACGCCAAGGGTCGAGTCATGGCGGAAAGCCAGCGGATCGATAAAATCGTCGTCCACCCGCCGGTAGATGACGTCAACCCGGCGCAGGCCAGCCGTGGTACGCATATAGACCAGGTTGTCATGCACCACTAGGTCGCGGCCCTCAACCAGTTCGATGCCCATCTGGCGTGCCAGGAAGGTGTGCTCGAAATAGGCCGAGTTAAAGACACCCGGTGTCAGCACCACAATCGTCGGGTCAGGTCGGTGGGGCGGGGCCAGCGAGCGCAGCGTCGTCAACAGGGCCTGGCCATAGTTATCGATCTGGCGCACGCCGATATTGGCAAAGAGGTGCGGGAAGGCCCGTTTCATTACCCCGCGGTTGGTGAGCATATAGCTCACCCCGCTCGGCACACGCAGGTTATCCTCAAGCACGGCAAACTGGCCCGAGGGCAGACGCACCAGGTCGGTGCCAACCACCGCCGTATAAATCTGGCGAGCCACGGCCACCCCGCGCATCTCGCGGCGGTAGTGGTGACAGGTGTAGATCAGCTCACGCGGGACAACCCGCGCCGCCACGATGCGCGCATCGTGATAGATGTCGTACAGAAAGAGGTTAAGCGCGGTAATCCGCTGCTTCAGCCCGGCTTCGATCACCGCCCACTCGGCGGCCGTCAGGATGCGCGGCAGTAGATCGTAGGGGAAGATGCGCTCGGTGCCCTCGTCATCACCATAGACGGTGAAGGTGATCCCCTGGTTGAGGAAGGTCAGGTTGGCGTAACGCTGACGTTCTTGCAGATCACC
Organism: uncultured Chloroflexaceae bacterium; assembly: GCA_964592425.1. Classification (GTDB taxonomy): domain Bacteria; phylum Chloroflexota; class Chloroflexia; order Chloroflexales; family Chloroflexaceae; genus Viridilinea. The sequence continues at coordinate 40,743 of CAZQCG010000008.1, forward strand.
AGGCAAGAGTTCGAGCAGGCGTTGGTAGAGTTGCAGGTACTGCGGGCGTACCTGGCCCTCACCATCGAACATCTCGTCAAAGGCAGCGTCGAGGTGGTAGCTCTGGAAGAGCGGGTGGTCGGGATCGAGGGCACAACGTTCAATGAGCATAGTGCGTCCGAAGATGCTCCTGTCAGGGGGACGACAGAGGCCTAGAGCGGTGAGCGGGCGACGCTGCCGCGACTTCTTCGGTTACGCTCTCAGGTTAGGATTAGGTTGTATCTTACTGGCTAGGGCAGCTTTCGTCAAATAGCGATCAGAAAGGCCGAGTTGACCAACCCGCCCCAGGCCATTTATAGTAAGCCTATGGAAAAAATTGCCCTCCTGGCCGATATTCACGCCAACCTGGCGGCGCTCGAAGCCGTGATCGCCGATCTAGAGATCTGGTCGCCCGATATCGTGATCGTGGCCGGCGATCACCTCAACCGTGGCCCCCAATCCGGGGCCTGTCTCGCCCTCGTGCAGCGGATGGCCGCTGAACGTGGCTGGCTGCTGATGCGCGGCAACCACGAACGTTATGTGCTCAACTACCACGCCAAGCATCAGCAGGCGAGCCTGCCCCAGCATGGCCTGCATTACGAACTGAACCACAGCCTGGCCTGGACCTACGCCCAGGTGCAGGGGCAGATCGCCGCCATCGCCGCCCTGCCCGAACAGCTCAGCCTCGACCTGGGTGGCCGACGCCTGGCGGTCTACCATGCCTCAGTGCGCCATGACCGCGACGGTCTGCGCGCCGACGCGCCCGCCGATGAACTGGCTGGCCAGATCGACCCCGCCGCCGCTGTCTTTGCCGTCGGCCACACCCATATGCCCTTCGTGCGCCGTCTCAACACGACCCTGCTGGTCAATGTCGGCTCGGTCGGGCTGCCCTTCGACGGCGACCAGCGCGCGGCCTACGCCCGCCTCACCCGCCTCGGCGGAGCCTGGCACGCCGCGATCCAGCGTGTCCCCTACGACCTGGCCCTCACCGAGCGGGCATTTGTCACAAGCGGCATGCTCGAGACCGTCGGGCCCTTCGGACGCCTGATGCTGCGCGAGCTGCAGACCGCCCGCTCACTCGTCTTCACCTTTCTCCCCACCTACTACGAGCGCCTGCACGCCGGACAGATCAGCTTTGATGCAGCCATCAACGAATTTCTCGCCGAGGCCGAACGGGCGGCCTAGCGCCGCCCGCCCCGCGCCGCCGCCCATAGCGCCAATCATCCCGTCGTCCCCGCCTACCTCGTGTCTACAACAACTTCCCTAGCGGTCCAAGATCAATATTCAGATCTTCATTACTCAGCCCAAAGACAACCTTCAACTCCTCCATGCGCTCTTCCAGGCGCATAAAGGCCAGCCCCAGCCGCTCGATGGCCTCGTCGTCAAGCGTACCACGCTCAACCCGGTGCAGGGCCTGGCGCTCCATCAACTGACGCAATAACTCGATCACCGTCAGCACAAGCTGGGCCAGGCCCCGCTCAACCTGATCGGGATCGAGGGCAATCCGTCCACTCTGACCTTTACCACTCGCCCCAAGCTCGGCGGCAAAGGCAATGCTGTCCTCAACCGCACTCAGCAGCTTGTCGGTTGGCTCGGGATCACGCAGTTTGATCTCACTCATGGATATACCCTGAACAGTTACGCTTGCCGCACAAAGCTGTAGACCGGCCACGGGCCGGTAGCCATAATCGCCAGATCGGGATGCGCTGCGTTCAGGCGCTCGATCCAGGCACGCACCTCTGGCAGGCGCTCACGCTCGATCAGATAGGCCGCCTTGAGTAGCGTGCGTGGCGTCGGCAGGATGGCCTGCTCGACGGCCACAGCCAATTCACGCAGCCCGGCCGTCAGGTTGGTGACCAGGGCGGAGGCCTCGGCATGCTCACGCTCGCTCTGGCGCACCAATTCTAGCCGTTCGAGCATGTAGCTCCGCCCGTCTTTGGCCCGGCTGCGCTCGGGCGGCGCAGGGTTTGGCGGCAGGTTGCGCCGTAGAATGCGCAGGGCGATCTCAACCTTGTCACCCAGGCGAACCAGATCGGCCAGATGCTCGGCATAGCTGGTGGCCAGCCCCTCGCCAATGCGCGTGGCGCTGCCAACCGTGCCGAAACGGGCCGGCAGGGTTGGCCCCAGGGCCATCAGATCCTCCACCACCGCCTCGTGGCGCAGCAGATTGGCCCGCGTTAGCTCAACCCGCTCAGCCTCGAGCGGGCTGACCACCGCTGACAGGTCGGCATGGCTGATCACTTCGAGCGCTGCCTCGGCGATACCATACCGATCCGGCAGGGGCGGCGTGGTTCCTGCGCAAATGGCGTAGAGGTAGTAGTTGGGCATGATCTATGACAGAACCTCAGAGGGCTGCTCGGTCAACAGCCGCTGCCAGGCTGACTCGCGCATCTTCTCAGCCGTGTCCACCGAGCAGACCAGAGCCTTCAGGCCCACATAGAGCAGATCTACATCGGCAATCGAAATGGTCAACTCACCCCAGAGCAACACGCCCTTGTCCAGCGCCCGGTCAAGGAGGTCAACCAGGGCCACGTCACGCATCCCCAACGGATCATTCATGATGCCTGCTCCTCAGCGAAGCTGTAGGGCGGCCATGGCCCGGTCAATTCCATGCGCAAGCCCCGCTCGCCATAGTCGACGCGCAACTGCTCAAGCCGGTTGATGAAGGCCGGCAGTTCACTCTCGGCAACCAGGTAGGCACTGTTGAGCACCAGTTCCTCGCCGTGCCCTCCCTCGGCAGGTGGCGGCAAGGGGTGGCACTGGCCCATCCGGGCGTAGAGACGGAGCTGCTCGTAGACCGACTGCACATCCTGCTGCACCTGATTCTCGGCTGCCGTCAGGCTTGCCCGTTCCAAGCGCTTGCGCAACATATAGCGCGCCCCTTCGCCAGCCCGGGCTACACCTTCGCCCAGCTTGAGTAGATCAGGCACATGCTGCTCGACCCAGGCAATCAGGGTGGAACGGGTGAGCAAGAGCTTCATGCCCCACTCCTGGGCCCCTTCCAGGCGCTCAAGGGCGGCCCCAAAGCCAGCCTGATTGGCCTCCAACAGCGTCGTCAGACCCTCTCGACCCAGGTAGATCGTGCAGAACTTGAGCGGCAACAGGGTGTAATAGTCGAGCAGGGTGACCAGCACGCGCTGGTGAGCGAGAGCCCGTGACTGGAGCCATTCGAGATCCTGGACGCGCTCGCGGAGCGGCTCGACGGCGTAATCGGCCAGGGGCACCGCACTGACCATGACCTGGAGATCGCCAGCGCCAAAGGCATACACCAGGTGTTCAGGTTCGATCCCGGCGATCTCTCGCAGCGATGGCGCGCCAGGCTTTGGCCGCACCACCGCATAGGCATAGTAGGCCAGGTCGCCGCCTTCCACCGGAACCTGCAGCGCAGGCGCAGGCTGTTCCATCAGGCTGCCTCCTGGCGCTCGATGCGCAGCAAGAGGGTCTGCGCCACTGCGTCAGGATCGAGTCGACAGGAGACCTGATCGTTGGTGCGGGCCTGGGCTTCGGCCAGGCTGCTAAGCAGTTGGTAGGCTTTGTTCAACTCGTCCATCCGTTCCTGAGCCCCGGCATCGTCGGGGTTGCGGTCGGGGTGGTGAAGCGCAGCAAGCCGGCGGAAGCGCTGCTTCAACTCGGCCAGGCTGGTCTGCTCCGGCAGTTCGATCAGCAGGCGGGCCGCCTCAACCGCAGCGGCGTCGGGCGTCTCGATCACCAGGGTGGCAAAGCTGTAGGGGGCCAGCGGCCCCACCAGGCGAAACTGGAGCGCCCCCCCCAGAGCTGTATCAAGCGCACTCAGCCCCTCATCAAAAGCTGCCAGTTGCTCATCGCTGATCAGCAGGGCCAGGTTGGCAACCATTTGATCGTCCATCAGCGGGTTCCGCACGATGTCCTCAACATAGGCACGCAGATGCTGCTCGATCTGCGTACAGAGGGCCTCGCGGCGCTGCAGCAGCAGACCATGCACCAGCCTGCCAAGCAAGACCCGCCCGGTCTCTTGTTGCTCGGGCGGCAGGGCTGCCACCTGTGCACGTACCGCCGCCACTTCGGGCGTAGCACTCAGCTCGGCAAAGACTGCTTGCAACTCCCACAGGGCCACCACCTCGTACTGCGAACGTCCGGTGATCTGCGCAAGGCCGTCGCGCAACTGCTGCGCCCCGGCGCTCAGCAGAGTCTCGACCTGGCGCTGATCGGCCAGAGTCGTGCCGAACTTGACTGGCAGCACCGGGAACTCGCGCAACACCGCCTCAACCACCCGCTGGTGGGTGCTCAGATAGCCAACCACCTCAGTGCGGTCGAGGCCATTAAAGCTGGCCCGTTGCACGGGGCTGGCCACCACCGCCAGCCCCTCACGGTTAAACGTCATCACCTCACCCGCCTCGATCCCTTCCACCTCAAAGACCAGCTGATCATCACTGGGGATGATCGCGTAGAGGTACGGCCGCGTCACGGCGGGCGGCGTCGAAGTGACGTCGGTAGACTCGTAGCTCGGCAAAGTCATAACTCATTTCCCTCTCACTGGCATTTTCGCCCGCAATGATCGGGCGCTGACCCAGGTACTCACGTACGGCCAGCAGGGCGGCCCGATGACAGAGACCCTCGAGGTCGGCACCGACCGCACTGACGTTCATGCGCGCCAGTTCGTCCAGATCTACATCGCTAGCAAGCGGCATCCGCCGCGTCTGCACACCGAGGATCGCCCGGCGGGCGGTCAGGTCGGGGCGCGGCATCGCCATCACGAAATCGAAGCGGCCTGGACGCAAGAGTGCCAGGTCAACCCGGTCAAGCCGATTCGTCGCCGCCAGCACCACCACGCCCTTGAGCGACTCGATCCCATCCAACTCGGTGAGCAACTGGCTGACCACACGCTCGGTGACATCGTTATTGCCACCGCCGCGCGGTGGGGCGATCGCATCAATCTCATCGAAGAAGATGATGCAGGGAGCAGCCTGGCGCGCCTTGCGGAAGATCTCGCGTACGCCGCGCTCCGACTCGCCCACCCAGCGATTGAGCAGTTCGGGGCCTTTGACCGAGATAAAATTGGCCTCACTCTGACGGGCTAACGCCTTGGCCAGCAAGGTCTTGCCGGTGCCGGGAGGGCCGTGGAGCAGGATACCCTTGGGTGCGCGTACACCGAGGCGATCGAAGGCCTCCGCGTGGCGCAGGGGCCACTCGACTGCCTCGACCAGCATCTGGCGGATCTCCTCCAGCCCCCCGACATCGTCCCAACTCACATCAGGGATCTCGGTAAAGACCTCGCGGATCGCCGAGGGCTCGATCTCGGCCATGGCCGTGGCAAAATCATCGCCGGTGACCTCCAGGGCCATCAGTTTTTCGTAGGGAATGTGGGCCTGGCTGAAGTTAATATCAGGCAGCAGCCGCCGTAGGGCACTCATCGCCGCCTCGCGACAGAGGGCCTGCAGGTCGGCCCCGACATAGCCATGGGTAATTGCCGCCAGGCGGTCGATCTGCACACCTGTGGCCAGAGGCATACCCCGCGTATGGATCTCGAGGATCTCGCGCCGACCGTCGCGATCAGGGACATTGATCACCAGCTCACGGTCGAAGCGCCCCGGGCGGCGCAGGGCCGGGTCGAGGCTGTTGGGCAGGTTAGTGGCCGCAATCACCACCACATTGCCGCGTGATTCGAGCCCGTCCATCAGGGACAGGAGTTGCGCCACCACCCGCCGCTCAACCTGGCGGTCACCGCTCATATCCTCGCGGCGGGGGGCAATCGCGTCGATCTCGTCGATGAAGATGATTGCCGGGGCGCGTTTACGGGCATCGTCGAAGATGCCACGCAAGTTGGCCTCGGAGGCCCCGTAGAGTTTATCGATAATCTCCGGCCCATTGACGGTCACAAAATAGGCGCTGGTCTCATTCGCGACAGCGCGGGCGATCAGCGTCTTGCCGCTTCCGGGCGGCCCGTAGAGTAACACCCCCTTCGGCGCATCAATCCCCAGACGCTCGAAGACTTCGGGGTAGCGCAAGGGCAGCTCGATCATCTCACGGATACGCCGGGTCTCACGGCGCAGACCACCAATATCCTCGTAGGTAATCGCGCCCCGTTCGCGCCCACTACTCTCTTGCGAGACCCGAATGGTCGTGGTTGGGACAATCAAGACCGGCCCATCGGGGCTTGTCTCAACCACACTGAAGGTCTGGGCACGGCTACCGAAGAGGGTCACGCGCACCCGGTCGCCAGCCACAACGGGGATGCCGTCAAGCAGCTTGGCCAGGTAACGCGCCTGGTTGGCCGCCACCGGGCGTCCACCCTCCGCCGGGGCTAGCATGAGGCTTCGCGCAGGTTGGGCCGTCACCCGGCGCACGCGCACCCGCTCATCAATCCCAATGCCAGCATTGACACGCAGGATACCGTCAAGTTGAATCAAGCCCTGCCCGCGCTGGTCGGCATAGGCCGGCATTGCGCGGGCAACGGTTGTACGTCCGCCATCGATCTGCACCAGATCGCCAATATGCACGCCGATCCGTTCAAGATCGGCGGGATCGATCCGAGCCAGCCCGCGACCAACATCTTTGGGTAGCGCCTCAGCCACGCGGAGCTGGAAGGTTGCGTCGTCTGCCATAGCCTTACTTCTTGCTTCGTCCGGTGGAAGTAGTCTGTACCTGGGCCTCAAGCCGTTCAAGGCGATCCTGGAGGATCTTATTCTGATCTGAAAGCTCACGTGCTTTCGTTGTCAGATAAGGATCGTTTTCCCACCAGTTAATCCCCATCTCCATGGCTTTATCAACCGAGGCGATCAGCAAGCGAATCTTGATCGAGAGCAGCTCAACGCCGACCAACGAGATCGTGATATCGCCTGCCACGACAATCCCACGGTCAAGCACTCGCTCAAGAATATCGGCCAGGTTCGTCGCCTGCACCGAGTGGCTCATCTGTGTTGAGGTCATGATCGCTCCCCGCCGTGTACCCGCGTTGCGGGCCACGCCTGGTTACTCATTCTCTTTGTCGAATAGCTGGTTACGGCTATAGCGCCGAGTGCGCTCGTAGCTTGTCAGATTGCCCTTCTCATCAAGCGTCATCGCATAGGTCGCCAGGATGTCGTTCGAATTAGGGATGCGCTTAAGTTCAACCACATCGGCGACGACATGCCAGCCATCTTCGCTATGGCTGAGGCTGGTTACAGTTCCAGTCTCGAGTCCGGTCAACTGGGCGAGCTGCTCTTTGGCCCGGCGGGCGACTTCGGTCATGCTCAGAGGCATGATCAACCTCTCTTTCTGAATAGCGATCGACGTTAACCACTGGCCTTCGCGGCCTTATAGGCGCGGATCTCCTTCAACCGTTCGAGTAAGATCTCCTCGGCTTCGAGATAGTCCTCCTCACTGATCTCACCAAGATCAAGCTTCAACTCAAGCTCCATCATGGTGGCCCGCACCTTCCCTTCATCGTACATCTCATTTTCGGCCTGCTCCAGCAGCTTATCGGCGATCCAGAGCACACCATTGATCGGCCCGCTGACAGGAAAGGTGAGCAGATCGGTCAGAATGCCCATGGTACCGCTCCTTCACGTTTAGCGATCCCAACGGATCGTAATATTGACGAAATTGTAGGGCGGGGCGCTACCGACATATTTGAACATCAGACGCTTGCCGATCTCGCTATCAAGCTGCTGAACGGCCCGGTCGAACTCAGGCTCACGCGCTCGCTCAACCAGAAAGGCCGCATTGAGCACCATACGCTCGGTGATGACCGTATTCTCACAGGTCTCGAGGGCCAGGGGCTGCAGCGTTTTGAGAATATGCTGGGCATCTTCCTCACGCTTACGCTTCATTGCCGCCTCAACTAGTTCACCAAGCTTGATCCGCTCGTAGTAGGTCTCTTCCGCCGACTTGCCGACTAGGCGGTCACGCAGTTGGCGAATCGCCGGGCTGGCTTCCACAATCTCGCGGTAGACCACCTCTTCGTACCAGAAGGCCTTGAGGCCGAGCTCGACCCGCCCTTCCATTCTGCGCAACAGGCGGTCAAGCTCATCATAGCGCCGTTCGAGCATCTGTTCACGGATGGCGGTGGTACTAGGAGCCACGATCCCGAAGCGCACCGGCAGGATCGTATGGTCAGTCATGGCCTCTTCAAGCACGGCTGTATGAGCCATCATATTGCGGCGGCTGCTATCGTACTCCACAATCGGCGAGGCACTGATAACCGCCGCCAGGTCACGGTAGACAATCGCATGAACCAGGGCACCCTGCTCACCAATCCCCCGCGTGCTCAGCTTAAAGGGCTGGTTTGCACGCAGGATACAGTAGAGGTACTCTCCGATCTGAACATCCTGTTCAGGCATACACACCTCTCTCTTCACTGCTGCGGCCACGCGGCGCAGCCTGCTCAACGCACGGGCGCATCAAGCGTCTCGACCACAATCTGCACAAACAGGTTTTGCTCGGCCAGGGCCTGTTCAAGCACTGCGCCAACCGAACAGCCCCAGTTTGCCAGGGCTGGCCCATCCATGTCGGTGGGCAGTTCATCGTAGAGCCGACAGAGGGCGCTGAAGGCTGGCCCAACCTGAGGCTCCAGGGCACTGAAGAGTTGTTGCTGCAGCTGGTGGGTGAGCTCATCGGCGGCGGTATGACGACCGGCCCGACGAAAAGCGCTCACCTCCATGGCCAGCATCAAATGACTATCGAGGTCGCTCAGCAGCAAGAGTTGGCCCAGATCATTTGCGGGACGGTGCCCATGGGCGACATCCTGGGCCAGCACGGCCCGCAGTTGCGTACGTCCGACCAGACTATGGCAGGCGGTGGCCAGATTACGCCGGTTAAGGTGCAAGAGGGCCGCTTCAAAGCCGCTGCTGATCGCCAGTTCGTTGGTGACGACTTCACGCGGTGCTGTGCGGATCAGGCGCTCAACCAGGGCCGCAAGCAGGCCAGCCAGGCGCGGCGACCAGACCGCAGGCTGGTTTTCGCTGGGCAGATCCAGGCGCGTACGCAGCTGCCGTGAGGCGTGGGTAGTCGCATTTTCGGCCAGGGGATGGGCATGTTCATGGGCCAGCAAACCCTGCACCGCCAGGGGATCGGCCCAATAGTCGGCCCGCTGCATCGCCTGTTGATTGACAAAGACCGTACAGCGGCGCAGATTGGCCAGGTCGTAGATATGGATCACCGGACGATCAACCAGCGCCGTCTCACCGCCGGGCAGGGCCGCCGCCTGCGCCCCCAACTGGCGAGCCAGGGGCGCAAGATCCTGCAGGACAAAGAGATTCACCTGGCGGTGCGGCCAGCCAGGACGCTGCATCAAGCGGCGGATGACTTCCTCTTCGGCCTGCACAAGCGGCCCGACGCCCTCATCAATATCCGAGATCACTCGTAGCTCGGTGGTACCGATGCGGTGCAATTGCACATGTTTGACGGCACGATCCATAATCAGGCCTTGGTGACGCGCAGTTCCAGAATGCCGTTGGTATAGGTACGCCGCAGGGAAGCCGGATCAACCGGTGCGCTGAGCATCAACTCTTTGGCATAACGACGCTCACCGTCGGTCTCGATCGTGAGAATATCGTCCTTCAGCTCGACGCTGATCTGGCTCTCGCTGACACCGGGCAACTCGGCAACGATGACGATCTCGCTACTCTCATCAAAGACATCAACCAGGGGCTCTCGCACCTCGGCGACTTCAGGCCCCTCCTCGGTCTTACGGATATTACCGAAGCGCTCAACCCGCGGCGTCCCGTCACGGGCCGTACGGATGCTGACCCCATAGACCCCACGCCCCTGGTCGCCGAGCCCCTTCACATGGAACTCGCCGCTCTGGTTCAGGTTCAGCTTGTCATTGGCGGCCAGGTTCGAGACGATATCGAGCAGATCACCCAGGCCCTTAAACATGCCACCAAGGCCGAGATCGAGCTTGATCTGCGGCTGGCGCGACTGATCATCTTGCTTGTCACTCATGATTAGGCTCCTTAATACTCCAACACAAACGGCTGCCAGGCATTGCCCGTTTCAGGCTCATCGGCGGGAGGCTGGGGAGCGTTCCCGCGCCGACCCGTACGGGCGGGGGCGGACGGACGGGGCTGCTCGACAGGGGGAGGGGCAGCGGCAGCGGCAGCCTCGGCGGCGGCCTGTGTGAGCGCCTCATTGGCCTCTTGCAACAGGTCCAGCCGGTCGATCACGTCATCAAGGCGCGCATTGGTCTTCCGCTGGTTTTCGAGCCAGATCTCCAACTCTCGTTCAAGGCGCGCACGTTCGTGCTCAAGGCGGGCCTGTTCGGCGGCGATCTGCTCACGACTCTCCGGCACTGAGCGACGATTGCGCCGCTGCAGCGTAGTCACGTCGCGCATCCCGCGCACTTTGAGCTTCTTCATCGCAATCTTCCCCCTAATCCTCGTTCATCTGACGGCGGGCGCGGGCCGTGCGGGCCAGAATTCGCTCACGCTCAAGGCGGGTGCGCTGGCGAGTCAGGCGCACATGTTCGGCCACCAGCACCTCACGGCTGTAGGGCGTCGAGCCACCATAACGACCCTGGAGGGTCGTCAGATCACGCATCCCGCGCACTCTAAATCCTTTAAGCATTAGCGACCTCCCTCTCTATGCAGGGGCTTCACTTTCGCGGGGGGCATCGACCTGGCGGTTGACGTGGTGTTCGATCAGCTGGAGCAGCATCTTGCGCTGGCTCATCCGCCGGACGCGATTCTTGACGCTGAAGGCCATCTTGGATTCGAGCACATCAAGGCAGATCTGTACGAAACGCGGATCACCTTCCGAGGGGCGCAGCTTCTGCAGGGCTGCTACGCGGGCGATCATCACGCAGGCGCGCAGGGTGGGGGCCTGGTCATACTCGCCTGAGGCACGGAACTCGCGCACGATGCCAACGACCCGGGCCGCCTCGCTCTCATCGAGGCCCGACTGCGCGATCGTGATCGCCACCTCGGTATTGCGATCGTAATAGTCCAGGTCAATCGTCACCAGACGATCGCTGAGCGCATCGGGGGCATCATGCACCCCGGCGTACTCCTGGGGATTACTGGTGAAGATAGCGCGGAACTCGGGATGCACCTTCACGTAGGAGCCGCTACCATTGGCATTCGGCAGCACCAGCAGGCGCTCTTCAAGCACGGCCAGCAGGACATTGTTGGCCTCGGGGCGCGAACGGGTAAACTCATCATAGACCATGGTGAAGCCCTCGCGGCAAGCCATGGTTAGGCGATTATCGACCCACTGCTGAACGGCATTCTCTTCATACTTGACGACCGAGTGGATGAAGCGGTCAACCACGCGCCGATAACGATAGCCATTCTGCTCGCCGATCAGATCGGCAGAGGTGAACTGCTCATCGCCGACAATGAGCATAACCGGGCGCCCAAACTGGGCTGCGATATGCAGGGCCAGGGTGGTCTTGCCGGTACCTGCGGGGCCACGCAGGTGGACGGGGAAACCGGCATTGAGATAGCCAATGGCCCGCTCGCTCACCTGGGTGGTCGTACTGGTTGAGACGAAGTCGGCACTTGATTGGAGCGAGATAAAGGCTCGCGTCTGAACGGTCATCGTTCCATCTCTCCTTCGCGCACGGTGAAAACGTGCTCTGTTAGCGTCCTGATTGGCCACTGCCGAGTTCGACGGCAAGGGCGCGATACCAGTGTTGGCGTGCGGCATGGTAGGCTTCAGGGTCAGCCTGCCAATGCTCAAGTTGTTCCCAGACCCGTTGCAGGCCGGGGGCGACACGCAGCCAGCGGTTCTGGTCGAGGTGGCTGCTGACCAGGATGCCGATCCGCTCGGCATAGATCTGCTGGAGCAGGCCACGCTCATAATCAAGGCCGGACTGAATAGTCACACCGACGGCCAGGTAGGCCACGCACTCGCCGAAGGCCTGGGTCAGATCACCCGTCAGGCCGAGCCGTTCACTGGCCACCAGTGCCAGCGCCGCCAGGAGGCGGGCAAGGGCCTCGCTGCCGCCGTTGTTAGTACCCTGACGGAGAACGGTCAGCGCATCAACAAAAGCCAGTGGCGGACGGCTACGCCAATGAGCGGCGGGCATCAGGCCGAGGGTAAAGGCTGCGGGATCAAACTCGCCGATCTCATCAATGCGGCTAAGCGCGAGACGTAGGCGCTCCCATAGTTGTTGGAGCAAGCCATAAGCCACCGAGAGATCCGGCTGGAGCACAATCTCGGGATGCGCCCCATCGCGCAGGGTTAAGCGGCACTCCACCTCTTGCAGGCTTTGCAAGCGGGAGGGTAAGGTGACCTCGACACTGCCGCTGGTACGGCCGGCCGAGCGAATGCGGCGAGTTCCAAAATACATAGCCCACTCCAGGCTACTTACAAGTGCAGAATATCTAGCAGATATACGCGGTAAAAAAAGAGCAGTCGCGAGGGGCTACTGAAGCTGCGCTCAGCGCCCCTCGCTGCCGGCGTGGCGCCTGACCGCGCCTGGCACGACCGGCCGGTCACCGCTCACTGTTGCTGACGTGGACCACACGGTTCTTGTTTTGCCCTGCCTGCCTGTGGGTAAGCGCCGGGCGCAGTGTCAGCAGTTGGGCAGTGTCGCGACCGAACGCAACGGTATTAGGAATCTTCAGCCTCGGACGCGCTCGCCCGACGAGCTTGAAGATCGCGGTTGAGGTCTTGCCAGGCTTTCCGTGCTGCGGCGTGATCTGCATGCACGGCGGAACGTGCGGACTGGGCCTCGTCAAGCAGGGCATTGGTCTGTTCACGCAGACCGGCCATCATCTCGTCGAGGGAGGCACGCTGATCGGCGTGCATCGATTTCCGCTCACCTGCGTAGACATTCAGCAGGTCGGCAACATCCTGCTGAAGATCGACGCGCAACCCACCAAGGGTGGTGCGCTGCTCGATATGCATGGCCGCACGGGCCGACCGAAGCTCGTCAGTCTTGGCGTCGACATCGTTTGCCAGGGTCGAGCGGTACTCGCCGAGCTCACTACGCTGGGCCCTGGCCATCGCCTCGCGGGTTGCGCGTAGCTCTTCGGTCATCGCGGCGACGTTACTCGCCAGCGCTGTGCGAAACTCGTCCAGCTCGCCGCGTTGCGCTTTGGCCATCGCCTCACGCGTTGCACGCAACTCTTCGGTCATTGCCGCGACATTGCTCACTAAAGCTGTCCGAAACTCGTCCAGCTCGCCACGCTGCGTTTTGGCCATCGCCTCACGCGTTGAGCGCAGCTCTCCGGTCATTGCGGCGACATCTTGCGCCAGGGTGGTGCGAAACTCGTCCAGCTCACTACGTTGCGCTGCGGCCATTGCCTCGTGGGCCGAGCGTAGCTCAGCCAACTCAGCATTGGTCGCCTGCTGTAGGGCCTCGACTGCCGCCATCCGACCGTCATAGGCCGCCCGTAGGTCATCGGCCAGACGGACCATATCCTCGGATAGTGACATTACTACCTCCGTTCGCCGATATAGAGGCCCGGTAGCCCTGCAACTCAAGGTGTTGCACCCGCAGCAAATGCGCTACGTCACAACTGCCCTCGCCAGAACTACCGGGCCTACGTACACTCTTAAGCGGCGGCGGCGGCGGTCAAGCCCACAGCCTCAGCGTACTTCAGATAGGTGTCTACGCCAGCGACCACGATACGGGCCTCGATGGCAAGCAGTTCAATGCCCACGAGGGAGACGCGTACCCACGCATCAACCACGATGCCCTTATCCAGGATGCGATCGACGACTTCGGCGAGGCTGCTGGACGCGTTCATCTTCTCGATGGCCATGGGAGTACTCCTTAAAAAGTCAGACAGTCAGAAAATGTACGAGTGCGATGAGGAATGTAAGGTCAGAACTAGGCGGTGGCGGCGGCGGTCAGGCCCACTGCCTCGGCATACTTCAAATAGGTGTCCACGCCGGCGACCACGATACGAGCCTCGATGGCAAGCAGTTCAATGCCGACCAGCGACACACGCACCCAAGCGTCAACGACGATGCCCTTGTCCAGAATGCGGTCAACCACTTCCGCGAGGCTGCTTGACGCATTCATTTTTTCGATGGCCATGCTTGTTTCACCTCCTTCCTGGCTCACAGATTTGTCACAAAGGCATCATACATCCGGTCATTTGACTAGTCAACCTATACAATGGTAGCGGTTTTGGTTGCGGTCTCGCAACTTCGTGTAGTTGTGTGATTACTCACAAATATTGGGCAAGATCAGAGGGCGGCCAGCCAGGCGACCAGATCCTGGACATCCTGGTCAGTGAGCAGCAGCGGACTGATCGCCAGCCCAGGGTTTAGCCCCCGCCCGCGCCCACCGGCGGTGTAGTGTTCAACCACAGCTTCAAGTGTCGCCGCACTACCGTCGTGAAAGTAAGGTGCCGTATGCACCAGGCCGCGCAGACCCGGGATGCGCACCCACCCATCGTTCTGCACCGATCCGGTCGGTACACCGATGTTCTGGTAGCTGTCACCGCCAAAACTCGGCGCACGGTGACAGACGGCACACCCAAGCTCATGAAAAAGCCGCTCCCCACGTTGGGCGCCTGGGCTCAACGTGTTGGGGATGCCCGCCAGCCTCTGCCCATAGGGGCTCGTCGGAGGCGCAATCGCCCGCACTGCCGCCGCGAGCGCCTCGGCGGTCTGTGGCCAGGTGACCAGGTCGTTCGTGGCGGGGAAGGCAGCCCGGTAGGCTTCGCGTATGGCAAGGTCGGCGCGCAGCCTCTGCAGCGGCACCTCGCTCAGCGGACCCATCTCGTCGGGCTTCGTCAGCGGGCGTAAGACCGCTGCCTCCAGGCTGCGTAGTTCAGGGCTGAGCCAGCCAAAGCTCTGGCGCTCGGCCAGATCCCAGAGCGGCGGCGTATTCAGGCCGCCCGGCCGGGCCGTCGCCAGTCCGTCGCTGTAGCCCCGCGCAGGCTGGTGACAGTCGAGACAGCTCAGTTGAGCATCGGCGGCCAGCCGTTGCTCGACCAGCAACCGGCGGCCCAGGGTACGCAGCGCCTCGTCACGGCTCAAGGGGCCGCAGGAACTCGGCGTAAGCAGTAGTGCCCCGAGGAGTACCGCGCTAAGCAGCAGGATGGTGGGGTTGCGTAGCATCATGATGGGCATGTGGGGAGGTGCTGGGCCATTATAGCAGGTGTGGTGCTGTGGCTGTGGTATGCTGGATGTGGGTGTGACGGATCCCTGGCGAACTCTTAAATACCTGTATCGCATTGGTGAAACAATCCGTGAAAGAAGCTTCACTCCGAGTTGTATTTTGGATCGGGTTGTTGCTGCTGGCTGGTTGCGGCAACCCTGGCGGCATGCCTTCGTCCGCTACACCGACCTCGGCAAGCCAGGCCCCACCCCTGGCGACAACCGTAATCCTGGGCGATGGTCGTCCGTCAGCATTGCCTGCGGTGCAGGCTCGCCGTGAACGCATCACGGCGGCCCTGATGACGCCGCCCTTTCTGCTGCTGCGCGAGGATCTTGATGCACGCCTGACGGCGGCCCAAACTGCCGCGGTGAACGATGCCCAGGTGCAGGCTGCCACCAGTACTGGGAGCGGCGAGCGACTGCGCGCCGAGGTGATGGTGGTGGCAGCGGCACGGGCGGGCGATCTGCCCCCCGCTATCAGTGCGCGCTGCTCGCCCGGTGCCTGTACCCGTGTCGTAATCTATGTCTACCCAACCAATACCACGCTGACGGTGATTGTTGCTGCCGACGGCACGGTGATCGACCAGCAGATCCTGGCTGAGGCCCAGCCTGAGATCCCCGCCGATCTGGCTGATCTGGCGACCCAGATTGCGATCAACGATCCGCAGGTGGCGGCAGCCTTCAATGGCCTCACCCCCGCTGAGGCCATGGCGGCCATGAGCGCAACCAAGACCGCCCTCGAAGATACCAGCTGTGAGCGGAGCCGCCATCTCTGTGTCGCCCCGGTCTTTACATGGGGCGAGCAGGCCCTCTGGACGATTGTTGACCTGACCGATTTTGCCCTGACTGCGGCCACAACCTGGACTGATCAGGGCCAGAGTGCCCGGCGCGCCTTCAGCGAAGCGACTTTGCAAGACGCGGCGATTGCCCCTCTCTGTGAGACGCCCCAGACGATCGACCGCGACGGTTGGCAGGCGAGCTATATGCTCACCAGCTCCGATGGGCTTGAGCTGCGTGACCTGCGCTTTCAGGGGCGTCTGCTGCTGCGCTCGGTCAAGGTGGTCGATTGGCATGTCGGCTATGAGGGCACCGATGGGCAGCGCGTGGGCTTCTCCGATGCGGTGGGCTGCCCGGTCTTCAGTGCGGCAGCGGTGATCCCCTATAGCCCACCGGAAGTGCGCGCCGGGCCCGGAGAGGGCTTTACGCTGGCGATTACCTTCCGTAGCCCGGCCTGGCCCCAGCCATGTAATTATCAGTACACCTTTGCCGCTAGATTTAACCCTGATGGCAGCCTGGGCCTGATCATGGGCAATGAGGGCCGCGGTTGTGGCATCAATGGGCTCTATCACCCGATTATGCGCCTTGAGCCGGGTGCGGCAACCAGCGTAACCCTCTGGAACGGCAGTGCCGCCCAGCCCCTGACAAGCGAGGGCCTGGCCGAGTGGCCAGCCAACGGCCCGCAGGCCTTTGGCCTTGAGGATGCCGCTGGCCAGTTGACGGTCGCGCCAGTCTGGGGTGATGCCCAGTTCGCTTATGTCTACTGGACCGCCCTGCGCCCCGAAGAGGGTCAGGGCGACCTGCCCAGTATCGGCAGTTGCTGTGCCCTTGATGCAGGCCAGGGGCCTGATCAGTTCATCAACCCCGGTGGCACAACTAGCCTGAGTGAGGATCCGGTGCTCTGGTTTGTGCCGCGCATCCAGAATGCTGAGCGTGAACGCTGCTGGGCCGATATGACGCTGGTTGATGGCATGCTACAGCCTGAGATCTGGCCCTGTGAGGCCGGAGTGACGATCAGGGCAGGAGGGCCCGATGGCACGCCATAAGCCGCTGCCTGGTGGGGTAACGGCTCGCGGCAGCGGGGGACGACCCACACCAGGGCTAATTATCGGTATCCTGATCGTCGGCCTGAGCCTGGTGGGCCTGCTGCTGCTGCTGCTCCAACCGGGTGCAGCCACCCCAACCGCCCCCACCTCGGCGGCCCCGGCGGTGCTGCCAGTGATGGCTATTCCAAGCACCACCGACGGCTGCCGCGCCCTGCCTGCGTTCACCCGCCAGCCCGAGTTGGGCCTGACGGGCGGGCTAGCCCTGGCTACCGACCGCCCCCAGATGGGCCTGGTGCTGCTCTCGACCGACCAGCCTGCTACGCCTTACCAGCATCCGACCTGGGACGATGCGGGCTTCCTTGGTGCCATTGCCTACGACCGGCAGGGCAATATCTATGCCGCCCCCACCCCGCGCCTCTCGCTGCGTGACAACCCGCCAGCAGGCGTCACCACGCTCTGGCGGGTCGCTTCGAGCAGTGGCGAGATGACGCCCTTTGTCAGTTTGCCCGGCGCGGCCAGCGAGCGCAATCCCTACGGGATTCTAGGCCTGACTTATGTCTGTGATATGGATCGGCTCTACGCCGGTACGGTGATCGGCTCAACCCCGACCAGCGAGCAGGGCGGGGTGGTAGAAATCAAGAGCGACGGGACGCTGGGTGAGACGGTGCTGGCCGAGACTGATGTAATGGGCGTGCTGGTGGTGCGCAGCGGCACGGGCTACGAGCTCTACGCGGGCCTGGCCCGTAGCCCCGCAGTGCTGGCGGTGCCGCTTGATGGGCGTGGTGGCGTGTCTGGCTCGCCACGCCAGTTGCTCGACCTGACTGAGGCCGGGGCCACACCGAGTGAGCGAGCACGCAAGTTGCGCCTGGTTGATGGCGAACTGCTGGTTGACCTGGTGCCCTTTAACTTCAGCTTGCAGACAAGCGGGAGTGGCCTGCAGCCCAACCGGGTGGCCGGATGGCGTTATGACCCGGCCACCTCAAGCTGGGTGGTGAGTCGCACGGCGACAGGGCAGGAGCGCCCATGAGCAGCGCTGGTACGATTCTGGTCGTTGATGACGAGGCGAGCATTAGGACGATTGCGCGGGCCTACCTCGAACAGGCTGGCTTCCAGGTCACCTGTGTGGCCGACGGCCCAGCGGCCCTGGCCCAGGCCGAGCAGGCCATGCCCGATCTGGTGCTGCTCGATCTGAACCTGCCCAGGATGGATGGCATGGAGGTTGCGGCACGCCTGCGTGAGCGCTCGGATGTCTTTATTATGATGCTCACGGCGCGCAGTGAAGAGGCCGATCGGGTCGCCGGTTTGCGTATCGGTGCCGATGATTACCTGACCAAGCCCTTCAGCCCGCGTGAACTTGTCGCACGGGTCGAGGCCATCCTGCGGCGGCGGCGTAGCGTACCTGTGCGTGATGAGGCCCTGCGCTTCCGCCATGTGACGGTTGATCCCGAGGCGCGTACGGCCCAGGCTGGCAAGCAGCCCCTCGATCTCAGCCCCACCGAGTTTGACCTGCTGCTAGCCCTGGTGCGCCATCCCCGGCGGGCCTTGAGCCGCGAGCAGCTGATCGACCTGGTCTGGGGGGCTGACTTCTACGGCACCGACCGCGTGGTTGATGTCTATGTGGGCCAGGTGCGCCGGAAGATCGAGGCGGCCACAGGCGCAACCCTGATCGCGACGGTGCGCGGTGTCGGCTATCGCTTCGAGGACGAACGGCTTTGAAGCTCTTGCAGCAACTACGCTGGCGCCTGGTGGCCGCCCAGTTGCTGGTTGTGCTGGTAGGCGTAGTCGTGCTCGCCATCACGGCTAACCTGCTCGGTAGGCAGATCTTTGCCGCCGATATGCACGCCCAACTCAACGAGGCCGGCATCGCCATGCCAGCCGAGCTTGAGGCAGCCCTGCTGGCTGGCTTTAGCAAGGCGATCAGCCAGGCCCTGCTGGTAGCGGCAGGCGCAGCAACCCTGGTCGGGCTGGTAAGCAGTGCGCTGCTGCTGCGCCAGATCCTGCGCCCGCTGCACGAGATCGCCCAGAGCAGCCGGCGCATCGCCGACGGACGCTACGATGAGCGCGTCACGGTGCCCGCCAGTGATGAACTGGCTATCGTTGCCACCAGTTTTAACCAGATGGCCGAACAGCTGGAGCAGGTTGAGCACCAGCGGATTACCCTGATCGGCAATGTCGCCCATGAGCTGCGCACGCCCCTGACCGGCATTGAGGGCTACCTGGAAGGGATACTCGACGGCATCTTCACAGCTGATCCTGCCACCCTGGCCGAGATGCAATACGAGGTGCGTCGGCTACGGCGGCTGGTCGATGATCTGCAAACCCTCTCGCATGTTGAGGCGGGCCAGGTTGCGCTGCACCTGCGCGAGGTTGACCTGGCGGCACTTGCCGGGCGGTTGGTCGCCCAGATGCGCCCACAGACGATGGTGGGTTGCCTGGAGTTGATCGTGCAGCCGACGACAGCCCCGCTACATGTGTGGGCTGATCCCGACCGGGTGGCGCAGATCTTGCTGAATCTGGTGGGCAACGCCGTGCGTTACACTCCTGAGGGCGGGTGTATCACCCTGCGCCTGAGTGCCGCCGGGGCAATGGCGCGAGTCGAGGTGATCGACACCGGGATCGGCATCAGCGCCGAGGATCTGAGCCTGATCTTCGAGCGTTTCTACCGTGTCGACCGTTCGCGCGCACGAACGAGCGGCGGCAGCGGCATCGGCCTGACGATTGCCCGCCACCTGGCCTGGGCGATGGGCGGCGAGGTCAGCGCCACCAGCGCCGGGCCTGGCCAGGGGAGTATGTTTACGCTTACCCTACCCCTGGCAGGATAAACGAATCATGCGAGTCGACCCTTCCTCCGTGCCACCCCAAGATCATAGAACATTTGCTCGTACACCTGAGCAGTCTGTTCAGTGGAGAACTTTGCGGCGATCTGCTCACGGGGGCGCAGGTAGTGCTCGCGTAGCTCGATCACCCGCAGCAGCGCCGCCGCCAGGGCCTCACTGTCGCCGATGGGTACGACTTCGCCCATGCCCGTCTGGTGGACAGGCTGACGCACGCCGGGCAGGGCGCTGGCAATGGAGGGCGTGCCGCAGAGCATCGCTTCCACCTGGACAAGGCCGAAGGTCTCGGTTGAGTTGAGTGAGGGCACGACCAGCACATCAAGGTTGGGCAAAAAGGCGGCCATTTCACGCGGGCTGAGCGTGCCGAGAAAAGTCCAGTGTTGGGCGAAGCGCTCGAAGAAGGGGGCGAGGCGCCGGGCGTAGGCCTCTTCGCCGAGCACATTTTCGTGAGGGCCAGCAAAGAGCACCCGGGCGGTGGGGTGGCGTTCGAGGATGCGCGGGAGGGCATCCAGCAGCACCTCGACGCCCTTCTCAGCGGCAAGCCGCGCAGCCATACCGATCACCGGGCCGCGCAGATTCCAGCGCTCACGGAAGGCGCTGATCTCGGACGACGCGATTGGCGCAACCTCAACCGGCGGGGGAATGACCACGATCTTCTCGTGAAAGCGGCGCAGGTAGGGCGAGTGGTCGGCAAAGTCACGGGTGTAGGCAACGATGCGCGTGGCCAGTGCCCCGGCCGCCAGGTTGGCCAGGTCGACCATCTGGTTGGCAACCCGGTTGAGCGGGGCCGGGGGCAGTTGCAGATCACTATGATAGGTCAGCACCACCGGCTGGCGGAGCAGGCGTCCGCGCAGGGCCAGACCGGGCGCGTCGAACTGCGGCAGGTGCAAACTCATCGCGTCGTGGGTGAGGGCCAGGGCCGTGGCGATAACGCCGAAGCTCGGCATAATCACGCCTTTGCTGACCCGTGCCACCACCGGGACACGCACCACGCGCACGCCATCGAGCACCTCGTGGCGGGGCAGGCTCGGGTCGTACTGTGAGGTAAGTACGGTGAGGTTATGGCCACGACGCACCAGCGCACGGGCCAGGCGCTCCACGTAGATCGTCAGGCCACTGGTATGTGGGCGGTAGTAGGTCAGGGCACAGAGAATGCGCATATGGATAGCTGGGTATCACTGGAAGAGATCGAGATTGGCGGCAACCCAGGCCCACAGGCGGCGCATACCTTCGGCAAGGCTCACCTGAGGGTGCCAGCCCAGTTCATGGGCGACCTTCTCAATCGAGAGGATACAGACGGGCTGATCGCCGGGGCGCCAGTCGCCGAAGGCGGTCGCAAGCACGGGTCGCCCGGCCAGTTGGCTGATCAGGGGCTGAAATTCGCTCCAGATCGCCAGGCTATTCTGCGGCCCACCACCGACGTTATAGATCTTGCCAGCAGAAACCTCCAGGCGGGCCAGGGCCAGTTCGTAGAGGTCGATCAGGTCATCGATATAGAGCATATCGCGCACCTGCTTGCCATCGCCGTAGATCGTGATCGGGCGACCCGTCTGGGCGGCGATCACGAAGTGGGCGGCCCAACCCTGATCTTCCACCCCAAACTGGCGTGGGCCGTAGATCGCCGACTGGCGAAAGACGACCGTCGGTAGGCCATAGATGCGCTGATAGTCACGCACATACTGATCGCCTGCACCCTTGGAGTTGCCGTAGGGTGAGTGAAAATCGAGGGGTTGGCTCTCAGGCACACCGCCAGGAAGGTCGCGGTAGCGATAGCGGGTGGGCTCCTCTACAATCGCCAGATCTTCCATGCCGCCATAGACCTTGTTGGTTGAGGCATAGAGCACTGTCGGTTGGTGACGAGACTGGCGGGCGGCCTCGATCACGTTGAACGTACCGAGGGCGTTGATCATAAAATCGGTGCGCGGATCTTTGACCGAAGTCGTCACTGCCACCTGGCCAGCCAGATGAAAGATCGCCTCTACATCGGCGGCAGCAGCCGCAACAGCCTCGGCATCACGCACATCAGCCTGGATCAAGTTCAGCCTGCCGGGCAGGCTGGCGGCGCACTGCTGGAGCCATGCCAGATTATGGGGCGTACGCGGACGCGAGAGGTTATCGAAGACCGTCACCGTAGCACCCCGCCCGATCAAACGATAGGCCAGGTTGCAGCCGATAAAGCCGGCGCCGCCGGTGATCAGGATGCGCATAGATCACACTCATTTAAATCGTAGAAACGGCAGGGCTTTCAGCGAAGGGCCGCTGGCATTATACCAGAGGGCAAGCGGAAGCCCCGCCTTGCGGCGAGGCTATGCAGTGGAGGCGACGGCGGGAATCGAACCCGCGAGTGGCGGTTTTGCAGACCGCTGCATTACCACTTTGCTACGTCGCCCGAACGAGGGCCATTGTAGCATGGCCCCCCAGAGCGTGCAAGGGACTTCGATCGTAGCCTATATTGGTAATGCTGCCGTAATATTCTACAGCTATACTTAGTTGGCAAACGCACAGCTCTGTTGCGCCTATCATCGCAGACCTGCTTCCCCAAACTACCAACGCTGTGCGTGCCTGCCTAACTGGATGTGAGGGCCTGGCGATGAGGACGCGGAGGGCCGCCTGATGTATTCCAGGCTTGCACACCGCACAAGCGTACGTGGCTTATTGCTCGTCGTCCTGCTCATGCTGATCGGCTCCGCTGACAAGCCTACCGGATCGATGCTGGCCTCGGCCCACCTCAGGCCTGTCCCTGTTGCCCCAACACTGCTGGCCCAGCTTGCCGAGGGTGCATCGGCGCGGGTGATCGTTGATCTCGCCCTACCGCTCGACCTGGCGGCCCAGGACGAGCAATCCGTAGCCCAACGCCAGGCCCGTATCGCCGGGCTGCAGGCTCGCGTTAGCGCACGCCTGGTTGGTTCGCACATTCAGGCACACGCCCGCTTCGAGAACGTACCAGCCCTGGTGCTGGCGGTTGACCAGATCGGTCTTGCCACCCTCGCCGCCGACCCTGCGGTGGCCGCCATCAGCGCGGATCGGCCACTCTTCCTGAGCCTTGACCAGAGCACACCGCTGATCGGGGCAACCAGCGCCTGGGCCGCGGGCTACACTGGCAGCGGCCAGGCCGTCGCCGTGCTCGACAGCGGCGTTGATGGCCAGCACCCCTTGCTCAGCGGCAAGGTAGTCGCCGAAGCCTGCTACTCCTCCAGCTTCGACACAATCACCAGCCTCTGTCCCGGTGGTGCCACCGAAAGCACGGCCTCAGGCTCTGCCCAGCCCTGCGATGCCAGCCTCAACGGTTGCGCCCATGGCACCCATGTGGCGGGCATCGTCGCTGGTAAGCAGCTCCGCGTCGCTGACCGCTACGACCTGGCCGGGGTAGCGCCCCAGGCCCAGATCATCGCCATCCAGGTCTTTTCGCGCTATTTGCATTGCGGCAATGAGACTGGTGATGACTGTATCATTGCCTACTCCTCGGACTTGATCAAAGCCCTCGAGCGAGTCTATGCCCTGCGCTCAGATTACACCATCGCCGCTGTGAATATGAGCCTGGGCGGAAGTCAGGGCTATCCAACCAGCTGTGATAATGAGATTCCTGCGCTCACCACGACGATCAGCAACCTGCGTAATGCCGGAATTGCCACCGTGATCGCCAGCGGCAATAGCGGCTACGCCAATGCCATCGCCTTCCCGGCATGCATCTCGAGTGCGATCAGCGTTGGTGCAACCACTACCAGCTATGCAGGCATTGCCGATGAGGTGGCCTCCTTCTCTAACAGTTCATCCCTCCTCAGCCTGCTTGCTCCGGGCTATGCAATCTATTCGGCCATCCCCGGCCCAGGCTATGGCTATATGGCCGGCACCTCCATGGCGACGCCCCATGTTGCCGGGGCCTGGGCCGTGCTCAAGCAGGCCCAGCCCGGTGCAAGTGTCGCCGAGGTACTCACGGCGCTTCAGAGCACCGGCAAGCCGATCACAGCCGTGCGCAGCGGCTACCCTGACTGCACCAGGCCGCGTATCCAGCTAGATGCAGCCCTGACTTTGCTCCGAGGGCAACCTGATCCGACTGCCAGCCCGACTGCCACTGCCAGCCCCAGCCCGACTGCCACTGCCAGCCCCAGCCCGACCGCCACTGCCAGCCCCAGCCCGACCGCCACTGCCAGCCCCAGCCCGACCGCCACTGCCAGCCCCAGCCCGACTGCCAGCCCGACGCTGACCACTGGAGACGAGCTCGACATCGAGAGTCCTTCCGGCGAGCTTGGTGGGCCAGGCAGCTACTTCAGCCTGGTCGCCCATGGCTTCGCGCCAAACCAATTGCTGCACATTCTGGTTAATGATCACATTGTGCTGCGCCTCACTGCCGATGCGCAAGGGATCGCCCGTTTCGTGCTCTTTTTCAGCGCTGCAACCCCACCCGGAAGCTATACCATCTCTGTCCAGCAGACCACACCAGACGCGCAACCTGCCCACTTCGCCAGCGCAGCCATCGTGATCCACATCGACCGGCAGGCTGCCCTGCTGCCCTGCCCCGAAGATCCCGCTCTGCCGCAGGCCAATGCTCTGCCGGTAGTCTATCTGCCTGCGGTGGTACGCTGAGCTTAGGAAGATCTGTACTATAATCGGCAGACTATGCAAGCCTTACTCTTCGATGGTGCCCTACGCCTCAGCCACGACTATCCCGAGCCACAATTGCTTCCTGGTGAGGCCATCGTGCGTCCGCACCTGGTCGGCATCTGTAACACCGACCTTGAGATCACCCGCGGCTACATGGGCTTTCACGGTGTGTTGGGTCATGAGGTTGTCGGTACAGTGGTGGCCTGCGCCGATCCGGCCTGGCTGGGCCAGCGGGTAGTCAGTGAGATCAACGCTGCCTGCCTGCACTGCCCTACCTGTCTGCGCGGCGATCCGAGCCATTGCCCGCAACGCACGACCCTCGGTATTGACCGCCGTGACGGCACGATGGCCGAACTGTTCCAGGTGCCGATCAGTTGCCTGCACGCCGTACCAGAGGCACTGAGCGACGAGCAGGCGGTCTTTGTCGAACCCCTGGCCGCTGCCCTGGAGATTATCGAGCAGAGCCACCTGCGCCCAACTGAACGGGTAGCTGTTGTTGGCGACGGCAAGCTCGGTGCGCTGATCGTGCAGGTGTTACGCCTCACCGGTGCCGAACTTACTCTGATCGGACGTCACCCTGAGCGCTGGGATCTCTTTCAACGCCAGGGCGTGCGCTGCCTGACCGCAAGCGAGGTAGCAGGCAAGCATTTCGACCTGGTGGTTGATTGTACCGGCCAGCCCGCTGGCTTAACAACAGCCCATAGCCTCGTGCGCCCACGGGGACGTCTGGTGCTGAAGAGTACCTTCAAGGCCTCCTCAGCCCTCAACCTCACGGCCCTGGTCATTGACGAAGTGCAGCTGATCGGCTCACGCTGCGGGCCCTTCGCCCCGGCCCTGCGCCTGCTTGAACGCGGCCTGATCCAGACGGCCCCCCTGATCACGGCGCGCTACCCGCTTGCAGCGGGCCTCACCGCCTTTGCGGCAGCACCGGGAGCCTTGAAAATTCTACTTATGATCACCAGACAAGATAGCGTACAATAGGGCTGTCTCGAACCCACTTTGCAGGAGTCGCACGGCTATGGAGCTGCTGCTGGTGGTCGTGGTTCTGCTGGTACTGGGCCTCAGCGGGCTGATCTTCTGGCGACGTCGCCAAACGCCCGCACCGTCGCCAGCCACGCCCGCAGATCCCGAGATTATTACGATGGAGAGCGAAGAGCGTGCCGAGGGTGTCGTGGCCTACCTGCCCGCACCACCGGCAGCCCGTCGCCGTCAAAAGCTGGTTCGCCGAGCCGCCCTCTTACTGGGGCTAGCCCTGCTGTTGGGCGTCGGCATGGTCGGCTATGAACTGTGGTCGGCCCGGGCACCCTGGCGCTTTGTCGTCGTGGTCGCCCCCTTCGACGATGGTGCCGATGGGCAGAGCGGGCGCAATGTCGCCGCCGAGCTGGCGCAACTGATCGACGGCCTGGCCGACAATGGGTTGACTGTCGCGGTCGCACCCACGATCCCTGGTGACCCCGCTGCGGCCCTGGCGTTGGCTGCGAGCGAGCAGGCCGATCTGCTGATCTGGGGAACGGTCGAGCCGGGGGCAATGCTCGATAGCCCTGGCCTGCGCCCGCGGATCGTCTATACCCCCAATGGCACCGATGCGCCCAATGGCTGGGATGGCTACCTGGGCCGCTTCAGCATGCCCCATCACTACGATCTGGCTGATACGCCGATCAATGGCCGCGCCGTGCTCACCCCCCTGGTCATCGCCCTCTACGACTACACCCGTGGCCAGCCCGACCTGGCCTTTAACCGGCTCGGCCAGTTGCTACAGGACTATCCCGAGCTCAACCCGACCCTCCTGCGAGCCTTGCGTGGCAACGTGCTCTGGGCGCGGCGCTTTTACCCCGAAGCCGCTGATGAATATCGCCTGGCCCTGATCACAGCCGAAAGCGAGCCTGCCCGTCTCGCCAGCAACCTTGGCGCAATCCTGTTTGATGCTGGTGATCCGGCAACCCTGACCGCCCTGGCCGAGGCGGTGCGCCTGCTGGCAGGTGGTGATCTTGGCGAGTTGCGCGTCAATCTCGGCCTGCTCGCCCTGCGCGAGCAGCGCCCCGCCGATGCCGTTGTTGATTTTGAGCAGGCCAGTAACCTCCTGGCCCCCAGTAGCCCCCTGTTGCTCAACCTAGTGCGTGCCTACCGCGATAGCGGCCGCCTTGATGATGCCACCGTAAGCCTGAATGCCGCCGAGCAGCAACTGTACACCGATGCCGAACTGGTGGCCGACGCCTATCGCGCTGGCTTCAACCAGCGTATTCAGGCCAATCTTGACGAGGAGCAGGCCCTGCTTGAGCTGGCCCGCCTGATTGCCGCCCAGGGCTTGCTCACCTGGGAGTTAGAAGTGATCCCCCCGCAGCCGCCCGCGCAACTGAACCCGATCCGCGACCGGCTCATCCAGGCAGGCGAGACGGCCCGCAACGCAGTCGGTTTCTGGCGTCGCCGGGCCGCCGCTGAGAGTGCCGCCAGCTCAGGCACGGGCATTGCTGCTACTGGTCAGGCCGAGCGGGCCGACCTGCACAGCGACCGTAAGCGCTACTATACCGCCCTGGTCGAGGCCGAGCTTGAGCGAAGTACCCGTGGCGAGCCAGCGGGGATCTTCAGTTCACTGCTGCGTGGCGGCAGTTCCGGCAGCCCCAGCCTGGAAACCCTGAACGACCTGGCCCGGCGCGATCCGAGCAATCTGCAGATTCGGGCCGCGATCGGGCGCAGCCAACTGATTCTGGGCCAGGTCGATGCCGCCGACCAGAGCTATGACCAGGTGATTAACCTGGCCCCCCAGGCCCCCGAGGGTTATTTTGGGCGCGGGCGCGTCGCCGAAGAGCGCGGTGATAGCTTGCGTGCCAGCGAACTCTTCAACGTCGCTGTCGACCGCAACAACGCCTTCTTTCCGGCCCGCTTCGGCCTGGCCCGCCTGGCTGAGCAGCGTGGCGATTGGCCGGCAGCCATTGAGCAGTACCGCGCCTTAGCGCAGTTACGTCCCGGTTCGCCAAGTACCGTGGCCCTCGCCCACGCCCTGCGCCTGAGTGGTTCGAGTGGCTGGGTTGAGGCCGAAGAGTTGCTGCGCGCCCTCGCCCCCACCAGGGTTGATGCTGCCATCGAGCTCGCGCGCCTCTACAACGATGCCGGGCAACCCGATCCAGCTGCAGGGGCCTACCGGAATGCCCTCACCCTTGAGCCACGCAACAGCACTGCGGCCTTTGAGCTTGGTGAGACCCTGGCCCGCCTGGGTGATTACGGTGCCGCCGAGCGTTCGTTCCAGGATGCGCTGCGCTTCGATCCGCAGCATATCGACGCTCGCCTGGCCCTGGCCGACCTCTACCTTGGCCCGTTGAACCACCCTGCCCGCGCCGACGAAGCCTACCGCGACGCCCTCGACCAGGGCCTCAACGACCCTGAGCGTCTGGCCCAGATCGGTGCTGCAGCCATGGCCAATGCCAACACCACCCAGGCGATCAAGGCCTACAAGATGGCTCTGGCCCTTCAGCCCGACAACGCTCACCTGCACCTCAGTCTTGGCCAGGCCCTCTACGCTGCCAACAAGTTGAACGATGCCCAGAAGTCGCTCACCCGCGCCCTCGAGCTGAGTGCCAGCCAGGACGATCTCGCCCAGAGCCTGCACACGGCGGCCCTGGTCGGCCAGGGCGACGTGGCACGGCGGCAGGGCAATGCCATTGCCGCCAATGAAGCCTATCGCCAGGCCCTGCAGATCAACCCGAACCTGATTCCGGCCCAGCTTGGTCTGGGCCT
Organism: uncultured Chloroflexaceae bacterium; assembly: GCA_964592425.1. Classification (GTDB taxonomy): domain Bacteria; phylum Chloroflexota; class Chloroflexia; order Chloroflexales; family Chloroflexaceae; genus Viridilinea. Next base: position 68,767 of record CAZQCG010000008.1, read on the forward strand.
GGTCGCCGTCGGTGAAGGCACCTGGGGTGTTGCCCACGGCTACTTCGAGCAGGCCGCTGCCCTGCCTGAGGGCGCAACCAATGCCGAGGCCCAGTTCTGGTTTGCCGAAAGCCTGCTGCGCCGCAACGAGCTGCGGGCCGCCAGTGAGCACTACAACCAGGCCCTTGCCCTGCGCCCACGCTTCCCCGAAGCCTACCTGGGCCTGGCCCAGGCCCAGCACGCCCAGGGTGATCCAAACAGCGCCCTGGCCACCGTTAATCAGGGCCTCGAACAGCGCCCTGCCTACGCTGAAGCCCTGCTCTTCAAAGGCAAACTCCTCCAGCAGCTTGGACGACCCGGCGAAGCCCTGATTGCCTATGACCGCTCCATCGCCGCCGACAGCAGCTTCGCCGAAACCCACTACCGGCGCGGCGTGCTGCGCATCGAACGCGACCAGATCGACGGAGCCATCAGCGACCTACGCCAGGCGATCAAGCTCAACTCGAACTTCCCCGAAGCCTACTACTGGCTGGGGCGAGCCTACCATGCGCAGGGTCGGCTTGAGCCAGCGCTCGAAGCCTTCGAGCGTGCGATCAGCTACAACCCCGCCTATGCCGAAGCCCACTTCTACAGTGGCCTGGTGGCCGAAGATCTCGGGCACACCGAAGATGCCGTGCGTGCATACCAGACCGTGATCCAGATCGATGAGGCTAGCGAGCTTGCCGCTCGTGCCCGCGCCCAACTCAGTCGCCTGACCTGAGCTGAACCTACTAGAATCTTGACCCCGGATGACGACACTCAAGCAATATCGCCTTGCGCTCCAGGTTTTTCAGTCGGCCCGCCTCCGTCGTGACTATGCCGACCTTGCCGAGATCCCACAGTACGGCGAGGTAGGCGAATTCTTCTTCGAGGAGATGTACGGCCCGCGTGATTTTACCGATCGCGACACGGGTGCCCGCCGCTTGCAGCATTTCCTGCATATCTTGCCGGGTGTTCACCTACCCGACATTGAGGCGATCCTCGAACTACTCGATATGACCAACCGCCTCGATGCGCACCTGGCCGAGTTGATGATGCGCCGCGAGGTAGGTCTCGATTTTGACGAACTCACCTACGAACAGTGTTATCGCGCCGCCGACAACTACGACGACCGCCTACGCCAGTTGCAACTGATTGATAGCTGTACCCATACCGTCTTTCGCCTCTCACGCTCACACCTGCTCGGGATTGCCCTCCACCGTTCACGCCTGGTCGCCCGCCTGACCGGCTTCGAAGCAGCCTACAACTTCCTGGTCAAAGGCTATGACGCTGTCCGTCAAGCTGATGACGTCACCCTGTTTGCCGAGACTGTCTATCGCCGCGAGCTGGCCCGCCTTAACCGCATCTACGGACGTGATCCATGATCACTGCGCTCGCCAGCCTGCTGCCTGAGTTTGTCACCATTCCGGCGGCAACCTTCCTGATGGGCACGCCCGAAACCGAATTGAGCGATCTGGCTCGCCGCTACGGCGGCACCCGTGAAAGCTACCGCGAAGAGTCGCCACAGGATCTGGTCAGCCTGCCAAGCTATGCGATTGCCCGCACACCCGTAAGCAATGCCCTCTACGCTGCCTATGTGGCCCATGTAGACGCCGTCGCCCCCCTCTTCTGGCACGGCCTGCAGCCTCCGCCTGACCTGCTTCAGCATCCGGTGGTTGACCTGAGTTGGTATGAGGCGCGAGCCTGCTGCGCCTGGCTAAGTGCCCAGGGCCTCGGAGCGCTACGCCTGCCCAGCGAGGCCGAATGGGAGCATGCGGCACGCGGCGATGATGGACGTAGCTTCCCCTGGGGCAACCACTTCGAGCCTGCCCACGCCAATACGCGTGAGTCCGGCCTGGCTGGCACCAACCCGCCTGGGGCTTTCCCCTCTGGTGCAAGCCCATGGGGCCTGCTCGACATGGCTGGCAACATCTGGGAGTGGACTGCCTCCCTTGATGCTGCTTACCCCTACCGAGCCGACGATGGACGCGAGGATCCGGTGGGTAGCGGACGGCGGATTATGCGCGGCGGTTGCTACGCCAACCCCCAGGGCTACGCCCGCTGCGCCTGCCGCTTCCGGCTCATCCCCACTATGCGCAACCAGTTTACCGGCTTCCGCCTGGCCCGTGATTACTGATGGAGGGCTCCAGATGGCCATCACCTATCAGTTCCGTGTCGAGGGTGAAACCTTGCTGGTCGAAACCTCAGGCTTTGACGAAAGCCTGGAAGAGATTCAGAGCTATCAACTGGCCATCTTTCATGCCGCCCAGGAACACCACTGCCGGCGCGTCTTGTGCGACGAGAGCCAACTCGAATATCTGGTAGGCACGATGGTCACCTTCGAGGCTGCCGAATTCATCGCTGACCTGGCCCCACTGCTGGTCAGAATTGCTATCGTCTGCCAGGAGCACTCGCTGGACGACGCCAGCTTTTTCGAGACGGTCGTCTTTAACCGTGGCCTACAGTTACGCTTCTTCACCTCAGTTCCGCAAGCGCGGGCCTGGTTAGAGAGTTAGCCTGCTTTAGCCTTCGGTAGGCGGAACCCCCGAAGGGCAGATCCGCTCTAGCCAGACGATGCCCGTAACGCCAGCGATGAGCAGCATCGCCACGACAAAGTAGGCCTCATGCAGGCTGGCCTGGGTTAAATAGACTCCGACCATACCACTAGCCCCCGTCAGCAGGTAACAGGTCAAAACTGCCTCACGCCGGGTCAGGCCCAGGGCATGCAGCCGGTGCGAGAGGTGGTCTTTGCCAGCGGTGGTGAATGGATTAACCCCGCGGCGGATGCGGGCCACGACGACCAGACTAGTGTCAAAAAGTGGCAAGGCCAACACACAGATCGGCACCATCCAGGTGACCAGGGGGATGTTAGAGGGAAAGCGCAGCTTGATCGCCAGGGCTGCCAGGATAAAGCCAAGGAACAGACTGCCTGTATCGCCCATAAAGACGGTAGCCGGGTTGAGGTTGTAGCGCAAAAAGCCCAGGCAAGCCCCGGCCAGGGCCGCCGCCATCGCACCGACCAGCACCTGGCGTGGCTCGTTCATCGCCGCCAATAGCAGGAAAAAGCTGGCCGCAATCGTTGCGACGCCACCCGAGAGGCCGTCCATATTGTCAAGGAAATTGATCGCATTGGTGATGCCGATAACCCAGAGCGTGGTGAGAGCCAGGTTGAGCCAGGGCTGGCTAAAGAGTTGGATCTGGGTGCCGCCAAGCGCCAGCACGAGCACAGCCAGTAATTGACCGATCAGCTTCACCCGCGCCGATAAGCGCCAGCGGTCGTCGGCCAGCCCGAAGAGCGAGACCAGGGTTGCCCCAAGCAGAATGGCCACCAACTCACGGATGTAGGCCTGATCACCCAACAGCAAGAGCGCCAGCACAAAGCCACCGTAGATCGCCGCCCCACCCAGCAGCGGCACCGGCTGTACATGCATGTCGCGGTTACGCGGCACAGCGACAACCCCAACCCGCAGGGCCAGCCGACGTGCTAGCGGTGTTGCCACAATCGAGAAGATCAGCGCCGTAGCGGCGATCAGGGCAAGCTGGATCATGGTGATGCGTGCTGGGCCGCCGCCGCCTGGAAGATGGCGATCAACTGCTCGGCATCACTGATCGCCTGGGCCGCCTCGGGTTGGGCTTGCAGCAAGGCAAGCATGCGCTGTGTCTCGCTGATCGCCTCGGCATGGCGCAAGGTTTCACTTAGCACAATCGCGTAGTTACGACTGTAGACAGGGTTGGTCGGCTGTAACTCAAGCGCCCGCCGGTAGTCCTCAACCGAGTCGCTGATGACCCCACTGCGCACGGTGAGCAAGCCGGCAACGGTGTGCAACAGGGCCAGTTCATTCTGTTCCGCCGAGGCGTCATAACCAGGGTTCGCGGCCAGCCGATCGGCCAGGCGCTGCTCCTGGTCGGTCGCCAGCCTGGCGTAGGCATCACGCAGGCGCAGGATCAACTCGGGTCGCCCGGCCAGCGCCCCGGCAATATTCTCGATGGAGTTGGCTACCGTCGGCCCGGCCAGCGCGATAGCCTGCTCGTAGGCCGTGACGGCTGCATCCAAGTCACCGTCGTAGCTGCGTGCCAGGTCGCCAAGCCGTACAAATGTATCACTATAGTTCGAGTCAAGCTCCGCCGAGCGGGTGAGTAAGCTACGCGCCTGATCGAAGTAGACCGAGGCCTGTGCGCTATCATTGGCGGCCCTGGCCTCCTCACCAAGCTGAATCAAGACGGCGGCTCGCTCATTCAGCAGGGTTACATCCTGGGGCGCAATCGGCGTCACCTGTTCATACCAACTACTGGCCTCACGCAGACGCTCAGGGTTACGATCCCACTGGTACCAGAAGGTGTTGATCCGGCCCAGGTTGGCATAGTGATCTTTGTTGCGCGGATTCAGCTCGTAGGCCTGAAACAAAACGGCCTCGGCATAGCTCATCAGCGCATTGGGCGGCGTACGCTGGACAAAGCCCGTGATTTCGCCCGGCTTGTCAATCCGTAAGAGGTCGCCAAGCTGCGGATCAGGGAGGGCGACACCAGGATCAATTCCCTGGGCACGCAAACTTTCAGCCAGCGACATCAGCACCCGTCCAAGATTCAGGTAGTAGAAGTCCTCACGCGGGTTGAGGCGCACGGTATCAAGATAGACCTCTAACGAGCGCAATGTCCCCTCGCTCGAGTTGGCAGTGCTTTCGCTGTAGGTCTGGCCTTGTTGAAAACGCATGTCAGCAAAGATCGGATTTGCATTTGTTACCCAGATCGCTGTGAGCGTAATCAAGGCTACCAGCCCATAGAGCAGCATGGCCCCGACACCGCCATTATCACTACTGGAGGCGGGCCGGGCTGCCCCGCGCACCACCGCCCCGCGCGGTGTACTGCGCCGTCGGTTATTCGGGGCCGCCTTTGCCACGTGGGGCGCAGCAACAGGGGTGGCAGCATGGGCAGGTTCGGGCGCAAGCGTGAGCCGGTAGTGGCCGGCCACCGCCCCGCCGGTAACGGTCAGGCCAAGCAAGATCCAGAACATCATCAACGTCGAGACGATCGGAATGCCGGTCAGGCCCTCAACCACATTGGCCGTCACGGCACTGAGGCAGGCGATAAAGAAGATCTGCCAGCGCCACTCTTCGCTGTTACGCATAAGCCGCCAACTCAGCGTCACAAAGCTGAAGAGCAGGAAGAAATAGCTGATCAAGCCGAACAAACCCTTGGTAACCAGTTCATCGAGCAGGGCCTGGTGTGAGCGATCAGGCGAGGCACCACGGGCCTCAATATTGGCCAGCGAGGGAGGATAGAAGGGATTGAAGGCTACAAACATACTCTCCGGGCCCCAGCCGATCACCGCCCGCACGGGATCACTGGTGATCAGGGCCACCGCCCCGCCAGCATATTCATCACCGACCCAGATCAGCGAGCGCACCAGGCCGGTGCCCTCCTGAACGGCTAGCAGTTGACCCATACGGCCAACATAAGGCACCTGGCGCAGGCGCTCGAAAAACGGCGCATCAGAGAGGTTAAAGGCGATCAGAAAGGCAATCGTCGCAACGATCAGCCCGGCCCAACTGTAGAGCAAGATGCTCATACGACGGGTGCGGCTGACCAACCCGGCAGCTCGGGCGTGGGCGCGGGCCTGGAGCAGCACCAGGCTGAAGAAGAGCATCAGCCCGCTACCAAGGCCAATCCAGGGGCCGCGACTCTGGCTAAAGAAGATCGCGACCAACAACATCAGGCTGATTAGCCCGGCCCCACTGGCCTCCAGGATCAAGCCAAGCCGCGAGGGAGCCGCCAGGCGGCGTGGCAGGTTGAAGGCCAGACCATAGGCCACACTCAAGGCCGTGATCGCCAGCAACAACCAGATCCACCAGTCCTGCGCCCGTGCAGACGTCCCATCAGTGGCCAGTACCTGGGCTCCGCTGCTCCCCGAAAAGGCAAACTGCAAACCGAAGACCAGCAAGTAGCCGAGGGTCAGCAAACCCGGCCAGGCTGGGATGCGTCCCTCAGGCCGCCCAAGGCCGATCGTCAGCAGCCACCAGATGGCCGTAGCCGTACTGATCGCCCCGGGCAGCACCCACCAGTAGCGCATATCCGCCACGCGGATCACCGCCCCGAACTTGAGGAAGGCCAGCAGGAGCATCAGCCCGGCGGCGAAGATCAGCCCATTGGTCAGCGCCCAGAGCCATTCACGGCTAGCGAGGGGGCCTGCGGGCGTTGCATTGCGAGCCTCACTCGCGGCAGCAAGCAGGCGGTAGATCGCCAGGGGCACCACCAGGATCAGGTAGGCCGCCACAAAGATCGCATTGCCCATCGTCGAGGCGACCCGGGCAATCACATCACCACGCCATGGCAAGGGGTCAAGCTGAAAGTGTTGCATGATCCCATAGCCAGCCACAGCCACCCCGGTCGCCAAACTAATGGTAATGATGCGCTCAATCTGGGCACGCCGCCGTACCACGGCGACGATTGCAACAAAGAGCATGATATAGGAGAGGTTGCTGTAGGTGCCCTGCATACGCTGGTAGGAACCCCAGAAGCTAGTCGCAGGCACCACCGAGATGGCGGTGGCAAAGAGAAAGACCAGCGCATAGAGCAGGGTCGGCAGGGCCAGCGGCAGGGCGAGCAAACGGCGCCAGAGGGGTGGTGGCGGCGGCTGGGCAGTTTCAGTAGGGTCAGGGGTGGCTGGCACAGCAGGGCGAGCCTGGCTGCGGGCAAGCATGCCATCAAGGGCGCGCACCACCAGGGCCGCCAGGGCCACCAGGGCCAGCGAGCGCACAAAAGCCGCTTTGTCAGGCTCAAAATGGCGCGCCGAGTAGAGGTTAAAGTAGAGTGGAATAAGCGTCAGGCCAAGCAACCAGCAAGCCTCGGCAATCCGCTCACTCCAGTGACTGACAACCGACGATCGGCTCATAAGGGTCTACCATTTCCAAAAATTCGTAAACGCCGCAGTGCAATCGTATGGCGGTGCCTACCGATGAGGTTACTGCACAGCACGGCGCTGATCCTTCCAGAGGCTAGCCCGATCAAGGATCTCGCGGGCATTGGCGCGGCTATGTTCACTCGGCGCACCATCAAGCATCGCAGCCAGCTCCTCAATGCGCTGCCCATCAGCCAGCAGGCGCACATTAGTACGTGTACGCTGCTCCTCAAAGAGCTTACTGATATGGAAGTGGCTATCGGCAAAGGCGGCCACCTGGGGCAGGTGCGTGATACAGATCACCTGGTGGCTCTCAGTGATCCCCCAGAGCTTCTGGCCAACGACCTGGCCAGCCCGCCCACCAACCCCCACATCGATCTCATCGAAGATCAGCGTGGCCACCTCGTCCACCCGCGCCAGGATCGATTTCAGCGCCAGCAGCAGGCGGGCACTTTCGCCGCCTGAGGCAATCTTCGCCAGGGGCTTGAGTGGCTCACCGGGGTTGGGCGCAATCAGAAACTCGACCCGATCCACGCCGGTGCGATCAAAGGCAAGCCGCTGGCCATTGAGTGGGACGCCGTCAGGGTCATCCTCATGGCTCAGTTGCACAGCGAAGCGCACCTTCGGCATTGCCAGGTCGCCCATCGCACCACTGATGCGCTCGGCCAGCTGATCACCGATCGCCCGCCGCTGCTGCGAGAGCCTTCCGGCAACCAGGGCAAGCTCAGCCAGCAGGTCGGCCTCCTGGCCTTCAAGCCCGGCAATCACCACCGCATGATTGCTCAAGCGCTCGATCTCGGCCTCAGCGCTGGCGGCGCGGGCCAGCAATTCGGCAGCGCTGCCGCCATACTTGCGCTGCAGATCACGCAAAACCGTCAGGCGATCCTCAATTGCATCAAGCCGCGCTGGCTCAAGATCAAGCCCCAGGCGATAGGCGCGCAGTGAGGCCGCCAGATCCTCAAGCTGGTAGTGCAGCTCAGCCGCAGTTGCCGCAAGCTGGGCCGCCGTCGGATCAAGGCGACCCAGTTCGGCCAGCGCATTGGCAATCCCGGCCATCAACTCATAGACCGGGCGCACAGCAGTGCGGCCACGCTCACGCCCGCCATAGAGATCAGCATAGGCCTCACTGGCCAGGCCGGTAATACGCGCCGCATTCTGCACCACCGCCCGTTCGCGCAGCAACTCCTGCTCTTCATTGGGACGCAGGCGTGCGGTGCTCACATCTTCAACCAGAAAGCGCAACTCTTCAATGCGACTCAGGCGACGGGCCTCGTTGTAGCGCAGCTCGGCCAACTCTTCACGCACCTGGCGCAGGCGCAGCGTCAGCCCAACGACCTGCTCACGCAGGGGCAACAACTCGCCAAAACGGTCAAGCATATCGAGGTGGGTACGCGTATTAAAGAGCGCAAGGCCCTCATGCTGGCCGTGAATATCGATCAAGCGCCCACCGACTTCACGCAGGATGCCGGTATTAACGGCCCGTCCATTAATACGGGCCACACTACGCCCCGACTCGGCACTGATCTCACGCGTGAGGATCACCTGGCCGTCATCATCAGCCAGCAGGTCATACTCACGTAGCAGCGGGATCAGCTGCGGGCAATCCTCAAGGCTGAAGACCCCCTCAACGCGGGCGCGTGAACAGTCAGCGCGCACAAAGCTCGCATCGGTCTTCTCGCCACGCAGGGTCCCCAGGGCGTCAATAATGATCGACTTCCCGGCACCCGTCTCGCCGGTCAAGACATTAAAGCCCTCACCCAGACGCAGGTGCAGGCGATCAATGATCGCAAAATCGCTGATCAACAACTCAAGCAGCATAAAATCAATCGGACACGCACACATGAGCGAAACAACGCCTCGCCGGAGGCATTGTACCATATAGGCTTGGGCAATTGGCGTCCCTGCAACGAACAGGCTATACTATAGGTGAGCGAAGCTGTTGCCCAATGCTCTCTTCTCATCTGCCTGCCGGGCGCACAGGCACAGCGTGTACATGGCCCAGGAGGTTCACTGTGCTAGAGCCAGACGATCTGCCGCCGATTGAGGCGGGTTTGAGTGATCGTGAATATGATCAGCTACGCCATGAACTGAACGAGGCGCATGCCTTGAGCCGTGGCCTGCGTCGTCAACTCGAGAAGGCTCTGATCGCGGCCCAGGAGGCTCAGCGCGCCCATGCCAAAATGGTAGCCACGCTGACCGAGACCATGCGCGAGAATACGAGCCTCACCCACGAGCGTGATCTCTGGCGTACACGGGCACAGCGGCTCGCCACCGGCCACAGTGCTGAGCCAGGCGGGGTGCCGTCGATGATCGATATCTCGCCCCTTGCCGATCAACTGACCCCCGACGAGATCAACGCCATTCGCAAAGCGATGGCACGCCTGCACCATCCCGATGTCGGCGGCAACCACGAGCGCATGAAAGCCTGGAATGCCGCCCTTGACCGCATCAGCCAGAGTTAATCCTCCCGTGTATGCGCGATCGGTATTCGTGGACGGCCAGGGCTATCACGACTAGCGGTGCAGATGTTCGGGATCGAGTTGAGCGTACAGACCATCACGCAACTTCTCAAGCAGCGCAGAGAAGACCTGCTGCTCATCTAGATCCAGCAAGGCCATGCGCTGCTCAACCGCGCTATCGTGCAGCATAGCGGCCCGATCACGGGTGGCCACACCAAGCGGGGTGAGTAGCAGGCGTTGAGCCCGGCGATCATCGGGATCGGGCGTGCGCCGCACCAACCCGTCGGCCTCGAGCCGATCAACCAGGCGCGTAATCGTGCTCTTCACACAGAGCAACTCCGCGCCAATGTCAGTGAGCCGCCGCCCACGATCACTCTGAAGATGCTGCAGAACGGCAAACTCGAGCGGAGTCAGGCTGACCAACTCAAGCACACGCCGGTCGCCATCATCAAGCAAAACATAGATATCATGGATCAGCCGGTGCTGCATCTGGGCAAGCTCCAAAACCTGCGGTTGGCCCATGGGCATTTCCTCGCCTCTGCAATAGTTGCGGATGCAAATGAATTATACGAAACCTCAACGATTGGCGTCAAGCAACAAAGACTAAACCGACAGTTGATATCAGGATACCCTCAATGAGTGATCCAAACGATCTGATAAGCCATAAGCAGATCCTGCGCCGTGAGCTGCGTAGTCGGCGCGCTGCGCTGACCGAACGCCCCGTGCGCAGCGCAGCGATTATGGCGCATGTAGCGCATCTGGACGCCTTCCATCGGACCAGGGCAATCCACAGCTACATGCCAATCGGGAGTGAAGTTGATAGTCGTTTACTGATCAGGACTGCCCTGGCTGAAGGCAAAACCGTCGCTATACCGATCATCGACACCAACGGCACGTTGCGCCATAGCTGGATCACTGGCATTGAGCCGGAAGCCTTCAAAGCTGGCCCGTTCGGCACACTCATACCACTGCACGAACGTCCCGCATGGCCCACTGAGTGGCAACTGACCATTGTGCCACTGCTCGCCTTCGACCGCGCTGGCTACCGCCTCGGCTATGGCAAAGGCTACTATGACCGCCTGCTCGCCACAACCAGCAGCTACGCCATTGGGGTAGCCTTCGCCATCCAGGAGGTTCCTCAGCTCCCCCGTGCACCCCATGATCGTCGCCTTGATCTGCTTGTGACCGAAAACGGCCCGATCAGCTTGACAAGCTAGAACGCAAGTGCTATAGTACATTTGTTAGCATTACGCCAGGATTATATGGCTCGCCAGGAAGAATCAGGAGGGCCTGGCCCGCCCTGAAACCTAACCTGGTAGCACTTGAGTTGAGGCCAGCCGGGAGCGGCACGGCAGACGGAAGGGACGAGAACAATGTTTCAGCGCTTAGACGAACTGCAGAGTGGAAGTCTTTATATCCTGACGGGGCAGGCAGGGGCTGGCAAATCGCATCTGGCTGGCAGCACACGACGGAGCGGCACTCTCTGGGTGCTCGACACTGAAGGTGCCGCTCAGAACCTGCATGGCAAGAGTGGCATCCACCGTCGCATCCAGGTCGTCCAGACGCTCTCGTTGCGCGGGCTACTCCAGGCGATGGAAGAGATTCGCCGCCATGGCAAGCCGGGCGACTGGATCTTGCTCGACTCGATCTCCAAGATCTTTCAGGCTATGCGCGCCTACGCCCAGCAGCGCGCTGGCAACGAGACCGATCGCAAGACGACGATCAGCTACGATGAGCACGCCTCGGTCAATCGTAATATGCAGACGGTCTACACCGGGCTGACCGAGCTGAAACAGGCTGGCTTTCACGTGATCGTGATCGGGCACCTGGGGCGTAAATATCGCGCCGGTGAGAGTGGGCTGCACGACGAGGGCCTGCGTGTCCTGGCCGATGAGATGATCGCCTACGAGGCCGATGCCGTCTTATTGCTTGAACGTGACGGCGACGAGCGCACGATCACACCGATCATCAAGCCGCCCCGTCCATCCCATCTCAAGCTCGGCAAAGCCTACCCGGCAACGCTCGCCACGCTCTACCCCGATCAGGCTGAACGTACCGAGAAGACCCGTAGTGAGAAAGGGCGCAACGGGCGCACCGAAACAAGCAGCCCCACCGACAACAGCGACCCGATAACACCAGTTGCCCTCGATCCACCTGTCCATAGCGGCCCCCCGCGTGATGCCGCAGAGGCCGAACAGCGCTTCTATGCACGCTACGCTGAGGTGATCGGCGGCGACTCCTGGCAGGCCGTTCAGCGTTACCTTGGCCAACTCCTACCGCGCCCCGCCGCCGTCGAAGAGTGGATCAGTGTGGCTGAACAGGTGCGCGACCGCGCCCGTGGGAGTGTCGCCGCCGCATGAGACCTGGTTAGGCATTCCTGAGGCTAAGCCAGTAAAACGCCTATGGGGCCCAGGCAAGCCCCGAATCGGCGTCAAGCCCCAGGCCGTTGGTCAATTGACGCGGCGTGCCGATGGTCGGCACGCCGGTCTCATTCATGCTCAGATCGGCCACCCACAGGTCAAAGCCCGCCGCACCAGGTGCCAGTGCGAGAAAGGCGAGCCTCGTGCTGTCGGGGGCAAACGCCGGGGCACGGGCCGTCCCAAGGCTGGTCAGGCGTAAGGGCGTAGCCCCACCATCTGCCGGAAGCGCGAAGATGTCGGTACGACCAGTGTCACGGGCCGCAAAGGCCAGCCAACTTCCATCCGGCGTAAAGGCGGGATCGTAGCTCGGCTCAGGGGCTCCTGCCAGCGGCCCGGCATTGGTGGTGAAGAGATCAACCTGGTAGAGACGCTGGTAACCGTCAGCACCGTTGGCAGCATGGGTAAAGATGAGCCTCGTCCCGTCAGGGCTAAAGACACTCTTTCCGACCTGGGCGGTCTCATCGGCATAGAGCACCCGGGCAACCCCCGGCGACGAGGGTACCAGCCCCAGTACGAGGTTATCGTCGGCAGGCGGGTCGCCCGTCGGCGTTGTACGCTGAATGGCGACCGCTAACTGGCTGCTATCCGGCGACCAGGCCGGGTAGAAGACCCAGCGGCTGGCATAGACGCGTGCCAGGCTGTTGGGCGGCTCAGTCGTACCGTTGTTGGTCAACTGTGCCAGGGGCGTGCCGTCTGCCAGTGCTAGCCGCAGATCACTGAAACTGTTGGCCTGGACGATATAGGCAATGCGGTCGCCCGTCGGCGACCAGGTGGGGTGGCGCGCTGCACCTGTGTCCGCCACCAACAACGGGCGCGCCTCCTGGCCCTGCCATTGCCAGATCACCCCCTGGCGTACAAAGAGCAGGCGACCCGGCAAGGCCTCACCACGCACTGGTGCCGCATCAGCCGAGTTGGCCAACTCCGCACCGGAAGGCTCATCCGTCGCACCACCACAAGCGCCCAGTACCAGAGCCAGCAGGAAGAGAATCAAGCCCAGGTGGTATCTCTGCATGGTTGAACCCTCAACATTAACGGGCACCTCCCAGCGGAAGTGGTGCCGCTTTGAACTCAACAAGTTGCCCGCCCAGCAGGCGAAAAGTGGCCACGGGCGTTCCCGGATAAGCCGAGCCGTCAGCATCACGCAGATAGACACTGTAGCGTCCATCGACTGGTTCGTTGCTGGTGTGAATCCAGGATCCATCAGGGTGAAGCGGATCGAGACGGAAGTCAACCGCTTCACCGCCTTGCGGCAGTTCAAGCAGACCTGCCACCAGCTTGACCGGACGGTCATCATAGGCAGCCGCACCGATGATCAGCAACTCAAGGTGGGTTGCACCCGCGCCGCGAGCGCGTACCAGCAACTCATGACCGTCAAACGCTGCCGCTGCAGTCAGAACCAGCCCCGGCGTAGGCGTTACCACAGCTTCAGCCGGGGGCGCAGCAAGCAGACGCAGGCGTAGCAGGGCACTGCGCTCTTCAGAGCCCACTAGCGACAGATCTGTACCCTCTGGCAGACTGAAACGCACCTGGCTCAGGCCCGCTGGCACCACAACCCGCATACCGCCCAGATCCAACTCGTCGGAGACGAGGGCGGCTACGTCCAGCTCGATCTGCAGCCCGGAAGTCGTCGGTGCAACCAGCTTCAAATCACCAACCCACAACCCTTCAGCCGTCGCTTCCAACTCCAGTCGCGTCGGGAACCGTGGGTGGAACTGGTCAGGCACCGCCTCAGCCAACTCGAGGCTGGCCAACAGCGCCGGATTACGCCGGTAGAGTGCCAGGCCGGCATGCTGCCAGATCTGGTCAGCAGGGGCAAAACCATAGCGTTGCGGATCTTCCCCCTCGGCAAGTAGCCCGGCCGCAAAGACCTGCCCCGGACGCACAGGCAGCAGGGCCGGGTAGAAGCGCGGGCGGGCCAGCCCATAGAGCGGATGGCCCGCCTGGCTGAGCCGCTGAACCAGGGCCAGAGCCAGGACGCCCGGCACGCGTTCATCAGCCGAAAGCAAGATCGTGCCGCCAGGGCCGGCGGCTTGCTCGATCAGCACCAGGTGCGGATCAGGCAACAGTGTATAGACCAACGCCGCACCAAGCTGAGCCCGGCGCTGCACCTGCGGCGAACGGTCCAGGCCCGCCAGGAGCGCCGTGCGCGCCGCCGGGTCGAACTCGTCGCTGTGAACAACCAGGGCACCCACACCGGCCATACGCAGAAAGGCAAGGTGCTCTTCAGCAGGCAGATCTTCGGCCCGCCGCAGTAGATCCGAGGTACCAAAGGGCTGCAGACCGCTGTACGCGGCAACGAGCGGATGCCAGTGGAGGCGTTGTTGCCACTGACGAGCGATTACCTGTTCGAGCATCGCACCGCGCGGCGCAGCCGTTATCGGCAATTCCAGCAATGGGCCAATGTCGGCCTGGGCAGGCTCAGCCAGCCAGGCGTAGACCGGCGCTGGCGCACTCGATGCGCTCAGCCCAGCCAGGATCGACGGCGGGGCGGCCTGCTCAACCAGCACACCGGCCAGCAGCACTGATCCAACCCACATCCGTGTGCGCGGACGCAGACGGGCAAAGAGCACTGCCAGGGCTAGCGCAGCCAGGAGCACCAGGGCCAGGCAGACCAGCAGACCCCAGCGGGCAGGCACGCGCAGGGCCGCGAAGCCCGGTAATCGGGTGTAGAGCAACAGGTAGGGCAGCGGCAAAGACAACGGTGCATCGACACGCAACAGGCGCAAGCCCGTCCCAAAGGAAAGTAAGAACGCACTCGCCGCAACCAGAAGCCAGTAGCTTGCATCAAGCCAGCCTGGTAAGCCCACCGACCAGGATCGTCGTCCCAGCCGGGCTGTCACCAGCAGCCCTGAGCCAACTATGGCCAGACCAGCGACCAGCAGACCCGGAAAGAGCACCAGTTCGCCGGAGCCGACCACCGCCTCGCCCAGGCGCCCATAGAGCAGATTCTCGGCAGGTACGCTGAAGTACGCCTGGAGCGGGGCCGACCAGCCATCAAGCTCGCGCACCGAGCGCACAATCCCCAGGCTGCCATAGACCCGCACATAAGGCAGCGTGAACGGTAACGCCAGCAGCACCGCCAGCAGCGCCGCCAGCAATGTCAGGCCAGCCTGACGCCAGGGTAGCGGGCGGCCCAGGCGCAAGCGCGCCCACAGCGCCCCGCCAGCCCAGAGCAGGCCATAGCCGCCAAGCAGGGCTGCGGTGAAAAAGGCGTAGTAGAGTGCCGTCGCCACCTGGATGCCAGCAAACAGGCCGCTCAGCAGCGCATCGGCCAGGCGGCCGCCACCCTGCTCAAACGGCAAGAGCAGCCGACGCAAGTGGCGCAGCGCAAAGATCATCCAGGCGGTCTGCAACAGGTTCAGCTGGCTAAGATGGGCAAAACGATAAGCACAGAAGGTAAAGGCCGCCCCGGCCAGCAACGCGGGCCATGGCCCGACCGTCCTGGGTAAGGTGTCACGCGCCAGCAGATAGACGGCCCAGCCACTCAAGCTAAAGCTGAGCAACACGAGCAGATTATGGGCCAGCAGCGGCTCACCGCTTAGCCAGGTGATGGGGGCGGTGAGGATAGCTATCAGCAGGTGATTGTCGGTGTAGGCCAGGGTGTCCGGATAGGGATAGAAGATTGGCGCATCCCAGACCGCAGTGGCCCCACCACCAAGAGCATGCACATTCCAGGCAATCGTCCATGCCTGGAGCAGCGCATCGCCACCAGACGGCAGGCCATCACCGAGATGCCGGGCCAGGGGCCAGGTCATCACAATGCTCAGGGCCAGGTAGACGAAGGGTGGCCAGAGGCGACGAAGCAGCAGCATAGGGCCTAACGACCGGCAAGCCAGCGCATAATCCGCGGAATGGTACGGCGAGTGCGGTCGCCGAGCGGTGTAGGCTGGATCAGATCTTCAGCGAGGTTAACAGGCAGCATAGCCGACAGGGCAGCAGGGACAACTCGAAAGGTCATCGGCGTCGTACCGATCGGATCACCGTCCACTTGCACTGGCAGGCGCGGGCGGGCGATCACTTCAACCGTGCGCGCTCGGTAGTAGGCGATCTCCGGGTCGGCACTGTAGTTACGCCGTAGGATAGCCATCAGGCGGCGCACGGCACTCAGGCCGTTCGCACCCTTAAAGACGGCCACATCAAGCAGACCATCATCGATACTGGCGCGATGGGTGATCTTGACCAGGCCACCGTAGAGTTGCGTATTGCCGATCACGACCATCAGCACCCGCCCGCGGATGCTACGCCCATCGATCAACAGGCGCACCCGCGCCCCACGCACACTGAGCGCCTCCGCTAGCCCACGCACCACATAGGCCAGGGCACCGAAACGCCGCTTCTCGTCGGCGCCCACCCCGGCGGTGATCGCCGCATCAAAGCCGATCCCAGCCATTAACAGGAAGTAGCGCTCGCCAGCACGTCCCAGATCGATCCGCCGGGGCTGCCAGCTCAGCAGGGCCGTTGCGGCCGCCCGTGGTTGCAACGGCAGACCAAGCTCACGTGCCCAGACATTCATAGTGCCAAGCGGCAGCGGGGCCAGGGCTGTCTGCGATCCAGCCAGGCCATTGACGACCTCGTTGATCGTGCCATCGCCGCCGGCTGCGATCACCAACTCAAAGCCCTGCTCGACGGCTGCCCGAGCCAGGCGTACCCCGTCACCGGCGGCCTGAGTTGGTGCCGCAGTTACCTGCCAGCCATGCGTACGCCAAACCTCGGTGGCCGCACCCAGCTCGCGCTCAAGCGCCTCAGCCTGGCCAGCCTGTGGATTGAATACAAGCAATGTGCGCATAGAGCCGCTACCGTCACCAGGCCATCAAACGCAGTGCAGTATAACACGGACACCGGTTCGCTAATGGTTGACACCCCCTCACGTTTGCGGTACCATGCGCGTTACACTGCGTCATGGAAGTGATAGCGGATACTCAGGGTTCCTTCTACACCAGCCGGTGCGATCACCCCTATGCAAGCTTATGTCGAGCGATTCCTCGCACACCTGGCGGGTGATCAGCATAAAGCAGCCAATACGACCTCTGCCTACCGCACTGATCTCGATCAGTTCTATGGCTACCTGGTCGAAGCTGGCGTCAGCAGCTGGGATGCCGTCACCCACGAGCATGTATTGGGCTTTCTGATCTTTCTGCGTGAGCGACGCTACGCGCCCAGCACTGTCGCCCGCCGAACCGCCGCCGTCAAATCATTTTTTGCTTACCTGCTCAGCCAGCAGCTGATCGCCCACGATCCGAGCGCACAGATCGACTCGCCCAGGGTCGATCGCTACGTGCCCCGTTCGATCTCACCCCACCAGGTTGATGAACTGCTGGAATTGCCCCTACGCTCGTCGTCGCCAGAGGGCCTGCGTGATAAGGCTATGATCGAACTGCTCTACGCGACCGGCATGCGCGTGGGTGAACTGGTTGCGCTGGAGCTTGAAGATCTGGCCTTTGAGACCAGCACGGTACGCTGCGCCGGGCGCAATGGCCGTGAACGCCTCCTGCCGCTGACCGACAGCGCTGTCACTGCCCTTGAAGAGTATCTCGACGGGCCGCGCACCCAACTCGCACATCATGCGCCACTGCCGACCCACGCCCTTTTCCTCAACCACCGTGGCAAGCGCCTGACCCGTCAGGGCTTCTGGCTAATCCTCAAAGGCTACGCCGAAGAGGTCGGCCTTGCTGATCTGACTCCCCATACCCTGCGCCATTCCTTCGCCGCCCATATGCTGCGCAACGGTGCTGAGTTGCGTGAACTGCAAGAGCGCCTGGGCCACGCTTCGCTCTCGACGACCCAGATCTACGCCCAGACCCACCAGGGCCGGGCGGACACGAGCGCCAACCAGCCTGACCCGGACGTAAACCGCAACGGCAGCCACCCCGCCCTGATGGCCCAGCCGAACGAGTTGCCCTGAGGGAGATCCGTCATGCCCGCCGTCTCGCTCGATCAGATTATCTCGCTCTGCAAACGCCGCGGCTTCATCTTCCCCGGTTCGGAGATCTATGGCGGTATGCAGGGTGCCTATGACTTCGGCCCCCTCGGGGTGGAACTGAAGCAGAATCTTGTCAATGACTGGTGGCGCACGAATCTCTACGAGCGCGATGATATGGAAGGTCTTGACGCGGCCATTCTGATGAACCGGCTTGTCTGGAAATACTCAGGCCACGAAGAGACCTTTAACGACCCCCTGGTCGACTGTCGTAACTGCAAAGGCCGCTGGCGAGCTGATCATATCGCCGGGCGCTGCCCGAACTGCGGCTCGACCGACCTGACCGAACCACGCCCTTTCAATATGATGTTTAAGACCCAGGTTGGCCCGTTGGCAGAGAGTGGCTCCTTCGCCTATCTGCGCCCCGAAACGGCCCAGGGCATCTTTGCCAACTTCGCCAATGTGCTGGCCACCACCAGCCGCAAGCTGCCCTTCGGTATCGCCCAGGTGGGCAAAGCCTTCCGCAATGAGATCAATCCGCGCAATTTCATCTTTCGCGTGCGTGAATTTGAGCAGATGGAGATCGAGTTCTTTGTGCTGCCCGGCACCGATGAGGCCTGGCATGCACAGTGGCTTGAGGCCCGCCTGGCCTGGTGGGAGGCCCTTGGCGTGCCGCGGCGGCGCATTACGATCTACGATGTCCCCGCCGACGAGTTGGCACACTACTCCAAGCGCACCTACGATCTCATGTATGACTATCCCTCGCTTGGTTCACAAGAGATCGAGGGTATCGCTAATCGCACCGACTACGACCTCGGCTCCCATTCGAAAGACCAGGCCGCCCTCGGCTTAACTGCCCGCGTTAATCTAAACGAGGACAGCACCGCTCGCCTGACCTACTTCGACCCGGAGAGTCGGCGGCACCTCGTGCCCTATGTGATCGAGCCTTCCGCCGGGGTTGGCCGGGCCATGCTGGCTGTGCTCTGCGAAGGCTACGCCGAAGAGATGACCCGCGCCCCTGCCCCGGAGAAACTCCAGGCTGCTGGTGAGGCCCTGAGCGCCTTCCTCAAGTCAGTGGGCCGCCAGGAGCGTCTGAGCAGTGAACAGCGCGAGGCCCTGCTTGAGTATGGCCAGACAATTGCCAGCACTCTCGCCGAACGCCTGCCCGAAGTCGAGACGCTGCTTGGCATGCCTGGTGCCGAAACGATCGAGTTGGGCAAGAAGCTCCGTGGTCAGGTACAACCGATCCTTGACGAGCACTACCGCACCTTGCTCCGTCTGCGTCCCAAGCTCGCCCCGATCAAAGTCGCAGTCTTTCCACTCAAACGCAACCACGAACAGATCGTCGCTACCGCCCGCCACATCCGGCGCCAACTACAGGCTGAAAGCGGCGTGCGTACCGTTTATGACGATACCGGAGCAATTGGTAAGCTCTACCGACGCCAGGACGAGATCGGCACCCCCTTCTGTATTACCGTCGATTTCGACACCCTTGGTGAAGGCAAAGATCCTGCTCTGGCCGGGACAGTCACCGTGCGTGATCGTGATACCATGGCCCAGGAGCGCGTAGCGATCAGCGAACTGCATAGCTACCTGCAGCCCCGGCTGCGCACCTGATTTTGTCGGTTACTCCACGTCTGCAAAAAGCCGCTAGACCTGAGTCGTGGCGGATCCAACGCCCCCCATCGAAGCCTCGCAAGCGCAGGAAGGCACACCATATGAATGAGGGACGCTACACCATTCCGACACGCATTTACCTGACCCAGGAGCAGCGACTCAAGCTGCGCCACTTGCTGGTCGAGCAGGAACGTGAGTTGGACGATCTGCTCACGGAACTGGTGGCGATGCACCTCGAAGAGCAAAACGAGCTACCGCTTGAGTATGCCACTGCCGTGGGTGACTCGACTGCCGAACGCCTGCTGCAGCGCCGCCTGGAACTGAACCGACTGCGCCCGCGCATGAACGACCCCTTCAATCCACCGGCGCCCTGGCTGGTGCAACTGGTGGGCGAACTTGAAGATGAGGTGGCCCGCCTCGAGCAGATCGAACACTCAAAACGCTGATCGACCAATGGCCAGGGTACGGCTAGATCAACTGCTGGTCACGCGGGGCCTGGCCGCGACACGCACCAAAGCCCAGGCCCTGCTGATGGCTGGTAGTGTGCGCGTGGGCGGCCAGCCAGCGGCCAAGCCAGGCATGCTGGTTGAGGCCGACGCGGTGGTTGAGGTGAGCGCCGGTCTGCCCTACGTCAGCCGCGGCGGTTATAAACTGGCCCACGCCCTCGACTGCTTCGCCCTCGATCCGCACGGCCTGACCGCCCTTGACGTCGGTGCTTCAACCGGCGGCTTCACCGATGTGCTGCTCCAGCGTGAGGCCGGGCACGTCTTTGCCGTTGATGTCGGCTACGGCATTCTCGACTATCGTCTGCGCAACGATCCCCGCGTCACGGCCATCGAACGCACCAATATCCGCTGGCTGACGGCCCTACCACACGCGGTGCGCGCCGACTGTGCAGTGATCGACGTGGCCTTCATCTCGTTACAACTGGTACTGCCGGCAGTGCAGGCGCTGATCAGCCCCGGCGCCTGGATCGTGGCGCTGATCAAGCCACAGTTTGAGGCCGGGGCGAACCTGGTGGGCAAAGGCGGCGTCGTGCGAGATCCGCATATCCACCGGGCCGTGCTTGAGCAGAGTCTGCACTTTGCTGCCAGCCTCGGCCTGCCAGCCTGTGGTCTGGTGCCCTCACCGATCACCGGCCCGGCTGGCAACCGCGAGTTCCTGGCCTGGCTCCAGCCGGGCGGGCCAGCCCTGGCCGACCTCGCGGAGGCCGCCCGACGCAACGCCGAGGGTGACAGCTAATAGAAAATAGCCCGAGCGCATCCGTACGCGGCACGTGACGCTGAACGGTAAACCAGCCCGAAACCTTGTCTTACGAACGATCACGGATCGAGCTGCTCAAGCTGGCGGCGCACGCCTTCATTGATCGAGCCACCATCGCGCTGGTTGCGCATCAACTCCTCACCACGATCCAACGCCTCCTGAGCAGCATCGGTCGGAGTCAGCTCCACCGGCTGCAGCTTCTTGATCCATTTGAGGACACATTTCATCAGCCGGCTGGCCTGTTCGGGATCACTCCTTGTCGTATCCTCAAGGGTCTCCTTCACCTCTTCGCCGGTCTCGATCACGTCTTTGACCGTCTCGACCCGGTCGAACCACTTTTTGGCCTTACCGAACCAGTCGCTGGCCCGGTCGCCAAGCGACTTCGGCGGATCAACATAGCCATCAAAGCTGCTGCCCTCGTCTTCAAGGCCAGTCGGGTCACGCCGATTCAGCGGGTCGTTGCCTGCATAGCTGTAGAAGTTGGCCAGGCCGCTGCCTGGACCCAACGGATCGCGGCTCATCCAGCGCCCACTCTGCGGATCGTACTCGCGTGCGCCAAAATGCACCAGCCCCGTATCACGGTCGTATAGTCCACCCCCAAAGCCGAAGGGCTGAAAGCCGGGGTTGGTATCACGAGTAACGTTGCCGAAGGCATCATAGTCGAGGCGCTGGACAACCACGCCAGTTGAGGCGTCCACCACCAGGCGCGGGCTACCGATCTGATCAGTGATGATACGATAGCTGAGCCCGCCTTTGACGATCATCACCGGCACGTTACCCCAGGTGGCATAGATGAAGTTGCTGACCACATTGCCCTCAGCGTCGACCTCGGCGACCGGGCGCAGGCGCCCGGCATAGAGCAGGCCCTGCACCAAAACTCCATCCACCCGCTTGCCGATGCGCCGCCCTTTGCCATCGATCAGGTAGGTGATTATGCGCCCGCCCGGCAGACTGACGCCCACCAGGTTGCCGCTGCTGTCATAGCTATAGCTTGTGCCGCCGCGCCCGCCCAGCCGCCCCGACGCATCATAGGTATAGCTGACGCCACCGGCCTGAACCAGGCGATCACGCCCGTCGTAGCTGGCGTTCTGGGTCGCACCGCCGCTGGTCACACTCAGGCGATTGCCATTAGCATCATAGCTATAGGCCGCAAGCGCCTGGCCGTTCAGGCTCACCGCCACCAGATAGCCAGCCGTGTTGTACTGGTAGCCATACCGCGCCGTCACGCCAGCGATGGTCTCGATTCGCTCAGTGATGCGCCCCAGGGCGTCACGTATATACTGCATGTCTAGCAAGGTTGTGTCGGCGCGGGTGATCTGGCTGCGGGTGAGTTCGCCGAAGCCGTTGAGCGTCAGGCTCTCGTTGACTTCGCCCAGCGTTGCCCCAGCCAGATACCCACTGGCCGGGTCATAGCGTAGAACCAGATCACCAGCTGCGGTCACACGCCCTTCGTTATCGTAGCTGTAATTGGTGAAGCTGCCTCCGTCAATAGCCAGGCTCTCGAGCCGCAGAGCTGCGTTATAGGCATAACTCACCCCACCGTTCACGGCACCTGACCAGCGCTCCTGGGTGAGCAGCATCCCGTCGAAGGTGAGATCGAGCGTCGCAGCGGGCGCTTCGATGAGCGACAGGTTGCCGCTGGCCGGGTCATAGCTGTAATGGGTGGTGCCCTCTGGGCCGACCAGCGTGCTGAGACGCGCAGCGCTGTCATAGGTGTAGCTCTGACTCTGGCCTCCAGGCCGACTCAGGCCAAGCAGCCGTCCGGCATTGTCATAGCTGTAGCTGGTCGCCTGGCCACCAGGCGGGCTGTAGCTGGAGACGGCACCCAGGGCTGTGTAAGCCAGCTGGTGTGCGGCGCGCCCTGGCGGTATAAGGCTGGTGAGATTGCCTGCGACATCATAGGTATAGCTGATCACCGCGCCGCCGGCGAGCGTCTGGCGAATGATCTGCCCGTCAGCGTCATAGGCGAAGCTCATGGTGCGCCCGAGGGGATCGTTAGCGCCGCTCAGGTTGCCCGCCGGGTCGTAGCGGAAACTGTAGGTGCGTGCGGTGGTGCCGCTACCCCAGGTGGCCTGGTGCAGGCGTCCGGCGCTGTCATAGGTGTAGCTGACCGAGTTGAGCCCGGGCGGATGAACCTGGATGGTGCGCCCATGCTCATCGAAGATCACACGCGCCGTACGTCCGCCTGCGCTACGCTCCTCAAGCGTGCGGGTCGTGGCAGTATAGGTGTAGGTCGAGCGCTCGTCGCCCCAGCCCCGCTCTTCAACCAGGCTGGTCAGACTCAGAGGATCGCCCGGATCGGTGAGGCTGACACTACGCGAGATCGTGAAGGTTGCCTCGATCCCGCCGGGAGTGGCGATAGTCTGGGTGAGGGGAAAGGGCAACAGCCCGCCCCAGCGCGCATCACCCGCCCCACGCGTCGTGATGGCAACACCTTCAGCCATGGTCACGGCGTTCGAGCCATCGCTGCGCAGCAGAGCGCTGCTCTGCGTGCCATCCGGTAGGGTATTGGTGCGCCGCACGCCGCCCGGCAGGTGTTCGACAAGGTAGCGTGTGATGCGCCCTGTGGGGTCGGTACGCGTGACACGGTAGCCCCGTACTGTTGCCTCGCGGGCCAGAGTCTCGATCCCACCGTTACGGTTGGTGCTACGGACAAGCAAACCCAGGCTGTCATAGCTGAAGCTAGCGGTCGCACCACGGGCGTCGATATGGCCAGTCATCAGGCCGCCATCGTTGTAGCTGAAACGCTGCACGGCCCCGGACGGGTTGGTGATGCTGGCGAGATAGCCGCGACCGTCAACCGTGAGGGTTGTACGCTGGCCGAAGGGCGCGACGATCGCTGTTGGTGCGCCATTGGCCGCGCGCTCGATCCGTGTCGTATTGCCGTCACCATCGGTGATGCTCTGCAAACGTCCAGCGTTGTCATAGGCAAAGAGGTAACGCAGGGCGCCGGTAAGCGCCTGTAAGGTTGCGCGATGCTGGCCGGCGCTGCTGAAGACATAGATCTCACTGCCGTCGGGTGAGGGGATGAGCAGGTCGCGGGCCTGGGCGATAAAAGCAGGCGGGCCAACGTGGCGCACACGATCAGCAGCGATGATCAGCAGGTCGCCGCCGGGAGTGACCGTCACATCCTCAGGCAGATCCAGATCGGCCTCGGTTGCCGGGCCACCGTCGCCAGCGAAACAGCGCTCGTAGGGATCACAGGTACGGCGTCCAGCCACCGTATTGATCGTGCCATTCGGGCTGATCCGCCGCACACGGTCATGGATCAGGTCGGCCAGATAGAGGCTCCCGTCCGGACCGAGGGCCATACCGCCTGTCTGAAACCGTGCGCCTGTCGCCGTCACACCCTCGCCGAAACCATCGGGCGGCTCACCGTCACCGGCGATCCAGGTGGCGATCCCGTCAGGGCTGACCCGGTAGATGCGCTGGTCTGAGCCATCATAAGCATTCATCGCCAGGCCGCGTGAGGTGACATAGATGCTGCCGTCGCCGGCCACATCAAGGGCAAGCGGCTCGCAGATGCGTGTCACCAGGGCCAGGCTGCCGTCAACCGGCTGCGTCGTATCGCAATCGCCGGTGCCAGCGACGGTACTGATGATGCCATCAGGGCCAATCCGTCGCACCAGGTTGTTGCCTGTATCAGCGACATAGAGCGCCCCGTCGGGGCCAAAGGCGATCGCCCATGGGTCAAGGCGTGCCATGCGGGCCGGGCCGCCGTCACCGCTCGCCGGGGCAGGGGTGCCGGTGCCAGCGACCGTGCTGAGCATCCCGTCTGCACCGACCCGCCGCACCATACCGAAGTCGGCGATATAGAGAGCCCCATCAGGGCCAAGCGTGAGGTCAGTTGGGGTTACCTGAACCTGGGTGGCCGGCCCATCACTGCCGTTCGGCAGGGTGGCCGCGCTCCCGCCGGCAACGGTGGTGATGATCCCATCTGGGCTAACCCGCCGCACACTGTTGAAGCCATCGGCGATGTAATAACTGCCGTCGGGGGCGTAGACTACAGCCTGCGGGAAACTGAGCCGTGCATAAATAGCGGGGCCGCCGTCACCATTGGTATTGGCCGGCGGCTGCCCCCCGCCGGCGATCGTATTGATGATGCGTGGGCTACCCACACTGGACAAGCCGGTCTGACTGTCACGCAGACGTGTCACCGGATCGGGCACATCGCGCCAGCCGCCTCCACCCAGGTAGAGTCGCCCGTGCCCCGGGTCGTAGATCTGCAATGCACTGAGGCTCCATCCCCCTAGCCCACTCGCCTGAACGTCGGGCATGCCAAGGATCGTGCGGTGCCGCTGGTAGAGCACAGCCTCATTACGGTTGGTATCGAAGCTATAGGGCGTGCCCGACAACGCACCAAAACTACGCTCCAGATCAGCCGGGCTCTGGTAGACCCCACGGTAACGATAGCCGATCGTGACACTGGCCTCGGCACCGCTCAGCGTACGCCCGAAAGCATCGCGCCCGTCCCAGCTAAAGGTCGCCCGCTGATTCGGCCTCGCCTCAAGCGCCTGCACATAACGCTGGCCGGCCGTCTCCACTTCAAGCACAATTCCGCGCAGCCCCGGCGGTAACTCGGCACCGCTCAGGGAAATATCGAGGGTATAGTTACCCTGGCGCCCAGGCACCCGGTCGCTCTGGTAAACCAGGTCGAAGGGTGTGCCGACAATCCCGACGTGCGTGCCAAGGCTCTGGCTCTCAACCAGCATCTCGCTCCCATCGGAGGTAGCCCCGTCAAGATAGATACCCGGCCGCTGCTTACAGCAGTCCTCTTCCTCGGGCGGTCGTGGTGGGGGCTGCTGAGGTGGCCTGGCCCCGGGAGGCGGCCCGTAGGGCCAGTTGAGATCCCACGGTGAGAAGTGCGCCACCGGGGTACGCCACAGGCTAACCCCAACCGGGTAGAGCCCGGCCAGCCTGCCACGCTCTTCATTTGTGATGCCAAGGGCTGCCAGAGCCGCCGGGTCATCAGCTACGCCATCACCGTCGAGGTCGAGATTGGCAACCCCACCGCTGATTGCAACGATGCGCACGACCCGCCCATTCGGCTCAGCCACCCAGCGCCCACTTGCCCGGTCATAGGAACCTGCCGGCACCACCTCACCCACCGGGAAGTTGAGAAAGTTCTCCAGGTAGAGGATGACCGGGCGGCTGAAGTTCACCGTCGCAATTCCGCCGGGGACCTCGTCCACACTCAACTCGACAGCGTAGGTATAACCACTGGCAGGCGGCAATTGGGCCGGCATTGCGAAGGGGCCACGGGCACCGACCGTAAATTCGGTAGCACGGATATGCAGTGTCCCGCTGAGCACCTGAGGAACCATACCCGGTAGCTGCGCGGTGACCTGCAGATTCGGCGGAAAGATCAGCGTC
This sequence comes from uncultured Chloroflexaceae bacterium, assembly GCA_964592425.1. Lineage (GTDB taxonomy): Bacteria > Chloroflexota > Chloroflexia > Chloroflexales > Chloroflexaceae > Viridilinea. The sequence goes on from CAZQCG010000008.1 coordinate 94,708, forward strand.
GCCTGACGTTGCCCATCACTATCGCGCACCGTGCTTCCCCGCGTCACCTGGGTTGCCCCACCCCCAACCTGGATTGTGGCGACGGTCGTATCATAGGCAACCAGAGCCACCTCGGGCAGCCAGGTATACTTGTGCCAGACAGGGATCGCCTGACGCTGGCTGGGCACATAACCTGCCCGTGTATACATGAAGGTGAGTAAGCCACCGCCATTGACGACCAGCGCAAATTTGCCGTCAGCACCACTGAGGGTCTGCCCCAACTCAGGATGCCCAGGCACTGTGACCGTCACGCCGGGAAGGGGTGTGCCATCATTGCGTAGCACGACACCCCGCACCACTGCGGCGCAGCGCGAGGCGATCGTTCCGGCGGCAACACCCACCTGTACCGGGTTTGTGCCGCTATAGAGGAAGGCAACCGCAGCGGCAAAATCTGCGGTGTCGGTAATCACTGGTGCAAGCTGGGCCGGCGTCAGCCTTGCGCTCAGATCGGCGGTGGCGGCAGCAGCAGCGCGCACCAGGGGCAGGTAGATCTGTCGTCGGGCCGGATTCGGTGGACTTGCGTCGGGCTGACAGAGCAGATCAGGGGTTTCTGTAGCGAGGGTCTGAGTGATAACCCGTCGCGAACTGGCCCGAGGTGTTATCGACAGGAGTGCAGGTTGAAGCAGCATGCCGATCAAGAGCATGATCTGAAACAACGTGAATGCAACCGTCTGCATAAAACCTCCTCTTCAAGTCTGATAGCGGGCATATAGCACATACAACCAGTATCAGGTGCGATCAACGGTGCCGGATCGCCCTCACGCCCCGTTGGCGATCAGCCCGATCCAGACCACCGTCGCCATGCGCACCAGACGCCCGGCAAAGGTGCTGCCAACATAGATCCAGAGCGGCACCCCAAGCGCCCCGGCGATCAGGCCAGCCACATCAAAAAAGGGGTTGGGCGGGGCCGAGATCGCAAAGAGTACCAGCGGTACCCGCCACGGGTGGCCCATCTGGCGGTGAACCCAGCGGTAGAAGGTACTCTCCTCAACCGCCTGCCGCCCTGAGCGCCCGACCGCATAGGCCACCAGTTCACCAAGCACCGAGCCAGCCGCCCCGGCTAGCACTACGCCCCACGGATTGAGTGCCTGGCCCAGACGGATGAGCAGTGGGTAGTAGGGTACCGGCACCAGCACCGTAGCGTTAGCAAAGGCCGCCGTGACAAAAGCACCCAGGTAGCCAAACGCACCCAGCTTCTCGATCCAGGCTGGCGGCAATAACAGGTAGACAAGCACATTGATGATCACCACCCCCAACCCGAGCAGCAGGGCGCGCAGCAAGGCCCGCCAGCGTAGCGCGGCTGCAGAAGGAAGCGGCTGTTTGGCCTGGTCTGCCAAAGGGGATTCCGCGCAACTACGAACCGAAAAAACGCCACATACGCTGCCAGAAGTTGTCAGGCGTCACCTGCACCGGCAACACCAGCGGCAGGCTCAAGTCACCCGCAGCCAGAGCCAAGGCCACCGGGTTCGCACCCTCCAGGCTGCTCGGCGGCTGCAGACGTACCGTGATCGCGCTACGGGTGCCAGGGGCAAGCGCACCGGGCGAACCAACCACCTGGGCCCAGGCGGTGTAGCTGTGCCAGATCAGCACACAGGGGGCCTGACCAAGGTTCTCAAGCTCGAAGATGGCATAGGCTGACTGCCCTGCCGTCAATGGACGACTCACAGCCTGTTCAAACCCATGCAGGCGCAGGTTGGGGAAGCGGGTCGGGTCGAGCATACTCAAAATGCGCCCGATCAGCAGGCGCCGCTCAAGCTCACTCGGCTGGCCAGCCATCACGCCAGCAACCGTCGTGGCCAGCGCCCGATGGCCGACAATGCGTAGCCAACGGGCCAGCACACCCTGAGTCAGTAGCTGTTCAAGTGCTGGCACCAGGTCGCGTCGCCCAAGGTCGAGATCCTCGAGCCGCAGCACCTCCTGCGTACCAATGGCCAGACGGGCCTTGCCGGTGGCTTCCCAGGGGATCGGCCAGCTGTGACGCCCACAGCGCAGGTTTAGTATACCACTGTGAGCTCCAGGGCCAGCCATCGCCACCACCTCAAGCCGCACATACTCATCAGGCGCAATCACGCCACTGACCCGGCGCTGGGCTTTGCCATCGACCAGCACCCGCAGATCGGCCTTGGTAGCCCCAGGGCTACTCAGCTCCCAGCGCAAGGGCACCGCCGCACTATTGTGCAGCGTCAGCGGTAGCGGCCGGCTCCAGATGCGCCAGCGTTTGAGCGGCACATCACCCAGTAGCAGCCGCGAGGGGCTGAATTGGAGCAGCAGGCTGCCTTCAGGCGGTGCCATCGCGTTGAAGAGCATGTCAATCGGCGCGCTGCGTGCGGGGGCTTGACGCCGGGCACTACGCAGATCGTAGCGCAGCTTGCCAAGCACTGCGTCGGGATGCTGGGCCAGCCAGTGCTCAAGTGCGCCACTCTGCACCACCGGCGCAAGCTCATCGGGGCCGTAGCGAATGGCCGCCTCCAGGTCACGCCGGTCGTTGAGGGCGATACCATGACCAATCACCAGCGGGCGCGGCGGCACCAGCGCCCCCAGCCGGGCACGCAGCGCCGCAGCAGTTGGACAGCGCTGATTCAGATCAAGGATCAGTGCCCAGCGTAGGGTCGGGGCCATGCGGGGCGCGGACAGGTCGAGCTGTGCTAGATCGAACTGGAGTGGATCAAGACTCGGGTCAAGCCCCGTCAGCAGTTCATAGCAGGTGACGGCCAGCGCGAAGAGATCGGCCCGTTCATCAAGGCCCCAACTACCGAGTTGCTCGGGGGGCGCATAGCCCGGCGTGCCATGGCGCGGGCGCTGACGCCGCGGCGGACGCCGGGTAAGCGTCTGGGCTGCGCCAAGGTCAATCAGGGCGATCCGTCCATCGGAGCGCAGGACAAGGTTGGCCGGTTTGAGATCGCCAACCGCTACCGGCACCTCACGGGTATGCAAATAGCTGAGCAGGTCACACAGCTGGAGCGCCCAGGCCAGCACCTGCCGCGGATCCTGTGGGCCACGGCGGGCAAGCACCTGCAGACTCTCGCCAGGCACCAGCTCACGGGCGAGCCAGCTGAGCCGTGCGCTACGTTCAAAGCGCAAGAAGCGCGGCAGGGCCGGGTGGCTCAGCCGGCGCAGCAGGCCAGCCTCCCATTGCAACACCGCCACCGCCTCGGCGCTGGCCTCGGCAGGCAGGTCGCGGCGGGCCAGCTTGAGGGCCACCGGGGCATCACCACGGCGCTGGTCTACACCCGCAAAGACCATGGCCTGGCCACCATGCCCAAGAGTCTGGCCAAGACGAAAACGTGCCCCCAGCAGATCGCCGGGGGCCACGCCACAATCAGGGTTATGTGAGCTACCACCCTGAACACGGATGGTATGGCCGACATGTGCCACGGATCGTACTCCAACCTACTCCACCAGGGCCGGACTCTCTTCGGGCTGAGCCTCGGCCTTACTGGCCTCAATCGCCCGCTGCGAGCGCAAACGCAACTCGTCGGCCTCCGTGTCAACCACGATCGTATCGCCCTCCTTGAAGTTGCCGTCAAGCAGTCCTTCCGCCAGGGGATCCTCGATCACATTGGTGATCAGGCGGCGCAGGGGTCGGGCCCCGAAGGCCGGGTCATAGCCGCGCCGGGCCAGCAGCGCCAGGGCATCCTGATGTACATCAAGGCGCATCTGGTGCTCGTCAAGCTGGCGTTGCACCCGCTGGAGCATCAGCGTCGTGATGCGCTGGATCTCCTCGTTGGTGAGCGGGTGGAAGATGATCGTCGCATCGATACGGTTGAGGAACTCGGGCCGGAAGAGTGACTTGAGCGCATCGTCCACCTTGCGCCGCATATCGGTCTGGTCGATCTCGTCAGCGTTGCCGCCGAAGCCGATCCGACTGGCACGGCGGATGTGCTCGGTGCCGACATTGGAAGTCATGATAATGATCGTATTACGGAAATCGACCTTACGCCCCTTACCGTCGGTGAGGTTGCCGTCCTCAAGCACCTGCAGCAACAGGTTAAAGGCATCGGGGTGAGCCTTCTCGATCTCGTCGAAGAGCACCACACTATAGGGCTTGCGGCGCACCGCATCGGTCAACTGGCCGCCCTCGCCGTAGCCAACATAGCCGGGAGGTGAGCCAACCAGGCGCGACGTCGTGTGGCGCTCCTGGAACTCAGACATATCAATCTTGATCAGGCTCTCCTCCGAGCCAAACATAAACTCGGCCAGGGTTTTGGCCAACTCGGTCTTGCCAACGCCGGTGGGTCCAAGGAAGATAAAGCTACCGATGGGGCGCTTGGGATCCTTCAGCCCGGCGCGGGCGCGGCGCACCGCTTTGGAGATGGTGACAATCGCCTCCTGCTGGCCGATCACGCGGTTATGCAGGAACTCCTCCATCTGCATCAGGCGGATCGTCTCATCGCCCTTAAGGCGCGTCACCGGGATGCCCGTCCACATGCCGACCACCTCGGCAATATCCTCCTCGGTGACATAGGGCCGCTCGGCGACGCGGTTTTCCCCGCTAGCCATACCGATCTCGGCCTCGATCGTCGTAATACGTCCCTGCATACGCTCTTCGCGCTCGCGCAGGTCGGAGGCCAGGTCAAACTGCTTATCTTCGAGGGCGGCCTCTTTTTCCTTACGCAGCGCCTCCAGCCCGCGCAGGGCGTCACGCAGCTGGGGCGGCGTGGCGCTGCGGTACATCCGCACGCGGCTCGCTGCCTCGTCGATCAGGTCAATTGCCTTATCGGGGAGCTGGCGGTCGGGCACATAGCGGGCCGAGAGGGCGGCCGCAGCCTTAATCGCATCGTCCGAGATCTGCAATTGGTGAAAATCCTCGTAGCGCGACTTGATCCCACGCAGGATGAGCACCGTATCCTCAAGGCTAGGCTCATCGACCATCACCGGCTGGAAACGCCGTTCGAGGGCCGCATCACGCTCGATATACTTGCGGTACTCATCAAGCGTCGTGGCCCCGATCGTCTGCAACTCACCGCGCGAGAGGGCTGGCTTGAGGATGTTAGCGGCATCGAGCGTGCCTTCGGCCCCGCCCGCCCCGATAATCGTATGGAACTCGTCGATGAAGAGGATACAGCGGGTCTCTTTAATCTCGTCGATCACCCGCTTGAGGCGCTCCTCGAACTGGCCGCGGTATTTGGTACCAGCCACCAGGGCACCCATATCCAGGGTGACAACCCGCTTACCCTTGATGCTGTCGGGCACATCGCCCTGAATAATGCGCTGGGCCAGGCCCTCGATAATCGCTGTTTTGCCCACGCCAGGTTCGCCGATCAGGGCCGGATTATTCTTCGTCCGGCGCGAGAGGATCTGGATCACCCGCTCGATCTCATGCTGACGCCCGATGATCGGGTCGAGCCTCCCGGCCTCAGCCATCTCCGTAAGATCGGTGCCGAGCGCGTCGAGATAGGGCGTCTTCGACTGGCGCTGGGCAGACGATTGGCCGGACGAGCCGCTACGCTGCTCGGCGCTACCGGCGGTGCCGTGACGAAGCACGCGCATCACCTGGTTGCGCACCTGTTCGAGCGATACTCCCATAATATCGAGCACGCCCGTCGCCACACCTTCGCCATTGCGTACCAGACCCAGCAGCAGATGCTCGGTGCCAATATAGTGATGATTGAGGCGGCCAGCCTCCTCAATCGCGTACTTGATCACCTTCTGGGCGCGCGCGGTCAACTCCTGGTCAGTGAGCGGGGTACCTTCACCCATACCAACGATAAACTCGACCGCGCTGCGGGCCTGGGCCAGCTTGACACCGAGGTCATCAAGCACGCGGGCCGCGATGCCCTCACTCTCACGGATCAGGCCCAGCAGAATATGCTCGGTGCCGATATAAGGGTGATTGAACGAGCGCGCCTCCTCGTGAGCCAACTGAAGTACCTGCTTGGCGCGCTTGGTGAACTTACTATAGAGATCGGACATTGTCTTCTCCACTTGGACAAGGGTACAGGGGGCAGCCAACGCTCATAACTGGTCATCGTCGGCCGGAGCCGCCTCCTGCGCATCACCGTCAGGGCTGAGGCGCAGACTAAGGCCCATGCGCTTACGCGCCGGGTCAATGCGGATCACCCGGGCCTGGACAACCTGCCCCTCGCTGACAAGCTCACGCGGGTTCTGGATGCGCTCATCGCCCATCTCAGAGATATGGATCAAACCCTCGATACCATCTTCAATCCGCGCAAAAGCACCGAAGGTAGCAATCTGGGTAATCGTCCCTTCAACCACCTGACCGATCTGGTAACGTTCGCCAGCCTGGGTCCAGGGTTCACTCTGGGTACGTTTGATCGAAAGCGCGATGCGTTTGCGCTCGTGATCGATATTAAGAATACAGACCTGTACCGTATCGCCAGGCTTGAGCACCTCAGAGGGATGTTTAACCCGGCTCCAGGAGATCTCGGAGAGATGCACCAGCCCATCGGCACCGCCAATATCGACGAAGGCACCAAAGTCACAGACCGAGCTGACGATCCCGCTACGCACATCACCTTCGCGCAGACTGGCAAGCAACTCGTCCTTCTTACTCTCGCGTGACTCCTGCATCGCCTGGCGTTCGGAGAGGATAAGCCGATTACGGGTACGGTTGAGCTCGATCACCTTCAGGAACAGGTCGGTATTGACCATGCGGGCCATATCCGACTGTTTCTGCATCTCAGAACCACGGCTGATCCCGCTGACCTGTGAGGCGGGCACAAAACCGCGCACGCCATCAAGGTTGACTAGCAAGCCACCCTTGTTATAGTTCACCACACGGGCACTGATCACCTCGCCCTTCTCCTGGGCAGCCTGCAAAACACGCCAACTACGCTCCTGACGCGCCTTATCGATCGAGAGCACCGCCCGGCCCTCTTTATCCTCAGACTGCACCACAAAAACCAGCAGGGTCGCACCGATTTCGAGTGCAGCACGATCCTCGGGCAGCAGGGACTGCATCTCGCGGGAAGGAACCACCCCTTCGGCCTTTGAGCCGATATCAACCAGCAACTCGTCACGGTCGATGCGCATAAGCTTGCCATCAACCGTATCACCGTACTTGAGATTGCGGTAATCGTGGGCCGGATCTCTGAGGAACTGCTCCATCAGGGCCAGGTCTTCACCCTCAAAAGGTGAACCATTGTCGCCACGGTCATGTGGTGGAAGCAACTCGGAGCCAGCAGCACTCTCAGTGGTCTCTTCCATGCGTTACCTTTGCACAGAGCGACGAGTGCCAACATTGTGGCTGAAGGAGAGGGTAGATTCGTCATGCATTATACGCCGCGTCAGGACAAAGCGCAACGGCGGGAATACGAAGTACACCCGACGAGCTACTCCTCGCGCAGGATGTAGCCAGCGCCGCGAACGGTCTGGATGACCCGCGGTGCGCCGCCGACCTCGATCTTCTGACGCAGGTAGCGCACATAGACTTCGATGATGTTACTTTCACCACCAAAATCGTAGCCCCAGACCCGATCGTAGATCACCTCGCGGGTCAGCACCTGGTTAGGGTGGCGCATAAAGAGTTCGAGCAGGTCGTACTCTTTCGCCGTCAGTTCAACCCGACGCTCGGCAACGCGCAACTCGCGCGCAGCGGTATCAAGGGTCAGGCCAGCGAAGCGCAGCACCTCATGCTGCTGGCTGGCCTGGCGCCGACGCAGCTGCACCCGAATGCGCGCCAGCAATTCCTCGAAGGCAAAAGGCTTAACCAGGTAGTCGTCGGCACCATGTTCGAGGCCGCGCACGCGATCAGCGACGGCATCGCGGGCCGTGAGAATAATGATCGGGATGTCCGAGGCAGCCCGCAACCGGCTGGCCACCTCCAGGCCGTCGAGGCCGGGCAACATCAGGTCGAGGATCACCAGGTCGTGCGTGCTCTCACGGGCAACTGCCAGACCGGAGGGACCATCAGCGGCGACGGTGACCTGAAAGCCCTCAAGTACGAGACCACGCCGTAGGTAGTTGGCGATCTCTTGCTCGTCCTCAATGATCAGAATGTGCGGCGTTGTCATAAAGGGTTCTCACTTGTTACAGCTTGCTACCGCCGCGCTGTCACAGCAGGGGGATTGTCGCATATCCCGCCGGTACGAACAGGCTGCCCTCGGTGGTGCCCTCAGGGGCTAATGCCGCCAGCCGCTGGCCTAACTCCGCAGGCGTGAGTTGCTCGTCCAGGGCCATACGCCAGGCCCGACTCACCTCGCCCACCTGGACCGCCGTCTCATGCACAAATTCAAGCCGGTAATGCCCAATCCCCGCCCCACGCCAGGTGGACAGATGGCGACTCGCCACCTGAGCCTCGGCCCCAAACACGGTATTCCGACAGCCTACATCGGCCATCACCGGGTGTGCGCGCCCCTGCTGGTCACGTAGCGCAAGGCTGTGCCGCTCGCAGGGACGCCCACAATCCTTATAACTCGTTCCCGTCGAGAGAAAACGACAGAAGACACAGTGCTCGGTATGGAAAACCGGCAAATGCTGGTAGGCCACCACCTCCACCACACCCGGTTCCAGGGCCTGCGCCAGGGCGGAGACCTGCGCTGCATTCAGGTCGTAGGTCGGCGTCAGGCGCGTCAGGCCCAACTCAAGCAGCGTACGTGTACTCAACAGGTTCGCCGCATTTAGGCTAAAATCGCCATGCAACTCCGGTGCCTGTCCCTGACTCAGGGCATAGAGCAGCCCGCTTGAACGCACCAGCAGGGGCGTGCCGAGTTTGCGCAAGAAGTTGACGATCCGCTCCTCGCCGGGCTTGAGGATACGCGGGCTGGCCACGCGCACCGCAATACCGGCTGCCTGCACCTGCTCCACCGCTGCACGCAAACCATAGAGATCCAGGTAATCAAGAGTAATGCTATCCGGGCCAACCGCCACTGCCGCCTCAAGCTGCGCGGGGCTACGCACCAGCAGGTGCAACGCCGGGCGAAGCGGGCTGGGCAGAGCTGGCTGCCGCAGGTGATCCAGCCCACTCAGTGCCGCCAGCGCCGCCGCCGGGGCCATCCCGCTGATCGGGCGCGGACGCCCCTGCAAGTCGGACAGCATCTCAGTCGCCTCGCGCCGCAGGCTGTTCAGCAACGAGGTCGGCACAAAGGGGTTACCGTCCAGCTCAACGTCAAGCTCCACCAACTGGTAGGGGGTTGTCCCCAGCCGCCCGAGTTGCTCACGCAGCACCGCCATACTCACCCTATGCTGCTGAGCCGCAACCAGAGGTGCTGGCGAACACACGGTCACCCGCAACTCCGGCTGATCCAACAAGCTCCATGTCAACTCTAGCGGCAAGCCCACCCCCGCCACGGCCTGCACGCGCAGCGGCTGGCGGCGCAGTGGCGCTGCTGGCTGGAGCAAAGGGCGTACCGCCCGTTCAAGCTCCGGGTCATGGGTGCGCCAGAGCAGGTCGCCGACCCGAACGCGCCGCAGATCAACCGCCGCATAGCCCAGCTGCACCTCGACCAGCCCAGTAGCGGCAGGCAGCACATGATAGATCCGCCCACCCTCTTCCGGCTCCTCCGGGCTACGCCAGTCGGCCGCATCAAAGACAATCCCGTCACCTGGTTTGAGTGGGGCTGCCGCCGCCGCCGGATTCGGGGCCACCAGCACCCCCCCTGGCAACACCTGCACGACCCGGCCCACGAGCACCCCTCGGTGGCGCGGAGCACGCCCATCGACCACCGTCTGATGGTTCGTGCCGCGCACAAAGTGCGGGCCAAGCCCGCGTGAATAGACCTGCGCCAGACGCAACTCCTCCAGCGGACTCACACTCAGCGCAAGGCCCGCCCAGGCTTCGTCAACCGCCTTCCGGTAGGCTGCTGTGGTCAAAGCCACGTAGGCCGCATCCTTATAACGCCCCTCAATCTTCAGCGCGGCGATACCCAATCCAACAATCCGTGGCAGCTCATGCAGCGCATAGAGATCGCCCGGTGAGAGCAGGTAGCGTGCCGCGCCAAGCGGTTTGCGCACCCCGTCTACCAGCAGATCGTAGGGCAGGCGGCAGGACTGGGCGCACTGGCCACGGTTGGCACTCCGCCCACCCCACGCCTCCGACGAAAAACACTGCCCAGAGTAGGAGACGCAGAGCGCCCCATGCACAAACATCTCCAATTCAATCGGGCTCACCCGGCTGATCGCCGCAATCTCCTCCAGCGCCAATTCACGCGCCAACACCACCCGGCGCACCCCCAGCTGTGCCGCCAGGGCCACCCCTTCCGCACTGCTGATGCTCATCTGAGTCGAGCCATGCACCTCCACCTCAGGGGCGATCAGGTGCAGCAGGCGGGCTATGCCCAGATCCTGCACAATAAAGGCATCGGCTCCCGCTGCCGCAATCGTGGCCGCCACTCGTGCTGCTTCAGCCAACTCATGCTCAAAGACAAGCGTATTAAAGGTAACATAGCCCTTCACGCCACGCCGATGGAGCGTACGCATCACCTCAGGCAATTCGTCCAGGCTGAAACCTACCTTGGCCCGCGCCGTAAAATGTTTCAGGCCAAAGTAGACCGCGTCCGCGCCGGACTCTACCGCAGCCTGCAACTGCGGCCAGTAACCGGCCGGACTCATCACTTCTGGCTTCTGATGAGGACGTACCATAGATGCTCTAGCGGAGAGATCATAGGCGCCGACCCGCTGGTCGGCAACTCACTACCAGCATACCATACTTCAGAAAGGTGCTTCCCAGTACCTGCTACGGAGGCCCATCCGCGACCCTGGTAATTGCCGGATGCGGCCTTGCGTGTATACTAGAACTCAGCGTACCTCCTCCCGCTGTCGGGCCGGGCAACGGGATTCGTCATAAGGCGCATCGTACATATGCTTCAGCCTGGGGCCATCCTGCAGCAGCGCTACAAGGTGATCGACTCCATCGGCAAAGGTGGCATGGGCTCGGTCTACCGTGCCCGTGACCTGCGCCTGCGCACCGATGTTGCGCTCAAAGAGACCCTCTTCACCGATGAGGTCTACCGCCGGGCCTTTGAGCACGAGGCCCAGATCCTCGCCAGGTTACGCCACCAGGCCCTCCCCCGCGTGATCGATCACTTCGTCGAAGGCCCGGGCCAGTTCCTGGTCATGGAATTCATCCACGGCGAAGACCTTGGCAATCAGCTCGCCCGACTCGGCCCGCGCTTCGCTACCCTCGAAGCCCTGCCAACTATCCTGCGCTGGGCCGACCAGTTGCTCGATGCCCTCAACTACCTCCATACCCGCCCCCGCCCGGTCTACCACCGCGACATCAAACCCAAGAATCTCAAACTCACCCAGAGCTTCGATATCATCCTGCTTGACTTCGGCCTCGCCCGTGGCGGCTTCACCGTCGCCGTTGATGCCTCCCTGGCCGACGAGGTCGCCCAGAAAAGAATCTACGGCTTCACCCCACCCTATGCTCCGATCGAGCAGATGCGTGATGGCGAGCCCGATGCACGCAGTGATCTCTATGCCCTCGGCGCAACCCTCTACCATATGCTCACTGCGACCCTGCCCGTGGACGCAATGACCCGTATGACGCGCCTGCTCAATCGCCAGCCCGACCCTCTCCGCCCTATCCGTAGCCTTGCACCCCATGTCCCCGCCCCCATCGCCGCCACCATTGAGCAGGCCCTGGCCGTTATCATTGATGATCGCCCGGCGACGGCCCGGGTGATGCGCAGCGCCCTGGCCCAGGCCCGCGCCGAAGTCGCCGCAGCGGCCGCTCCCGCGATCCCCCTCAGCACGACGCCAACGAGCGAGCCGCAGGTCGCCTCCGTCAGTAGACCCCACCCTGAGGAGCATACCGAACTCCTCAGCAACCTCGACCATACCCCGGCCTTCCCTAGCGCAGTCACCCCCAGTATGATCAGCGCTGAAAGCTCCAGCTCCGCGACACCCATCGGCACTCTGCTACGTATGCTCACGACCGGTAGCCCCATCCATGCCCTCGATTTCAGCCCCGATTCCTCTACTCTCGCTGCTGCCTACGAGGACCATACCATCGGCCTCTGGCGTATGCGCGACTACACCCAGTGCGCCAGTCTCCAGGGTCACACCAGCGGCGTACGCAGTCTGCGCTTCGCCCCTAATCAGCAGTTGCTCGCCTCTGGCAGTGAAGACGAGTCGGTACGTTTCTGGCAGGCCGATGATGGCACGCCTGTGCGCCGGCACCAGCTTTCAGGTTGCCCGATCGAGAGCCTTGCTTTTAGCCCCGCTGGTGACCGGCTGGCGATCGGCGGTTGGGGAAGCGCCGTCAGCCTTTGTTATGTCGAAGCGTACAATCTACGCTCGGCAGCTATGCTACCCTGCCCGTTTGTGCATAGCCTGGCCTTCAGCCCCGACGGTAAAATCCTGGCCGCCGGTGCCTATGATGGGGCCGTCTATCTCTGGAACGTCGCTGACGGCACACCCATCGAAACCCTGACCGGCTTCCCCACCTTCATCCTTACCCTCGCCTTCAGCCCCGACGGAGCTTTCATGGCTGCCAGTAGCCAGAACCGTGTGCGCATCTGGCGTATGAGTGACCGCAAGCCGATCGAGTTGCTGCAAGGCCACCGTGGCCCTGTTCATAGTCTGGCCTTCAGCCCCGATCGTAGCCTGCTGGCCACTGGCAGTGAGGATCATACGGTACGCCTCTGGCAGGTCCGCGACTGGAATAGCATCGCCACACCGCTCGAACACCGGGCTGGTGTCGCCAGCCTGGCCTTCAGCCCTGATGGGGCAACCATTGCCTCAGGCACGCATGATGGACGAATCTGTCTCTGGCGGATCAAGGGCTAACACGCCGGTGAGCCACCTGGGCCACCACGTCGAGAATGCGCTCGGCGCGCCGCCCATAGGTATGCGCAGCAGCAAGCTCCTGCCGCGCTGTCGCCCGTGACTGGTCTGTATCACGCAGCGCCGCCTCCAGTGCTGCCGTCAGCCCTGCCAGGTCGCGCCGCGTAAAAGGATGACTCAGCTGCGCCGGCACGATCTCATGCAGTGCTGGCAAGGCTGGTAAAACCAGTGGGGTGCCCAGGGCCAGGTATTCGAAGAGTTTGAGTGGCGAAGCCGTTACGTCGGTGACGGTATCGGGAATGACCAGCACATCAGCGGCTGCCAGGTAGCGCGCCACCTCGGCCTGTGGGCGCGGCGCAAGCAACTGGCAACTGCCTGGTTGCACGGATCCACTTCCGTCACCAACGGCAAACCCCAAAGCCTCAGCCTGCCGTCGCAGCGCCTCCCGCTCAGCCTCACGCCCTCCCAACAGGAGCAGGCTCAGGCTAGCATAGCGCCCACGCAGGGTCGCCGCCGCTTCCAACAAGCCGTCAAGCCAGCGGTGCGCAAAGGTCATCCCGGCGTAGGCCACCAGTGGCATCGCCGCTGGTAGGCCCAGGGCGGCACGGGCGGTCATCCGGTCACGCCGGCCGAAGAGTTGCTCGTCATAGGCATCGGGCACCACAAAGACCGGCGTGGCAGTAGGCCCACCCCAACCGATCTGCGCAAGCACACGCTGGAAGTCGGCCGTTAGCGAGACGACCGCATTCGCCCGCGTCAGGGCCACCCGGTCGATCAGATGCAGTAGGCCCACCGCCCAGGGCTCCTTCGCCCGTGAGGGATTACGCGACTCCAGGTCGTGCGCTTCATAGATCACTGGTACGCCCAGGCGCGGCCCCAGCACCCCTGCCCACCAGGCTGCACAGATCACCTGGCGCACATAGAGCGCCTCAACCTCACGTCGGTGCGCCGCAACGATCGCTGCACTCATCAGCGCAAAGAGACTGTGCTCAAGATAGTAGAGCAGGGTGCTCCGGTGGAGCCGCGAGAGCTTGCCAATCGCCGGACGCGGCAAATGCAACGCTCCAAGCTCATCAAAACGGCTCGGCTCACACCCCCAGCGCGGAATGATCGCCAAGGTATCAGCACGACGTGCCCGCAACTCACGCAGTGTCGTATAGGTCTGGAGTGCATTGGCCGACTGCAAGGTCAGGCTGGTCGGGTAAGCCAGGTAGACGATCATTCGGCACTGGCATCGATCACCGCCTGGGCGATCTGCTCGCCACGCCCCTGGGGCAGGTAGACATAGCGCCCACCGAGCCAGGCGGCCAGTTGTTGGGCTTCACCGCGGCTGACATAACTGCGCTGAGTATCGATCACCACCGCACCGATGCCCCCCGCCCGCAGCCGCGCACTGAGCGTCTGCACCTCCAGCCGTGCCTGATCGAGACGTGCCTGCTTATCCTGCTCCGGGTCGGGCCGGAGCGGCACATTTGGACGCCCATCAGTGATCAGCACCAGGGTCGTGCGGTGGATACCACGGGAGCGTGCCTGTTCCGCCACCTGATAAGCTGCCAGCAACGCCGCCGCCAGGGGTGTCCCACCACCGGTCGGTAGCACATCGAGCGCCCGTTTGGCCAGTTCAACACTCTGCGAAGGCGGCAAAAGTAACTCGGCCTGCTCACCACGAAAGGCCAACAGGGCTACCTGATCGCGATGCACATAGGCTTGCTGCAACAGCGCATTCACTGCACCTTTCGCCTGACGCATACGGTGCAGGGCCATCGAGCCACTGGCATCAACCACAAAACAGAAGAGTGTGCCAGCCTTGCTGCGATATTTCTTGATATGCAGGTCTTCTGCCTTCAGCCGCACATGGCGTCCATGGCTATGGTGTGGGTGATGCTTTTCAGCCTCAGCTTTGCGCACCCGTTGCCAGGGCGCAGCGGCCCGCAGCGTCGCCACCACATCCAGGCGGCCCTGGGCAGGCAGACCGGGAATAGAGCGAATGTGACGACCGCGTGTGCCTGAGGTTGTCCCACGCGAGCCGCTACGTCCGTTGCGGCGCACCGTAAAGGGCGTCTCAAGAACATCCGGCGGCACATCGGTATCGAGCGCCGAAAGGATGAGATCCTCAACCGTCAACTCTTCGGGCGGCGGCGGCGGCTTATCCTCCTGCTCCTCATCATTCTGCTCACGATCCTCAGGCGGTGGCGGCTCTTCGGGGGGCGGCGGCTCTTCAGGCGGCGGCGGCTCCTCGATCTGGGGTGCCCGGGTTGCCCGCGGCAGCAGCACAAAACGCACCGCCCGCTCCAGATCTTCGTCGCTCACGGCATCACGGCCAGCCAGGGCCGCCGAAGCCAGCGCGGTGCGGGTCGCAAAAATATCGGCGCGGTGCCCTTCGACGCCAAGGGCCAGGGCAGCCTGGATCAACTGAAGGGTCTGACGCTCCTCGATCACCACGGAGGGCAGAACTTCACGCGCCGCCAGCACCATGGCCAGCAACAGGGCATCCTCATCATCAAAGCCAGTCACCAGCGGATCAGGCTCCGGCGCAACTTCAACCGCCTTGCCTCGCGAGCGCCGGCCGGTCGCTCGATCCTGGAGCAGCCGATCATGATCGCTGAGCAGGTTACGCCGCACCACTTCGGCCCGAGCGGGCGCGGGGGCGTGCGCCACTGGTGCCGCAATCAGGCCCACCCGATCCAGGAGGTGCCGCCGGGGCGGCCCCTCAGCCGGATCGTAGGTGGCGATCAGTGCAAAACGGGCTGCCTCAACGACACTCAGACCCTCGCGCTCTACCCGCACCAGGCCACTATCGACGGCCGCCAGCAGATGGTTGACGGTACTATCATCAAGCAGGTTGACCCCATCGGCATAGAGCAAGCCACCATGAGCCCGGGCCATCACCCCGCTGCGATGCACCCGTTCACCACGAGTCAGGGTTGCCTCCAGGTCGATCCCGCCCAGCAGGCGATCTTCAGTCACCCCGATCGGCAGTTCGACAAAGGCTACCTCGCCCAGCAAATGAGCAAACGAACGTACTAGCGTGCTCTTGCCGGTGCCTACACCAGCGGCGATCACCACCCCACCCAGCAACGGATCAACCGCCAGTAGCAGCAGGGCCTGGCGGGCAGCATCAAGCCCGACCAGCGCCGAGAAGGGCAGGCTTGCCCGCCTGGGATCAAGGGTAGGCGCAGTCACAGGTACTTATCCTTACGCAAGGCGATCCTAGCCGAACACCTCAGCGACCGCCCGTTCGATACGCACCGCATCGTCCTGGGTTTCGAGCGGATCCTTGCGCAAGCGATGGCGCAGGGAGAGCAGGGCGATCCGTTGCACATCCTCTGGCCGCACCTCGGTATGACCTTCGAGCGCCGCCAGGGAGGTCGCCGTCCGGCTAAGGGTCAATTCGCCGCGGTGCCCATCGATCTCGAGTTTCACACACAGTTCAGCGATCTTATAGAGCACCGGATCAGGCAGAACAACCTCAGGCAGGCGCTTTTGTGCAGCCTTCACCTTCCGCTGAAGCTTAGCCGTCTCTTTGGTCCAACTGGTCATAAAGCTGTAGGGATCGGCATCATAGGCCCGTCGACGCTTGACGATCTCAACCCGCTCCTCGACATTGGTAATCGTCGTAATACGGGCATGCAAACCAAAGCGATCAAGCAACTGTGGGCGCAGATCGCCCTCTTCGGGGTTGCCCGAGCCTACCAGCACAAAGCGGGCCGGGTGGCGCACACTAATACCCTCACGCTCAACCACGTTGGTGCCACTGGCGGCCACGTCAAGCAGCACGTCAACCAGGTGATCCTCAAGCAGGTTCACCTCATCGATATAGAGGAAGCCGCGGTTGGCCCGCGCCAGCAAGCCCGGCGCAAAGGCCTGCACACCCTGCGTCAGCGCTCGCTCAATATCGAGCGTACCACAGACGCGATCTTCAGTCGCCCCAAGTGGTAGATCGACTACTGGCACCGGGATCGTTACGACCAATGACTTACGGGGCAACTTCCCTTCGGGCAAGCTGTTGGCCAAGTGCTCACGCACATGTGGACAGAGGCCCTCGTGATCAGGGGCACATGAATAGGCACAACCCTGCACCGCCTTGATCGGCGGTAACATGTCGGCCAGGGCCCGCACAGCCGTCGATTTGGCCGTACCGCGGTGGCCCATGACCATTACCCCACCAATGGTCGGGTTGATCACACAGAGAAGCAGCGAGAGCTTGAGCTCGGCCTGACCGACGATAGCGACAAAGGGGAAGGGGGGTTGTGGGCCGGAGTTAGCAGGCACCGTACCGTTAGCGGCCGGTGCTGCGGGGAGCGCGGTCTCTGTAGCCATGCACAACTCTATCACTACAACAAGGAGGGGAGTTTCTCCGGGCAGGGCCAGGCCCTCCCCTTGAAGCCTCCCCTGGTGCCAGATCAGCTTGCTATGCTCAGCCCATCAGCTGAGGTTACAACATATTGTTACGCTTCGGCATCGAGCCAGCTGTGGGCTGCCGCGAGCCTGTGCGCGAACGGCGTGCAAAAGCCGTCACATTCGTCCAGAGAAAGGTCAAAGCCAGAGCCAGCACCGTGATGATCAGCGACGCCCAGCAGACCAGCGCCGGGGTGAATGGCCCGATCATTTGTGTTGTCTCACCAATACCAGTTGGCATACCCGTACTCCTATCCTTATCTGCTATGCCCAGGCGGCAACTGCAGGGCCTCCACGCGTATACAGGTTCGAGTTTCTTCCGAGCATTCCAAGCTTCATTCTACCACATCTCGGAAAGTCGCCCGTATCGCGCTGCCCACACAGGCCAGGGCTACCAGCGTCGCCAGAGCGGGTTGCTCTGCTCAGGTGTGCCGCCCTCACATGCCCCAAAGCCCTGCCCCAGACACCAGAGGCGGGCCTCAAGCCACCAGCGCAAACGCAAGTGCCACGGGGCGATCACATATTCGATCAGGGCGATTTTTGAGGGTAGCTTCAGCTGCATGATCATTCCTTCCTGCCCTGTGGTCTTAGCGATACAACGGGCTAGCCGGGCGGCGCAGATCGACATAGCAATAGGGCTCGCCCGACTTCTGTAGTGCGGCGAGGATGGCCAACTTGCTCTCCAGGTCGCCCTCATCACCAATACAAATGGTCGTATTGCCGTCAACCGTCAACACCATGCCCTTTTTCGGGTCGTGATTAGCCTCGGTCACATACAGGCCCAGGTCATGGCTCAGGCGGCCTACGACGCGCCGCATCGCCGGATCGAGTTCAGGCGATGCCCCCAGGGCCTGCTGTAGCAGCCCGAGTTCAAGGTGCGGCACCTTGGGCACCTGGCGTCCACCAAGCAACTCTTCGGCAGAGGCCCCCATGGGCACCCGATCAGGCTGCTCGGCCCCGAAGACTCGCAGAAACTCGTTGTAGGCCAGCGGATGTACCTCGGCCATCGCAACCGGCGGGGTCGCCCGGTTGATGATCTGCCAGGCCAGGTCTTCAAAGATCATGTCGAAGGCCGGTTCACCAAGGGCCAGTTCGCAAGCATCCGCGAGTTCGCGCACCCTGCGGTCAAGCGGAATAGTAGCCAGTACCGGCAGCCCGACCTGCTCAGCAAAGTGAGCTGCCACCCCTGAGCCATCATCACGGTTGACAATCAGGCCGATTAGCCGTGTCCGCCCACCCATAGCGGCGAAATACTTGGCTGCACTGGCGATATTATTGGCCGCATAGAGACTCTGGCGATCATTGCCGCAGATGATGATCACCTCTTCGGCCAGCGAACGGGCGATCGGCGTAGCAAAGCCACCACAGACCACATCGCCCAGGAAGTCCATCACTACATAGTCTAGCGCCCACTGGCTTAGACCGAGCTTTTCAAGCGTATCAAAGCCAAAGGTGATCCCCCGCCCACCACAGCCGCGCCCAACCTCGGGGCCGCCGATCTCACAGCCATAGACTGTTGCGCGGCCCATGATGCTGGTCTTGAAGATCACATCCTGCACCTGCAAGCTCTCTTCGCGCCCAGCCTCCTTGAACCCACGCCAGACATCACCCAGGGTCGGCAGGCTCACTCCACCAAAGAGCGCATTGCAGCTGTCGTGCTTGGGATCACAGCCCAACTGGAGCACGCGTTGGTTGAGTAGTGCCAGCTTACTCACCAGATTGGTGGTAAAGAACGACTTGCCCATGCCGCCCTTACCATACACCGCCAACATACGGGCACTGGCTGTTCCGGCATGCTTCGGATGTGCTGGCACTGCTACGGCTCCCTTTTGCATCGCTTGTCACTGCACGGAGTGCAGGAGGGACATCCTCACGGTGGAAGCACACCTAATCGGTTGGCCACTCGACCACCAGCTTGAGGCAACTGGGATCCTCAAACGCCATGCGGTAAGCAGCCTGGATGCGCTCAAGCGGCACACGATGGGTTAGCAGGCCTGTGACATCAAGCTCACCGGTCGCGATCATATCGCGCACATGAGGCAGATCGCCATCGACACCAAATTGCCATTCACGAGCGACCAGCACCGTCGCCTCACGCATAAAGACCGGCGCATAGGGAATATGAATATGGTCGTAATAGCCGAGCAGCAAGACCCGCCCGTGGTTGGCCAGCAGGGGCAGTGCGCCCGCCAGGGCTGGCATCGAGCCAGTCGCTTCGATGATCACATTGATATTCGCTTCACCGAGGGCCTCATCAAGCGACTCGCGTGTTACATCAATCACCTGGTCGGCCTGAGCCGCATTAAGACGCACACTCACACGGTCGGCCACCGCCACATAGGCAGCACCCTGGAGTTTAGCAAGCCGTGCAGCAAGCTGGCCAACGATGCCCTGGCCAAGCACCAGCACCCGATCATTACGATGGATCTGGGCCACATTAACCCCATGCATGGCTGTTGCAGCCAGGGCCAGGATGACCCCGGTAGCCGGATCGATCGCGCCAAGCGGCACCACCCGCTCGGCCTCAGCACTGATATACTCGCTCTGACCACCCCAGGCCGGGTTCACCCCACGAAAACAGCGCGCCCCTCCGACGTAGACCCACTGGCCCAACAAATCCTGCGGTGCCTTCGCCCCTACCTGTACCACCTGGCCCACCGTCTCGTAGCCTGGCACCACCGGGAAGAGCAAGGCCGGGTGGGGCATCCGCCCGTCCAGCAACATACGCTCGGTGCCAGCACTGATCGAGGTGTAGGCGGTACGCACCAACACATCACCTGCACGCGGGTCAAGCACCTGTACGGTGCGCAACTCGACCGTATTACGGCGTGGGATGACTACGGCACGAGACTTGATCGGCATACGGGCCATCGCTTTCTAGCGAGTTATACCTGCGCCGGTTGTGATCCGCAGCCCCCTGGCTGAGCATAACCCCCGACGCCTGACACGTTCTTCACTAGTTCCAGAGCAATCGCTTTGGGCCACTCAGGATTGCGCTGACGCCTGCTTCAAGGCACGCCGCTGGCGTGCCGAGCGCACCCCGCGGTTGATAAACTGCAACGCGTTAAAGAGGTAGGTCACATATGCAAAGACCATCACCCACATCACCGTCTCCCGACTTGCGCCCATCCACTGAGCAACAAAATAGAGATTATGGGTGATAATCGCGATCAGATTACCGATATCTTCCCAGAAGAACTCTTTCGCCAGGAAGTAGTGGTCGAACATATCGTGTTCCCACAACATCCCGGTAATCGTCAGTGCCCAGATCAAAGTAATCTTGATCCACACACTGATCGTCGCAACCCAATAGCCCTCGCCAGTGATAAGGTAACGAATCACCAATCCGAAGCTGATGATAAAGGCCACAAATTGAATCGGGGCCAGGATGATCTGCACTTTCGTCCACCGTGAAGCCTCACGTCGACGCAGTTGATCTTCCGTGTACATACTGCTACTCATAGCCCACATCCACCCCATCATGCTTGTGTCAAGTGCTGTGCTGGATCCCGTCGCCGCCCCGAATGATGACAAGGCGGATCCGTCTGATGATCAGAAGCGCAAGAGCCGCGGAAGCTCCCCGTTGCTCCATCATTGACCAGTAATTGTTGTAGTACAGACTAGAGACTACAGCCTCAGGAGATTAGATAATCCACTGCAAATAACCTACCCGATAGGCCGAGTATAACATATGGTTAAAAAGCGTGCAATATTTGCAAATGACGTGCAAATACTAGACAGCCCGACTTCTTGTATGATATGTCATAATTCCAATCGATAAACAACGATTACCAAAGCGCAATAGCCTAACCAGAAGGAATGTTATTAGTTCCTGATCAAAAAGATCTTCATGGACAGGCAATTGACTTGAGATCTAAAGCAATTTCTTTAGACTGACTCAGGGGCACAGCATTGACATCCTGAAGGAGATAGCACCAGTGTTTGCTGATATAAGCGCTCACACCAGCGCATCTTCTGACATTTATTCAAAACCCGAGGCTGTTGTGCTATAATAAGCAAAAGAGTAGCGAGGGCGCTAATGTATGTTCGTTGGGTGGTCAGGCGTCATAAAAACGCCAACATCGCCGACACCAGTTTCTATGACGCCTACCTTGTCGCGAGCTACCGTGACGAGAGTGGTGTCCCGCGCCAGCGCACGGTCTGCTACCTCGGTAACATCCGCCAGATTGGCGAAGAGTTCCCGGCTATCGAGCGCGAACTCTTCCTCTTACGCGCCGATCGCATCCTGGCCACCATCGATGAGATCAGCGATGCTGATCGTGAAGAGGCGCTCATCGCTCTGCACCAAAAAGTTCCGCCGCTCAGCCGCGACGAGGTACTCACCGCCTTTGTGGAAAATCTGCGCTGGTATCGCCGCTGGTGGGAACACAATGGTGACGGCCCCTCCGATGAGGAATTAGTAACGATTGTGAAGCTGGCACGTGGTCGTGTCGGGCCAGTCTAACATTGGTGTACCTGCCCAGAGGTGGTATCCTTTTATCTCTCCGTGTAGGTTTCCTCACTCCTCGGCAAAATGCCTGTGTAACCGCTATCTGCAGCCCGTGTTAAGATGATCGTACGTATGGAGCACGGGACTATTCTGCTTGTTGATGATGACCCGCTGGTCATTAGTATCCTCGCCGATCTGCTTGAACCACTCGGCCATACCATCCTGTGCGCGACAAACGGCCCTGCCGCGCTACAACTTGCCGCCAAGCATATCCCCGACCTTGTCCTACTCGATGTGATGATGCCCGAGATGGATGGCTTTACCGTCTGTCGTCGGCTGCGCAGCGACCCGCTTCTGGCTCATGTGCCGATCATTTTGATCACTGCCCTGGAAGACCGCACATCACGGGTACAGGGGTTTGAGGCAGGTGCCGATGAGTTTGTGACTAAGCCGGTCGATTATGTCGAGCTGTGCGCCCGCGTCTCAACCATTCTCCGCCTCAACCGCTACCGCCGCTTGCTCGAACAGGAGCAACGTCTTGCTGCTGAACATGCCCGCTTTGTCTGGGCGGTCGAACAGAGCGAAGATGGCATCCTGATCCTTGACCAGAGCGACCTGTTTCACTACCTCAACCCCAGTGCTCGCAGTCTGCTCGGCCTCTCCATCCAGCAGCCATTGCACGACCCCTTCCTGATGGTCGCCCGGCGTCGTTACAGCCTCATCCCCCCTGAGGCATGGGATCCCTGGCCGCGCAACCATGACGATCCATCCGTTGTGCGCTTCCTCGTGCATCCCGAAACCCGTAACTTCGGCGAACGCTGGCTACGGGTTGATCTGCTCCCCCCTCACCAGAGCGATAACAACCGCGTTGTGCGCCTACGTGATGTCACCGAGCAGATTACGACCCAGCGTGAGATGTGGACATTCCACGCTATGCTCGGTCATAAACTGCGCACGCCCCTGGTTGGTATTCTCGGCGGGCTGAATATCCTCAGCGGCGGTGCCACCAGTATGGATCGCGAAAGCATCGTGCGAATCACCGAGGTGGCCCTCAGCAGCGCCCGGCGCTTGCGTGCCGAAATTGAAGATATCTTGCATTATCTACGCCCCCCTGCTGACATCTACGGCGTGGATGGGCCAACCCTTGATGAACTTGCCCCCTTGGTCGAGCATATCGCCATCGAGTTCGGGGTTAGACATCTGAAAATCAACCAGCAGATCGAAGGGCCGCGCCGACGTCTCTTGATCACACGCCATAGCCTCGAAATAGCGCTGCGTGAGGTGATCGAAAATTGTGTGAAGTTCCACCTTGAACGTGATCCCCAGGTCGAGTTTAACCTGCGTGCTTCCGACGGTGACCAGGCAACGCTGATGATCGCCGATAATGGCCCTGGCCTCAGCCCCGCGCAACTTCAGCGCGCCTGGGCACCCTACTACCAGGGTGAGCGCAGCTTCACCGGCCAGATCGAAGGGATGGGCCTTGGTCTGGCCCTGGTGGCACGGGTCGTTCACGCCATCGGCGGCCACTGTGAATTGACCAATCGCAGCGACGGCGAGGGCGCGATCATTACCCTCAGCCTGCCGCTTGGTGAGCCCTTGCCGAGCGAGGAGTAAGCATCCGTGAACGCCCCTGTCGGTCACCCGCCCTATGCCTGATGAGGAGCAGCGCCTGTGCGTATCGCCATCACCGGTGCCTATGGCCAGCTTGGGAGTGCGCTCTGCACTATACTCAGCCCTGACCATACGATCATTCCCCTCGACCGTGACCGGATCGAGTTGGAACATCCCGCAACCGTCGAGCAGATCGTCGCCTCGGCTGCCGATCTGATCATCCACCCGGCCGCCTATACTGATGTGGATGGCTGCGCCCGCGACCCGGATCTGGCCTACCGTACCAATGCCCTCGGCACTCGTTATGTCGCCCTGGCCGCCCGGCGGCTCAATGCACCCCTGGTCTATATCAGCACCAACGAGGTCTTTGCC
Source organism: uncultured Chloroflexaceae bacterium (assembly GCA_964592425.1). Classification (GTDB taxonomy): domain Bacteria; phylum Chloroflexota; class Chloroflexia; order Chloroflexales; family Chloroflexaceae; genus Viridilinea. The sequence continues at coordinate 118,265 of CAZQCG010000008.1, forward strand.
GGTGATGCCGGGCGTCCCTACTACGAGTACGATCTACCAGCACCGATCAACGCCTATGGCCGCTCAAAACTGGCTGGCGAGCTGATCGTGCGCGAGTTGCTTGAGCGCTGCTATATCGTGCGGATCGCCTGGCTCTTTGGTGGCGAACGCAACTTTGTGCGCACCGTTTTACGCCTGGCAGCCAACCCGCCACCCACCGGGCTGCGTATGGTCGATGACGAGGTCAGCAACCCTACCTATGCCCCCGACCTGGCCGAAGCAATCACGCGCTTGATCGGCAGTGAGCACTACGGCACCTACCATCTAGTCAACAGCGGTAGCACCTCGCGCTATAGCTTCGCCCGCACCATCCTTGACCAGGCTGGCTATGCCGATCTACCCCTGATGGCGATCAAACTGGCCGATTTTCAGCGTGCCAGTACGCCACCACCCGCTACACCTCTGGCCAATCTAGCTGGTGCCGCAATCGGGATCAGCCTGCGCCCCTGGCAAGCAGCCCTGGATGCGTATCTGCAACAGCTGCAGCACCCATGATCGATCTGCTCATTCCGAACTACAACGGTGCAACCCTGCTGCCGACCTGTCTTGATGCGCTGCGCGCCCAGACTCGCCGCGACTTCAGTATTACAGTGATCGATGACGGCAGCCGCGACAGTTCACTGCATCTGCTGGCTAGCACCTATCCTGAGGTGCGCATGCTGGCCTTGCCAATCAACCGTGGCCTGGCCACCGCCGTCAATGCAGGTATCGCGGCCACTCACGCCCCGTTTGTGGTGCTGCTGAACAACGACACCGCCGCCGAACCAGGCTGGTTGGCCGAACTGGTGGGGGCGCTTGAACGCTGGCCAGCCTATGCCTTCGCCGCCAGCAAACTGCGCCTCTTTGATCACCGCAACCAGCTGCACTCGGCGGGCGATTTTTATCGCCCCGACGGCGAGCCGGGCAGCCGGGGCGTCTGGCAGCATGACCACGGCCAGTACGATAGTGTGAGCGAGGTCTTTGGCCCGTGTGCCGGCGCCGCCGCCTACCGCCGCAGCGCTATTGAGATGCTGGCCGAGCATGGGCGGGTCTTTGACGAAGATCTGGTCATGTACTGCGAAGATGTTGATCTCAACCTGCGCGCCCGTCGCCGAGGGCTCCGCACGATCTTCGTCCCTACGGCTGTGGTCTATCACCGCCTGAGCGCCACCGGCGGAGGCAACCTGGCCAGTTACTACTGCGGACGCAACTTCGCCCTGGTCTGGCTGAAGAACATGCCCCCCTCCCTGGCCCGGCGCTACTGGCCGCAGTTGCTACGCTCACAGCTTGGCTTCAGCCTGCACAGCTTAGGCCACATGCGTGAAGCAGCAGCCCGATCACGCCTACGCGGCCAATTTGCCGCCCTGCGCGCCCTGCCACGCTTCCTGGCCAAACGCCGCGTCGCCCACCCATTGACGATCAGTGCAGCCGAATTTGAGCAGTCGTTTGGGTTGGGGCTACCTGCCGAGCAGCTTGTGATAAAATCGTGAGCATGTTCTGTTTTTGAACACATTGAACTATGTCGATTCATCTTTCGATCGTTATCCCCGCCTATAACGAAGCGAAGCGGCTACCGCAAACCCTCGCCAGGATCAGCGCCTTTCTGGCCCAACAGCCCTACCAGGCTGAGATCCTGGTGGTTGACGATGGCAGCAGTGACGGCACCGCGACCCTGGCGGAGGCCGTCGCAGGGGTACGCGTGCTACGCATGGCCCACCGTGGCAAAGGCTTTGCTGTCCGCGCCGGAGCTCTGGCTGCTTGCGGTGATCTGCTGCTGCTCTGCGATGCCGACCTGGCCGTGCCGATTAACGAATGGCCTAAGCTCGAAGCTCCCCTGCGCAACGGCTACGACCTGGCAATTGGCTCACGTGAGGGGCTTGGTGCAACCCGTGAAGGCGAGCCATGGTACCGCCACTTGATGGGGCGCGTCTTCAATGGGATCATCCACCTCCTTGCCCTACGCGGGATTAACGATACGCAGTGCGGCTTCAAAGCGATGCCGGGCCAGGTCGCCCGGCACCTTTTCCGCCATATGCGCATCTACAGCGATGATGCCCCGCTCCTGCAAGGCGCTGCGGTCACTGCCTACGATGTCGAGCTACTCTTCCTGGCACGCAAAGCTGGCTATCGTATTGTCGAGGTGCCCGTACACTGGATCTACGGCACCGAGACGAAGGTCAACCCGGTGCGTGACTCACTGCGCAACCTCAGCGATGTGCTTGCCGTGCGGCTGAATGATCTGCGTGGGCGTTACGTCAAGGTGAGGCGTGAGTAGCAGTGTCTATTTACGACGTTTGCGCTGACTACGCGTCGGTTTGGGCTCAAGGGTAGCAATACGCTCACGCACCTGAGCGGCCAGGCGATCAAGCTCGCGGTTGACCACGTACTGCCACTCTTCCGCCTCGCGATCTTCCAGGGCTCCGCCACCATACTTCAACTCCATGGCCAGATTCCAGCCCCTGCGCTCGGCAAAATGCTCAAGCTCGGCGCAACGGCTGGGGGGCCAGCGCCGCTTGATAAAGGCGCGAAAGGCGTACTCCATACGCCGCGAGCTGTCCGGATTGAGTGAGGGCAAGGTAAAGAAGGGCTCGTTATCGCGCGGATCGGGCTCGGCGACCTTGGTGTAATAGATCGCCTGGTGGGGAATCGAGTAGCGCCACTCACCGTCACCCTCGAAGTTGGCAGGGTTGTTGGCAATCGCGCCGGTAAGCATGCGATCAGTGATGATCATGACAATCTTCCCGCAAGCCTGGCGTGGTGGTAGCAGTGGATGACGACGCCCAGCCAGGCTGCGCCGCCTTGCCACGAAAGATACCATGCCAGGCCCACCTACGCAATGATGGTTGCACCAACCCATTAGGGTATGGTACAGTGCTGCCGAACGACCGCCGACGAGGCTACGGCAGAAGGAGCTGGCCTATGCACACTCCAGAGGATCAGGATCGCATCACGCCGGCGATCGAGGACTACCTTAAGGCGATCTATACCCTCCAGCAACAGCAGGGCCTTGTGACCACCTCACTGCTTGGTGAGCAGCGTGGCTCGAAGCCCGGCTCCGTTACCGGCATGGTCAAAAAGCTTGCCGAGATGGATCTCGTGCGTCACACACCCTACCAGGGCGTCCAGCTGACAGCTGCCGGTGAACGTATTGCGCTGGAGGTAATCCGCCACCACCGCCTACTCGAACTCTACCTTGTCGAGGCGCTTGGCTATAGCTGGGACGAGGTTCACGAAGAGGCGGAGAAGCTCGAGCATCACATCAGCGAAAAGCTAGAAGCGCGGATCGCTGCCCGCCTGGGCCATCCCACGCTTGACCCGCACGGCGACCCGATCCCGACGATTGAGGGCGAAGTGCCGCTTGTTCTGCATATCCGCCTCTCCGACCTGGAGGTAGGTGACCATGCCCGCGTGGTGCGTATGCGTGACCAGAGCGCCGACCGGCTGCGCTACCTGGCCGACCTCGGACTTGTGCCGGGCGCAGCGTTCGAGATCACGGCCAGTGCACCCTTCGAAGGCCCGATCTCATTGTGCATTGGCAACAAGGTCTATGCACTTGACCGGCGTATGGCACGCTCCATTGAGGTGGAGCGGGTCGAACAGTGACGGCCGGGATTTATGGTTGCGGCACCCCAAGCCAGGCGGTATACGCCTGCAACTGCGCTGTACTACGCTGCGCCAGCGGTATCAATTCTAGCCGATCACGCGGGGCCTCGACCAGGGTGACGGGCACCTCGATCAGCGCATCACCACGGAAGAGGGTCAAGCGAACCGTCTGGCCAGGCTCACACTCTGCCAGGTACGCCTGGAGTCGCTCCTCGTCTACCCGCCAGCCATTGAAAGCCAGCAACTCATCATCGGCATAGACCCCGAAGCGGTAGGCTGGCCCATCAGCACGGACGGTACTGACGAGGATGCGTTCGCCCTGCCGCCTGAAGTTGAGGCCGAGCCAGGCACGAGGCCCCTGGCGCAACCAGCGTAACTCAAGCCCTACCACGGCCAGAGCTGCTGCATAATCCAACTCGGTTGTACCGAAGACATAGTCAGCGAAAAAGCCACTAAACGTGCCTGCAGCCACGGCAGCGACATCCTCGGCAGTTGCCTCGACTGCGCCAACTTCAGGCAGACCAGGCCCATTGAGGGGGTAAGCAAAGTAGAGTTGGCGCAGCAGATCATCAAGCGAAGCCTCACCGCCACTCTGGACCCGGATCGCCATATCAAGGAGCATGCAGACCAGGCTGCCCTTGAGGTAGTAAGAGACACTCGAGTTAGCGCTGTTCTCGTCGGGCCGGTAGAGCTTGATCCAGGCGTCAAAGCTGCTCTGGGCCAGGCTCTGGATCAGCCGGCCAGGCTGCTGTTGGAGATTGACGATTTTTGCTGCCAACAGTTCGAGGTAGCGTGCAGGCGTGATCAAGCCAGCCCGTACCAACAAGAGTTCGTCGTAATAGCTTGTGGCACCCTCAACCAGCCAGAGCAAGCGTGTATAGTTCTCGCGTTGATAGTCGAAAGGGCCAAGCACCTGCGGGCGTAGGCGTTTCCCATTCCAGGCATGGAAAAGCTCGTGGCTCGTAAGGGCTAAGTAACGCTCATAACTACGCTCAGGCCGAAAACTCCAGCGGTTGACCTGATTGGTCACACTGCTGCGATGTTCGAGGCCGCCGCCGCGTGCGTCAACCAGGTGCAGGATGAGGGTATAGCGACTGTAGGGCAAGCCACCGAAGAACTTGCGTTGCACCTCAACGATGCGCCGGGTATCCTTGATTAGACGAGCCTCATCTTCATTGCCATGGCCCCAGATCGCCATTTCATGGAGCACACCAGCCACATGAAAGGCCAGCAGGCGGTGCGTACCACACTCGACGGGGCTATCGACCAGGTCGTCATAGTCGGTGGCGATGAAGAGGTGATGTTCAGGACGCGGTTCAGGCATCTGTACATCGCCATAGAGCGGATTGAGCCCGGTGCTCACCCGCCAGCCTGCGGGCGTCTCGACGGCCAAACGCAAGGGCTCGTTCGTACGACCATCCACATACATAAAAACGCAGGCCCCATTAAAATAGCCATGGCTTGCATCAAGGTGGCTGGTACGCACCGTCAACTCATTGGCATAGACCTGATAACTGGCGACGATCCGCAGAGCCCCACCGGTTCGGACACGCCAGGTCGCCTTCGCCAGCTTTGCCCATGTCAGGGGCAAGCCATTGTCGGCGCTGGCAGTGAAGTTTTGCACATGGCGGGCATACTCACGGATCATGTACGATCCAGGTGTCCACGAAGGCAAAATCAGGTCGATATAGTCGCTGTGTAGCCCATCCACCTCGATAGTGACATGAAAGAGATGACTATGGGGCACAGGCATTGCGATCGTATAAGAGATCACAGGGCGCTACTTTCTACACGGCTTCGAGTGCAGCCATAACCCCTTATATAGACTGTAAAAAGGGTTTCTTGTGTTTTGCCAACCCTGGGCATTGGCTTTGACAGGCTCAGCCAACGTCTGCTGGCTAAGCCTGTCGAAGCCAACCCAAACACAGAAGAGCTTCCTTTACCGACGGCTTAGCGTGGCAGAGCCGTATCAAGCAGACGTAGCCAGTTGGCACCCATGATTGAGCCAATATGGGCATCACTGAAGCCGTCCGCACTGAGGGCATCGGCGATACGGGGCAGATCGGCGATGCTATCAAGCTCTCGCGGGATAGACTCGCGGCCCAGGCCACCGTCGAGATCACTGCCAATCGCGGCGTGCAGGGCATCACCGGCGATCTGGCAGACATGGTCGATATGGCGCACCAGCAACTCAAGGCCATACTGCTGCTTCGGGGAACCGCGCTGGTATTCGGGTGCCAGGAAGCCATTAAAGAGCACCGCACCGATCACGGCATCGCGCTCAATCAAGGCTTTGATCATGCGGTCGCTAAGGTGGCGATCGGCGGTTGCGGCAGAGGCGAGGGCCCTACAGTTACTATGTGAAGCGATCAGCGGCCCATCCCAATGATCAAGGGCCTGCCAGAAACTCTGCTCGGCCATATGGCTCAGGTCGAGGATCAAGCCAGCCGGGCGCATCTCGTCAAGCAAGGTGTAGCCCAGGTCGGTCAGTGGTCCGGGCTGCCTGGTGCCGCCACAGTAGCGGGTGGCCTGCCAGGCCGGCCCAACGATGCGCACACCCTGTTCGGCCCACCAGGAAGCCTCGGCAGGCTCGCGGATTGGGTCGCCATTCTCCATCAGCAAGACAAGCCCTGGCGTACGATCGCCAGCAGCCCAGGCCTGGCGATGGGCAGCCAGATCGGCACGGCTGCGGATGATACGTGCTCGCCCCTGCTGCTCCCATGCAAGATAATAGTTCAGCTGAGCGTGAGCCAGCGCATGAGCCTCGGCGGGGTTGTGATAGGCAAACTCGGCTGGCAGGCTGGTCTCACGGGCATGGGCTGGCAGGGTGAAGAGGGTTGCAAAGACCAGGCCAATGCCACCGGCCTGCAACTCAGGAAGCGCGACCGTCGCGGTATCCAGGTCGGCGGAAGGGGTAGATTCGGCGGCACGAATGGCTTGCACACCGGCAACCAGGTCACGCCCGATCACCAGGGCATTAAAAGCCATGTCAAGGTGGCCATCAACAAACATGCGCTTCTACTCGGTATAAGGCAGGAAAAGGTGTTCAAAGAGCAGTTCAAAATTGGGCGATTCACTTGAAATCTGCTCATAGATCGCCACGACCCGTGCTGCCTGATCGCGACGACGCCAGATGGCCTGGGCAAAACGGTCATCGCCAACCACCCCGCGCTGCTTGAGGAAGGCGTAGAACTGTTTGAGTGAGGTGCAGATCTCACGTACCTGGCGCGTAGAGCTATTAATCACTCGGCGCGGGTAGTAGAAGAAGAGGCACTCATCAAGGGTGGCATAGTCACCTTCAGCGAGGGTGTGGCCATAGTACGAGGCGAGAAAGTCGGCATAGACAACCAGGTCACTGGCACGGCTGCGGGCCGTAGCAGCGCTCTTACCCATCTCGATCAGATAGTCGTAGAACTGGCGAATCAAGTCATTACTGCCAGCAAGGACATCACTAGAACCCTCAAGCTCCAACTCCTCATCCAGTTCATCAACCTCATCTTCCCAACCAGCGGACCAATCGTCGGAGAGAACCTCGGCGAATGCCGCACCTACCTGATCGGGGGGAATGATATCGATACGGGGGAAGAGCTCAGGAGCGCGGACGAGCAGCATATTCAACTGCCCGGCGATGATCACCTCGGCCTCTTCGGGACGGGCCTCACGCAGCCGGTTGGTAAGATCGGGGGGCAACAACTCAAACATCCGCGCACGGGCAGCCTCGATCACCTGTGGGTCATTGGGATCGATTTCGTCAGTTTCAAGCAGGGCATCAGGGAGCCATGTCTCATCAAGCTGCCACTCGACGGGTGACTCCTGCTCCTCAAGTGAGCCAAAAAGGAGTCGCGAGCCGAGATCGGCTTCATCATCAAGACGGCCGAAGGTGGTTGAGGCCCGTTGAACCTGGCCACTCCAGAGACCGGCCTCTGCATCGAGTTGACGAGCGCGGCGCAGATCATACTGCAAGGTCTCAATCTCGGCAAGCAGGGCACGATCGGCAGCCTGGAAGTCGTGGGTCGGAGTAAGAGAGGCTTCAAAGACCTCATCATTGGAGAAGAGGTGCAGCGCACCAAAACGCTGACTAGTGAGGAAAATATCATCAACCAGTTGCAGGCGTCCATCGCGCAGAACCAGATGTTGCCATGGGCTACCGGGATAGGCACCGCGCCAGGGAGCGGCAGCAAAGATCGGCAACACGATCTCATCACAGGGCACAAGGGTTGCCGAGGCACGTCGTACACGGTCAACGAGGGCTTCGATCAACTCGGCATCCTGGGCCGCAACGGCAGCCACGCGAAAATCTTCACGGCGCTCCTGCTCGATCTGCAACACCATCGGCTCAGTATTGACAACCTGCACCAGCAGGCTATCACCAGGGCGAAACCCCGAGCGCATGTAGAAGCTACGCAGATCAAAGGCAGGCGAGGCAGCCTCATGCATACGCTCATCTTCAAGTTCGAGGAAGGCGATGGGTGCGCCCGCGTGATCTTGCAAGAGGCACTCGAAGCTACGCAAACCAGCGAAGGGTTGCAGGTGTACTAGGGGCAACAGTCCGGCTTCCACATCGCAAGGGCGAGGCAGGCAGCGAAACTGTAGGCCCTGAAGGGCAATGCGCAAGGGCATCAATTGGGTACGATTCAGGCGCAACCAGCCGAGCGAGAGGCCATCCCAGCGCAGGCGTTCACGGATAGTCGCATATGGATTTTTGGCGCTGCTTGGCCGGCGCTCAAGCACACGTTCAAGCACCTGCTGCTCATCAACAGGGCCGTCATACTCGCCGGCGAGGAGGCGCAGGATGCTGGCGATCGTCGGCTCGTGGTGGGTCATAACCCTGGCTCCATAGATGCTTGAAGGCAAAGCCCACACTCCAAGCGTAGTCAACACGGACGGCTACAGGGTAGCATCAGGTGTAGGGGGTGTCAAGGCAGTTAGAGCTGATCACCATCTCAAGGCCCAACTGTCACCAGGGGGGCGATCTGGGCGTAGAGTTTTTCACCGATGCCAGTCACCTCGCGTAGCTGCTCGACACTACGAAAAGGGCCTGCTTCGTTACGTCGGGCCAGGATCCGTTCAGCCAGGCTCGGGCCAATGCCCGGCAGATCCTCCAACTCGGCGACGCTGGCTGTGTTGAGATCGAGCAAAAGGCCAGGAGTTCCGGCAGCTGGCTCAGTTGAGGCTGGAGCGAGGGCCATGCTCGGCACTTCGGCCAGCGAAGGGATGTGGATATGCTCGGCATCTTTGAGGGTGGCCGCCAGGTTGATCTGGGCGGTGGCTGCATCGGACGTGAAGCCACCGGCAGCGATGACGGCATCCTTGACCCGGGCACCGGAAGTGAGGCGGTAGACATCAGGGTGGGTGACGGCACCACTGATGTAGACGATCAGTTCGGACGAGGGCGGATCAAGCTGTGGATCGCTGAAGCTGATCAGGTCGGGCTGGGGAGGTGGATCGCTCTGCCACAACTCGGCGGGAGCGTCAGTGGGTGGCGGAGTATTCCTGAAGAAGAGTCCCAACCCTAGCACCAGCAGGCCGAGCACAAAACAGAGCCCTGCGGCCAGCAGGCGCGGACGTTGCATAAACGTCTGAAGCATGGCCATACCCCTCTGGAATCGATCAGAAGAGATCCTTATGCGGCTTCGCCGCACACAGCCGTGATGGACTATGAATTGACCGTACTATTGACACGAAAGGTACGCCGCAACTTGTGCGAACACAATAACCCGGCGGGGGTATTCCCTCGCCGGGTCATCGCACCACCTCAGAGGCTTTACACAGTCAAGACCGTACGAACAGGGGCGTGGTTAGGGGCAAGAGCGGGCGGGCTGGTTCAGGGGGCCGGGACAATGATTGGCTCGGCAGTAGTGATCCAGATCAGGCGGCGGCTCGGCTCAGCATCGTGCGAGGTGATCCAGATCAGGCGGCGGCTCGGCTCAATATCACCCTCGTGCAAACGGATGCCACCCTCCCAGCCCATACGGCCAGTGATCCAGATCAGGCGGCGGGTCGGCTCAACCTGGCCAAACTCAGCCGGCAGGGCCCCGCCACTCCAGGGGTCGGCCCCGGCCCAGGCGTTGGTGCTGGTGATCCAGATCAGGCGGCGGGTCGGATCAATCGGGCCTGCCAGCAGGGTGTCACCGGCCCAACTGAGGACGGACACGGGCGTGGGGGTCATTCCGGTGATCCAGATCAGGCGGCGGCTCGGGTCAACGTTGTAGACAGTATCGCCGAACTCGGCCTGGGCCACACCATCGGTGCCAGCCTGCCAGGCGGTGATCCAGATCAGGCGGCGGCTCGGGACAATCACATTGCCATCAGCATCGCTCAACTCGGCGGTGATCCAGATCAGACGGCGGCTAGCGAGCACGTCGGTGGTCAGCCAACCCTCTACGGAGGACCAGGCCCCCAGGGCCAGGACGTTGCCGTCGAGCAGGTCGATGTAGTAGAGGGTCGCATTGCCTTCGACATCAAGGGCGCTGCGCACCGGGCCTTGATAGTGGAAGGCCAGGTCATCAATGGTAGCGTAGCCGTGGCTCCAGTCAGCCGCCAGATTCATCCCAGGGTTGCCGGAGAGGGCCGGGTCGAAGGTGCCCAGGGCGGCACCGGGAACCCAGAGGCGCCCCATACCCTGACGGAAGACCGAGTAGGCCAGTGGCGAGTCGTCAGTATCTTCAATGGTCGCAGCCTGAGCTGAGGCCATCAGGCGATACTTGACCTGATCCGGGGTAAGGCAGGGCTGATCCGCTTTGGGAGCACCATTGCGATTCAGGCAGACGGCATCATCAGCGTCGAGCACCAGGGCCACCGCGCCCGAGGTGACTGCTGCAGACATGCTCGTGCCGTCCATTGGGAAGAGGCCGCTCATATTGGCGTAGTACGGGTCACGGGCGATGCTCTGCGAGTTGGCCGGGTTGGCGGCGTCCTTGTAGAGATAGCTCAGGACATTGACGCCAGGAGCCAGCAGGTCGGGTTTGATGAAGCCATCAGCGGTGGGGCCAGCGGCGGACCAGAAGGGGATTGTGTCATCGGTGTAGTTGGCGGGGGTCAGGTTGGTATCGACGGCCCCGACGGTGATCACGTAGGGATCGTTGCCGGGTACGCTAACCGAGCCAGGCCCGTTGCCGTTGTTACCGGCGGCCACAACCACGGTGATACCATTCATCCAGGCCTCTTCGACGGCCTTGTTAAGCGGGTCAACGAAGTAGGGCACGTCAGCGGGGGCACTGAGCGAGAGGTTCAGCACGCGCACGTTGTAGAAAGCGCGGTTCTGAACGACATACTGGATACCGCGGATAACGGTGGTGTAGGTGCCACTGCCGTCAGCACCCAGGACGCGGACGCTGAGGATGTTGGCCTCAGGCGCAACCCCGATGTTGTCACGGCTGACCTGGTCGCGGTAGCCATTCCAGATGATGCTGGCAACGGCGGTGCCGTGACCGTAGGGATCCTTGGCCGTGGCCTTGGTGTGCCAGCAGTAGTCCTCATACTGTTGGCCAACAGTGACGGTGCGGCGGCCACGCTGGATCAGGTCGCAGGTTGCGTCGATGAAGTCGGCCTGGCCAACGAGCTGGCCGGTCGTCTCGGCACCCAACTCGGCGCGGATGGCGCTGCCCATCAGCACACCCGAGTCGACCACGGCGATGGTGACACCGCTGCCGTTGATGCGGCCACGGGTGTTGAGTTCACCATAGACGCGGCGCTTGCCCTGGTGCAACTGGTCGGCACCGATATTCACATTGACCGGGTCGGTGAGACGCCAAACCCGCAGGTTGTCGGTTGGCTCGGCCACAACTTCGCCGCCAACGATGATCGGCTGCGGCTGGTTGCGTGAAGGAGCGGTCACGACGCGGTCGGCGACGACGGACGTCACCATCCCGCTGGCAGCGAGGTCGTCAAGGCGGTCAGCAGGAACGCTGGCCGAGACGGCGTCGATCAGCCAGAGTTCGTCACTGACGGTGCCACCCGCCTGAGCTACGGCCTGAGCGGCAGCAGCGGGGTCATCAGCGGTGACAATGACTTCAACCTGGCCACTACCCGTCTGGGGCAGGGCCGGATCGAGATAGGCAGGGGCAGCAGCAGCGTAGCGGGGGGGAGCAGCGAAGGCGAGCATGGTCAGGGCTAGGAGGAGCGTAAAGCCCGTCGAGAGGTGGTGTTTCATAGGGCGCTCCTTTACCGAGTGTTTTCGGGACATCCCACAATTCAGGACTACCCGTAATAAGTGTACAGCATCGGTTTCGGGGTTCTTTCGGGGGCGCGGGGGAGATAGAAAACAGCCTCTCCGGTTGGAGAGGCTGTAGGGATGTGGGCGGGGAGGATGGGGGATCAGCTGGCGGGTGCCGTGGTGGGCTTTTCAGGGTCACGGCGTCCGCGCCCGAACCAGGTGCGCCACTCGGCGTGCTCCCAGACGACCAACAACTGAGCAGCGTTAAAGATCGAGGAGTAGGTTCCGGAGATCAGGCCGATCAGCAGAACAAGCACAAAGTTGAAGAGCGTATCGCCGCCAAAGAGGAGCAGGGCTGTGAGGGTAAAGAAGGTGGTCAACTGGGTATTGATCGAACGCGGCAGGGTCTGCACAATGCTATGGTTGACGATGCCGTCAAAGGTTTCGCCAGGGCGACGACCGATCAGGTTCTCACGGATGCGGTCAAAGACGACGATCGTATCATGCACGGAGAAGCTGAGGGTGGTGAGAAGGGCGGTAAGGAAGAGGGCATCGACCTCAAAGCGTGGGGTGAACGTACTAAGAATGGCAGCCAGACCCAGCACCACAAGCACATCGTGCAACATCGAGATGATCGCGCACATCCCATAGCGGAAGGGATGGGGCGCTTTGCGGAAGGCCCACCAGAGGTAGAGCAGAATGGCGAGCGAGGCTCCGGCGACCGCGATGACTGCGCTGAAGGTGCTTTCACGGCTGACCGTCGGGCCGACACTCTCGAGGCGCTCAATGGCAAGTGGGCCGATCTGCGCAGTCAGAGCCGCTTCGACCGCCTGACGCTCTTGCAGGGGGTTCTGCTCGCTCAGAGGGCGGGTGCGCACAAGGGCATCAGCAAAGGGAGAACCATCCACCTCGACCTGGCTCATCTGGACAAGGGCGTTCTCGAAGCCTGCGGAGGCAAAAGCCTGGGCGACCGCAGTTGAGCTTACCGAGCCGGGGGCCTGGTCAATGAAGCGTACTTCCCAGAGTGCGCCACCGCTGAAGTCAATGCTGGGGCGCAGGCCCAGGCTGGCCTGACCACTGGTAATCAGCGGATGCAGCAGCAGAAAGTAGAGGCCCGGCAGGATGAGCACAATCGAGAAAGTGAACCACCAGTAACGGCGTTTGACAAGCTGTTCGAGCATATGGGTTGAGAGATTCTCCGGCGGTAGCCTAGATTACGGCACTGGACGACTCGGTGGTACGGGGGGTGCGGCGTTCGATGCCGAAGAGCCAGGCTCGTTCTTCGTTGAAAAGGGGTGCGGCAAGGCGCAGGAAGGTGCGGGTCACAACAACGGCGGTGAAGAGGCTGACGAGAATACCCAGGCCGAGGGTCAGAGCGAAGCCCTGGATGATGCTGACACCGAAGCTACTGCCGAAGAAGAAAAGCACCACACTGGTAATCAGGGTCGAGACGCTCGAGTCACGAATGGCAGGCCAGGACTCCTCAAAGCCAAGCTCAAGGGCGCTGCGGATATCGCGCCCACGGCGATACTCTTCACGCAAACGGGCAAAGATCAGCACGTTGGCATCAACGGCAAGTCCAATCGAGAGGATGAAGCCAGCAATGCCGGGCAGGGTCAGGGTGATCGGAATGAAGCGATAGAGAGCAAAGCTGATCACCGTGTAGATCATCAGGGCGACCGTGGCGAGCAGGCCGGGCAGGCGATAGAAGGCGATCATAAAGAGAGCCACCACCAGCAGGCCGATACTCCCGGCAATAATACTGGCCTGTACCGACTCCTGGCCGAGGGTCGCGGTAACGCTGCGACTGGTCTCAACGACAAGGGGCACCGGGAGGGCGCCGTACTTGAGTTGCTGGAGGATGTTATCGCGGTCGGCCTCGCTATTGACTTCGATTACGCCGGAACCGTCAGTGAGGGCGGCATTGATCTGGGGGCAACTGATGACCCGGTTATCGAGCACGATACACATGGGCTGGCCAACGTTCTGGGCGGTAAAGCCGGCCAGGTTTTGCGCAGATTGGCCGCCGAAGGCAAAAGAGACGGCAGGCCGGCTGCCAGTGACGCCACCCTGCGAGAAGGCAGGCTGGACGGAACTGGTGTCGAGGTCGGCCCCGTCGGTGATGCTCTGGAAGATCGGGCCGAGCTGATTCACGTCGGTGACGCCATCGGTCGCGGAGATGACCGGATCGGGGCTACTGCTGGTGCGAACGAGCGTCCCGTCGGGAATATACTGGCCCTGGGGATCGATGAATTCGAGCCGCCCGGTGCCACGCAGAGCTTCGACAGCCTGCTCGGGGTTATCAACGCCGGGCAACTCGACGATAATGCGGTCGCTACCGGCTAGTTGCACGACCGTTTCGCCCACACCAAGGGCATTGACACGCCGCTCGATCACCCCGCGAGCTGTCTCAAGCTCTTCACGAGTAACCTCAGGATCAGTGGCCCGTAGGAGCACCTGGATGCCGCCTTGCAGGTCAAGGCCGAGGCGGATACGCACATCACGCCCGAGGAAGTTCTGGCTGGGAGCAAGGGTGATCCAGAGGGCCAGGGCGGTGACCACAAAAATCAGGACGAGCAGGCTGAGATCGCGGCTACGCACAGGTGTGATTTACTCCTCAAGCTGTGATTTGGGTAGGAAGAGAGCCGTAGTTAGGATGCTCTGGTGGTGTGTGGAGAGGTGGCATAACCGGGGCATTATAGCGATGTCATGAGGCGATGTCAACGCTTCGATGCGGCAAAGGAGGGGTTGCGAACATATCAGCGTTCGAGGGGTTTCTGTTCGTCGTTGCCCCATTCATTCCAGGAGCCGTCGTAGAGGGCGGCGCGCCTGCCACCAGCGAGTTCTAGCGCGATGGCAACAGGGGTGGCTGAGACGCCGCCGTTGCAATAGGTGACGACTTCGCGCTCGCCAAGTTGATCGAGGTTGATCCCGGCGGCAGCAAAACAAGCCCGTAGTGCTTCAGGGTCAACATAGGTATGTTGATCGGGGTCGAGCAGGCTTTGATAGTAGAGATTGACAGCGCCGGGGATGTGGCCGCCGCGTACGGCACGCGACTCTTCGCCACGAAATTCAGTCTCTTTGCGGGCGTCGATTAAGAGGCGTTCGCTGCCGAGTCCGGCGAGGATCTCGGCGGCGGTTTTGCGCAGGTGAGTCTGCGGACGTGGGGTGAAGACGGCAGTAGGATAGCCTGGCAAGGTATCGGTCAGCGGGCGGCCCTCGGCCTGCCATTTGTGCATACCACCATTGAGGATGCGTACCTGCTCGAAGCCGTAGTAGCGCAATACCCAGAGGAGACGGCCAGCGAACATCGAGAACCAATCGTCGTAGGCAACGACGATGCTGGTGTCACCGATGCCATGTGAGCCGAGAACCCGGGCGATCTTCGCTGGTGGAGCAACCTGAGCCGGCACCGGGTCATCGAGATCAACAATGTCGCTGGTCCAATCAAGGTAGATCGCACCAGGCAGGTGGGCAGCGGCATAATCCTCGTGGCGGGCCAGGTAGTGCGGCTTGGGATCAGTAGGCGGTAAGACTGTGCCGCGCATATCGACAATGCGTAACTGCGGGTGATTCAGATTGGCGGCCAACCAGGCGGTGCTTACCAGAGGACCGGCAGGTAGATCAAACATAACAACACCTCGTAAGCAATGACGAGTGATCAGTGAGCAGTGAGCATGCTACAACCCCACAACTCCACAAACCCCGTTTTAGATCGAGCTACGCAACTCTGCGGGGGGCTGATGGAGGGTACGGGCCACCTGGCGCAGGCTCATCCACCACTGCTCGTTGGGGCGGGCAGCCTCGCGCTCCATCATACGCGGATAATCTGCCAGGCTGAAGGTCTGGACTTGACCGCCACGATAGCCGATGAAGACACCCTCAGACTGACCAGCGAGGGCCTGTTCGACCAGAAAGTCGACACATTTTACGGCGAGGCGGGTAGCCTGGATACGATCAAAGGGTGAAGGGTCACCGCCCTGTTGGAGATGGCCAAGGATTGCCTGGCGCACCTCAAAAAGATCGCTACCCTCCTCCTCAAAGAGCGCAGCAAGGAAGGCCGTGGTATAGATGGGGTTGGCCTTTTCGTTGCGGATGACCAGGCTGAGGCGTTTGCCACGTTGGAACCAGTAGCTCATCTCATCAATGTCGGCCTGGAGGTCGCGCAGGGTGATGCCTTCTTCGGGCAGGTAGACCCGCTCGGCGCCAGTAGCAAGGCCGGACATCAGGGCGAGATAGCCACACTCACGGCCCATCACCTCAACCACAAAGCAGCGGCGCGAGGCGACGGCAGTCTGCTTAATCCGATCGATGGCCTCGACGATGCTGTTGAGCGCGGTATCGGAACCGATGCTCAATTCGGAGCCGGGCAGGTTGTTGTTGATCGAGGCGGGCAGGCAGATCATAGGCAGTTTGAAGGCAGGAAAGTTCTCACGTTCGCTGAAGAGGCGGTGACAGGCGCGGTAGCCAGCCGAGCCACCGATCATCAGGAGGCCGTTGATGCCGAAGCGCTCGAGGTTACGAGCGATCTGGTAGAGCTCGGCACCCTGGGGTACCTTACGGTTAGTGCCCAGTTCGGCACCGCCACGGGTCGACCAGCCGCTGACGCTCATCCAGTCCATCGCTTCGAGGGTACCATCGATCAGACCCTGGAAACCGTTACGGACACCGAAGACCTCGTGACCGCGATCGATCAGCAGGCGCAAGGCGACACGCACGGCGGTATTCATCCCTGGCGAGGGGCCACCAGCGTGGAGGATGGCAAAACGGCGGCTCTGGATAGTGTCATCGGGAGGAGCCGGGCGGATCCGCACGAGGGTACGCAGGGTACGGTAGGCTTCACCGAAGCTACCGCCACGCAGCTGCATCGCCTGCTCATAGTTATGGGCGTCAATTGCTGCCGCGACGGCGCGGGTGTCAGCGACACATTGCATCAAGGGAGCAGTGGTGATGCGATTCTCACGAATACCGATCAACTGCGGTTCGCGTTCAAGGCTGGCATCGAGGAGCTCATTGACAGCGGTATGGCCGATCAGCGTACTCATCCAGCGGTCGAAGGCGCTGGTGAAGCCGCCGCGCTGCACATGGCCGAGGATAGTGACGCGGGTATCTTCACCCAGGCTGGTCTCGAGTACCTGGCGCACATAGTCAGCGGTGATTGGCTTGCCGATGCGGTCGTGGGCACCTTCGGCGACGATCACCAGGCTGTCGCGGCGACCACTAGCGCGCCCGGCGCGCAGAGCGTCGCACATGACCTGCTCCCAGTTATCATGTTCGGGGGGGGATTCTGGGAGAAAGACCCAGTCGGCACCGCCGGCGATCGCGCCCATAAGGGCCAGGTAGCCGCAGTGGCGGCCCATGACCTCGACGACAAAGGTGCGCTGGTGGCTAGCAGCAGTAGCGGTAATCGCGTCCAGCGCCTCGGTGATGCGATGGAGGGCTGAGTCGGCCCCGATGGTCATATCGGTACCGGAGAAGTCATTATCGATCGAGCCGACCATACCAACAATGCCCAGGAAGGGATGGCAAGCAGCGAGATCGGGAGTAATCTGGCCAGCTTCGACCAGTTCATGCAGCAACTCGGGCCACTCGCGACGGAAGGTATCAGCGCCAGTGAGGCTACCGTCGCCACCGATCACGATCAGCCGATCGATCCCGTAGGCAAGGAGGTTGGCTGCAGCAGTACGGCGACCCTCGCGGGTGCGAAAGGCAGGGCTACGGGCAGTGCCGATGATCGTGCCGCCCTGATGAATGATGCCGCCGACACTATCCCAATCCATACGGCGGATGAGCGATCCGCCCTGGATCATACCCTCGTAGCCCTCGTAGATCGCGTAGACTTCGCAGCCACGGCTGATGCCAGTGCGAACAGCAGCGCGGACGGCGGCATTCATGCCCTGGGCATCGCCGCCGCTGGTCAGGACAGCGAGCTTGATCTTTTGCGCAGAGGTCATGGGCTTTCCAGTCATACAGGAAACATGCCACTAATGCTTTCGCGGGTATGGATACGGCGGATAGCCTCGGCAAGCAGTGGGGCAATTGAGACGACCTCGATCTTGGGCGAGAGCGTGACGGGATAGGTTTCGATCGAGTCGGTGATAAAGACGCGGCGCAGGGGACTGGCGTCGATGCGCTCGATCGAGCCGGGGGTAAAGACGCCATGGGTGAGCATAGCATAGACTTCGACCGCACCAGCTGTGCTGAGGTGACGAGCGACTTCGGCGAGGGTACCACCTGAGATAGTAAAATCATCAACGATCAAGGCGGTCTTACCGGCGACATCACCGATAATTGAGAGTACCTCAGCGTGCTCATCGTGGGCGGCACGCTCTTTATTGGCGATGGCCAGGGAAGCACCGAGGGCCTGGGCATAACGCCGGGCGGCCTTGACAAAGCCAGCGTCGGGCGAGACAACAACCAGGTTGGGCAGAGCCAATTCAGTGATACGCTCGACGAGGGGCGGCAGGGCATAGAGATTGTCAACGGGGATGCGGAAGAAGCCCTGGATCTGGGGGGCGTGCAGATCGAGGGTGACAACACGGTCGCAGCCAGCGACCTCGATGCAATCAGCGCAGACACGGGCGCGGATGGAGACGCGTGGCTCATCCTTTTTATCGCCCTTAGCGTAGCTGAAATAGGGAATGATCGCTGTGACTGAGGCGGCACTGGCGCGGCGAATGGCATCAATCCAGAAGAGCAACTCCATAAAGCTATCGTTGGCCGGGAAGACGGTGCTCTGGATGATATAGACTTCACGCCCACGCACATTTTCAAGTACCCGCACGAAGGTGTTGCCCTCGGAAAAGGTGATCACCTCACCGTGAGCAGGGCTAAGGCCGAGTTGAGCACAGATCGCTGCGGTCAGGCGTTGGCTACGGCTCCCGGAGAAGATCAACGTATTATCCAGACTCATGGCATCCTCATACGATCAGACACAGCCTGCTGCGCGGCACAGTATAGCATGCGCTATTGCGGCACTTGTAGTGAGCGGAGCACAGTACGGCCCGCGCCCAGTTAGGAGAGGGGCGACCCAACAGGGCGCATACGCTACCGGTGCCGAGGCCGCTCACATCAACCTGCCGCTGCATGTGGGGGGCCAGTCTCGATAATGGTGATCGCCTGGTTCGCTCGGTATGCTACAGTGATCAAGCCTTGCCCGTTCATAGACGCTCGCGTCAGGTAGACGGTACAAGCCAAATTGCGCTTATGTGACCCTGGCCAGGCAAACTCCTATGCCGCCTCCGTCAGTTGGCTGCATCCCCGGCGTGGCTCAGCGGCGATCACCCCACCGCGATCGCTCCAGGCGCAGGCTGCCGGCCCTACTACTGGTGCTCCTCTATGCAGGCCTCCAGATCGCCTGTCTGCCCCACCACGAAAGTGCCCCTCAGGAGGCAACCCTCACACCGGTACACCTCCAACTAAAGTGGCGCCACCAGTTCCAGTTCGCTGGCTACTATGCCGCGATCGATCAGGGTTACTACCGCGAGGCGGGCCTTGAGGTCGAGCTCCTGGAGGCCCCCGATGGCCGTGAACCGGCCCAGGTCGTGCTTGATGGGCAGGCCGAATTCGGCGTCGCCTCTTCCGACCTCGTGCTCCTGCGTGACCGGGGCGCGCCGGTGGTGGCCCTGGCCGCCATCTTCCAGCACTCCCCGCTGATCTTGCTGGCCCCCCGCGAGTATGGCATTGAGAGCGTGCATGACCTGGCCGGACGCCAAGTGATGATCGAAGCTCATGCCGCCGAACTGCTAGCCTACCTCGAAGGCGAAGCGGTTCCTGCCAGTAGTATGGTCCTTGTGCCGCACAGCTTCAACCCGGAGGCATTGATTCGTGGACAGGTTGATGCCATGTCGGCCTACTCGACAGACGAGCCCTTCTTGCTGCACCAGGCCGGGATCGAATACCTGATCTTCAACCCACGCGCCGGGGGGATCGATTTCTACGGCGACACGCTCTTCACCACCGAAGCCTACCTCCATGATCACCCCGCTCAGGTACGGGCCTTCCTCGAGGCCTCCCTGCGCGGCTGGCGGTATGCCCTTGAGCATCAGGCGGAACTGGTTGAGCTGATCTATACAAACTACAGCCAGCGCCATAGTCGTGCGCACCTGACCTACGAAGCTGAACAGACCCGCCGCCTGGTGCTTCCCGACGTCGTCGAGATTGGCTATATGAACCCCGGACGCTGGCAACGTATCGCTGAAATCTACGCCGAACAGGGCTTCGTCCGCCCGGGCGTATCGCTCAAGGGCTTCCTCTACGAACGCAATCCCCCCGCCGACATGACCTGGCTCTACCTGGGCATGAGTGGCATAATCCTTGTCACCGGTACGATCAGTATGGTTGCCGCCCGCTTCTACCAGCTCAACCGGGCCTTTCGCAGCGAGCTTGCTGAGCGCATCCAGATTGAGCAGGATCTTCGCGCACTCGAAGAGCGCCACCGCGTGCTTGCTGAACACGCGCCCTTCCCAATCATGATCAGTCGTTTTGCTGATGGTGCCATTCTGTATATCAATCCAGAGAGCGCCCGCAGCCTGGCAATCAGCCAGAGCCACGCCCTGAGCCGCATCACATACACCTTCTTTCAAGACCAAGCGACCTTTCACGAGCTCAGCAGCCGCCTTGAGCGGCAGGGCTTCCTACAGAGCTACGAAGCGCGCATGCTCACTGCTGATGGACGCCCCTTCTGGGCCAACCTGTCAGCCAGTTTGATCAACTTTGAGGGCCAGCTGGCTATCTTCGCGGCGATTATGGATGTGTCACAACGCAAGGAGCTCGAACTCCAGCTTGAAGCACTGGCGATGACCGATGAACTGACCGGCCTCTACAATCGACGCTCCTTTATGCAGCACCTGGACGAAGAGTTCAGTCGCGCCCGGCGCTACCACACCCCCTGCGCACTGCTCATGCTCGACCTGGATTGTTTCAAGCAGGTCAATGACAGCTACGGCCACGCGGCCGGCGACCGGGTGCTGCAACACGTTGCAGCTATCCTGCACACCAGCCTGCGCAGCAACGGCCTGGCCGGGCGCCTGGGGGGAGAAGAATTCGGTATCCTGCTACCCAATAGCACGCTTGAGCAGGCCAGGCAGACTGCCGAACACTTATGCGAACAGATCGCCGCTGAGCCGATCGCGATCGGCAGCATCAGCATCAGCATCACGGTCAGCATCGGTGTGGCTACCTACATGGTACAGCTGGCTGGCAGCGAAGCCTTGCTGCGTAACGCCGACCAGGCGCTCTACCAGGCCAAAGCCGAGGGCCGCAACTGCGTCAGGGGTATGTGAGCGAACCTATCGGTTATCGTCCGAGCAACGCCTCCATCATCTCCGCCAGCCCGCGGAGGCTCACCGGCTTGGTCAGGTACTCATTTGCACCGGCCGCCAGGCAACGCTCGCGGTCGCCTGGCATGGCCAGCGCCGTCAGCGCGATGATCGGCACATGGGCGTAGGCTGGGGTGGCCCGGATGCGCCGGGTCATCTCTAGCCCATCCAGCTCAGGCATCTGGATATCCATCAGGATCAGATCGGGCTGGATCTCATCGATCCGACACAGGGCCTCCCGGCCGTTGCGTGCCACGCTCAACGCATAGCCGTGACCCTGCAGGTAGTCGCTGATGGTCAGAATGTTGGCCTCGTTGTCCTCAACCAGGAGGATGTGGGGTCCGCCTGAGGGCGATAGCGCCAGCTGCGGCACGATCACCAGGGCCTGCTGTGGATTATGCCCTGTGGCAACAGTATTGAGTACGCGGCGCAGGGTCTCCCGGGTGAACGGCTTGAGAATATACTCGGTCGCGCCAGCGGCCAGACCACCCGTCCGGTCGTCCACCACCGAAACGATCACCACCGGGATGTCACAAGTACACTGGTCGGCCTTGAGCTGGGCCAGCACGACCCACCCCGAGCGATCCGGCATCAGGATGTCGAGGAAGATCACCGTGGGCTGGAGACGGATGGCCTGCTCCAACACGCCCATGCCCTGGCGGTGGACGAAGACCCGTATGTTTGACTCTTGCAGGTAACGCACCAGTTGCTCCACCGCGCTGTCCGAGTCTTCCACAACCAGTGCCGAGTGGATCGGCGTGGAATGATTGACGTGATCCGATGCCAACGCGTGCGGCTTGCCTTTTGTTGAGGGTGGGATGCCGTAGGGCAGAATGATCGTGAAGCAGCTGCCCTGGTCAGGAATACTCTCAACCGTCACGCTGCCGCCATGGAGCTCGGCCAGGCGGCGCACCAGAGCCAGCCCCAATCCGGTGCCCTCGTGCTGGCGGCTCAGGCTTGAGTCGAGCTGGTTGAAGGGCTGGAAGAGTCGGGTCAAGTCCTCGGGCGTGATACCGATGCCGGTATCCTGCACTGCAAAGCGGATCACCCCAACTTCGGCATCAACTTCCACCTTCAGGCGCACGGCGCCTCCGTCCGGGGTGAACTTGACCGCGTTAGAGAGGAGGTTAACCAGCATTTGTTTGAGGCGTCGGGGGTCGGACTCCATCATCGCAAGCTGGTCATTCAGGGTAAAGCTCAGCCGCAGGGCTTTCTTGGTTGCCTGTTCCCTGACAAAGAGCAGGCTGGTCTGACACACCTCAGACACGCTCATGTGCTCGATCTGCAACTCCAGCCGTCCAGCCTCGACCTTCGAGAGATCGAGGATATCGGTGATCAGGGCCAGCAAGTGACGTCCGCTGGCCTCAATGTTGCGCACCATCGTCTGCTGGTACGAGTTGAGCGGGCCGCGGATCGCTTCGAGCAAGGTCTCGCTGATACCGAGGATGGCATTGAGCGGCGTGCGCAACTCGTGGCTCATATTGGCCAGGAACTCGTCCTTCGCCTGCCCTGCCCGGGCGAACTCAGCATTAGCCTGGCGCAGGGTCTCCGCGACCTGCTTCTCGCTGGTGATGTCGCGCATCGTTGTAAGGTAATGCGGCTGCCCGCGGATTGAGAGGCCGAAGACGCGCACCCCAACGTCGCAAAACTTACCGCTGGCCTGCCGCAGGCGCAGTTCGACGGACGCAAAGCTTGTAGTGAATTGGAAGTGCTCGGTCATCAGGCTGACAAACTGTGTGCCCATCTCTTGCGACATCAGCCCAACGCTAGCAAGGGTCTGGTCGAGCAACTGGGTAGCGCGGTAGCCTGTCAACTGCTCGAAGGCCCGGTTGAACTGGGCAAGCGTGCCGTCCGCACGGAACAGCACGATCGCGTCCGGCGACTCCTCGAAGAGCAGGCGGTTCTGCTCCTCACTTTCGCGCAGGGCGAGATCGGCCTGCTTGCGCTCACTGTTGTCAAAGACCGTCGAGCGACTCATCACATACTCGCCGTGCTCGTCATAGACAGCGGTAGCGCTAAGCAGGACCGGGATGAGCGTGCCATCCTTACGCACCATCTCAAACTCGATATCACGCACGCTCCCGTGCTCTCTAAAAGCCGGGAAGTTCTCGACAAACGCGGCCATACTGGCCGGGCTCATGAAGTGGGTCACCGACTGGCCGATCAGCTCCTCGCGGGCGTAGCCCAGCCAGTCCAGCTGGGTCTGGTTGACCATCAGCATGGTGCCGTTTGCGTCGAGGGCGTGGTAGCCGACGGGTGCATTCTCGTAGAGATCCTGAACCTCGGCGGTGCGCTCACGCACGCGCCGCTCAAGGGTCTGGTTCAGCTCTACAAGTGCCTGCTCGGCCTGCTTGCGTGCGGTGATGTCCAGGTGGGTGCCAGCCATGCGCAGGGGCTTGCCGTCGACGGCCCACTCAACCACCTGTCCGCGATCAACTACCCAGATCCAGTGGCCGTCCTTATGGCGGAGCCGGGCCTCACACTCGTAGAACTCGCTCATCCCGGCGAAGTGCTGCTCCAGTAGCGCCGACGAGCGCTCCAGGTCATCGGGGTGACACAGGTCGAGCCAGGTGTGGATGTTGATCGGCGCAAGCTCGGCCAGGGTATAGCCGACCATCTCGGCCCAACGCTCGTTGAAGACAGCATGGCCCGTCTGCACGTACCAGTCCCACACGCCCAGGTTGGCACCCTTGAGCGCCAGATCGAGGCGCAGCTGACGCTCGCGCAACTGCTCTTCGGACTGTCTGCGCTCGGTAACATCGGTGGTGAAGCCGTACCAGAGAATTGTGCCATCGGGCTCACGGACGGGCATAGAGTAGCCCTCCAGCCAGATCTCGCCCTTGAGCGGATGGTGGTAGCGGTACTCATTGCGCCAGGGTTGGAGCGTGCGAGCCGACTGGCGGACCGCCTCGGCCAGCTCGGCGACCTGGTCAGGCGGCACACGTGCAATCAGTGGATCGATGGTCTTATGGACATCGGCCAGGGTCAGCCCATAGATCTCCTCAAACATCTTGTTGGCGTAGGGAATAGAGAGCGTCCCATCGGGGCTCAGCATGAACGTATAGATCACGCCAGGGATGGCGTCAGCAATCTTGGCAAAGCGCAGTTGCTCAGCGCGCAGGCGCTCCTCGACCTGCTTGCGCGCAGTAATATCTTGCGCTATGGTCAACACACAAGGCTCGCCCTGCAAGATAATGAGCTCAGCTGACATCAACAAACTCAACAACGAGCCAAAGCGGGGCTGCATTTTTATCTCAAATCCCCTCAAGTCACCGTGTTCGATAAGCTGAGCCTTCATCTGTTCGCGCTCAGACAGATCGGCCCACAAGTTCAATTCCTGCGGATTTTTTCCAACTGCTTCTTCCTTTGACCAGCGGGTGATCTCCTCCCAGGCTTCATTCACGTCGATTATCTTATTATCTGCTATGCGTGCAAGCGCAATGGCATTCGGACTAGAGTGGAATATGGTAGAAAAGTGTGCCTCGCTGATACGCAATGCTTCTTCGACCCGTTTACGTTCAGTGACATCACGCCAGGTGCAATAATAAGCCGGTTTCCCCAGGATTTCCACGATCTGGGCAATAACATGTACATTCCGGAGTTCACCCTGTTTGGTACGCTGCAAGGTCTCGAAGTCTGACCTGCCATGTTGGATCACTTCGCCGATATGCTTACGGGTTTCTTCGACGTTCTCCTGCGCTTCCACATCGAAAATGTGCAGGTGGGCAAATTCCTCACGGGTATAGCCAAGTTGCGTATGGGCTGTGGTATTAAATTCGACAAACCCAGCTGTTTGCGGATCGATGACCAGAATGCCATCCGGCGACTCTTCAAAGAGGATGCGGCGGCGAACAGACTCCGCTTCAAGTTTGGCACGCTCATCATTGAGTTTGCGAAAGCGATCCAGGCGCGTGATCGTACGTAGGCGGGCACGCAATTCATAAGCATCCACCGGCTTGGAGATAAAGTCATCTGCGCCAGCTTCCAGCCCGCTCAGTTTCGCATGGCGATCGTTCAGCGCGGTAATCAGGATAATCGGCACGTGCTCAAGGCTAGCATCGGCGCGGATGTGCCGACAAAACTCGAGTCCATCCATGACCGGCATCATGACATCACACAGGATCACATCTGGCTGCCAGGCGCGCGCCTGATCCAGGCCTTCGACACCGTTAGCAGCAAACCGCAGGGCGTAGCCCTCCGATAAGACAAAGTTCTCAATGACCTGATGGGCGCTGGTCTCATCATCGAGGATCAGGATTTTCGATGTCATAGTATTGCTCCTCGGTCAGATGGTCGATGAGGTCGATGAGTTGTTTCAAGTCCACCGGTTTGCTCAAGTATTCGTTTGCGCCAGCTTCGATTGCGCGGCGGCGGTCAGAGGGCATTGCCAGGGCAGTCAGCGCAAGCACTGGAATGTTGGCAATCTGCGAGTCGTTTTCAGCACGCAAGCGGCGCGTGGCTTCCAGGCCATCCAGCACCGGCATTTGCAAATCCATCAAGATCAGGTCAGGGCGTTTGGAGCGCGCATATTTCAGTGCTTCATCGCCATTTCGCGCAATGGCAAGCTGATAGCCCATAGCTTGCAGGTAGGTGGAGAGCATAACAATGTTGAATTCATTATCCTCGGCAATCAAAATCAGCCGTTTTTTACTACCGAGAGGAAGAGCCTTTTGCATATCTGGGGCAGGTGCCTCTGGCTGGTCTTTGGTACCTGCCGAGAAGGGCGCAGCGCTAACCCACGGCAAGCTGATCGTGAAGGTGCTGCCCCTACCCAGCTCGCTTTCAACCGACACACTGCCGCCGTGCAACTCTGTCATACGCGCAACAAGTGACAAGCCCAGGCCGGTGCCTTCAAACTGGCGATTGAGCCCGCTATCTAACTGGACAAAGGGTTGGAACAGGCGCTCGATGTTTTCCGGCGCAATGCCGATGCCTGTATCGCTGACGGAGAAATGAACCGCCAGCTTATCGAGCGTACCCGTCACCCGCAATTCGATTGCGCCACCTTCAGGGGTAAATTTGACGGCATTGCTCAACAGGTTGACCAGGATCTGTTTGAGCCGCCGCTCGTCGGCCTGCATGTATTCCACCGCTGGATCGAGCAAGCTGGTCACCTGGAGATATTTCTTGCGCGCCGCCTCACGGATAAATAGCAGGCTGGCATCGCACAGCCCGCGCACAAAAACAGGCTGCAGTTCCAGGGTTATCTGGTTTGCCGAGAGTTTGGAGAGATCGAGAATATCATTGATCAACTCAAGCAGGTGACGTCCGCTCTCTTCGATGGTTTGCATCGCGTGGAACTGGCGGTCATTTAGCGGCCCGATGAACTGTTCGATCATGCTCTGGGAGAGCCCCAAAATGGCATTGAGCGGGGTGCGTAACTCATGGCTCATACTGGCCAGGAATTCATCCTTGATCCGCATGACGCGCTGCAGCTCAGCATTTGCCCTCTGCAACGTTTGCTCTACACGTTTGCGTTCGGTAATATCGATAAACGCGCCGACCAACCCGGCCACCCCGCCACTCTCATCGTAGAAAATATCTTTCACAAAGATGGCGGGGCGCACATGCCCATCTTTATCGGTTACTGTGGCTTCATAGACCTGACGTTCACCGCTTTGCATCAACTCAAGATCTTTTTGATGATAGAGCGCGGCATTTGCGTCGGGCCACAACTCATAGGCTGTTTTGCCTCTGATATGCTCGACGGTCTTGCCCATAATCTCCACAAAAGCTTGATTACAGCCCTGATAGAATCCATCCTTATTCTTGTAGAACACAGGCGTTGGGATGGCATTCAGCAGAGCGTTTATGAAATTGATATTGCGTGTAAGTTCGTTCTCTGCCTGTTTACGCTCGGTGATATCGGTCATGGAACTACGGCTCGACAGATACTGGCCATCCTCATCATAGATGGCGGTAGCATTGAGCATAACGGGGAACGTAGTGCCATCTTTACGGATCACCTCAACCTCCTGGTTGCCGATGTGTCCGGTGATTTTGAAGTGGGCAAAGAGTGCCCGGAACGCTTCTGCCGTTTGAGCAGTGAAGATAGAAGAAATGGGCTGGCCCAGCAATTCTTCGCGCTCATACCCCAACCAGCTCAGTTCGGTCTGATTGATGGCAAGAAACCTGGCTTCGGCATCCAGAGAGTGATAGCCCACTGGCGCGTTATCATACAGATCCTGCACCTGGGCGGTGCGCTCCCTGACACGTTCTTCGAGTGTGTAATTCAAATCTTGTAAGCCTTGCTGGGCGGTTTTAAGGTCGTGGATATCTGTGGCATTGATCAAAACCTGAACCACCCTGCCGCTTTCGTCATGGATCGGTTGCAGAGTAAAACGATACCAGCGTAATCCCTCGCCGCCCAAACTTGGGGCTTCAAAGGCTGTCTTCTGGTTCGTTCTGAAAATCTGTTGAACACCGGCTAGTTGATACGCGGCGAGCGGCGCGGGGAAAACTCCTTTCATAGTCTTGCCGATGAAATCCTGCGGCTTGCCGCCCAGTTTTTCCGCTGCCATATCATTCATGTACAGGAAGTGGCCGTCATAATCTACCGTAGATACAGCGTTATCGAGACTTTCCATCAACCCACGATATTTTTCTTCGCTGGCGCGTAGGTTTGCTTCGGCCTGTTTTCTCTGGGTAACATCCTGGATGATCATCATCATGCGGATGGGCATCCCATCGGCGCTGTAGGTCATTTTACCAATCTGGTGGAGGCAACGCCTCTCCCCATTGTTGGTTTGGATGATATAGTCATAGTTCATGTCGCTATGTTGCTGCATGGCCAGCAAGTCCAGTTGCTCAATACGCTCACATTCGCCGGGCATCATCATATTGGCGATGATCTGCCGGGAAATAGTTATACCTTTGGGCAGGTCGAAAATTTCATAAATCTCATCCGAGCAAATCAAATGCTGATCATTGATATTCCATTCCATATAAGCGATGCGACCGATCCGTTGGGCTTCTTTGAGCAACTCCTGGCTCTTACGCAACTCTTCTTCTGCCAGCCTGCGTTCGTGGATATCGCGGAAGTTGATGATGATGGCTTCGATGTTTGGCATGGCGATCAGGTTGCTGAAGGTGCTTTCTATCCAGCGCCACCCACCGTTTTTGTGCAAGAATCGATACTGCAATGTGGGAATATAGTTGGGATCTTCAGTTAACGTCGCCAATTCTGTCAATACTAGTGGCAAATCTTCGGGGTGGGTCATTGATACGGGGTTACAGTCTGACAGGTCTGCCTGCATATAGCCAAAGATCCGCTCCACTGAAGGGCTCGTGTATTTGAAATTGCCATTCATATCGATCAGGACAATCCCATCCGGCGCGTTTTCAATCATCGCGCGGTAACGCTGTTCGGCAAGGTGCAGTTCTTCCTGAGCGTGTTTGCGTTCGGTAATGTCCTGGATCAAACCCGTGACTATCAGTGGCTTACCGTCCGTATCATATTCGATATTCCCATAGGTGGTAACCCACACAATTTGTCCGTTAGAATTCATCATGCGGTATTCGAACTGCAGCATTTTCTTTTCAGCAAGGGCTTCTTGGATTAAACTTTCCAACCACATCCGATCCTCTGGATAGAATTGCTCCAACACTCTGCTGAAATCATTCTGGCCAGAGTCAATTCCAAAGATTTGTGCCGCTTCAGGCGACCATTCCATACGGTTAGTGGGGATATGCCAGCGCCATGTGCCCATACGTGCGGCAATCAGAGCCTGGTTCAGCTGTTTGCGGCTGGACTGCAGGGCTTCTTCTGTTTGATGGTGGATGATGACATTGCCAATTTCCACCGCCAGAGCTTCCAGCTGAGTAACTAACACATGGCATTTACGGCTTTGGAGAGCGGCATGACGACTTG
>CAZQCG010000009.1:0-63660 GCA_964592425.1 uncultured Chloroflexaceae bacterium
TCAACTGGCCCCCGGAGGGCCTGGCAGAAGTAGTCCCCAAACCCTAACGGTCACTTGGGGTGCGTTGACGCTGCTCTGGGCCTGTGCTATACTCACGCCGTTCCGTAGAAATGTTGCACAAACACGAAGGTAGTCGGCAATGTGGTGGTGGCAGACCGAGCGAAGTATGGTTGAGCATGTGCCCATGGTGCGCTGCCTCCGTCGTCGTTCCCGTCGTCAGCCGGCCACACGCCCCGGCTAGCTTCGCTTGTTCGCCGTATGGTTGCAAGCCAGCTTTGCCCGAGGGCAGGCTGGCTCCTTTTATTGTCTGCGGCTTGCTCGTCAGGCCGCCCAGGATGAACCACACAAAAGCTATGACTCAACTCTATCTGATCCGCCACGGCGAGGCCTGGGGCAATGTCCAGCCGATTGTGACGGGCATGCGCGGCGATCGTGGCCTGACGCCGCGTGGGGTGGCCCAGGCCGAACGTTTGCGTGACCGGCTCGCCCATGGCGAGATTAAGGCCGATGTGCTGATCGCCAGTACGCTGCCGCGCGCCCGCCAGACGGCCGAGATTATCCAGCCAGCCCTCAACCTGCCCGTCCAACTTGATGACGAGGTGCAGGAGTTGATGATCGGTGAGGCCGATGGGATGACCAACCAGGAGGCCTGGGGTAAGTTCGGGACACCTGATTTTGAAGCGTACCCGCTGCGACCGATTGCCCCCGGTGGTGAGAGTTGGGGCGATTTTATGCTGCGGGTCGCCCGTGCTTTCAGGCGCATCACTGAGGAGCACGCTGCCAAGACGATTGTGATCGTTTGCCACGGCGGGGTGATCGATGGCTCCTTCATCCATTTCTTCCAGATGCCTGCCCTGGTCTTGCCGCCGACCGATTTCCATACTCGCAATACCAGTATCACCCATTGGGAGCGCCTGCAGCGCCGAGGGCGCATGCTGTGGCGTTTGAATAGCTATAACGATATTGCCCATCTGCATGACATCGGCGCAAGTGAGTCGCTGCGCTGGGAGGATACCGATCTTGCCGGCAATGGCCATCCTGCTACGCCGGTACCGACGGAGTAAGGACCTATGAGTGTAACCCTGGTAGAAACTGGGAGCGTGACGACGCCGACTGGCTGGCGGGCGAGTACATGGGCCTGCGGGATCAAGTATCAGGGCCGCGACGATCTGGCCCTGGTGGTGAGTGAGCGACCCTGTAGCGCAGCAGCCGTCTTTACGACCAACCGGGTCAAGGCGGCACCGGTACACTACGACCAGGCGCTGATGACTCGCAGCGGCGGTATTTTGCAGGCCCTGGTGGTGAACGCGGGCAATGCCAATGCCTGTACCGGTATTGACGGTGCGGCTGGCGCTGAGGCGATGGTGCGTGCCACCGAGCAGGCGCTTGGCCTGCCGCGCGATACGGTCTTTGTGATGTCCACCGGAACAATCGGCGTGCCGCTGCCGACGGCGAAGATCCTGGCCGGGATCACAGCAGCGGCCCAGGCGCTCAGCCCCACGGCCGGGCCGGCGGCAGCGCGGGCGATCATGACAACCGATACGCACCCCAAACACGCTGCCCTGCGTGTGAGCCTGCCTTCGGGCACCACGGTCAGCCTGGGCGGCATGGCCAAGGGGGCTGGCATGATCCATCCGAATATGGCGACCTTGCTCTGCGCTGTCACCAGTGATGCGGCGATCAGCCCGACAGCTTTGCAGGCGGCGGTGCGCCAGGCGGTGAATCTGAGCTTCAACAGTATCAGCATTGACGGTGATACCAGTACGAACGATACGCTGCTGGTGATGGCCAACGGTGCGGCAGGCAATCCGCCAATTGAAGATCTGGCAAGCCCTGATGGGGTCGCCTTTCAGGCTGCACTTACCGGTCTCTGCCAGCAACTGGCCCATGCGGTCGTCCGTGACGGCGAGGGCGCAACACGCTTTGTGACGATCACGGTGCGTGGGGCGATCAGCGAGGGCGATGCCCGCCTGGCCGCGATGACCATCGCCAGGTCGCCGCTTGTTAAGACGGCGCTCTATGGGGCCGATCCCAACTGGGGCCGCGTGCTCTGTGCCATCGGCTATAGCGGTGCCGAGGTTGATCCCGAACGGGTGGTGCTCGACTTCGCTGGGCTGCGTGTGCTCGAAGGCGGCCTGCCGGTGCCCTTTGATGAGCAAGCCGCAAGTGATCGGCTCAATGTTGCCGAGGTGCTGATCGAGGCCGACCTGGGTCTTGGGAGTGGTACAGCGACCGTCTGGACTTGCGATCTGACCGAGGGTTATATCCGTATCAATGCCGAGTACCGCACCTGAAGTATGATCGATCTTAGCGCACGCAACAGGCTGGCCCAGGAGCTTACCGCGCAATTCAGGACGCGCTATGGCGACAGGCTGCTGCTGGCCGGGCTCTATGGCTCGACGCTGCGCGGCGAGGTGACCGAGTGGTCGGACCTCGATCTGCTGGTGGTGCTGCGCGATGCCGCTGGGCCACCCAGCCGCAGCTTTGTGTTGCAAGGGCTGACGCTCGACCTGTTGATCGTGCCGCTTGAGCGCCTCGAGGCTGATCTGCGTGAGCCGGGGCTGGCCTGGCCGCGTTGGATGGGCATGCTGGCTGAGTTGCGCCCGCTGGCTGGCGAGACCGCCACGCTCACGCGCTGGCGCGAGTTAGGTATGGCCCTGGATGAACAGCAGTTCCTGATCGCTGCGGCGCGCCACCTGCCGCAGCTTGTCTTTCCTACCTACGGGCGCATCCGGTCTAGTGCGGCCAGGGGTGCCTGGCGGGACGCACTCCCGGCAGCTTCAGCCCTGGTCTACGAACTCCAGCAGAGCCTATGCTTGCTCAACCGGCGCTGGGTAACCCGGGCCGGTTACGCCGGGCTTGAGCAGAGCTTCAGCTTGCCCCTCTGCCCGGAGGGCTATGCCCGGCTGGCGACCGAGTTGCTCGCCGCTCATGAGCTACAGACGATTGTCCCCCTGGCTGGCGCGTTGGTAGCGGCCTACTGGCGTCTGCTGGTAACCCACAGTATGGCCCCACCGAACTATCAGCGCGTTGACCAGTTGCCGTTGTAGAAACAGAGAGCCAGAGGGTGTATGGATCACAAACTATGGGGCGGGCGTTTTGCCGAGCCGACGGCCGCAACCATGCGGCACTTCAACGACTCGTTCCGCTTTGACCGGCGCCTGGCCGAGCAGGATATCGACGGGAGCCTGGCCTGGGCGCGCGCCCTGGAGGAGGCGCGCCTGATTAGTGCGGAGGAGGGCGAGGCGCTGCACCAGGGGCTTGAGCTGGTGCGGCACGAACTGGCCAGGGCCAGCTTTGTGGTTGCCGAGGGCGACGAGGATATCCACACAGCGGTCGAGCGACGCTTGCACGAGCTGATCGGCCCGACGGCCCTCAAGCTGCATACCGGGCGCTCGCGCAATGACCAGGTGGCGACCGACATGCGCCTCTTTGCGATTGCGGCGGCGCGCCTGGTGGGCGAACGGCTACGGGGCCTGCAGCTGGCCCTGCTCGGCCAGGCCGAGCAGCATACGGCCACGCTGATGCCAGGCTACACCCACTTGCAGCGGGCCCAGCCGATCACTTTTGGCCACTGGTGCCTGGCCTATGTCGAGATGCTCGAGCGTGATTGCCAGCGGCTTGCGGATGCTACCACGCGGGCACGGATCCTCCCGCTTGGGGCAGGCGCCCTGGCAGGCAACAGCCTGGGTGTGGAGCGCGAGCGGCTGACCGAAGCGCTGGATGAGTTTGACGCCGTTGCTGGCAACTCTCTGGACGCGGTTGCCGACCGGGATTACCTGGCCGAGTTGCACTTCACGTTTGCTCTGACGGGCATCCATTTGAGCCGCCTGGCTGAAGATCTGATCCTCTACAGCAGCAGCGAGTTCGGCTTTGTCGAGCTGGCTGACGCCTACAGTACCGGCTCAAGTCTGATGCCGCAGAAGAAGAATCCCGATAGTATGGAACTGCTGCGCGGCAAGAGTGGCCGCCTGATCGGCAACCTGGTTGCCCTGTTGACGGTGCTCAAGGGCCTGCCGATGACCTACAATAAGGATCTGCAGGAGGATAAAGAGGGCTTCTTCGACAGCCTCGACAACCTCGACCTGGGCTTGCAGGTGGCGGCGGCAGCCGTAGCCACCCTGAGTGTCCGGCCTGAGCGCATGGCGGCAGCGCTTGATGATGCGATGCTGGCAACTGACCTGGCTGATGAGTTGGTGCGCCTGGGTAGCCCCTTCCGTGAGGCCCATGGCCAGGCGGGACGCCTGGTACGGCGGGCATTGGAACTGCGCCTGAGCCTGCGCGAGCTACCGCTGGAGGAATACCAGGCCATTGCGCCCGCCCTGGATGCGGGAGTCTATGCGATCTTCGACTTTGCGCGCAGTGTCGCTCGCAAAGAGAGCCTGGGCGGTACGGCGCCACTGCGGGTGCGCGAACAGTGTATACGCTGGCGTGAACTGCTCGATTAAACAAGGAGAAAAGACCAGACGATGACCAGCCTGCTCTACCAGCCTGCCGTCATTTTGCCACGGTTGCACGCACCCGCCGATGCGGTTCTGCGCATCCGCCGGGCGCGGGTGGGTGACGTACCGCGCCTCTACGAGCTCATCAACTACTATGCAACCCGTGGCGATATGCTGCCCAAGACGCTCGACCAGATGTACAACCGGGTGCGCTCGTTCAACGTGGCCGAGGCCGACGACGAGGTGGTTGGCTGCGCGGCGTTGCATATTACCTGGGCCGACATCGCCGAAGTTGTCAGCCTGGCCGTCCATCCTGATTTCCAGGGGCGTGGCCTGGGCCGACGGTTGGTCGAGCCGCTCTTCGACGAGGCGCGTGAGTTGGGGATACCCACCCTCTTCACCCTTACGCTACAGGTCGGCTTCTTCTCCCGGCTGGGCTTCCACGAGTTACCCAAGCTGAACCTGCCGCATAAAATCTGGCAGGACTGCGCAACGTGCTTCAAGCAGGATCGTTGCGACGAGGTGGCGATGCTACGCCAGATCTAGAAGGAGACCTGATGAGTAGAGCAACGACTCCGGCGACGATGCGTGCGGCCTGGTACGAGCGCAAAGGCCCCGCACGCGAGGTGTTGCAGGTGGGTATGCTGCCTGTGCCTGAGCCGGCTACCGGCGAAGTGCGGGTGCGCGTTGCCGTCTCCGGCCTCAATCCGATCGATACGAAGAGCCGTAGTGCCTGGCGTGGGCAGACGAGCCTGCCCTTTCCGCGCATCATTCCCCACGAAGATGGCGCAGGCGTGATCGACGCGGTCGGGCCGGGCGTCAGTCAGGCGCGGCTTGGTGAGCGTGTCTGGCTCTACGAGGCCCAGTGGGGGCGCACCAGCGGCACCGCCGCTGAGTATGTGGTTGTGCCGGAGGGTAACGCGGTACCTCTGCCTGCGGGGGTTAGCTTCAGCGATGGGGCCTGCCTCGGTATTGCTGCGATGACCGCCCACCGCTGTCTCTTCGCCGACGGGCCGCTCAAGGCCAAGACGGTGCTGGTCACCGGCGCGGTGGGTGGGGTCGGCCAGTATGCAGTGCAACTCGCCAGGTGGGCTGGGGCGACGGTGATCGCAACGGTGAGCTCGGCGGAGAAGGCGGCCCAGGCCCGGGCCATCGGGGCTGACCATGTGATCAACTACCGCGAAGAGGATGTCGTGAGCCGGGTGCATAGCCTGACCGGCGGGGTGGGAGTTGACCGAGTGATCGAGGTTGCCTTTGCCACCAATCTGCCGCTGAGCTTGCAGGCCGTTAAGTCGAGTGGGGTGATCGCCACCTATGCCTCGGATGCGAACGTGATGCCGACGCTGCCCTTTGGTCAACTCTTGTGGAAGGATCTGACCCTGCGTTTTGTGCTGGTCTATCTGATGGGTGAGGCCGCGCACCAGGCTGCTATCGCCGACATCAACGCGGCCCTGGCAAGCGGCCCGTTCCGCCCGGTGGCCGTTCAGCGCTTCAGCCTGGACGAGATTGCGGCGGCCCATGAGACAATCGAGGCTGGTCATACGGCTGGCAAGCTGCTGATTGAGATCAATGACCTGGAGGGCGCAGAGGAGAATCGCTAATGCAGCCATGGACAAACGGGCGCGTGAGGGCCAACGCTATCGAGATGGCCTACCTGCGCACAGGCGGGGCGCACCCGCCGGTTGTGCTGCTCCACGGTCTGACCGACAATGGTGCCTGCTGGACGCGCCTGGCGCGTGATCTGGAGGACGATTACGATCTGATTATGCCTGATGCCCGCGGCCATGGAGGTTCGGCAGTGCCTGAGACGGGCTATCGTGCCGAGGATCGGGCTGCTGATGCGCTGGCCCTGATCGATGAGCTGGGACTCGACCGTCCTGCGCTGATTGGGCACTCGATGGGGGGCCTCACGGCAGCCCTGATCGCCGCCACTGCGCCGGGGAAGATCGGCAAGGTGATCCTTGAAGATCCGGCTTTCATCTCAGCGGCGGGATGGGCGGACCGGCTGTTGCGGGCATGGCCGGAAGAGCATGCGGCAACCCTGGCGCTGAGCGAGGCCGCCTTGATCGCAAAGGGTCGTGCCGAGAACCCGCGCTGGTCTGCCGATGTTCTGGCTACCTGGGCCAGGGCCAAGCTGGAGACGAAACTCAAGGTCTTCGACTGGTTTCAGCTTCCGCCCACCGATTTCACCGCGCTTGTCGCCCGCATAGGGGTGCCAACACTGCTGGTCACGGGCGAACCGACCCTGGGCGCAGTTGTCTCGGCAGAGGTGGCCGAGCAATTGAGGGCCTGCAACCCACGGTTGCGCATCGCCCATATGCCCGGTGTCGGCCATTGCATCCGCTACGAGCAGCCCGCTCATTTTGCCACCCTGGTGCGCAACTTTCTGGCCGAAGAGGAGCCTGGCCCTAGCTTATAGCCCCTATCGGGGTCGTAAATCTGCCAGGCGTGGCCTCTGACGCATCAGAAAGCGGTTATTCAAGGCTGGCCGCACCTGACAGGTTTCACAAGTGGCGGAGGATCGCTACAGTAGTTTTGGATCACGGAGAGGTAAAACTCCTTATGCAGCGCTCCTGGTGGAAAGAGAGTGTCGTCTATCAGATCTACCCGCGCAGCTTTCAGGATAGCAATGGCGATGGTGTGGGTGATTTGCGCGGGATCATTGCGCGGCTTGATTATCTTCAGCAGTTGGGGGTTGATGTGGTCTGGCTCTCGCCGGTCTACCAGTCGCCTAACGATGATAATGGCTACGATATTAGTGATTATCAGGCGATCAACCCTGAGTTCGGCACGCTCGCCGATTGGGAGGCCTTGCTTGAGGGCATGCACCAGCGCGGGATCAAGCTGGTGATGGATCTGGTGGTTAATCATACCTCAGACGAACACCCCTGGTTCGTTGCGTCACGTTCAGCACGGGATAACCCCTACCGCGACTGGTATATCTGGCGTTCCGGCAAGGATGGACGTGAGCCCAACAATTGGGGTTCGTTCTTCGGTGGCTCGGCCTGGACGTATGATGAGGCGACGGGCGAATATTATCTGCATCTTTTTTCGCAGAAGCAGCCCGATCTGAACTGGGAAAATCCCCAGGTGCGCCAGGCGATCTATGCGCTGATGCACTGGTGGCTGCGCAAGGGTGTTGACGGCTTCCGAATGGATGTGATCAACCTGATCTCGAAGGCTCCCGGCCTGCCTGATGCGCCGGTGACTGGGAGCGGGCCTTATCAATCGGGTGCCCAGTACTTCGCCCATGGCCCGCGGCTTGGTGAGTTTCTGGCTGAGATGAAGCGTGAGGTGCTCGCCCATTATGACCTGCTGACGGTCGGTGAGATGCCGATGGCGACCTGTGAGCAGGCGGCTACGATCACCAATGAGGCGACGGGGCAGTTGCAGATGGTCTTCCAGTTCGAGCATATGGATGTTGATATCGACCACGAGCGGCAGTTGGGCAAGTGGGCCGCGACCAGGCTGCGGTTGGCGGACCTACGGCGCACAATGAGCCGCTGGCAGCATGAGCTGGCCGGGATTGGCTGGAATAGCCTCTACCTCTCTAACCACGACCAGCCGCGCCCGGTCTCACGTTTCGGCGATGATACGCGCTACCGAGTTGAGTCGGCCAAGCTGCTGGCAACCTTCCTGCACATGCTTCAGGGCACGCCCTACATCTACCAGGGCGAAGAGATCGGTATGACCAATGTCCGTTTTGCCACGATCGACGCCTACCGCGACATCGAGACATTGCATATCTATCGCGAGCTGGTGCAAGAGCGCGGGCTGAGCAGCGCTGAGGCGCTGGCGATGATCCATGCCAGGGGCCGTGACAATGCCCGTACCCCGATGCAGTGGGACGACAGCGCCTATGCCGGATTTAGCAGCGCCCCTCCCTGGATCGGGGTGAACCCTAACTACCGGACGATCAATGTGGCTGCCGCCCTTGCCGACCCTGACTCGGTTTTGCACTACTACCAGCGCCTGATCACCCTACGCAAGACGCATCCGCTGATCGTCTACGGCAGCTATGCGCTGCTGCTTGAGGCACACGCGCAGATCTACGCCTTTACTCGGACGCTTGGTGATCAACGGCTGCTGGTGCTGCTCAACTTCAGCGCTGATAGCACCACGGACCGTTTGCCAGCCCCGCTCACCCTGACTGGTGCCGAAATGCTGATTAGCAACTATCCGCAGGCGGCCGACGGCGTGGGGGCGAGCTTTAGCCTCAGACCCTATGAGGCGCGGGTCTACCAGCTTGGAGTGCTTCGCGCTGGGGATGGTGGTTAGGGGATAGGGGTTGCCAAGTCTCTGGATGCCATCCACCACGCGCAGGTCGGCTCAAGCTTGCTGAGAACCGCTGTAGGCAAGGATTTAGGGAAGCGGATCATGCCGATTGTCCCGTCGCAACGATATCTGTCACCCTGAGCGCCAGCGAAGGGTCCCTGCCGAGATGCTTCGCTGGCGCTCAGCATGACAGGCTGCTGGGGCAACCTGATGTTTCCGCTTCCCTTAGTAAAGACGCCCCGGCGGGGCGTCTGATAACCCATCAGCGTAGTTCGAACACGGTGCCAGGGCGATCCGGCCTGCGGGCCAGGCCGATTTGCTGAAAGAGCAGCGGTGCCCCCAGGGTCATCCAGAAGCCGATCAGGCTGTAGCGCAGGTAGCGGAGCGCCCCTGCGAGCAGGCTCGTATCGTCGGGGAAGATGGCGCGCAGGCCGCCCCAGAGGGCGAGCACGACGATCATGCCGAGGATCAGGCGGGCTGTCCGTTGCCACCAGGGGCCGGCGACCACAAAGCCGCCCTGCGTCTGGAGTAGCAGCAGACCGGCGGTGAAGCCAAAGCAGGTTCCGCCGACCGTTACGGCCGCTTCCAGCGACCACGGATCAGGCGGGTCGTTGGGCAGGGCCTGCGCGGCATTCTGCAGCCACACTGCCGGGAGCACATGATTGGCCTGGATGGCCAGCACGAGGGCCGGAAGGGCGACCAGGCCAAGCGAGACCAGGAAGCTAAGGCCCAGCTGGGCAGCCAGGCTCAGCCCTGCGATGCGCTGCCAGAGCGGGGCGCCCCAGGTCAGGAATGCGGCAAGAGTGAGCCCGCCCAGGAGCCAGCCGAAGAGCACATCGCTGGGGAAGTGGACACCCAGCACCATGCGTGAGCAGCCAACCAGCAAGGCCATGAGTACCATCACCGCCCAGGCCCATGGGCGGGCGATGCTGGCAGCGATCACGCCCCACAAACTGACCGTATTCTGGGCGTGGCCGGAGGGAATACCAAACGAGGTTTCGGCCGTCAGGGCGCGCACAGCAGGACTGTACCAGAAGGGGCGTGGCCCGGCAAACAAGAGCTTGAAGGTGGTATTCAGAGTGGTACTGAGGATCAGCACAAGGCCCACCTGGATGCTCAGCCGGGGGTTGACACACCAGAAGAGCAGTGGAATGAGCAAGAGGAAGAAGATCTCGTCGCCAAGCAGACTCAGCCCACGCCAGAAGCCATCCATGCCCGCGCTGGCCGTCTGGAGCGCGATAATGACCGCGACCCCCCACTCCCAGAGAGCTTCCATACCTTCATCCTCCGTGGTACACCAAACTGGATATGATCGCAGAAAGCGCCTGAACGTTGAGGAGTCAGCGCTATATGGCTTACGAAACGGGCCTTGCTGGGCTCAGGGCTGCGCTCATGCAGCCGATGATCGCGGCTACAGGTCTGCGGGCTGCTAGTCCCAGGGATAAGCCTAGGGCTTGAGCAAAGTCCGCAAGAGAACGCGGATCGCGCTGATCTGACGGATTGACGCGGAGCTTTTTGCTGCATAGCAGCGCGGATCTGTTCCATCTGCGCTATCCGCGTGCGATGGTCTGATGCGACTTTGCTCATGTCCTGGGGATAAGCCCAAATGTTCTTGATGGGGTAGCTGAAGAGCTGTATAATCTCATCATACTCTATTTGAAGCATAACGCGGCAATCTGTTTCAACTCTTTAGGCGCGGAAGCCCGGAGCCGTCTACTGGCTGAAGTGTGTGTCATTCAGGCGGAGCTTTGTCGAGAACGAGAGTTACTCTCAGTTGGGGCGTGGTAAAATGGGTGGCAGGTGTGTGGCGCAGCGGGCGCACCGCAGCTGCTGCTGGAGCGGAGGGGTGGGATGAGCCGCTATCTGGATGTACGCCGCGAGATGCTGCCAGCGGCTGTCACCGACCTGGCCGAGCAGCTGACCGAGGCGGGCTACAAGGTAACCGGGCCGCGTCTGGCGGTGCTCAAGGCGGCGACGGCCCACTCGGGTGCGTTCAGCGTGCATGAGATCGAGCAGTGGCTCACCGCGCGGGGGGAATCGCCGGGGATTGCCAGTATCTTTCGCACGGTACGGCTGCTTTGCGATCTCGATCTGCTCCAGCGTATCCATGGACTGGAAGAGTGCCACCGTTACAGTTTGGGCGCCAGCCACGGGCACCACCTCGTCTGCACGCGCTGCGGGGCGATGGAGCGCTTCGAGAACTGCGGCGTGCAGGGCCTCATCGAGCAGCTGGAGCAGCGCACGGGTTATCGTATCAGCGCCCACCTGGTGGAGCTCTTCGGCCTCTGCCCACGCTGTCTGGCTGTCGCTGCGGGGTAGTTCGGGGCGCGCCACGCCGTGCGCTGGCTGCGCGTCCAGGCCCACACTCTGCAAGGGCATAGGCGAGGCCCACGGCGGGCGGATCTGGGCGGAGAACCGGCCTGAGGGCGGGGCCGTCTTCCGTTTCAGCATCCCACTTGAGGGCCAACCGCCAGCCGTGCTCCCCGAGACTGCTACCTCGTTCGGTGGAGTGTAGCCTTGCTGCGCAGCACCCCCGGCCTCGTTGCTTTCACATCGTTACGACTGCGCCACGATCCGGCGGCTTCCCGCCGCACGTCCGCGGAGGAACAGCTTCTCCACCTCGATGGCGAGGAACAGGGCCAGGCCCAGTCCGACACAAACCAGCAACTCCACAGCCGTCAGCGGCACCAGCCCCAGGAACACGCCCAGCGGCGTGTAGAGCGCTACCAGCTGCAGTCCCACGACCAGCCCGATCACCCCCCACATGACTCGGTTGGAGAACACCCCGATCGTGAACAGCGACTCGGTGTTCGACCGTGTGGCGAGGGCCTGGAATACCTGCAGGAAGGCCAGTGCGGTGAACATAACCGTCTGCCACTGGGCGTAGCCCTGGCTGTAGTACCAGAACCCGACGCCCAGGGTCAGCACACCGATAGTAATGCCCACCCAGGTCACCTGCCAACCCATACCGCCCGAGAAGATGCCGTTGGTCGGCTTGTGGGGCGTCCGCCGCATCACGTTCTTCTCGGCTGGCTCGACACCCATACTCAGACCCAGCAGGCCGTCGGTCATCAGGTTGAGCCAGAGCAGCTGCAGCGGTAGGAGGGCCACTGCCGCCTCAAGGGGCAGACCTGAGAGGAAGAACAGCACGGGCCAGAGCAACATCACCAGCACCTTGCCGATGTTACCCGCCACGGCGAACTTCACGAAGCGGCGCAGGTTGTCGTAGATCACCCGGCCCTCCTCGACGGCGGCGACGATGGTGGCGAAGTTGTCGTCGCGTAACACCATGTCGCTTGCCTCTTTCGAGACGTCGGTGCCAGTGATGCCCATCGCCACGCCGATGTCGGCCTTCTTGAGCGCCGGCGCGTCGTTCACCCCGTCGCCGGTCATTGCCACCACTTGGCCCTGGTGCTGAAGTGCCACCACGATCTTGAGCTTGTGCTCGGGGCTCACTCGGGCGAACACCGATGTCGTTGTCACGACTTTCGCCAACTCAGCGTCGCTCATCGTGTTCAGTTGGGTGCCCGTGATGACCTTAGCGTCGGTCGCGATGCCCAGGTCGCGGGCGATGTAGGAGGCAGTAAGCGGGTGGTCGCCGGTGATCATCACCGGGCGGATGCCTGCCGTGCGGCAGGTGGCCACGGCGGCGCGCACCTCGGGCCGTGGCGGGTCGATCATACCGACCAGGCCCAGGAAGATCAGCTCGGTCTCGACCTCATTGAAGCCCTCGGTCGAGGGCATGGGCCGGAAAGCCACGCCCAGCACACGCATGCCGTTGCGGGCCATGCGCTCGTTGTCGGCAAGGATCGCAGCGCGGCGGGCGTCGGTCAGCGGCTCGGCGGTGCCCTGCTCCCAGACGTGGGTCGTCACCTCCAACAGCCCGTCCACGGCGCCCTTGGTGATCGCGATGAACGGCGTAGCGGAGGTATAGCCGTCCTTGCCCCAGACGGGGGCGAGATTCTTGTCGAGGCCGGCGTCCGTGCGCTTGTGGATCGTCGTCATGCGCTTGCGGTCGCTGTCGAAGGGCAGTTCGGCGACGCGCGGCAATGCCTTTTGCAGGTCGGGTTTGACCATCCCGCCGCGTGCGGCGGCGACGAGCAGTGCGCCCTCGGTTGGATCGCCAACCAGTTCGTACTTGCCGGTTCCACTGTCGATCTGCAGCGTGGCGTCATTGCAGAGCGCACCGCCGGCGAGCAGCAGGCCGAGGCCCTGGGGGTTGCCGATGCGTAGCTCAGGTAGCGGGACGCCGGGGGTGAGCGTGCCCGCCTCGCTGCGCAGGCGCTCGCTCAGATCAACCTGGGTGCCGGGCACCGAGGCCATCGTCACGGTCATGCGGTTCTCGGTGAGGGTGCCGGTCTTGTCAGAGCAGATCGTCGTCACCGAGCCGAGGGTTTCGACGGCGGGCAGCTTGCGGATGAGCGCGTTACGCTTGAGCATGCGCTGGGCACCGAGGGCGAGAGTGAAAGTCACGACCGCTGGCAGGCCCTCGGGGATGACGGCCACTGCCACCGAGATCGCGGTGAGGATCATGTCGGCGAAGGTCTCGCCCATGGCCAGGCCGATGCCGAGGATGAGCAGGGCGACGATGACGCCGGCGATGGCGAGCTGCTTGCCCACTGCGTCGAGGCGCTGCTGGAGCGGGGTCTGCTCGTGCTTGACGGCCTGGAGCAGGCCAGCGATCTTGCCGAGCTCGGTGGTCATCCCAGTGGCGACGACTACGGCCATACCACGACCGTAGGTGACCAGGGTACCCATATAGCCCATGTTCTTGCGGTCGCCCAGGGGCACCTCGGCCTGGTCGATGGCGAGGATGTGCTTCTCGATCGGCTCACTCTCGCCGGTGAGGGCGGCCTCCTGGATGCGCAGGTTGACGCTCTCGATCACACGGATGTCGGCGGGCACGAGGTTGCCCGCCTCCAGGGCAATCACGTCACCGGGGACTAGCTCGCGGGCCGAGATCTCGACCAGCTTGCCATTGCGGAAAGCGCGAACGTTGGGTACGGCGAGCTTCTTGAGCGCGGCGATGGCCTTCTCGGCGCGGTACTCCTGAAGGAAGCCGAGGAGAGCGAAGAGCACCACGATGGCGAGGATCGAACCTGCCTCAAGGAACTTGCCGAGCAAGAGAGAGAGCCCGGCTGCGCCGATCAGGATCAGCACCATGATGTTGGTGAACTGCTCCCAGAGGATTGCGAACGGGCTCTTGGCGCCCTTCTCGACCAACTCGTTGGGTCCGTACTCATCCAGGCGGGCCTGAGCGGCCTTGTCATCGAGGCCACTGGCAGTGGTGTTGAGGGCGACGAGCGTGGCGACCAGATCGTGGCGATACCAGTCCTCTGCCTGAGCAAGGGCCGGGCGGTGCGTCTTCGCATGAGCGCTGCGGTTCAGGGTGTGCGGCATCGATATCCTCCGATGGCTGGCCCCGCATACACCAAAAAGCGAGACCGTCACGGCGTATGAAAACGGCGCGATGGTCTCGCCTGTCGTTTGCTCACGACCTGAGCGCCGGGCACAGGGTGCCGTAATGACGACGCTCAGCTCCGCCAAGGGCGGAAGGCTACTCCCCAACAGGGATGGTGTGCAATCCCTGGCTACAATCATAGCAGTTGGCGTGGGGCATGTCAAGGTTGGAACGTAAGGCGCGAACCGGTGCAGCGCTCAGCCAGGCTGCGGCTGCCGCCGACCGTGCCGCATCGTCGGCGCTCTTTGCCGCGTACCGGCAGCAACTCGCGGTTCACGCCCCACCACTTCTGCCAGACCCACTATCTGCACAATCTGGCCGACCCGTTGGCCAGCACCGATTCGGCGCTGACGGTGACCCTGTGCCAGGCCGTCTGGCAGGAACTCGGGTCGCTGCTGCGCGCCGATCAGCCGCCCGACCCGGCCGTACCCGGCGTCTTGACGGTGACGGGGCTGCTGAGAGACAGTTCAGCGCAAGCTGTTTGATGCACTAGACTGTCTCTTGGCTTCAGGGGCGTAATGAAGAGCCTCTAGTTTAACCAACCCTAGCGTTTCACCAGTGGCAACCAGACCGCTGGACCCAGCTGTGGCTCCATCGCTGGCGTCCAATAGGCGATGTTCCCAGACGGCTGGCCACCAGCCTGGAGGAAAGCGCCGCCAATAAAGAGCGCAGTGCCACTGGCACCGAGCGCGCTGGTTGCACCACTCATTTGCATGTGGAGCTGCCGCCAGCTTGTGTCATCATAGCGCGCAAGCGAACTACCGGTAGCAACGGTCAGCGCGATGTAGAGCATATCGGCGTCTGCAGTCATTGCTGTCACCGGGTTAGAAAGACCTGGAAGACCAGGATCGAGGGCTGACCAAGTTGAACCATCCCAGCGCAAGATCTGCTTGGAGTAGATCATACTGCGATAGAGCGCTCCCTTAAATGAGACCAGTTGACCAGGGTAGGCAGAGGTGCCATCGCCGATCTGGTGCCACTGTGCGCCATCCCAGCGGGCAGTCCCGCGCACTGGCTGATCACCAGCATGCTGAAAAGAGCCCCCAGCAATCAGATCGCCCCCATGGAAGATCAGGGCTGTCACTGGTGCGTATTCTAGACCACTGCCCAGCGCAGACCACTCACTGCCATCCCAACGCGCAACATTCTTGGCCGGCAGCCCACCGATGCTATTGAACGAACCACCGGCAAACAGGGTATTTCCCTGCACAGCCAGGGCATAGACTGGGCCTTCGGCACCGACACTGAGATTGTGCCAGGCAGAGCCATCCCAGCGAGCGATAGC
Organism: uncultured Chloroflexaceae bacterium; assembly: GCA_964592425.1. Lineage (GTDB taxonomy): Bacteria > Chloroflexota > Chloroflexia > Chloroflexales > Chloroflexaceae > Viridilinea. Next base: position 15,464 of record CAZQCG010000009.1, read on the forward strand.
TCTGGCGGGTTGCCCCCCGGCCTGCTCGAATTCGCCGCCAACAAATAGGTTGCTACCCATCAGCGCCAGCGCGCGCACCTTTCCGTTAACACCCGCCCCGAGGGCATGCCAGCGGGTGCCGTCCCAGCGGGCAATGTTGCTTGCCTGCACCTCGCCTGCGCCGGTAAAATTGCCGCCGGCGTAGATGTCATTGCCATTGACCAAGAGCGCCTCGACCGCGCCATTCAGGCCGTTACCATTACCGATCGTGTGCCAGGCGTCGCCGCGCCAGAGCGCCAACCCGTTGAGGCTCGCCGCGCCAATGTTGCGAAAAGAGCCGCCAGCGACCAGATCACCCCCAAAGGCAGTCAGCGTCATAATGAGTTCGTTCGCATCGCCGCCGGTGCGGTTCCAACTCATACTATCCCAGCGCTCGATTCGTGAACGGTGGGAGCTGTCAAGCATCGTTGCCACAAAGAGACTGCCGTCATGGATAGTCATTGCCTGAACCAAACCCTCCACGCCAGAACCAAGGACATGCCAGGCGGTGCCATCCCAGCGGGCAACACCGGCAGCGGGGAGGTCACCTGCGGTGCTGAACACTCCCCCAACCAGCACATCAGTGCCGCTGATCAGCATACTGTTCGCCTGTACATTCTGGCCGCCCAGACCGCTCCCGAGGGTGGACCAGGCGGTGCCATCCCACTGGGCGACGCGTGAGGCTGGTGCTCCGCCGGCATTGTCGAAGTAACCGCCGACAAAGAGCTTGCCTTGAGTCACTGCCATTGTATAGACGCTTCTGTCGACACCGGCACCCAGCGCGTGCCAATTCGCGCCATCCCAGCGGGCGATATTTGCTGTCGGTAAGCCATCAGCGCTACTAAACGTTCCGCCGACGAAGAGGTTCATGCCACTGACTGCCAGTGCCGTAACGCTGGGCGAAAAGCTATCCGAAGCGATCCCTGTGGTTAGACGGTGCCAGTTGGTACCATCCCAGCGGGCGATATGATGCGCCGGCACCCCACCAGCGTCGCTGAACGAGCCACCGACATACAAATCGTTGCCGATTGCAGCCAGAGCCTGCACCCGGCTTGGATCATACCCGCCGCCGAGAAATCGCACACCACTGCCAAGCGCATGCCAGGATGTGCCATCCCAGCGAGCGATATTATTCGCCGGCACTCCACCGGCGTGGGAAAAGTGGCCGCCCACATACAAGTTGCCGTTGTGTACCAGTGTTGCCTGGACTGCTCGATATCCGTCGCTTCCCTGAATTCCATTGGGGGCAAACAGAGTCGGTGTGGTTAGCAGAGTTGGCCGTGTGCCCGACTGGGAGCCAGACGCAGCGCTAGTTGGGGGAAGACTCTGGGGCAGATCGGCGGTATTGGGCAGTGCAGCGCCTGACTCCCATGCCATATCTGGCGATTGGACATGGGCGAGCAGCGTGGGCATGGCCTGGTTCGGCAGTGCGGCCAGGCCGATCAGAATAACAAGGGCCAGAGCGAGTCGGTAATAGCAATGGGTGTTGCATGTGATCATCACGTTCTCCGAGACACAAGATTCCATCACTGCTGTATCCAGGCAGTGCGACACAACAACGAAGATCGCGCACCTGATCGGCAAGTTTGGTGGTCGAACGTGTGGAGCGCCGATCCAACCAGGATCGGCGCTCCGCATTAGGAAGCCCTAAACTGTGGTGCCCCCGAGCCGACTCGAACGGCTGACGCGCGGTTTAGGGAACGGGGGCAAGCCTGTCCGTATCGGTTAGGCTGTCAAGAAGTTTCCGAAAACCGTAGCAGCATTGTAACGGAAGCCCGAGGTGACGGCAAGCCGTAGGGGTTCAGCCTCTTTGAGGTGTAGCACCTGGGATGCTATAATAATGGAGAATCGTAGCACTCACGACCCGGCGTACCATCGGACGGCCCAGATGAAGAAACGATGTACGTTGACGACCCCGACGGCAATGTGGTCGAGTTCATCTGCGTGGCACCTGCGGACTAACAGATACCCATGCAACCCGAACCAACAACGCGCCGCGTCATCTTCTTCGGCGACTCGCGCGCCGACTGGTGGACTGTCCCCGTCCTGCCAGGGCTCCAGTGCGTGAACGCCGGCGTGCCTGGCGCCTCGGCAACCTACCTCGCACGACGCTTCCAGGCGATGGCCGCGCCGCTGCGGCCTGCTGTCGTCGTCGTGCAGATGGGGGTCAACGACCTGGTTGAGCTGACCAGCCGCTCGCCGGATCGCGAGCGGCTGGTGATTGCCGTTCGCGCCGCGATCGCGTCTGTCGTGACGGACGCCCGTACGCTGGGGGCGCAGGTCATCCTGACGACGATCTTCCCGCTGGCGCGTGGGCCGTACGCGGGCCGTGCCGTCCAAGAGGCGCTTACGGCGATTAATCAGGGGCTGGTGAGCCTCGTTGCCCCGGAGGTGCAACTGCTCAATAGCGCCGCCGTGCTCTGCGGGCCGGACGGCTATGTCCGTGACATCTACGCCGACGACGAGGTGCACCTCAGTGCGGCAGGTTACCAGGCGCTGAATGCAGCGCTGACGCCGCTGCTTACCGCGCCCGAACAGGGGCATCAATGAGACCGGCTGCGGCGCGGCAGGTGCGCCCCCGCCGCAGTTAGCCCCTTAGGCATACGATCCTTCCAGTGGCAAACACTGATGCGGAGCGTCGGCCTTCCCCGTGGGTGGCAGCCGCAGTTCCTTACGGATGCTTGCTACTATAGCGCAGTTGCGCCGCGCGATCATGCTAGCGTGACGGCTTATTCAGGAGCGACCCATGGCTGACGCAACGACGATTGAGGCCCGCCTTCAGGCGCTGGGCCTCAGCTTGCCCGCAACTGCTCCGGCCCCGCCCGGCGTGCGCCTGCCCTTCGCCTTCGTGCGTGTCCATGGCAAGCGAGCCTTCATCTCCGGCCACGGCCCCCAGGGGCTGGACGGCAGCCTCGCACCACCCTTCGGCAAGGTCGGGGCCGAGGTCTCGCTTGAGGAGGCCGTTCAGGCCGCGCGGCGTACCACCCTCTCAATGCTGGCCAGCCTCAAGCGCGAGCTCGGCGATCTCGAGCGCGTGACCGCCTGGCTGCGCATCTTCGGCATGGTCAACGCCGCGTCCGGCTTCACCCAGTTGCCGACGGTAATCAACGGCTGCTCCGACCTCATCCTGGAGTTGTACGGCCCTGCGCGCGGTGCCCATGCCCGCTCGGCGGTCGGCATGGCTGAACTGCCCTTCGGCATCCCGGTCGAGATCGAAGCTGAGGTTGCCATCGCCGGCTGAGGGAGTGCTACGGTGAGCGTGCGGCGTCAGCCCTCAGCCCTCAGCCATATCGAGCGGAACCGCCAGACCGGTGATGCGCCGCCCGATGGGAGCATGAAGGTGCCCCCGCAATGAGCAAGGAACAACCCATGACCCAGGCAACCTGGAGCGCCATCGATCAGTACCTCAGTGACCTGCTGATCCCACCAGACGCCGCGCTGGAGGCGGCGCTGACGGAGAGCGCGGCGGCGGGCCTGCCCGCAATCCATGTCTCGCCGCCGCAGGGCAAGCTGCTGCACCTGCTGGCGCGCACGATGCCGGTGCAGCGCATCCTCGAGCTCGGCACGCTGGGCGGCTACAGCACGATCTGGCTTGCGCGAGCGTTACCGCCCGGAGGCCAGCTGATCACGCTGGAAGCCGAGCCACGGCATGCTGAGGTGGCCCGCGCCAATTTGGCCCGCGCCAACCTGGCGGATGTGGTCGAGGTACGGGTCGGACCGGCGCTGGCCACGCTGGCCACGCTGGCGGGACTGCCGCTGTTCGACCTGGTCTTCCTCGACGCCGACAAGGTCAACCTGGCGGCCTACTTCCGCTGGGCGCGGGCGCTGACCCGGACGGGCGGTCTGATCATCGCCGACAACGTGGTGCGGAATGGAGCCGTGATCGACGCGAGCAGCGCTGACCCGAACGTGCAGGGCGCACGGGCCTTCAACGCGGCGCTGGCCGCCGACGCAGGCGTGAGCGCCACCGTGATCCAGACCGTCGGCAGCAAGGGCTACGATGGGCTGGCGCTGGCGCTGGTCACGGGTGACCCGCTGCCGCCGCCGTCCGACTGACCGTAGTTGTGAGCTACAGACCTGTCCCACGTACGGATAGCCGTTCCGCCCCGCCACTGCGGGTTGGCGCGACCCTGCTGCAATCTGACCCACAGGTTTTCGTATGACCAGAAGAGGAGCAGCGTGAAGACCCAGGAGCCGTCAGTCGGCACAGGCGTCTCGGGCCGACTACGTTCAACCGGTGACTTACCCATGAGCGGATTCTCCTCTGGTACGTTCACGAAGATTCAGGTATCGGATAAACCACTCTAAAGAAATGCTGGGAGCTTCAGGGGGTGCGTTCCAAGGTAGCTTTAAGCAACAGGCCCTATCCTGAGTTCATCAGAACATTTAGACACGGAGCACTCCCCCTATGAAGCCGATGCCAAACAAGTCGATCATTAGCCGAGGCCTTCGCCAGACGGTGACAACGCTGGCGGTCGCCGCCGCCCTGGCTGGCTGGGCGGTGCTGGCTCGCCCAGATGCCCCAACGACAATGGCGCTGGCGGCTCCTGTGCCCGCCACCCAGGTAGTCGTCGCCCAGGTTCCAGCCAGCCAGGCCCCTGCCCCCAGATTGCGCGTAGTAACCGCAGCCCCACCCCCTGTCACCACGACGCGCTCATCGCGTTGAATCCGCGCGCTTGACCCCGACATGCTTCCTGCCGATCCGGATAACCTGGTTATCTAATTACTTTTTGGGAGGGCATGGCCCTCCCAGACCCTCCCGCAGGAGTTATTCGGACAGGCTCTTCATGTTTGCCGCAGCTGTCTGTCCAGCGAACCTTTATCAGGAGCGCATAATGTCTGACCCCAAAGCTGACCGCCTGGCCGCCATCCGAGCCGCTAACGCTGAACGACGCCTGACCGCAGCGGGTGTCGGGGTGGGCGCTGAAGCCCCGCACAATGACCCGGCCAGCTCAGACGAGGCCAGGGTCGCTCAGCCGCTGCGGGACAGCCCGCCCTTGATCACGCATCCCACGGCGCTCCCTACGGCGAGTGCCCCTACCGATCCAGACGCTTCGTTGAGCATCGGAAGTGTCGGCCTCATCGCGCTCGCCGCAGCGGGCGGGGCGCTCCTCGCCCTCGTCCTGCCGAGCCTGCTCCCCGGTCTGGCCACCTCGCTGCTCGGCCCCGAGCCCAAGGTCTACTGGTACCTGGCGCGCTCCACGGCCTTCGTCGCCTATGCTCTCCTCTGGCTCGCCATGGCTCTTGGCCTGATGATGACCAACCAGCTTGCCCGCCTCTGGCCGGGCGGCCCGCTGGCCTTCGACCTGCACGAGCACGCCAGTATCCTCGGCCTGGCTTTCGGGTTCTTTCACGCCCTCATCCTGCTCGGCGACCGCTACATGAACTACACCCTTGCCCAGATCCTGATCCCCTTTGCCAGCGGCGGCGCGGCGGTGGTCTGGGTCGGCATGGGCCAGGTTAGTCTCTACCTGATGGGCCTCGTCGGGCTGAGCTTCTACGTCCGCCCGTTGCTCGGGCGGGCTGGCTGGCGTCTGATTCACTTTCTGAGCTTCGTGATCTTCGTGCTGGTGCTGCTCCACGGGGTAATGAGCGGGAGCGACAGCGGCACAGCCTGGGTGCAGGCTCTCTACTGGCTCAGCGGCGGCAGCCTGCTCTTTCTCATCATCTATCGCGTGCTGGTCAGCGTTATCAGGCCCGCGCCCGCGCGCCGTTCGGCCGGCACGAAGCCTGGGGCGCAGACTACCAAGGCGTAAGCCGCCCCAATGCCTGCCTGCCCCATGCTGCCATATCCTACGCCGAGTCGAGACCGGCTTTGCAGAAAGATCCTGATGCTGACCCGCACCTTCTTTGCCATGGGCTGCCAGATGCTGGCCGTCGTCGACGCCGAGAGCGCCGCTGCCGCCGAGCGGCTCGCCCGCGTTCCTGGGTGGTTCGCCGTGTGGGAACGTCGCCTGAGCCGCTTCCACCAGGACAGCGAGCTCTCCCAGCTCAACCGCGCAGGCGGGGTAGCGACGCGGGTAAGCCCTGTCCTGGCAGAAGTCCTCGCCGCAGCCCTGGAGGCCGCGCGCCTGAGCGACGGCCTGGTCACCCCGATGGCGCTGGCCGCCCTCGAGGCTGCCGGCTACGACCGCCCGTTTGCCGACCTGGCGCTCAAGCTCCCCGTCTGCCGCTCAGAACCCCAGCCGGCCGCCGACTGGCGTGGTATCCGCCTCGAGGCTGCGACGCGCACTGTTACCCTCCCGGTCGGGGCACGGCTCGACCTTGGCGGTACGGCGAAGGGTTGGGTGGCGCGCGAGGCCGTACGTCGGCTGAGTGCGGCGGGGCCGGCCCTGGTCGACGCCGGAGGCGATATCGCAGTCAGTGGCGCGATGGCTGACGGCGGCCCCTGGCCGATCGCCATCGTGAGTCCGTTCGGCGCTGCGGAGGAGTCCCTGGCGGTGCTCCAACTCGCCTCCGGTGCGGTCGCCACCTCAGGGCGCGATTACCGCCGCTGGCGTCAGGGCGGGCAGGAGCAGCACCACCTGATCGATCCGCGCACGGGGCGCCCCGCCGTGACCGACGTGCTCGCTGCGACCGTGGTAGCTGCGGACTGCGGGAGCGCCGAGTTAGCAGCCAAGACCGCGCTTATCCTTGGGAGCCGGGACGGGATGGCGTGGATCGAGGCGCGACCGGAGCTCGCAGCCTGCCTGGTCCTCGAAGGCGGGCGAGTGCTCCACAGCCGCGGCTTGACGCGCTTCCTCGCCCCGCCCGAGTGGTGACCTACCAGGGCGCCGTCGTCTCCGCGGCAGATTCTCCCGAGGATGGATCTCAGGATGAGGAGGAGGACAACGAGGCAGACGAGGATGCTGAAGAGGCGGACGGATGGCTACAGACCCGGCGACTTTGGCTGCAAAGTCGGCTACATGAACGACCAAATGCGGAGCCTGCTGGCTCCGCGTTTGGCTTCCCAAAGCCCTAAACTCTGGTGCCCCCGGCGCGACTCGAGCGCACGACACGCGGTTTAGGGAACGGGGCGGGCCTGTCCATAGCGGTGCGTAGCTATCAGTATCTGGCTTTCTGATGCGATCCGCTCTTCGCAGCCGGCTGAACGCGATCAACGAGCTGAATGAGGCGCTCAAGCTGCTGGCACTGAGCGACCTGCGCCGTCGCCACTCCACTGCGTCGGAGGCCCAACTCCAGCGCCGCCTGGCAACACGCTGACGGTCTACACCGACGTCGGGCGCGTCATTGAGCGCCCCGCCGAGTTGCCAATCATCATTGGGATTACCCCAGACAGCACCCTCGTCATCGAAGATCGCTCGGAGTTCCCGCATCTACTGGTTGTCGGCGCCACGAACTCGGGCAAAGCGGTCTTTCTTCGCAGCCTCCTACTCAGCCTGATGACGCAGTATAGGCCGGGAGGGTTGGAATTGTTGATCGTTGATCCGAAACGTACGGACTTCATCACTTCCTGCTGCTATAATGTGATTCGTATCCTCTAGCTCTGCTCAAGAGGGCAACCTGCCTCTATGGCCTTCTTCTCAACCACCGCCCTCGCCGCAGGCAACCCGGCCTTTCGTGGACGTGCCGCCGAGCTTGAGCGCCTGGTGCGCCTTTGCCGCGAGGAGGTAACGCACTACGGGGTGCTCTATGGTGGACGCCAGAACGGCAAGACCAGTCTGCTCTTGCAGTTGCAGAGGGCGATTGCTCCGCCACTGAAGATCCGCCGTATCGACTTCCAGCAGATCCAGGGCGTCCCGCCGGAGCGTGTCTTCGCCTTCCTCGCCAGGCAGATGGAGCCGGTGCTGAGTTTTCCTGGGGGCCTCGCCGCCGTCACCGATGCGCCCTCGCTGGGGGCAAAGCTGGAAGCGGCGCTCGCGCCGCCCGAGGTGGAGCGCCTGATCCTGCTGCTTGATGAGCTGGGTGCGCTGCGTGAGGACGCACGGGAGGCGCTGGGCAATGCGTTGCGCTCGTTTTTCCACGACCGGCTGGAGCGCCCGGCGCTCACCAAGCTCCAGGTGATCTTCAGCGGCGGGGTGGAGTTGTACCGCATGGTAGCGACGGAGGTCTCGTCGCTCCACAATATCTGCCAGGAGATCTACCTGTCCGACTTGCCCCAGCCGGAGGCGGTGCAGCTGATCGCCGACGGCCTGCAGGCTACGGGTGTAGCCACCCCGCTGAGCGCCAGGTTGGGCCAGGCGGTATTTGTCCAGGTCTCCGGCCACCCCTACCTGACCCAGCGTATGGGTGAGTTGCTGGCGAGCTCTCACGCGGGCGGGGCTGCTCTGAGCCTGGCCGATGTTGAACGTGCAGCGGACGAGATCGTCGCTGACGCGCCGCCGCTGCTGCGCCGCATCCGCGACGACCTGCGCCAGCACCAGCTTGAGCAGGCCGCCCGGCGTCTGCTGCGTGACCAGCCACGCTTCAGTCGCCTCGACGACGAGATGGCCCACCTGGAACTGATCGGCCTGGCCCGGCGCGACGGCGCTGTCTGGGCACCGCGCAATTCCCTGCTCGCCACGGTGTTCCGCGAACGGCTCGGTGTGCCCGAGCCGATCGCGCCATCAGCGGCGCCCCCTGTCATATCAGCAGTAGCATCGCCACCACATGAGCGGACCGCCACACCCGCCCTTGCGCCGCAGGATCCGGAAACACCACCTCAAACTGCTGAGCCAAGAAAATTGACAGCCGCCGAGAAAGCTGCCAGGCTCGCACAGATTCGGGAGGCCAATGCAGTCAAAGGTCACTCTTCCAGTTCGTCGACACCAGCAGGAGAAACAACGGCAGCATCAGCGGGGACGCAGATAGACGACAAGGCAGCGAAGCTAGCGGCTATTCGAGCACGCAACGCCTTGAAACAGTCCCCTACACAATCTACTTCTGTTTCTCCTGTAGCTTCGCCTGCTACGAAGGTCGATGAAAAGGCTGCAAAACTGGCTGCCATTCGTGCTGCCCACCGCTTGAAGAAGTTTCAGGAAATTGGGCTTGGACTTATCCATGTGCCCGCCGGTCCCTTCCTGATGGGCAGCAGCGACGCCGACAAGCAGGCCCGCGGCGACGAGAAGCCCCAGCACCGCCTGGAGTTGCCCGCCTACTGGATCGGCAAAACCCCGGTAACCAACGCCCAGTTCCGGCCCTTTGTGGAGGGAGATGGCTATCGCAATCAGGCCTACTGGACGCAGGCGGGCTGGCAGTGGCGTGAGCAGGAGCAGATCATTAAGCCAGGTTACTGGGACGATGCAAAGTGGAACGGTGCGGCCAGCCCGGTGGTGATGGTAAGCTGGTTCGAGGCGGTGGCCTACTGCCGCTGGCTGAGCGCCCAGACCGGCCATCCCTTCCGGCTGCCGAGCGAGGCGGAGTGGGAGAAGGCGGCGCGGGGGCCGGATGGGCACATCTGGCCCTGGGGCAACACATGGGAGGCCGGGCGCTGCAATAGCAAAGAGGCGGGCATTGGGCAGACCACACCGGTCGGGCAGTTCCCCGGCGGGGCCAGCCCGTACGGTGCCCTCGACATGGCCGGCAATGTCTGGGAGTGGTGCGCGACAGTCTATGGAAAGGGCTACCCATATGCCCTGGAGGACGAGTGGGCCGACGCATACCTGGAGCCAGACGCAGGAAGGAGGTTGCGCGGCGGGTCGTGGTACAACCAGCAAAAACACGTGCGCGGGGCGTACCGCTACGTCAGCTTCAACTCGCGCTACCGCGACGGCAACTTCGGTTTGCGGGTCGCCAGTCATTCTCAATTGCCCGGTTCTGAATCCTGATTGCTGTCTTCTGTGTGTGGGCGGCCCTGCATATGGGAGAGCCAGGCAGGTGGGAGAGCGAGGGGAAGGGATGTGGGGCAGGGCCTGCCCTGCCCCACCCGCGCCGTAGGCGCGGATCGCATGATGAGCGGGTAAGTATATGGGCCATAGCGAACAACGCTTCTTCGCCGTCGTCGGCGTCGTCCTCACGATCATCGGCCTGCTGCTCGCCGCGCTTGCTGTGCCGTTGTGGCAGCCCTGGCTCAGTGATCTGCTGAAGAACCCACTGTTCCCGTGGCTGGTTGGCTTCATAGTGGCCTTTCTTGTCGCTGTGGCTACGCTGGCCTACCTGCTCCGCGACCGGATTGTTGCTCTGCTGCGTGCATTACTGCCCGGCACTCGCCTGGAGACGCGTTACCTACAGTCAGTGGCGCAGACCTACGGCAAGACCCCGGCGCTGCTCGCCGGAAGCCAGGAATCCTCCTATAGCGACCTCAACTTGCTTGAGGCCTACAGCCCGCTAAAACTGAGGCCCGACCGTGATGGGCTCGGTATCCCTGCCCAGCCGGGTGATGCCGATGAGCTTGACGATCCGAACACCGACCGCCCAATGGTGCGCCTGCCTGATGGCAGGCTGGTCGCTAGGTCGCGTAGTCCGCAACACCTTCTGTCACGCCGTCGGCTCGGGGCACAGCTGGCCTATTGGGGGCTCTGGTCGCTCGCTCAAGCAGTTCTGCTCATGCTTGCCGCCGCCCTCGCCCTCTGGCTTCTGCGCTCACCCGTCGGCGGCTGGCTGCTCGATTGGTGGCGTGTCGCCCTGGCTCTGCTGGCTGGTGGCCTCTGGCTCTTCGGCGCATTCCGCCTGCACGCCTGGCTGGTTGCAGAGGACGATGTCCTGGCTGACCTGCTGAAATGGTGGCAGCAGCGCCGCGAGTGCCTGGCCGAAGCCAGTACGCCACAGGCCGAGATCTGGCAACACCGCCGCCTGCTGATCCGGGGTGACCCGGGCAGCGGCAAGACGACCCTGCTGCGCCACTTGGCAGTGATTTGCGCCCGCGAAAGAGGTAGACTCCCCGATCGCTCTCGCGAGACCACCGTGCGGGCCCTCTATGGCTGGCCCGCGTGCCCGTTCCCGATCTACATTCCCCTGCGCGCCCTGGATCTGAGTAGCCGTGATGCCGATCTGCTCACCGCATATACCCAGAAGCTGGGGCTGTTGCTGAACCACGACCTCGACGATTGCACCGTGGCCTTCTTCAACGACCGCCTGCAGCGGGGCGAGTGCCTGGTGCTGCTCGACGCCTTCGATGAACTGCGCGATGAGCACACACGCACGCTGGTCGCCCGCCTGATCGCTACACTTCCCCCAGGACCGAAGGGGCGCCCGAATCGCTTCGTCGTCACCTCGCGCATTATCGGCTACGAAGGCCAACTGAACGGTGAAGGCTTTGTGCGCCGCCGCGTCGAAGAGCTTGACGAGGATCAGGCGGCTCGGTTCATCCGCGCCCGTTACGCAGCAATCTGGTCCAGTGAACGTCGCGTGCTGGCCCAGGATCCGCAATGGAAGTTTGACCGCCAGGCCGAGAACCTCATCCGGCGCCTGCCAAGCAACCCTGGTCTGCGCCGGCTGAGCCGCAACCCCCTGCTGCTCTCGCTCACCGTCGCTCTACACTATGATCATCGAGGGCGCGGCTTGCAACTCCCCGAGGAGCGCTACCGGCTCTACGAGGAGGCCCTGCGCATGCTGGTGCGCGACTGGGAGCGGCGCAAGGATGCTGATATAAACCTGGAGCCGACCGATGACCGCAGCGACCTGACCCTCGACGAGCGGCTTCGACTGCTGCGTGAGTTGGCCTGGATGATGTTTGAGCAGAGCGCCGACGGCGCAAGTCCCCGTGCCCACGCGGTGGTGCGCGGCAGTCAGGTCAGGGCCCGGCTGGCCGAAATCTTGACCCTCCTCCCCGGCTTTGCACCCGACAAGGTTGGCGCGGCCCGCACCCGGCATGCCGAGTCAGAGGCTGAGCGCTGGCAGCAGAACATCAGCCAGCGTGGCGGTGTGCTCCAGGAGTTGGGCAACGTACCTGGGAGTAACGATGTCGAAATCCAGTTTGCCCACCTGACCTTCCAGGAGTACCTGGCCGCCCGCGCCGCCGCCAGCGAAGATGGCACACGCCGGCTCGCCCGCATTCTGGAGTGCTGGGATCGCCCAACCTGGCGCGAGGTACTGCTGCTCTACGCGGCCAGCCACGACGCGACGCCGGTGATTCGCCACCTCCAGGCTCAGCCGGGGATCGCCAGCACGCTGCTGGCCGGCGCCGTGCTGCTGGAGCGGCCAACCCAGTTGAGCCTCGATCTGCAAGAGCGCACTCTGGCGCAGTTGCGCCAACTGGCCCTGACTTCCACTGAAGCGAGTGAGGAGCAGGCGAATGAGGCGCTGCGGCAGCTTGAGGAGCGGGCAGCCCTGCCTGAGCCGGCAGAGCTGCTGCGTGCCTTTGAGCACGCCCCCTACGGCCCCATCCGCGCCCGCGCCCTGGAGTTGGCTCTCGGCCGGCCAATCTTGAGCCTGGATCGTGAGCAGGCTCTACAACGAGGAACGCCGCTACCGTTGCCTGAGGCTGGCCTTGTTCCAACCCTGCTGCGTGTCATCGAACACGACCCGCACCACCTGCCGCGCATAGCCTCCGGCTATGTGCTCGCTGGGGCCGACCCGCGCTTCAGCGGTGACGGCTGGATACCAGAGCTGGTGCACATCCCCGCAGGCCCCTTCCTGATGGGCAGCGGCGACGATGACAGGCAGGCGGACAACGACGAGAAGCCTCAGCACCGCCTGGAGTTGCCCGCCTACTGGATTGGCAAGTACCCGGTGACTGTGGCCCAATGGCGGCGCTTTGTAGAAGGCGACGGCTACACGACCCGCAAATACTGGACACGGGTCGGCTGGGGCTGGCACCATAATGATGAGAATGGCCTGGCAAAGCTTTTACAGCACTTGCCAGGGCGCAAACCCGTGCGCCGCGCTGCCGATGAGCGCTGGCGTGGTTTGGAGCATGGCGATGACAATCTGCCAGTAGTGAATGTCACCTGGTTCGAGGCGGTGGCCTACTGCCGCTGGCTGAGTGTGCAGACCGGCCACCCGTTTCGGCTGCCGAGCGAGGCGGAGTGGGAGAAGGCCGCCCGCGGGCCGGACGGGCGCATCTGGCCCTGGGGCAATAGCTGGGAGGCGGGGCGCTGTAATAGCAAGGAACTGGGGTTTGGACACCCTTCTCCGGTAGGTAGCTTCCCTGGCGGCATCAGCGTGTATGGTGTTCACGACATGGCTGGCAACGTCTGGGAGTGGTGCGCGACGGAATGGCGCAAGGCGTATCCGTACAAGCTGGAGGACGAGTGGGAGGAGGCCTATCTGGAACGTGACGCCGCGACCCGTGTGTTGCGCGGCGGGTCGTGGTACAGTGCGCAAAACTACGTGCGCGGGGCGGACCGCCTCAACCTCGACTCGCGCTACCGCGACTACTACGGCGGTTTGCGGGTCGCCAGTCATTCTCGCTTGCCCGGTTCTGATTCCTGAATCCTGTTTTCTGTGTGCGGGCGGCCCTCACCTGCTCCCGCCGTGCGGGAGCGGGACGATCACTGGAAGGCGAGCAAGGGCAGGGATGGGGTGTGGGGCAGGGCCTGCCCTGCCCCACCCGCGCCGTAGGCGCGGATCGCGCATATTTTTGAGGGGGCAATGCCGAAGAGTTTCAACAACCTGTTCTCGCAGATCGCGAACTTCGAGAATCTCTTTGCAGCCTGGCAGGCGGCCCGGCACGGCAAGCGCCGTCGCGCCGATGTGGCCGCCTTCGAGCGTAACCTGGAGCCGAATTTGCTGCAGCTGGAGCAGCAGTTGCGCGACGGGAGTTACCGGCCAGGGCGCTATCGCTCCTTCTTCATCCGCGAGCCAAAGCGGCGCAAGATCAGCGCGGCACCCTTCCGCGACCGGGTCGTCCACCATGCCCTCGTGCGGGTGATCGAGCCCATTTTCGAGGCGCGCTTTTCGGACGCATCCTATGCCTGCCGGCGCGGCAAGGGCACCCACCGCGCCGCCGACCACGCCCAGGCCCTGTTGCGCCGCTATCCCTATGTGCTCAAGGCTGACATCGCCCAGTTTTTTCCATCCATCGATCACCAGGTGCTTGCTAGCCTGCTGGCTCGCCATATCTCCTGCCAGCTTACCCTGGAGCTGTGCCGGCGGATTATGGCCAGCGGCGACGGCATCCTGGCCAGCGAATATACGCTCAAGCTCTTCCCTGGCGACGACCTCTTCGCTGCCCTGCGCCCGCGCGGCCTGCCCATCGGCAACCTGACCAGCCAGTTCTGGGCCAATGTCTACCTGAACCGTATCGACACCCTGCTCCAGCGTGAGTTGCGCCTGCCCCATGTGCGCTACTGCGACGATCTGCTGATTTTTGCCAACGAGAAGGCGACCCTGCACACCGCCCTTGCGGCCCTCCACGAGCGTGCTGCCGCTTTGCGCCTGACTCTGCACCCGCTCAAGACGCGCATCTACGCCGCCGACGAGGGGGTCGAGTTCGTCGGCTACCGGCTCTTCCGCGACCATCGCCGCCTGCGCAAGGGTAACGTGCGCCTCTTCGTGCGCCGCCTGCGCCGCCAGCAGCGCGCCTATCGCGCCAGGCGACTCAGCGCCCAGCGGATACGCACATCAATCCGGAGCTGGATCGCCCACGCGAAGCACGCCGACACCTACCGCCTGCGCTCGCGGCTGTTACGAGCGCATCCCTTTGCTGCGGGGCACCGCACATGAGCAGCGAGTCACCCATCTTTACCCAGACCTACGATCTCCTGCGCTGGCTGTTGCCCCTGGCTGGCAAGCTCCCGCGTGAGCACCGCAGCGGGCTGGCGCGACGCCTGCCTGAAGTGGCTTTTGCCCTTCAGCGCCAGCTCATCGCTGCCACCAAGCACCCCGCCGAGCAGGCGACCCTGCTGCGTGAGGCCGACGCCACCCTGGCCGAGTTGCGGCTGCTGCTGCGGCTCGCCCGTGACCTGGAGGTAGTTTCGTTCAAACAGTATGAGGAGGGCGCGCGGCGCAGCAGTGAGATCGGGCGCTTGCTCGGTGGCTGGTTGCGCCGGATCGATGAGCTATCGCCGGCCTCTGGGCCGTGAGATAGGGGGGCTGGCCGACCCACCTGCGGGTGGCGCGGCGGGAGGGTCTTCCGCCGTGGAACGTGCGCGGGGCGTACCGCAACAACAACAACTCGCGCAACCGCAACAACAACAACGGTTTGCGGGTCGCCAATCATTCTGCGGGTCGCTGGGGCCAGAAGGAGCCATTGCTTATGGGCGGTGGCGCGGCCCCGGCGGAGAATGACAGGCCAGTCCCTGGCTACGTGGTATCACGCCACGTAGCCGAAGACGAACCGCCCCTCCCCCCGCCAGTAGGCTCATACGGGCCGAACGTCGGGATGGGGCCGACGAGCTACAGGGGTGTGCCGGGCAGCCAGTACGCCCCTGTAGCTGAAGTATGCTACCATTGAGCGGTGATCAACTGCTGGTCGCGCAAGCTGATCATCATTGCGTATCACAGTAGATAAGCTTTCAGCATCGGGCAATTCAGTTTGATCGTTGCTCACAGCCCCCACAGCTCCCACACCGCACGCTGGCAGGTTGTCTCCAGATGATCAAGCCGGTTTGAACCAGGTCTTACACCAATGACCCGGCCGCGCAATCCATTCACACGCGCAGGTGCCCTGCGCCTGAACCACCCGCTCTTCCGTGGGCGGGTAGACGAGCTTGCCCGGCTTGAGCAGGCTTGCCTGAGTGACCTCGACTTCTTTCCGCTGATCTACGGCGGCCGCCAGAACGGCAAGACAACGGTGCTGCTACGCCTGGAAGATCGCCTGCGCGCACGGATCGATGCGGGTGTGCGCGTCTGCCGGGTGGATTTCCAGAGCCTGCCGCGGGCCAGTTCACCCGAGGCCTACCGCCACCTGGCCCGTGCGGTCACCCACGAGTTGCCAACGACAGCGTCCCCGCCCGTTGCCCTTGACGCACCAGCCCTCGGCGATTTCCTTGAGCAAGTCCTGGCCGCAGACGGGCTGGAACGCATGGTGTTGTTGCTTGATGAGCTTGGCACCCTGCCCGATGCCACTCGCGAGGATCTGGCCCATGTGCTGCGGGCGCTGCACACGCGCCGCCTGCACAGCCCGGCCCTGGCCAAGGCCCAGGTCGTGCTGGCGGGCGGGATCGAGCTTTACCGCCTGGCCGTGGTCGAGGCCTCGGCCCTGCGCAATGTCTGCGAGATTGTGCGCCTGGGCGATCTGGGCAAGGCCGAGGCGGTCGCCGTACTTGCCGATGGCCTGGGCTTGGTTGGGGTTGAACCCGCCAGGGCGCAGGCCCTGGGCCAGGCGGTCTATGCGCGGGTGTGCGGCCACCCCTATTTCACCCAGCGCCTGGGTGAACTGCTGGCTGCACAGCGCCTCGCGGGCGACGAGCCTGACGAGGCCACCATCGAGGAGTTGGCCTGGGCGCTGCTGGAACAGGACGACCCCTTGCTGGAGCATCTGCGGCGGAGTATCAGTGAGTTGGGGCTGGAAGACGCCGCCCGGCACCTGCTGAGTGCCTCGCAGCGTACTAGCCGTACAGACGATGGCACCGAGCGTCTCGATCTGCTGGGGCTGGCCCGGCGCGCCGGGCGCTACTGGGTGCCACGCAGCCCGCTCTTCAGCGTGGCGCTTGCCGAGTGGTTGGGCATGTCCTTGCCCGCAGGGGGCGTTATGCCCGACGCAGCCGAGGCGGTGCAAGGGGACGCGCTCCAGCAGTACCTGGCCGACCTGCATGTCGAACAGCAGGCCGTTGCAGTTCATCGCGAGCGAGCGACCGATCCCGCCGAGCAGGTGCGCCTGCAGCGCCGCCTTAACGTACTGGCCGACGAGATCGTGCGGGTTGAGGCCATGCACGCTCCTTCTCCCGCACCTGCACGCGAAGCTCAGAGGGCCGTCCTCCCAGCGTGGGTGCCTACCCTTCTCCCCATCCCGGCTGGCCCCTTCCTGATGGGTAGTGGCGACAATGACCAGCAGGCCGACGGCGACGAGAAGCCCCAGCATCGCCTGGAGTTGCCCGCCTACTGGATCGGCAAGACCCCGGTGACTAATGCGCAGTTCCGGCCCTTTGTGGAGGGGGATGGGTATCGCAACCAGGTCTACTGGACGCAGGCGGGCTGGCAGTGGCGTAAGCAGGAGCAGATTGTCAAGCCACGGTTCTGGGACGACGCGAAGTGGAACGGTGCCAACTACCCGGTGGTGGGCGTGAGTTGGTTCGAGGCCGTGGCCTACTGCCGCTGGCTGAGCGCCCAGACCGGCCATCCGTTTCGCCTTCCAACCGAGGCCGAGTGGGAGAAGGCGGCACGGGGGCCGGAGGGCTTGATCTGGCCCTGGGGCAACACCTGGGAGGCGGGGCGCTGCAATAGCGAAGAGGCGGGCATCGGGCAGACGACGCCGGTCGGGCAGTTCCCCGGCGGGGCCAGCCCCTACGCTGCCCTCGACATGGCTGGCAACGTCTGGGAGTGGTGCGCGACGCAGTATGGAAAGGGCTACCCATATGCCCTGGAGGACGAGTGGGCCGACGCATACCTGGAGCCAGACGCAGGAAGGAGGTTGCGCGGCGGGTCGTGGTACAACCAGCAAAAACACGTGCGCGGGGCGTACCGCTACGTCAGCTTCAACTCGCGCTACCGCGACGGCAACTTCGGTTTGCGGGTCGCCAGTCATTCTCAATTGCCCGGTTCTGAATCCTGATTGCTGTTTTCTGTGTGCGGGGAAGGGGTGTGGGGCAGGGCCTGCCCTGCCCCACCCGCGCCGCAGGCGCGGATCGCGTATATTTTTGTTAGACAAGGTTTCGGGCTGGTTTACAGTTCAGCATCACTCGCCGCGTACTGATGCGCTCAGGCTATTCTCTATACGAAGCCAATCTCTACCCCATCGGAGCGAGGGGACTATACTATACTAGCTTGAGGATGAGGATGTGACAGCCGATGGAGGATCCTATGACCATCATTACCCTCGATGTTCCGGAGGAGCGGTTACGTCTGCTCGTCGAACGCGCCAAAGGCTTAGGAATAACCCCGGAAGATCTGATTCAGTTGAGTATTGCCGACCTTGTTCGTCGCCCAACCCCAGAAGTGCAGGACGCGATTACCGCAGTGATTCAGAAAAATCGCGATCTGTACCGGCGACTCGCATGACTCGGTATCTGACCCTCACCGAATGAAAAGCTATACCTTTTCCGAAGCCCGGCAGAACTTTGCTGCCATCCTTGAGCAAGCTCGCCGTGACGGCGCCGTTCGAATCCAGCGTCGCGATGGGCAGAGCTTTGTGCTGACGCCAGAAACACGACCGGCGTCACCACTCGACATACCAGGGGTCCACCTGAGCCGTCCCATCGTGCGGGAGGACATCCTCGATGCCATCCAAGATGGACGTCGTCGCTACGACTAAACGCGTTCCTCCGCACGGCGGCCCAACACCGCGTGCAGCCGACTCGCCGGACTCGGGCCGATTTTGCGCGCAGGTATGCGGTATACTGCTTTCCAGCTTGGGCTCGTCCGTGCCAACGACGCCAGCCGTTGGGGCTGGAAGACGCCACCCGGCACCTGCTAAGTGCCTCGCAGCGTACCAGCCGAGGAGTGGGAGGAGGCCTATCTGGAAACTAACGTGAACCGAGTGTTGCGCGGTGGCTCATGGTACAACCCAGAAAAAGCCGTGCGCGGGGCGTACCGCGACCACCACTACGCCTCGCGCGACCGCAACTACTACAACGGTGTGCGGGTCGCCAGTCATTCGAGCAGTGATGAGTGGCGAGTGGCGAGTGGCGAGTGAACAGTCAGCAGTGACAGGCAAGTATCTATGAGCAGTGAGAAGGGGGTTAGCAGCTACCGTGATCTGTTGGTGTGGCAGAAGGGAATCACCCTCGTGAAGCTAATTTACCAACTCACTGCGAGCTTCCCGCCTGAGGAGCGCTTTGGGCTGATCGCGCAGATGCGTCGGGCTGCGGTATCTGTCCCATCGAATATCGCCGAGGGTCAGGCACGTCACACGACAGGTGCCTTCGTGCAGTTCATCGCCCACGCGGAAGGCTCCCTCGCCGAATTAGATACGCAGCTGGTCATCGCTACGGAGCTCGCCTATTGCAATGGTACGAATATATCTGAGATAACGACTCTTATAGTCGAACTGCGCAAAATGCTCAATGCACTACGACGGAGATTAGTGGCCAGTGACAAGTGAGCAGTGGTGACACTCCGCACGCCCTGATGGTTTTTCAGAATTAAAACTGGTATCCATCGCATCGGCAGACCTCGCAGGTCTGCCAGACCTGTGAGGTCTGGTTTACCGGCTTTAATGCTTGAAATCCATAAGCCAGCGAGAAATCCGCCTCACCGCTCGGCTAAAGCAATGGCGGCTTGCGGCGGGTTTAATCGGTCAGTGCCAGTCACTGGTCACTCGCCATTCACCACTCGCCACTCGCCACTCACCACTCGTCACTCGTCACTCGTCACTCGTCACTCGTCACTCATCACTCGCCACTCATCACTCGCCACTCGTCACTCATCACTCGCCACTCCTGAAGGAGCACTCATGACAACCAACCAGCCTGGCTATAGCGATCTGTGGACGACCGAGGACGAATTGGGCTTTGGGGCCTCAGTTGCGGCGCTGGCCGAGGTTGTGGGCGGGGCCAAGTTGGCCGACACGCCGCTCACGGTGGGCATCTACGGCCCCTGGGGCAGCGGCAAAACCAGCATGATGCGCATGATCTATGTGGTGCTGAACGACCGGGCCAGGCATCCCGGCGTGCTGCCAATCTGGTTTGATGCCTGGCGCTACGCCCAGAGCGATGCGCTCTGGCGCGCCCTGCTGATCAGCGTGGTTGAGGAGATCCGCACGCATGTGGTTCGCAATGACGACCGCCTGCGCACCCTCGTCGGCAAGCAGGCCGCCGCCGCCGGTCAAGCACCACCAGCCGAGCTCAAGCCCGAACGCGAGAAGCTGGAGCAGCGCCTCGACGATCTGATCGCCGGGCTGTACCGCACCGTCGAGCGCGAGGAGCCAGGCAGCATCTCGATCGATTGGCCCGAGCTCGGCAAGGCTGCTGCTGGCACGGCGGTGCGCCTGGGCCTGGCCTCCATCCCATTTGTCGGCACGGTGCATAAGGCGCTTGAGGAAGCGATCAAGGCGGCCCAGGGCAAACTTGCCGAGGGGGAGGACGCCACCGCCTTTGCCCAGGCCATTCACCGCGAGCGGGCCAAGATCTATCGCGATCAGGTACGCTCACTGGAACAGTTCTATAACGAGTTGAAGGGGCTGATCGAAGAGTGGGCTAACCTGGCTGGCTACCGCCTGGTCATCTTCATCGACGACCTCGATCGCTGTCTGCCCGATCAGGCCATCGGCGTGCTGGAGGCGATCAAAGTCTTCCTCGACGCGCGTGGCTGCGTCTTCGTGCTCGGCGTAGACCGCGAGATCATCGAGCGGGGCATCCGCATCCGCTACAAGGAGTTCGCCCTCAGCGAGCGCGGCACAGCGCTGGGGGCCTTCCCGGTGCCGGAACGCGATTACCTCGAGAAGATCGTGCAGATCCCCTTCGCCCTACCGCCGCTGGCGCAGAGCTCGATCCACCATTTTCTCGCTAACCGCCTGCCGAAACTGCCTGGCCTGACCGGCGACGAGGCCACTTCCGTCGCCGCGTTGATGACCACCGGCCTCTTACGCAACCCACGCAAGGTCAAGCGCAGCTTCAACATCTTCCGCCTACACCTGATCCTGGATCGCGCTCAGGGTCGTATGACCCCAGCCGGCCTGATCGCCAAGCTCACGGTGATCCAGAGCAGCTTCCCCGATCTCTACGAGCAGATCGCCCGCGAGCCAACCTTGTTACGCACCTACGAAGCGATCGCTCGTGGAATCACGCTGCCGACGCCGATCACCCAGGAACAGCGTGACGAGATGGGCAAGCAGGATCAGCGCCTGCGCGAGATGCTGCACCAGCAGCCCTGGTACGAGAAGCTCGCCGACGACGAGCTGCGCGAGTTGGTTTACCAGAGCCGGGCGACGGGGGATGCTGACAGTACAGTGTAGCAACGGGCAAACCAGGGAGCCGGTGGGGCGAAAGACTTGTGGAGGCGCTGCGTCACCAAAGGCCCGGGATGAGGCCATGAAGCCACACAGCCGCTTTGTCCTTGAGCGTCAGGGCGCAAACCTGATGCTACGCCCCATTCGATGTCGCTGCGAAGATTGCCGACCACGAGCACGCGACAGAGATCAGCCATGGGGGCTCCCTTGAAAACTGCATCGAACTGGCCCTGATGCTCGTACACTGCGGCACGCGGCAGCCGGATCTCTGGGTTGTGGGGCCAGAGGAACAGCGCCGCTGAGCGATTCGCAAGCGTGTGGGCCGAACTGGCGAGGTGGGTCTGCGCTGCGCATAGCGGAGCCAAACCTGTCCAACTGACCAGTCTCGAACTCCCCCGTCGAGGGGGGAGTTTTTGTTTTATCCGTCGTACCATTGGCGTTGAAAAACGGAACCTGGCAGTCGGGTAGTATGCGCGAAATGCGGGAGGTTGATTTTGGCGAACCGTTTGGGCGCAAATACTGTATGCCGATGTTCATAGAAGAGTTTCGCCCCCTGCCAGAATTGATCCCTAATTCGGCAATTGTCCTGAGTCGCCTGGGGGTCAGTGTACAACTCGATGGCAACTGGATCGGCGCTACGCCTGCCGGCGAGCGCCTGCTGGCGACCATCCGCCGCTACCGGATCGACGCCCAGCGCTTGTGGGTCGAACCGGGCTTTGCCGGGGTGCGGGAAATCGTCTTTTCAGACGAGCAGAGCCGGACCATCTTCGGCAACTACGTTGATCTCCTGTATGCTGCGGCGTTAGCGGGGTTGGTGTGCGCGAGCTTCCCCGGCGTGCTGAACAGCCCTACCCACGCCGAAGTGATGCAATTCATGCTTTGGATCGCATCATGGCTCACCTCGGCTTGATCGCTGGCTCGCTTGGGTTGGGATTACGCTCTGGCGCACTCGACCGCGGATACGATTGTGGAATCATCTCAAGATTGATTGGGAATCACAGATGAACATTCAAGCCTGGTTTGTCCGTCATCCAATGCTCACCTATATCATCCTGACGGTGAGTTGGTCCTTCGGCATCTGGTCATTGTTATTGCTGTACATCCAACCCGGCGGACTGATGAACGCCCCGCCCAGCGCCTTCATCTTCGTCATTCTGGGCGGGTTTGGGCCTTCACTCAGCGGCCTGTTCACCACCTGGCTGGTGTATGGACAAGCGGGGCTGCAAGCGCTGTGGGCCAGGGCACGCATGGGGAAGGTGGGTGGCTGGTGGTTTGCCCTGCTGGTGATCCCGGCAGTGACGGCGCTCACGCCACTCGTACGCTGGCTGGCTGGCTACCCGGTGGATCTCGGGGCCATACTAAAGCTGCTCGGCCCTGGCATTGCCCTGGGACTCACCGCCGGATTGATGGAAGAATTCGGCTGGCGCGGCTTTCTCCTGCCGCACCTGCTCAAACGCCACTCCCCATTCGTCGCCACCCTGTTGCTGGGCCTGGTCTGGGGTGGCTTGTGGCACGGCTATGCGGATTACTTCGCGCTTGGCGGCAGGGGTCTCGACTCGCTGATTTTGATCAGCCTGCTCGGCCCGATCTTGTTGACCGCCTGGTCCTTCATTATCACCTGGGTCTATGAACGAACCCAGGGCAGTTTGCTGATCGCCTACTTTATGCATGCCAGTCTTTCGTCCAGTGCGTTGATTTTCGGGCAAACCTATACCACCACCGCCGAAGAGTTGACCTGGACGGCAATCAGCACCGGGCTGGCCGTGCTTGCGGCGGCTTTTATCTGGCTGTTTATCCGGCGTTCCGGCCCACAAGCATCTGGTTGACTTTCTTTGAAGGCAAGCTTTAGCTCGAGTACCTGTATGATGCATACCCAACACGACTCCTACGCCGCAGCCGCCGGGGCGCTGTACAGTTCGCTGGGCTTTCACGAGTATGATCTGTCCGAACCCTGGGTCAAAGCATGGTAGGCCAGCAAACATGTGCTATGAAACCACGCTTATGCGCCGACTCCTGCTCACGCTTGCCATCCTTTTGCTTTTGAGCGTCCTCCGGCCCGTCGCCGCACGTGAAACCGGTAGCGCCTTCGCCCCCGGCGTACACCTGCGCTTTGAACAGCTCACGCTTGACGACGGCCTCTCGCAAAACGCGGGGCTTGCCCTGCTGCAAGACCGCCAGGGTTACCTGTGGATTGGCACAGAAGACGGACTGAACCGCTACAACGGCTATACCCTCACCCACTTCAAGCATGATCCCGATAACCCCGCCAGCCTCAGCCATAAAAGCATTATTGCCCTCTACGAGGATCGCGACGGCTTGCTGTGGATTGGCACCTGGGGCGGCGGCCTGAATCGTTTCGATCCCGTGACCGGCCACTTTAGCCGCTACCTGCCCGACCCGGCCAACCCCGCCAGCCTTAGCCACCCCATCACGCTCGGCGAGCAAATTCAGGGTCGGCTCGCCATGATTAGTCGATCTGGTTCGCAGCCTGATACGGCACGAGGTTACGTGCGTCGACGGGAAACCATCACGTTCTATCAAGCGATCCAGTTGGTCGATTACACCCCTGCTGCCATCGCGCACTTCGAAGCTCTGCGCCGCCAGGGAATTCGCATCGGGACGCAGGATCTCCGCATCGACCGTGGGGCCGCGATGACCGCCAAAACGATGCGCGACACGCCGCTGGAGCCCCACAACGTGGTTTGGCACTTCAAGAGCGTGCTGCGCAAGGCCGGCTGCCGGAGAGCGTGCGCTTCCACGACCTGCGCGGCACAGCCATTACCGACTGGATTGCCGCCGGCGGCGACCCCAAGGCCGTGCAGGCCGCCGCAGGCCATGCGAGCGTCGAGACGACCCTGACCTACTACGCGCAGGCCAGGGCGGAGAACCTGCGCCGCACGGTCGAGGAGGCGGAGCGGCGTCGAATGGACACAGCTACGGACACACCCCCGCCATCCTCACGCGGCGGGGCTGCGGCGTAACGAAGCCCTACCGCGTCCCAATGCGGTAGGGCTGTGGCGCCCCCGGCGCGACTCGAACGCACGACACGCGGTTTAGGAAACCGCTGCTCTATCCTCTGAGCTACGGGGGCCTCTGCCTGGCATAGTACACAGATCAGGATTGGATGTCAATCTTTCGCCGTGTTGCCCCAGAGTAGGCGCTGGCGCATCCAGCCAGCGGTGTTGTGAAAGTTGACCACCGCACTCCCCGGTGGAACAAGCTCGTCGCAAGCCTGGCGTAGCGCGGCGCTCAGTTCCATCTCAAGCACAGGCAGGATCTGCTCAAGCTGAGCCAGGGTGCGTACCCCAAACAGCGGCGCAGTAACCCCTGGCTGATCTTTCACCCAGAGTAGGGCCAACTGGCCCGCCGCGATCCCATGCTCTTGCGCCAGCGCCATAAAACGCTGCCCGACCACAACTCCCGCCGGGGTGACCCGCTCGGCATAGATGCCGCCCCGTAACGCCGCCCGTGAGTCGTCCGGCACCGCGACAGCATCGGCGTAACGCCCCGCCAGCAGGCCCTGGGCCAGCGGTGACCAGGGGAGCAGGGCCAGGTTGTAGGCCCTTGCCAGTGGCACTAACTCGTTCTCAATGCGCCGATCCAGCAGGTTGTAGGGCGGTTGCTCGGAGATGTAACGCGCCAGACTGTAGCGCTCACTGACCGCCAACGCCTCCATCACCCGCCATGCCGGGTGGGTCGAACAGCCGATGTAGCGCACCTTACCCTGCCGTACCAGGTCGGTCAAGGCCCCAAGGGTCTCCTCAACCGGTAGATTGGGGTCGGGCCGGTGGATCTGATAGAGATCGAGATAGTCGGTGCGCAGCCGCCGGAGTGAGGCTTCACAGGCTCGCAGCAGGTGTAGACGCGAATTACCGCGCTCGTTTGGGCCAGGGCCGGTCGGGAAGTGCGCCTTGGTGGCAAGAATAACCTCGTGACGCCGCCCATTCGCCGCCAGAGCCGCGCCGATTACCTGCTCGCTCGCCCCGGCATTGTACATATCGGCCGTGTCGATCAGGTTGATCCCCGCGTCAAGTGCGCGGTCGATGATTCGTGCCGCCTCGTCAGCCGGGGTCGGGTTGCCGAAATTCATCGTGCCAATCGCGAGTGGCGCCACCCGTACGCCTGTACGTCCTAGCAGGCGATATTCCAAAGTTGCCTCCTTCGAACTGGCTTCAACCCCCACTGCGCCGACTTTTGCGAACCAGCAGTACCCCGCTGAGACAACTGAGCAGGCCAGCTACGATCAGCATGCGGTAGTCGCGCTCGTTGGCTGCTATGCCTACTTGCGGAATGCTCGGTGTGATCGCTGGCATCGTCGGTCTTGCTACCCGTGTGGCGCTCGCTGTCGGGCCTGGTGTACCTACCCGCGTGGCGCTCGCTGTCGGGCCTGGTGTACCTACCCGCGTGGCGCTCGCTGTCATGGTCGGGCGAGGCGGCGTGGAGGTCACCGTACGTGCTAGAGCAGTGGCCGTTAATCCGGCACGGATGGTCGCTAGCGGCACAGCCGTCAAGGGTTGGCGGCTTGGGTCAAGGGTTGGGCGTGGCTGCGCCGGAACGACCTGGGCCCCGGCTGGGTATGCAAGGCTACGAGCGGTAGCACCCCACGGCCCGAACAGCAGCAATGGGAGGATGCCAAGCATGGTCAGCAGCCCGATCAGCCATTTTTGCAGCGGGCGGTTATGGCCCATCACCCACCATCACTTCGGTCGGCCCATCAAGATAGCCCGGCGGAGGCTGGCCGTCCTCAGGCATAGCGGCCAGTTCATGATAGGTGTCGCCGAGCACATAGAGTTGCTGCACGCCCGGTTGATCAAAGCTCAGCAGGTTTGAGCGGGTCGGGTCGGCATCAAGGCTGTTCAGCGCCCGTGTTTCGCCCGGATCGAGCCGCTCAATGCGCCAGGTTGCCCCATAGGTGGCAATGGCGCTCCAGGGTAGACCAGGTGCCGGCGTCTCTTCAGGTGTAACATAGAGATCAACCCAGAAGGGCATGCTGATCACCTGGTCGCTCAAGTTGCGCACCTGTACCTGTACATTGACCACCTCACCTGTCAGGGGTGGATCAGGGTCAATCCCGATCAGCCGCACCTCCAATCCAGGCGCTACCGCCACCGTGGGGCTGGTCGCTACCGGCGTAACTGTCGAAGCACCAGGTGTCAGACTGGCGCTATTTGTCGGGTCTGAACGCACCATCCGGATCAGGGCAAAGCCGCCCAGCCCAAGCGCGACCAGGATCAAGAGCCCGGTCAGGATCATCTTCCAGGGTGGGCCGGACGCCGGTGCTGCAAGCGCCGGGTCGGGAGCCGAACGGAAGAGGCGTTGCTCCAGAGGGCTAAGCAGCGTTACGTCTGGTTCATCACCCGGCGAAGGCGCATCCGCCGCGACCGCCGCTCCTGGCAGTTCATCGACCACCAAAGGCTCAATCGCAGCGACTGCCGCTCCTGGCGCAGGCGCATCCGCCGCGACCGCTGCCTCTGGTGGCGCATCCACCAGCGGCGCAGGCGCATCCGCCGCGACCCCTGCCCCTGGCGGCGCATCCACCAGCGGCGAAGGCGCATCCGCAGTGACTGCCGCCCCTGGTGGCGCATCCACCAGCGGCGAAGGCGCATCCGCCGCGACCCCTGCCCCTGGCGGCGCATCCACCAGCGGCGAAGGCGCATCCGCAGTGACTGCCGCCCCTGGTGGCGCATCCACCAGCGGCGAAGGCGCATCCGCCGCGACCGCTGCCTCTGGTGGTTGCATACCGAGGTGCGTACGCAACAGATCGGGCAAAACCTGAGCCTGGTACGGGCCAGAGTCAAGCCTGCCAAAGCCACTGGCCAGGCTTAAGCCATCCTCGCCAATGATCACGAGGTTCGGGCGTTGCCGTAACCGGCGAAAGATCGCCAGGATCGCCGTATCGCCTGCAGGCCCGCGCTCAATCAGCGCCAACTGGGCCTGTTGGGCTGGCTCACACTGCTCGAAGGCTGTCTCACTATGCAGATAGAGCGCAGTGTAGCCAGCACTCCGCAGGATTGCCAGGATCGGTTGGATCTGCAACGGGTCAGTGCCGACCACGATCACCTGGGGCGACGGGTGTGCGGCAAGCCTGATCATGAATGATGATAGCTGAGATACACCTGATCGCCGCGCTCACTAACCAACCTCGCTACGTCCGAGAGGTGCAGCGTGAGCGAGGCCCCAAGCGGATCACTGCCACTGTAGCTGACAGCAATCGTCAACTCCTGGCGCTCATACTCAACCAGGCGGGTCGACTCGATTCCTGGTACATGTGCAAGCTGATCAAGCAGATCGGACGCGGCCACAAAGCTCTGCACGCCTGTAAAATGCACCTCTCGCTCAAAAGTGAATTCGGCCTCGACTGGCTCACTCAGAGCCGCATCGGTGGGTGCGGCTGGCACTACCTGGCCCTGATCGAGCGCATAGTTCTCAGTCGTGATCGCCTCATCATGGCTGAGGATAGTCGTTGGTCTGGCCTCGGCAAGGGCAATCTCAACCTCCGGCGCTGGCGCTACCACCGGATCTGCCAGCGGGGGCGGTGGGCTGAGTTGCACTGTCGGAGCAGGCTTTGTGGGCGGTACCGCCGCTGTTGGCACCGCAGCAACTGGCGGTAGTGCCGGCTCGAACAGGGGGGCTGTGCCACCCGACAGTGTGACTGGCCCAACCTCCGGGGTTGGAGCCAGCGGCTGGGTAGAGGTCAGGCGCAACAGATCGCCCAACGAACGCTGTAACTCAGCCAGGCGTGCAGCCATCTGCCGCGACTCGGCGATGATTCGATCCCGCTCGACATTGGCCTCACGCAGGATGCGCTCACGTTCGACTCGGGCCGCTGCCCGATGCTGGGCCAGCTCACTTTCGAATTGACGGCGGGCCTGCGCCAACTCATGCTCAAGCTGACTGCGCGCCTGCGCCAGGCTCGCCTCGTGGACACGCCGCTCCTCGGCCAGCGCCACACGCAACTCACCAACCTCCTGGCGCAAAGCATCGCGCAATTGCACCTGGTCAAGCCGCTGACGTCGGTAACGCGCCAGCAGTCGTTCGGTCTCTTCTTCAAGTTGTTTAGTAAATTCACTACCAAAATGAATAGTCTGTTTTAATATTTGATTGAACCTGCTGCTCCATCATCTCATAGAGACTCTGGCGCTTCTGAATCCACTCGCTAAAGCGCTGCTCTTCCTCAGGCGGCAGATCATGCGTATTGGTATGCGGTGTCTCTGAGGGCTGATCAATGCGCAGATCCATAGCTAAAGCCTCATGCTACAGGCGTTGGAACAGCCCAACTATACCGCTGTCACTGGCTCTATGTCAAATGTAGCACGCGTAGTACGTGCAGCCCGACTGTTGCGGGCTGCTACAGGCGAGCATCATGCAACCAGGACGTTTGCTGGAACCGCAGGTTCTTTATGGTATACTGCCGCCGCATAGTGCAGCCAATCTAGCGTGGTTATAGGTGCGTGCGCGAAGCGCATACCCTTGCATCACCCCTGCCCTGTCGATGCTGTCAGGCTCAGCCATACAGCATCCGCTCATAGTTCGAGCAGTATTGATGAGGAGCATCATATGACCAGACTTGGCAAAGATGTCACGATCACCTGGGCCGGCCACGGTACCTTTCACCTGACCACTCCCGAAGGTCAGGGCATTCTGATCGACCCCTGGCTTGAGCACAATCCGAGTTGCCCGGACACCATGAGAGCTAAGGTGCGCACCAAACTGGCCGCCATCCTGGTCAGCCATGGCCATTTTGACCATATCGGCGATCTGGTTGACCTGGCCCAGGAGACGGGTGCGCCGGTGGTCTGTCAGTATGACCTGGTAGCCTATTTCGAGGCCCAGAACATCTCCGGCGAGCAGTTGATCGGCTTCAATAAGGGCGGAACGGTCAACGTAGCTGGGGTGCGCGTCACTATGACAACAGCCCATCACTCTAGCAGCACCTATGAGAATGGCCAGTTTATCGGCCTCGGCACAGCGGCCGGGTATGTGCTGCGCTTCTCAAACGGCTTTACGGTCTATCATACCGGCGATACGTGCGTGACTATGGATATGCAGATCATCGGTGAGCTCTATAAGCCTGACCTGACTATTCTGCCGATTGGTGACCACTTCACGATGGATCCGCGCCAGGCCGCCTATGCCCTCAAGTTGATCGGCTCGCCCTATGCCATCCCCGGCCACTACGGCACCTTCCCCATCCTTACCGGCACTCCCGAGGCTCTCGTCGCCGCCTGCCGCGAGTTCGGCGTACAGACCGAAGTGATCGCCCTCAAGCCCGGCGAGAGTGTGGCCTGAGCCTAGATCGATAATGGTCAGGAACCCACGGCTGAAGCGCGTGGGCTTGTGGGGCAACCCGTACGCCTATCCTGACCAGACCGAGTCCCGCACGGGGCTACGCCCGCCGGGTCATGACACCTACGGATGCGTGTGCCAGTCCGTAGCCCTGTCGCTCGTCATCACGTCGTCCTGGGGCAAGGGACGCAGGTGGCGGGCACGACAAGCCCGGTGTGCATGGTCGAGGCACCCGTTACCCGCGCAAGCGGAGCAGGAGTAATCCACATGTCGTTGGTGTTTGTCCTGAGTAGCGACCGGCAGCCGCTTGACCCGTGCCATCCGGCGCGGGCGAGACGATTGCTCACCAGCGGGAAGGCGGCGGTCTTTCGCCGCTACCCGTTCACGATCATCCTGACCGACCGCACGGCAGCGGAGAGCGTCACGCACCCGCATCGGGTGAAGATCGATCCCGGCAGCAAGACGACCGGCATGGCGGTTGTTGCCGAGACAACCGGGCGCGTGGTATGGACCGGGGAACTGACCCACCGGGGGCAGGCCATTCGGGACGCCCTCTTGAAGCGGCGGGCCGTGCGCCGTTCCCGTCGTCAGCGGAAGACCCGCTCTCGCCAACCACGCTTCCTCAACCGGCGTCGGCCCAAGGGCTGGCTGGCTCCGAGCCTTCAGCACCGGGTTGAAACGACCCTGACCTGGGTCAACCGACTGCGCCGGTATGTGCCGGTCGCGGCCCTGAGCGTCGAACTGGTGCGCTTTGATACCCACCTGATGCAGAACGCCGAAATCAGTGGCGTGGCCTACCAGCAGGGCACGCTGGCGGGGTACGAAGTCCGGCAGTACCTCTTGGAGAAGTGGGGCCGCCGCTGCGCCTACTGCGGCAAGGCGGGTGTGCCCTTGCAGATCGAACACCTCACGCCGCGCTCACGAGGCGGGTCAGATCGGGTCAGCAACCTCACCCTGGCCTGTGCGCCGTGCAACCAGACCAAGGGCGACCGCACGGCAGCGGAGTTCGGACACCCGCACATCCAGGCGCAGGCTCGCATCCCGTTGAAGGACGCCGCAGCGGTCAACAGCACGCGCTGGGCGTTGTACCAGCGTCTTGGTGCCACGGGCTTGCCCGTGGAGGCGGGCACCGGCGGGCGCACGAGGTTCAACCGCACGCGCCTGGGTCTGCCGAAAGCCCACTGGACGGATGCGGTGTGCGTCGGAGCCTTGACACCCGAGGATCTGGATACTCGCGGTGTGCGCCCGCTCATGATCCGGGCCACCGGCCACGGCTCACGCCAGATGTGCCGGATGGATAGGTACGGGTTCCCGCGCACCGGCCCCAAGCACGCGCGGGTTGTGAAGGGCTTCCAAACCGGCGATCTGGTCAGGGCCGTGGTCACGACCGGGAAGAAGGTCGGAACCTACACGGGTCGGGTGGCCGTGCGTGCCCGTGGGAGTTTCAACATCACCACCGCGAACGGCACCGTGCAGGGTCTTTCCTATCGGTTCGTTCGCGCCATCCAGCGGAACGATGGCTATGCGTATCAGACCCAGCCCATACCAGCGCACGCTGAAGCGGGCTGAAGCAGGGCGCTCCTCCCAGGGCTGAAGCGCCTGGGTTTCCGCACCTGAAGGCAAGCATGCTATGAAAATCATCCTGCCGACCCAGATCCGCGCCCTGCTGGCACCCCAACTGCCGCCTGAAGTGACGCAGGTCTGGGTCGATCAGCACGCCCAGTTCGATGCTGACCCTGACGGCGCGGTGGCCTATTTTCGCTGGTGGGGTGAGCAGGATGTCTTTCAGCATGTGCTGGAGGTTGTCCCCAGCTTGCGCTGGATCCACACGCCCAGCGCAGGCGTCGAGCACCTGCTGGTGCGCGCTGTGCTCGAGCGTGACCTGATTCTGACTAATAGTGCTGGCGTGCATGCCATCCCTATCGCCGAGTTTGTGCTGGCCTATATCCTCAGTCGGGCCAAAGCGCTGCCGACCTACCGTGAAGCACAGGCCGAGCGGCACTGGGCGAAGGAGGTTGAGCTACTTGAGCTCTACGGGGCAACCATGTTGATCCTGGGCCTCGGCGGGATTGGCCAGGTCATCGCCGAGCGGGCTGCCGCTTTTGGGATGCGCGTCTGGGGTAGCCGGCGTAGCGCCCAGCCGGTGCCGCATGTCGAGCGAGTGGTCAGTGGCGAGACCTGGCGCGAGTTGCTGCCCGCGGCCGACTATGTGGTGGTGGCAGCCCCACTGACAAGTGCAACGCGCGGGATGATTGACGCTGCGGCCCTCGCCGCGATGCGCCCCTCGACTTACCTGATCAATATCGCCCGTGGCCCACTGATCGATGAATCCGCTCTGATTGCGGCCCTGCAGCATGGCCAGATCGCCGGGGCCGCCCTTGATACCTTTGAGCAGGAGCCGCTGCCCCCGACCAGCCCCCTCTGGACGCTGCCCAATCTTGTGCTTACGCCTCACTCAACCGCCTTCTCGCCCCGCATGCACGCCCGCCAGGTGGCACTCTTCCTCGATAACCTGCAGCGTATGCTGAACGGTCAACCCCTCCGTAATATTGTTGATAAGACGGCTGGCTATTAAGTCAAGGAGCACGTTATGCGCCGACTGTTGATCATAGCTATGCTTGGCCTTGGCCTGTTGAGCCTGCTCCCGACCTACCAGGCTATGGCCCAGACTGATACACGCTGCTTTACCGAAACCGGTTACTGCATCTCCGGGCCAATCCGCCAGTATTGGGAGCGCAATGGCGGTCTGCCTGTCTTCGGCTTCCCCATTTCGCCCCTGCGGAACGAGACGGTGGAGAGTTGGACGGGGCCGGTGCAGTGGTTTGAGCGCGACCGGCTTGAAGATCACACGGGCCAGGGCCAGGGTGTGCTGGCCGGACGTCTCGGTGTTGAATACCTGACTCTGCAAGGCCGCCCCTGGCAGTTCCGCCCCATCGGTGCCCCACAGCCCGGCTGCCGAAGCTTCGCCGAGACCGGCTACTATCTCTGTGGTGGCTTCCTGACCTTCTGGGAGCGCAATGGTGGCCTCGAGCGTTTCGGCTTTCCGGTAACCGACCAGATCAGCGAACGGATTGAGGGCCGCGACTTTACGGTGCAGTATTTCGAGCGCCGGCGTATGGAGTTCCATCCCGAGAATCGCCCGCCCTTCGAGATCTTGCTTGGCCTCCTCGGGCGTGATGTGCTCCAGGGTACCGGCCCGACCCCAATGCCCACGCCGACGCCGCTGCCGGTCAGCCAGCAGATCAGCCTTGACGCGCCTGGCGAGAATCAGGTGATCAGCAACCCGGTGCGCCTGATCGGGCGGACGACCCGTATGCCTGCCGGTGGCACGCTGCGCTTCCGCTTCTACGAACCGAACGGTCCTGAACTGGCCCGTGGTACGCTCGCTGTGCGTGGCCAGACCACCGGCAGCTTCGATCATACGGTTGGTTTTAGCACGCCTGTCGGGACGCGCATTGTGATCGAGTTGGCCGAGATCGACCCGCGCACTGGTGCCGTCGTTGCCAGTAGTGAGCGCCGGGTGAGCTATAATCCTCCTGCGCAGCAGATCTTCATCGATACGCCGCGCAGCGGCCAGGTCGTCGGCACTCGCCTCCAGGTCGGCGGGCGCACCGCCACCTTCCCCTCTGAAGGCGACCTCTCGATTAACCTGATCGACACAAATAACCGGGTTGTCTCCAGCTTCCTGCTGCCGGTCAGCGGCAGCACCGGTCAGCCGACCAGCTTCTTTGCCGAATATAGCATCCCCGACCTTGGCGGACGGGCGGCAACGGTCGAGGTGCTGGATGTCAATGCACGGGGACAGGTACTTGCCCGCAGTTCAGTAGGTATCTTTGCCGGAACTCCGGGCGGCTACCCAGGCCCGTAACAGGAGCACTAGAATGCTTGATCATCTTCGCCAGGCCGATCCTGCCATTGCCGATGCCATTGTCAACGAGGGCCGCCGCCAGCGTGAGGGGCTAGAGTTGATCGCCAGCGAGAACTATACCAGTCTCGCGGTGATGGAAGCCCAGGGTTCGGTGCTGACCAATAAGTATGCCGAGGGGCTGCCCAGACGGCGCTACTATGGCGGCTGTGAGTTTGTTGATACGGTTGAGCAGATCGCCATCGACCGCGCTCTGCAACTCTTTGGTGCGCAGGCCGCCAATGTACAGCCCCACAGCGGAGCCCAGGCCAATATCGCCGTCTTCAACGCCCTCCTCCAGCCCGGCGACACCATTCTCGGTATGCGCCTCGACCACGGTGGGCACCTCACCCATGGCAGCCCGGTAAACTTCTCGGGCCGTTGGTACAAGGTTCACTTCTACGGGGTC
Organism: uncultured Chloroflexaceae bacterium; assembly: GCA_964592425.1. GTDB lineage: Bacteria > Chloroflexota > Chloroflexia > Chloroflexales > Chloroflexaceae > Viridilinea. Next base: position 48,926 of record CAZQCG010000009.1, read on the forward strand.
GATCTGGCCACTGGCCAGATCGACTATGACGATCTGGCCCAAAAAGCGCGTGAGGTGCGCCCGAAGCTGATTACCAGTGGGGCCAGCGCCTATCCACGGCTGATTGACTTTGCCCGCATGCGCCAGATTGCCGACGAAGTGGGGGCTCTACTCATGGCCGACATCGCCCACATCGCCGGCCTGGTTGCCGCTGGCGAGCATCCCTCGCCTGTCGGCCACGCCCATGTGGTCACCACCACGACCCACAAGACACTGCGTGGCCCGCGTGGCGGGCTGATTATGATGGATGAGCCCTACGCTAAAGTGATCAACTCGAGTGTCTTCCCCGGCACACAGGGCGGCCCATTGATGCATGTGATTGCCGCCAAGGCGGTGGCCTTCGGTGAAGCCCTGCGCCCCGAGTTTAAGCAGTATGCAGCCCAGATCCGCGTCAATGCCCGCACCCTCGCTGCCGGGCTGAGCACCCGTGGTATCCGTCTGATCAGCGGTGGTACCGATAATCACCTGATGCTGGCCGACCTGACCGACCTTGGGCTGACCGGGGCACAGGCGCAGAAAGCGCTCGACCTGGCCCATATCACCGTCAACAAGAATGCCATCCCCGACGATCCGCAGCCGCCAGTGCGCACCAGCGGCATCCGCATCGGTACGCCGGCCGTCACCACCCGCGGCATGCGCGAGGCCGAGATGGAACAGATCGCTGCCTGGATCGTTCAGGTGTTGCAGCAGCCTGATGATCAGGCCCTGCTCAAGCGTGTCGCCAGCGAGGTGATGCACCTCTGTGAGCGCTTCCCGGTGCCCGCCGATCAGACGGGGGTAGCGGCGGAAGCCCCTGTGCGGGGGTGATCGATAGGGGCGCAGCAGCGTTCCGCTGCTGCGCCCCTACCACATAACACCGGGATCGCCGGGGGTTGCCGCCGGGGCCGCCCTATTACGGGGTGGGCGGCGCCGTTACGGTAGGCGTGGGCACCGGGGTTGCCGTCGGCACCGAGAGGGTGTCGTTGTTCACATCGCCAGCCAGATCCCCCAGACGGTCAATGAAGCGCCCGACCCGGTCGCTACGCTGTTCCAGTGTGGCCAGACGGGCACTGTTCTCGGCCTGAATGGTGGCAACGACCTGTACCAACACCTGGCTCTCGCGCCCCTCGGCCTGGATGGTGGCGGCCTGGGCCATGGCCGTCGCCAGCTCCTGGCCCAGGGCGACCGTGGTAGCCGACTGGCTCGCCAGGTCGGCCTCCTGCTGAGCCAGGCTGGCCGTCTGGGCCTCCAGGGTTTCGATGCGCGCCGTGCTGGTCGATAAGACCGCAGCCTGTCCCGCCTCAGCCGTACCAAACCGCGCCACTTCGGTCTGCAGCAGGCGCACAGCGGCACTGGACTGGCGAATCTGGTCGGGGGTAGCCAGCGTAAAGCCAAAGACGAAGTAGGCGATCAGGGCCAGGGCGATGATACCCAGGGCCGCACTGGCCACCAGGGTCAAGAGCCAGTTGAACAGGCTCAACAGTTGTTGGGTGCAGCCACGCCGCACTGCTGGCGGTTGGGGGGCCAAACGGCTGCTGACGGGTGGCGGTGACGGCTTCTCGGTTGACTGGCTCATAAGCTTGACCCTTGCCTCAAGAATGGTGATCCGATTGTACCCCAACTTAGGCCCTACCGTACCTGTTCACACTGCTCCTACGGAAGCCCGCCTTTCGGTCACGCTGAGCGTAGCGAAGCGTCCCGGTCGGGAACGCCGGTCATTTCGCCGGGACGCTTCGCTGCGCCTTGCGGCTCCGCTCAGCGTGACAACACCCATTACCTCACGTGTGAATAGTTACGCCCTACCTTCGCCTTGACAGCCATACCAGGGCGCGGCTACAATCGCCCTGCTTGTTCGCGCCCGGCTGCTGTGTGGGGAGATCATGAAAGTACCGTTGAGTTGGCTGAAGGATTTCGTTGCCGTTGAACATACGCCTGAAGACCTGGCCCACCTGTTGACTTTTGGGGGCCTGGAGGTCGCTACGATCACCTATCTCGGGCTGGAGGGCGCTGAACTGCCCTGGGATGCGCAGAAGATTGTCACCTGCAATATTCTTGAGGTGTTGCCGCATCCCAATGCCGAACGCCTCGTGCTTGCCCGTGTCGATTACGGTGCCGCAACGCCCCACACGGTCGTCACCGGCGCGCCCAACCTCTTCCCCTATCGTGGCCAGGGCCCCCTCAGCCACCCGCTTAAAGCGGTCTTTGCCCGCGAGGGCGCACGCCTCTACGATGGTCACGCCGAGGAGCGGGTGATCACCACCCTCAAGGGGCGCCCGGTACGTGGAGTGATGAGTGATGCCATGCTCTGTTCGGAGAAGGAGCTGGGCATCTCCGCTGAGCACGAGGGGATCATGATCCTCGAGGACGATCTGCCTGTCGGTGTGCCCCTGCGTGATGTGCTCGGTGAGGTGATCTTCGAGCTCGAGATTACTCCGAACTATGCCCGGGCCCTCTCAATCGTCGGGGTGGCCCGCGAAGTGGCCGCGCTGACTGGCGCACGCCTGCACCTGCCTGACCCCGAGCTGCTCGCCGAAGGTCCGCCGATTGATGGGCGCGCCGGGGTCACGATCGCAGAGCCTGAGCTCTGCCCGCGCTTCACACTCGGCCTCGCCGAAGGGGTGCGCATCGGCCCTTCGCCGGCCTGGATGCAGCGCCGCCTGAGCAATGCCGGTATGCGTCCGATCAACAATGTGGTCGATATTTCGAACTATGTCATGCTGGAGTGGGGCCAGCCTACCCATGCGTTTGACTATGATCTGGTTGCACAGGGCCACTTGATCGTGCGCCTGGCTCGCCCCGGCGAGCGCCTGCGTACGCTCGATGATCAGGATCGTGACCTGACTCCCGGCGCAGCCAGTGGCCTCGAACGCACACCCCTGCTCGTCTGTGATGCCAACGGGCCGCTGGCGGTGGCCGGCGTGATGGGCGGGGCATCGAGCGAGGTTAGTGCCCAGACGACGCGGGTGCTGCTTGAGGCGGCCATCTGGGAGCCCACCCAGATCCGTAAGACGGCCCGTGGGATGAAGCTGCCCAGCGAGGCTTCGCGCCGCTTCGAGCGTGGGGTCGACTATGAGTTGCCCCTGCTGGCCCAGCGCCGCTGCCTCGAACTGATGCGCTGCTATGCCGGGGCCACGCTTGCCCAGGGCTTGCTCGATGCCTACCCGCGCCCATGGCAGCCCATCCAGCTTGACCTCACTCCTGCTGAAGTGGCCCGCATCGTTGGGGTGCGCCTGAACGCCCATGCTATCGCTGAACTGCTTACACGCCTCGGTTTTGGCTGCGAGGTACAGGGCGGCGCAGGGATGGGTGATTTCCTCACCATCAACGACGAGGCCGTCGTGCGGGTTACGGTGCCCTCTTTCCGTCTCGATGTGAGCATCTGCGCCGACCTTTGTGAAGAGGTGGCGCGCATCTATGGCTATGAGCAGGTGCCCGCCACACGCCTGGCCGACGAGTTGCCACCGCCACTTGAGACCTACGCCCTGAATCTTGAGCAGCGCACCCGTGCAATCATGGTCGGGGCTGGCCTCACCGAGTTGATCACCCACAGCCTGATCGACATGCCCCTGGTTGCCGCTGTCGCCCCGAGTGCAGCCGAGGCCGCAAGCTACCTGCGCCTGACTAACCCAGGTGCGCCTGAGCGTACCTACCTGCGCCGCTCGCTGCTGCCCTCACTTGGAGCGGCCCTCAGTATGAACTTGCGCGAGCGTGAGCGCGCCGCCCTCTTCGAGATCGGGCGGGTCTACCTGCCGGTGGCCGGGCAAAGCTTGCCCGACGAGCCACGGCACCTGGCCCTGGCCCTGGCTGGCCCGCGTGAGCCAGAGGGCTGGTATGGGGCGAACCGCAGCCCAATGGATTTTTACGACCTCAAGGGCCTGGTCGAGACGCTGGTGACGCGCCTCGGCCTCGCTGAACGGGTCAGTTACGCGCCCCTCAGCGACGACGAGCGCTTCCACCCTGGCCGCGCCGCCAGCCTGCTGCTTGAAATGGAAGCGAGCGATGAGCCAGCCACGCCGCTAACGGCTGGCGCTGCTGCTGCAGCGAAACGCGGTCGGGTGCGCACAATCAGCCGCGCTGTCGGCGTCTTCGGTGAGCTGCATCCAACGGTTCGTGAGCGCCTCGATCTGCCGGTGGCCCGTGCGATGCTGGCCGAGCTTGATCTGGATGCGCTGATCGCCGCTGCACGCCAGCCCGCATTCCGCTCGCTCTCACGCTTCCCCGCCACGGTACAGGATCTCTCGATCGTTGTCCCCAGCGAGGTGCCCGAAGCCCGCGTCGCTGCACTCATTCGCCGTGGTGCCGGTGACTTGCTTGAGTCCTTGACTCTCTTCGATCTCTACACTGGCTCTCAGGTCGGTGAAGGACGCCGCAGCCTGACCTACCATCTCACCCTGCGTGCCTATGACCGTACCCTCAGTGATGAGGTGCTGGTAAAGTTGCGCAAGAAGATCATTGGCGGGCTTGAGCGCGAGATCGGCGCGACGATCCGCTCGCTCTGAAAGGCTGTGCCGCACGCTCATCCCCTACCCACCGGGGGCATAACGCACCGTCTGGAGCGTGCTGACGCTAAAACCCTCGGCTGTGACCACCTGCAGACGCAGGGTATAGTCGCCAGGGGCGAGACCAACGGTATTCCAGACTCCCAGCAGGCCCGCCTCAACCGTCAAGTTGCCCTGACTCAGTAATTCCCAGCCGGCGGGGTTTGCGCCGGCACCAACTTCGAGCGTATAAGGTCCCCGCGCCGTTCCGCTCACAAAGATCTGGGTATTCGTGACGGTGCCACTGGTGCCAAGGGGCTCAAGCAGGGCCAGGCTCGCCTCAGGTGCCGTCGGCGGAGGACAGAGTTGGGTCGGCGGCTGGGGTGTGTTGCGCAAAGCCCAATCACGAAACTCGGGCGGATAGAGCGGGTACTGCACCTCACGCACCTCGCTGGCGGGCGTGTAGGAAGCCGCCAGACAACTCCCGCCGCCGCCGACTCGTACGGTTTGGTAGGCCACATCAACCGTGCTCGGCCCGCTGCCAGCAATAAAGAGCTCGCTGATCGGGCGCGGGCAGCCGCTGCCCGGCCCGGCCCGCCCGCCGGTATCGGCACAGACCGGCAGTTCCTCGATCCCACTCGGGCGCGCGAAGGGCGTTGGCGGACGGCCCTGGTGATAACGTAACATCAATGCGCGCCAGATCTGCCCCGCGCCGTTGGCCCCGGCCACCTCTTGCATCGGTGAGGAGTCGTTGTTACCCACCCAGACGCCGATCGTGACATCGCTGCTGTAGCCCATCGCCCACGAGTCGCGGAAATCGTTGGAGGTGCCGGTCTTGGCTGCTGCAATCACCTCGGGCAACTCCATCACGTTGCCGGGTCCGAACATATAGCGGCGCGCCTGGTTATCGCTGAGAATGCTGGTGATCAGGTAGGCCACCTCTGCACTCTGTGGGCCAAAGGCTGGCTGGCCACGCTCGGGCTGCCAGCGCTCAAGCAACTCACCGCGGCTGTTGCTCACCTTGAGCACCGCCACCGGTGCGCTAAAACGTCCAGCGTTATGCAGGGCATTGTAAGCCCCTGCCAGTTCGAGCAGGCGCACCTCGTTGCTGCCCAGGGCCATCGCCAGGCCGAAGCGGGCCGGGTCATCAAAGCTCGAAATGCCCAGGCGGCTCATCTGCTCAACAAAGGGCGCAACGCCGACAAACTCAAGTGCCTTGACCGCCGGGATGTTGAGCGAGTTGGCCAGGGCCATGCGCAGCCGTAGTGGCCCATGAAAGGCCCCGTCGTAGTTCTTTGGCTCGTAGATCGTACCATCAGGGCTGGTCCAGCGGCTCGGTGTATCCCAGATCACTGTGGCTGGCGTCCAGCCACGCTGCAGGGCCGCCGCATAGACAAAGGGTTTGAGGGTCGAGCCGGGTTGGCGTGGGGCCAGGGCCACATTCACCTCGCCATCGGGGGCGTTAAAGTCAACGCTCCCGACCATGGCCAGGATCTGGCCATCGGGGGCCAGCATGACCACGGCAGCATTGTTGGCATTGCGCGCCCGCAGGGTCGCAATCTGCTCCTGGGCAATCCGTTGCGCCTCGGCCTGCCAGGCCAGGTCAATACTGGTGATCACCCGCAGGCCAGCGCGGTAGAGCAGATCAGGCCCATAGCGCTGCTCAAGCATATCACGCACATAAAAGACAAAGTGCGGCGCGATCAGGTCAGCCTGCGGTGGGTGCAGCACCAGCGGCTCAGCCGTAATCAGATCGGCCTCAGCCTGGGTCAGCATGCCCTGCTCAACCATCAAGCCCAGCGTCACCTGCTGGCGCGCGCGCGCGGCCGGCAGATTGGTGAAGGGGTTGTAGCTGGTCGGCGACTGGGGCAGGCCAGCGATCAGGGTCGCCTCGCCGGGGCTCAATTCCCAGACATGCTTGCCGAAGTAGGCCTGGGCCGCCGCTTCGACGCCGTAGGCCTGGGCACCATAATAGACCTCGTTGAGATAGAGGTTAAGGATCTGGTCTTTGCCGTAAGCCTGGCTGACACGGTAGGCCAGGATGGCCTCGCGCAGCTTACGCTCGTAGCTCTGCTCGTTGCGCTCGTCTGCCGAGAGCAGCAGTGCCCGTACCAGCTGCATCGTGATCGTCGAGGCCCCACTGACAACCTCGCCGCTCTGGTAATTCTGCAAGGCTGCTCGCACGATCCCGCGTAGATCGACCCCCGGATTGGTATAAAAGCCTGCATCCTCAACTGCAATTGTCGCCTGCTTAAGGATGCTCGGAATCTGCTCGAAGCCTACCGGGGTACGCCGCCCATCACTCGGCCCAACCAGTTCATAGAGCAAGGTCGTGCCGTCGCGGGCGTAGATGCGTGTCGTCTCAAAACTACGGTGCTCGCTGATACGCTGCGGGTCGGGCAGATCACTGCCATAGCGCCGGTAGAGCCAGGTCGCCGTCCCGGCTACGGCCAGCACCAGCAGCAGCGTACCAAGCAGGCTCAGCTTGAGCAAAGCCAGGCTCAAGCGCCAGCCAAAGGCCAGCAGCGGGTGACGACGCCGGAAGCGGGCGCTGCGCCGGGGGCGGATAAAACGTGGTGGCGGGGGGGGTGAACTGGGGCGGGGCGTGCTCATTGCAAGAACAGTATATAGCAGGAGCGTGACGTTTGGCACGCTACCCGCCCACCGTTCACGCTGGCACACTGACCGTGACAGAGGTGCCCTCAGCTGTACTTTGCAGGCTGAGTGCCCCGCCAAGGATGGCGAGGATGGTGCTATGGAGGGCCAGGCCCGCGCCGCTCTGCGGCAGCGAACGTTGCTCAGCATCGGCATGCAGACCAACCCCGTCGTCTTGCAGCCACACTTCGAGCATCGGCGTGCCGCCGCTCTCCCGGCAACTGGCCCCGATCTGCAGGCTGAGACGACGGGACGGATCGCCGCCGCGGGCGTGCCGGGCCGCGTTGCGTGCGGCTTCACGTGTGGCGTAGTAGAGCGCTTCGGCGCGGAGCGGCTCAAGCTGGCGTGCTCTCGCCTCGGCCTCAGGTGCCAGTTCCCAGCCGACCTGCTCGAAACAGCCGGCCAGTTCGTCCTCAACCGCCCGCCGCAGAGCCCCGAGCGGCCCGTGGCGCTCTAGCGTCGGGCCGATTGCGGACGGCAGGTCGTGCAGCAACTCGGAGATCTGCTTATGCACGGCGGCAAGCTGGCCGATAGCTTCCGGACCAGGGCCTTCGCTGCCGGGGGCAGCCAGGGTCAGCATCACGGCATGAATCCGGGGCAGTACCTCATCATGCAGCAAGCGCCGCGCTCGCCGGTCAAGCAGTTGATCTTCGAGCAGGCGTTGACGCTGCAGCGCCACCAGCCGCCGACTCATCTCAGCGGCGGCCTGACTATCAACCAGGCGCTCACTTGCCGAGCGGGCCAGGGCGATCTCCTCCTCGGTATAGAGGCCACCGTCACGTTTGGCGCCCAGCAAGAGCATGCCGATCAGGCCCGTGTCGCCAGCCAGAGGTACCGCCCAGATGGCGTCGCTGTTGCTTGCCGGTGGAACCGGCAGGCAGAGGGGCAACGGATGGGGCAAGTTGGCGGCGATCTGTGTGGCGCTGGTAACAGGTGCCTGGGAGGCCGCGGGCAAGCTCAGGGGTGGGCCAGCCAGCGAGGCCAGCGGCCCAAGCGGAATGAGGTGGGCGCTCCGCGCACCCAACAGGTCACCACAGAGGGCGCGGAAAGCGGCGGCCTCGTCGGAGAGCGCAGCGGCGCCGGGAGGCGTGGCCTGCACGAGGCCCTCGAAACGGCGCTGCCCGGCGACAAAAGGGCGTAAGCTCGCCAGGGCGCGCTGGCGCTCCTCAAACGAGCGCCAACCGAGCAGGGCGTAGAAGACCGTCATCAGCACTGTGGCAATCAGCAGTTGGTAGATCGGCAGCTCAGGGATGCCCACCCCGCTGAGACTCCAACCCACCGCCAGGCCGTAGCCAGCAGCCAGGATGAGGGCGCGTCGCCACTGACTGCGCAACTCACCACGGGGCAAAACCTTGCCGGTAAAGACCTCATAGGCAACAACGGCCTCGCCGATCAGCACAATCGCCAGGGCAATCAGCAAGGAAATGCCCAGGTCAAAGACAATGATCGTAGTCAGCAGGGTCACACTGAGACCGGGCAGTTCACCCTGGCGGATCTGCAGCAGCACCCAGGTTGCCGCGCCAGCCACTGCTATGCCTACCGCGAGCAGTGTCCAGGTTGCTGCCAGCAGCCAGGGGCGCGCACGGCGCCGCGCCTCGGCACCCATGAAGCGATCGGTATGGGCATGGGGGACACGCAGAACCAGTAGGGCCAGCACACAGCAGGTAACACTGTAGAGTGGGTAGATCAGGGCCACATCGGGCAAAGGCGTGGCGCTGAAGGGCGGGCCATTGCCACGACGGACAAGCTCGCCATAGTCAGGCAGCGGGTCAACCAGCAGCAGGCCCAGCAGGGCCAGCATACCCACCCCACTGAGCAGGATCAACCAGCGCCGCCAGAGCGCCCGGCGCAAGGCACCACTATACCAGGCCATCACCAGGTACCAGAGGTAGGGAGCCGCCAGCAATACCAGCCAGCCCAGGCGCCACCAGAGCTCCATCTCTTCGCTGAAGGTGCCGATCACGCGCCCGACCATGGCCGTGTGGCCGACAAAAAAGGCCGCCCCGAAGAGCAGCCCACCACCGGCAACCCAGGTACCCCAGGAGCGCCGCTCGGCATTGAGCAAGACTGTCAGGCCGAGCCAGAGTAGCGCCACCGTATTGAAGAGTGAGGTAGCGATCAGCGCCCAATCGAAGAAGGTGAGCAGGCGGTAGCTCATAAGCCCTCGAAAGGCACCCATGCGCCGCGCTCATTTTCGACCAGGGGTGTCCCGTCTTCAGCCCAGCTGAGCAGGCGTCCACTGCGCACAATCAGGGCGGCGCGGGTGCGGGCCACCTTCTCATCGGTGGCACTATCGGCCAGGCCCCAGGCGGCATAGATCTGGCCATTGGTGCGGCTGATCGTGCGTTTGTCACGGAAGCCGAGACGCAGAGCGATCTGTTCGTTACTCATCCCCAGGGCCAGCAACTGAGCCACCTGCTGCTCGGAGGGCTCGAGCAGCGCCAGGGGCGCATGGGCATCCTTATGGCTCACCTCATGCACGCGTGACTCAATCTCGGGGTCGATCGTACTGCGTCCGGCCACCGCATCACGCACCAGGGGTACGATCAACGCGGGCAGCAGGTAGTTCGACTTACGCACATAGGCATAGTGGCTGAGGATGCCTGAGCGGCGAAAGGCCCGGTAGTAGGCATCATCGTCCTGGATCGAGTAGAAGATGACCGGCAGGCGCGGAAACTCACGCCGGATGGCCACCGCCGCCTCGATTCCATTCCAGAGCCCTGCCAACTGCACATCCATCAGCACCGCCTCGGGCGGCGCCTCAAGACAGTGGGCCAGGGCCTCCTCGCCGCTCGCATAGCTTGCGACGATCTCGAGCGCCCCGGTCGCGGCCAGACCTGCCGCCAGGGCCGGGCGCAGGCGCTCATTATCTTCAACGATCAACAGGCGAATCATCGGCTTGAGCCTTAGACAAGCTTCGTAGGTGTTTTAGCGTGAGCTGCTGTGGATGATGCTGCTACGCGTCAAGTGCAATCGAGGCGTCAGGTTGCTCCAAGCTCAACCTGACGCCCACAGGCAGGGCAGGTACGCTGCTCGGCGGGGGCAGCGGGGGCCAGCGGCCCGCCCGGTAAACGGCCACCACAGGCGCAAACATAGCCCACCAGGCGGGCCGGGTTGCCCAGCACCAGGCCATAATCGGGCACATCACGGGTTACCACCGCCCCGGCCCCCACGGTCGCAAATCGCCCGATGGTGATCCCGCAGACGATCGTGGCGTTAGCCCCAAGACTGGCCCCGTAGCGTACCAAGATCGGACTGATCTTCCAATCGGTCGCACCTTTGAGGCTGCCGTCAGGGTTGATCGCCCGGGGGGCTTTGTCATTGGTGAAGCAGACATGCGGGCCGATAAAGACCCCATCCTCGATCGTAACCCCGTGGAAGATCGAGACATTACTCTGAATTTTAACTCGGCTGCCAATTTGCACATCGGCATCAAGGTAACAGCCCTTGCCGACGATACTCTCAGCACCGAGCTGTACCCCCTCACGCACCTGCGTCCAGTGCCAGATGCGTGTCCCTGCACCGATCACCGCCCGTGGATCGACCTCAGCCGTCGGGTGAATAACCACACCCGGAGCCTGCTGTGTAGTACCCATTGACACCTTCTTTCCGCTCACCGCTTCCTGCTGATCTAACGCTCATGGGCCTGCACAAGACAGGCATAAGCCCAATCGACCAGCCCATCCAGGTCAAGTTTGGCAGGATCAGAGGTATCGACGATGCGCAACGATCCGCCCAGGGGCAGCGGCTCGGCGGGGCCGAGACTGCGCAGGCCCTCAAGTACCGCCGGGTCGAGCGTCTCACAATGGCCGGGGTGGCGCTGTCCACCGCCAAGCCGGGCGACATAGCGTTGGGCCATCACCTCGCCCGAAGCGACACAGAGCAATTGCACCGGCGTGAAGGGCCGGCGGCGGGCCAGGTCATGCATCCGGGCCAGATCCAACTCGGGTCGAAAAATGCTCTCGACGATCAGCGGCATACCCGCAGCCAGGATCGTGTCAGCCATCTGGTAGAGTAAGCTCAGCGCTGCTACCCCGATCTCTTGCGACCAGGCGCGATCCTGCCAGCCGAGGCTATCAAAGAGCGTCTCTTTGAGCAGATCCTTAGCGATCAGCGGCAGATGCAATGATTTAGCCAGACAACGGGCGATGGTCGTCTTGCCGGTGGCCGGGTGGCCAGTGACAATGAGCAGCGCTGGATGGCCCATAGGCAACCGTTGGATGTATGCTAAACCTGATGATGAGCGCATTATAGCCCAGGTGGTAGCGCTATAGCATTGGTTTGAAGCCCTGGCTAAAGCTATAATGGATTATCGATTAGGGTATTATTTGAAGAGGAGAGCTATGGCGCTGCAATTCGGTACTTTTGTTCCCCAAGGCTGGCGGCTGGATCTGCTCGAGATCAACGATCCGATCGCCAAGTACGAGGCAATGACCCGGGTCGCCCAGGTGGTGGACTCCCTTCCGGTGTACGACTCGATCTGGGTGTACGACCACTTCCACACCGTACCACGGATCGAGCAGGAGGCCGTCTTCGAGGCGTGGACAATCACGGCCGCCCTGGCTCGTGATACCAAACGAGTCAAGCTCGGCCAGATGGTCACATGCATTGGCTACCGCAACCCGGCCCTGGCTGCCAAGATTGCCTCAACCATCGATGTGTTGAGCCATGGCCGGCTCTACTGCGGTATCGGTGCGGGCTGGTACGAGCATGAGTGGAAGGCGTACGGGTATGGCTTCCCCACCACGCGCGACCGTATGCGCGCCTTTCGCGAGGCCACGCAGATTATGGTCAAAATGTGGACCGAGGAGACGCCAACCTTCGAGGGTGAGTATTTCCACATTCGTGGCCCGATCAATGAGCCAAGGGGTGTGCAGCAGCCCTATCCTTCGCTCTGGATTGGCGGCGGCGGCGAACAGGTAACGCTCAAGCTGGTAGCGCAGTATGGCATGGCCGCAAACTTCGGCGGCGACGCGGAAACGATTCGCCACAAGTGTGACATTCTGCGCGAACACTGCGCAAAGGTAGGCCGCGACTACGACACGATCATCAAATCGACCAACGTCAACCTGGTCTTGCTCAAGCCGGGTGCCGTGCTTGAAGAGGCCACTCGTGCGGTACGGGCCACCTACAACTGGAGTGTCGAGGATCTTCAGCGCAACGCCCTGGTTGGCGAGCCAGCCCAGCTTGTCGAGCAATTGGCGGCCCTGCGTGACGCAGGGATCGACTATTTCATCACCTATTTTCCGCGCATTGCCTACGACCATGAGCCACTACACAGCTTCGCCGAGCAGGTTGCGCCCCAGTTACGCTGAGCTGAAGTTGCAACATCACCATCATCGGCTTCGTATAAGCGACAGAAGGCTGCACGCCCCGCGCAGCGGGCGCGGGGCACAGGCAGCACTCGACAGCAGAAGAGGCAGACGATGAATCTCAACCAGAGCCAGGCGCGTATGGCGGGCATGATCCTGCTTGCCCTGGGGGTGGCGGCAATCTTTAACCTATGGTGGACGATCCCGGCGGTATTACTGGCAATCGGTGGCGTAGTGATCTACCGGCGCCAGAAGTCGATCGGGCGTACCAATGAGGCGGTACAGGGTGCCCTCTGGGGCCTGGGCCTGGCCCTGCTGCTGCTGGTGGACTTTATCTTCCCAGGTGTGTTACTGCTCGGCGGGGCCAGCCTGCTGCTGCGTGGCCACGAAGCCGAGGCCGAAGCACGGGTACTGGCGCTGGTGGGCCGCTTCAGCCGGCGCCGCGCCCCGGTGGCGATGCCAGTTCCCCAGGCAACGGTCAGCGTACCCCAGCCGCGTGTCACCATCGTTGAGCAGCGTGAGCAGCCCGCCAACCCCGAGACGGTGCGGCTGAGCTAAAGCGAACCAACCCACAGCGTTGAATAGCTGCCCTACCCGACTGGGTAGGGCAAAACCGTCCCCCCTGCCGTCGCTCGGCAGGCAGGTGCGGGCTATAATCAACATCAGCCAGCAAACCTGAGCGCAAGATCCCGAGGAGTGCCAGCGTGGCGCTCCTACGTGCCCCGCTCGGTACGGCAACCACGTATGCAGCAGTGCCCGGTCATCCTGGCCGTCGCCGGCGATAGCGCCGCAGGTAAAACCACCCTGACCGCCGGAGTCGCCGCCATCCTTGGCCACGAGCATGTGGTTACGCTGCGCCTCGATGATTACCATCGTTATAGTCGTGCCGAACGCCATGCGCGCGGTATGACGCCGCTGCACCCCGATTGTAACGATCTCGACCTGATGGAGATCCACCTGGCCCGCCTGGCCCATGGTCGGGCAGTGGTCAAACCAGTCTATAGCCATAGCAAAGGGGCAACCGACGGTACCCAGCAGGTTGACCCGGCCCGCTTCGTGGTTAGCGAGGGCCTCTTTGCCCTGGCGACCCCGCGCCTGCGGGAGCCCTGCCATGTGCGCGTCTTTCTCGATCCACCCGAGGATCTGCGCGAACGCTGGAAGCTGCGGCGTGACTGTATCCAGCGCGGCTATACACCTGATCAGGTGCGTGCCGAGATTGCCCGCCGACAGCCCGATGCGGCCGAATTCATTCACCCCCAGCGCGGCTGGGCCGATATGGTGGTGCAGTTCTATCCCAGCGAGTCCGGCAGCACTGCCCAATTGAGTGTGCGCCTGGTTCTGCGCCCACGCCTCAGCTACCCTGACTTCAGCGAGGTGATTGCCCGCCAGGGCGACCCGCCCGCTGTGCGCCTGCGCGTCGGGCGCGATGAGGGTCGTCTGACGGAGATCCTGGAGATTGATGGGCGCCTCAGCGCCGCCCAGGCAGCCGCCGTCGAAGAGGTCATCCTGGACAGCTTGCCCGGCCTGCGCCACCTCCGCCCTGAGCAGATCGGCACCTTCCTCGACGGCAATGAACCAGGGCAGAGCCATGTGTTGGGCCTGGTACAACTGCTGATCGCGCACCAACTGCTGCGGGTGGGCTAGTGGGCCACTTGTTGTGACCCTTGCCATAAGGTGAGGTGGTTTTGCTTGAGAGGGGTTGCGCCCCTCTCGCTCCCCGCGATGGCACCGAGCACAGCAAGTGCCCCCCTAAAACGCCGGTAGAGTATTCTTGAAACGCACCAGCGAGCCGGTTTAAGAGCCGGAGTCGTGTACTGTGATTGCTGGGCTGATGATAGCGGCGGCGCGATGGGGCATCGGCGGCGCCTTAGGTGACGGCCGAAGCATTCGCCATTAGCCGATCCCGTTGGAGGGGAGGCCTCCCGTGGCGAATGCTTCGGCCCTACTACTCCGTCCGAGTAATGCTGATGGGTTGACGGCGTTGGGGCGCAGCAGCGCTCGCCGTTGCTGCGCCCTTACCGGGTGCGTAGTCTTCCCGTCATGTTTGCTCGGACGCTGTACTACAGTGCTATCGCCTCACCAATGGTAGGAAGATCCGATGGTTTGAACTCGGGCTCGGATTGGGACTCGGGCTGGGGCTTCTTGGGCTGGGACTTGGATTGGGGCTGGGGCTGGGACTCGGACTTGGACTGGGACTCGGGCTGGGGCTGGGACTGGGGCTGGGACTCGGGCTGGGGCTGGGGCTGGGACTCGGGCTGGGGCTGGGGCTGGG
>CAZQCG010000009.1:63670-76190 GCA_964592425.1 uncultured Chloroflexaceae bacterium
GGCCTTCTGTGGGGGGGGGGGGGGGGCCCTCTTCTTGGTCGGGGTCCGGGGGGGGGGGGTGGGCCGGGGCGTGGGACGGGGGGGGGGGGGGGGCGTGGGACTGGGGCTGGGGCTGGGGCTGGGACTCGGGCTCGGACTCGGACTTGGGCTGGGGCTTGGACTGGGACTTGGGCTCGGGCTGGGACTCGGGCTCGGACTTGGGCTGGGACTCGGGCTGGGGCTGGGACTCGGACTGGGGCTGGGGCTGGGGCTGGGGCTGGGACTCGGACTTGGACTTGGGCTGGGGCTGGGACTGGGGCTGGGACTGGGGCTGGGACTGGGGCTGGGGCTGGGACTGGGACTGGGGCTGGGACTGGGGCTTGGGCTGGGGCTTGGGCTGGGGCTTGGGCTGGGACTTGGGCTGGGGCTGGGGCTGGGGCTGGGACTGGGGCTTGGATCGGGCGTCGGCTCCGGCGTCGGCTCCACTGTGGGTTCCGGTGTGGGTTCGGGCGTTGGTTCGGGTTCTGTGAGCGGGGGAATGAACGGGGGCAGCAGCACGTCGTTTCCTAAGGGCGAAGGATCGCCGCTGAGTTGCGGGGCCAGTCCTTGCCCAATAAATCTGGTCCAGCCATTATCACGGGTGATGTCGAACAGCCGGTGCTGGATGTAGTCAACATAGGCGCTTGGATCGCTGCTCGTGCTGCGTGGTGGGTAGAAGAGCCCGATGCCGTGGGCATGGTCAAGGTTGACCTCGAAGGTGGCGTAGGCACGGGTATTCGGGTCAAAGGCCTCGTAGCGATGGCTGGCATGGCGCTCGTAGCGCACGAAGGGCGGCTCGTCCTGGGCTGGATCGCCCTGCACTGCCGCGATCAGCGCCGTCGCAGCAGCATCCAGCACCGCATCGTCAACCTCAGCGCGAACCCGCTCAGCCAGGTTCACAATGTCTACATAGACATCCTCAACGTCAGGCTCGACCGAGCGCAGCCCGCCCGAGTCGTACTTCTGGGCCGCGTCACGGATGGCGCGCACAGCAGTGAGTCGCGTAGCGCGATCAGCCTCGATGTAGGCCAGCAGACGATCACCAAAGACGCTGATCCGTTCCTCTACCCTGGCAAATTGGGCCATGTCATAGACCGCAATCGTATAGGCGAGCTGCTCGTTGCCAACCAGGTCGGCGTAGGTGTCAGCCACGGCCCGTGCGTAGTCCTGGGGGCTGGCCGTGCTCCCTGCGTGGGCGCGGTAGCGATCATAGGCGAAGACGCCCCAGGCCGTTGTGGGCGAGGCGATCACGTACTGGGCGAGGCCCTCGGCGATGGCCGCCGTCTCGTAGAGGCCGAACGAGCAGCCGTCGTAATGCAGGACATCGAGCTTGCGCGCCCCATTGTCAGTAGCCTGCTCCAGGGCGCTGCGTAACTCGATGGGCGTCAGGAAGGGACGCTGATTTGCCGCACGACTGCTGTCGTCCTGGGCGATGCCGACGACCCCATTGGCGTGGTCTACCAGCGCCAGCATGGTGTGGGCAGAGTCAGGGAAGGCCGCGAAGCCCCAGGTGACGAAATCGCGCAGGGTATCGGGATCGTCCATGCGCGCCTCGGGCTGCGCCGTCCCGTTCCATACACCGTCACTGCTCAGGGTGTACCGCCGCGTGTCGTTGGCACCCGGCCCGTCGTAGAGCACCCCCACCTGCACGTTGGCCTGCGGCCCGGCCCGCTGGAGTCGGTAGAGCATGGCGTTGATATCGGGGTTCGTGCCCATCCAGGGGTCGAGGTTGTTGTCGGCGGCTGCGTAGATCAGCATAGTCCAGGTGGGCTGGCTGCTACAGCTGCCAGCGTTGGTACAAATGGTGAGTGTTTCCTCGATCGGCTGTGACCACTGACCTTCGTCGTCCTGCACCTCCAGGCGGATGTGGCGCACCCCAAGCGGAAGCTCTGCGGCGGGGAGGATCAGGCTACGTTCGGTGCTGAAGACCACCGGCTGGCCCTGATCGTTGAGGTAGCTCCAACGATAGGCGCGGATCACGTCGCTGCTGTCCTGATCAGCGCCACTGCCCGCAAAGATGATGCTATCTACACCCTGGCGGGCATTGCGCGGCAGCAGCCGGTTGATCGTGGCAATCGGCACCGGCCGCGCCAGCGAGCCTGTGGCCTGGTGCAGCTGCGTATCGGCAAGCGGCACACCCGCGTCGGTCTCCCCACCGAAGGCGACGATCTCGCCACGGTAGGCGTCGTAGGCGATGGCAACGCGCTGCCGTGCGCTCAGCGGCGTCGCGGCGACCCGCTCGCGCCAGGTGCTGCCGTCCCACTCCCAGGTATCGCCGCGCACACCGGCCTCGTCGCGCCCGCCCGTCACCACCACCACGCCCCGGTCAAGATCATAGGCTGCGCCGTGCCCCACACGCGCCACGAGGGGCTGCGCGGGCGTCACATTCGTCCAGGTGGTGCCGTCGTACTCCCACACATCGGCCAGCAGGCCACTCCCGCGCTGCCCGCCCACCAGCACCGCCACGCCCCGGCGCTGATCATAGGTGAGCGTGGCCCCGGCACGGGTCGGCGGTGCGCCCGTCGGGCTGATCTGCTGCCACGTCGTGCCATCGTACTCCCAGGTATCGCCCAGGTATGCGCCGCTTGCGCTTGCCCCGCCAAAGAGCACCCACACATTACGGCGTGTGTCGAAGGTCAGGCTGTACGCGCTGCGCGCAGGGGGCCGGCTTGCGGGAGCTTGAAGGCGCCAGTCGGCCCCATCCCAGAGCCAGGTGTCGTCCAATGCGACGCCATCCGCGCCCGCGCCGCCGAACATCAGCAGGCGGCTCCCCTCGCTGTTGCGGGCGATCTGGTGGCCCTGGCGCGGCGGCGGCTGCGTGTCCGGGTCGAGTTGCACCCAGCGGCTGCCCTGCCAGTGGAAGGTACGCCCGCTCAGGCTCCCGTCTGCCGCCCGCCCACCAAAGAGCAGGCTGTGGCCGTTGGTGGTGTAGTCCAACGCGGCGGCAGAGAGCGCGGTGGGCACGTAGCTGTCGTCGTGCTGTTCGTGCCAGGTCGAGCCGTCCCAGAGCCAGGTGTCGTCGAATGCGGGATATAACCCGCCATCCGCGCCACCAAAGAGCAGCAGCGATCCCTCAGGCTCACTTACCGTGAGATCGTACATTGAGCGCGCCGAAGGTCCATCAGCCAATCGCGTATATGTCCAGGCATTACCATCCCAACTCCAGATTCCTGTCCAAGCACCACTGCTGGAATCGCGGTGGGGGACTATCAATTGCTGCCGCGTTTGATCATACGCCATCGCGACACATGTGCCTGAGAATTCGCTACAGGTTGGATTGGTCGTGGGTGTACGTTGCTGCCATGTCACGCCATTCCACACCCAGGTCTGATTGGGTGCAGAACCATTACGCAACAGGACTGTCTCTTGACGCATGGGATCATAGGCCAGAATAGGTTGTAGCAACTGGGTCGGCGGCATGGTAGCAGGCGTAACATCGCGCCACGTCTGCCCATCCCACTCCCAGGTATCATTGAACGCCGTATTTCTCGTATCAACTCCGCCATAGAGCACGACGCGCTGGCGGGCGCGATCATAGACGATCTGATGGCGCGAACGTGCTGGTGGTGAGACATTTAAGTTGAGTTTCTCCCACGTGTGCCCATCCCAGATCCAGGTGGTATTGGACAAAACACCGCTCTGCAGTCCACCAAA
Source organism: uncultured Chloroflexaceae bacterium (assembly GCA_964592425.1). Classification (GTDB taxonomy): domain Bacteria; phylum Chloroflexota; class Chloroflexia; order Chloroflexales; family Chloroflexaceae; genus Viridilinea. The sequence continues at coordinate 67,343 of CAZQCG010000009.1, forward strand.
CATGATGATCTGCTGGTTGGCCTCGTCATAGGTCATCGCACCGCGCATGGTAAAGCTAGGACTGGACGGAGGTGTTCGTGGCGTCCAGGTTATACCATCCCACTCCCAGGTGAAATTGCCATTTTGACCACCCCAACCACCGAAGAGCACCACGCGCTTCCGTTCGACGTGGTAGGCCATCTGGTAGTCGTAGCGAGCAGCCGGACTCACCCTCGGCGCACGCTGGTTCCAGTCTATCTCGTCCAGCTCCCAGGTCTCGCCGGGGTAGGTGGTCGCGGCGGCGTCACTGTAGCCACCCGCGAGGATCGGTAGATCGCGGGTGCTGTCGTAGGCCAGCAGGGCACCTGCGCGCGGCGGCAGATCGACCCGCAGCTCGGCCCATATCTCGCCATCCCAGGCCCAGCTATCATCCAGGGGCGTGCCGCCCGCGTCAACGCCGCCCACCAGCAGTACCCGCCCGCGCACCGGGTCGTAGGTCATGGCGTGACCGCTGCGGGCGCTGGGCATGGTGAGCGGATAGGCCCGCGCCCAGGTGACCCCGTTGTACTCCCAGATGTCTTGCTGGAGTACACTGGCGCGCAGGCCGCCGAAGAGCACGAGCCGGTCGCGCCTGGCGTCGTAGGCAACCGCGAAACCGGTACGGGCGGGGGCCGGGATCGCCGCCGGTTGGCGTGCCCAGGCCGCGCCATCCCAGGCCCACACGCCGAGCTGGGTGGGGCTGGCGGCGTCGGCGCCGACCAGCAGCACCCGGTCGCGGGCGCTGGCGTAGGCCATAGCCGGGCGTCCGCTGAGCGCAGGAGGCGTAATGCCGGTGATCTCGCGCCAGATCGTGCCGTCCCACTCCCAGGTATCGGTAAGCGCAGCGCCCCCGGCGCCCGTCCCGCCGAAGAGGATGATGCGCTGGCGGACGACGTCGTAGGCCATGGCGTGGCCCGAGCGGGCCGGTGGTACTACCAATGGTGCCAGACGCATCCAACTGCGCCCATCCCAGGCCCAGGTCTCGGCCAGCGGAACATCGACACTGCCCTGGCGCTCAAGCCCGCCGAAGAAGATCATCCGCTGGCGGGCGGCGTCGTAGGCCATAGCCGCCGCCTTGAAGCTCGGGTCGGCCCGCCCGACCGTGGCCCATGTCGCCTCAAGCGCCTCCCGAGCCAGCACGACATCCTCCTGCTGGCCGCCCTCGTGGGCGACAAAGGTCTGGGTCTTCTGGTGGCCCTGGAAGCTTGCCGTGACGGTGATCGTATCGCCGGGGCGCGCACTCAGCCAGTCGTTCGAGTCGAGACGCGCAAAGTAGGAGGGCTGACTGGCACCGAGCTCGCGCCGGGTGTACACCGTCACGCTCTTGTCACCAAGGGTCAGGGTAACCTCGGCGTCGGCCACGGGCACGCCGTTCCAGTAGACGTAGCCGCTGACGCAGCAGATCGCGGTGGCGTAGTCAGTCGGGGCCGTGCCACGCCCACAGCCGCGTGGCAGCGGCGGCACGCTCAGACCCGTCGCGGCGGCGGGCGTGTGAGCCGGGATGAGGCTCACGAGGAGGCTGGCGATCAGCATGAGCAGGGTGCGGCGTGCCATGGGGTCGAGCTCCTTGTTGTTGGGTAGCAGGGCGTACTGGACTCAACCGGCAGCCAGCGGGTTTTCCATGGCGTGGCGCGCGATCAGCTGGAAAGCGGCCCAGTCAATGGGGTGGTTGTAGCCATAGGCACGCAGCTGGGCCTGGGCCTGCTGGAGCGCCTGCGGGAGTGTGGCACCACGCTGGGCCAGGCCATAGAAGGCGCCCATCAGCAGGCGCGTGGCCTCGTCCTCCACTGGCCAGAGGCTGGCGAGGGCACAGCTGGCCCCGGCCAGCAGGAAGGCGCCGGAGATGGCCAGGAGCGCACCGCCGCGCTCGGGCCGCGTGCCGCTGTCGCAGGCGCTCAGGGTGACCAGCCGGGTGCCGTGCAGGCGCAGGCCCAGCGCGTCGGCCAGGAGCAGCGGCCCGTCGGCCAGATCAAGCTGCGAGAAGAGTGGTGCCTCCGGCCTGATACGCCCGTGGGCGGCGATGTGCAGCAACTCAGGGGCCACCGCGCCCCGCAGGTCGGTCGAGGTGGCGGGATCGCGGCAGACCAGGGCTGGGATAGCTTGTTGTAGCGCGGCGAGCTCGGCGGTGACCTGCGCCAGGGGCGGATCGCCCGCGTAGCCCAGCGCCAGGGGCGGGCCAGGCCGTGCCGTAACCGCCTCATCGAGGGGCGTAGCGGGCCTGCGATCAGCGAGCCCCAGCACGGCCGCCGAGGGGATGAGCAGCAGCACATGGCGTTCGCCCAGGTAGCCCTCAGGGCCATGCAGTGCGGCCCACGGCACGTCGAACAGCCGCTCGTCAGGCGCGATGAGCAGCTCACCCCGCTGGGGGAGATGGGCGCGCAGCGGTGCGACCAGGAACGCGTCGAGCTTCGCCAGCAGCGCGTCGGCACTCGGGCGCTGGCTCGCGGCGGCCGCCTGCCGCTGCGCCGGGCTCGCCCCGGCACGCAGGCTCACCAGCAGCAGCTCCAGGCGCCCAAGCGCCGCGTCCAGGGCCTCCAGCTTACAGAGGCGTACCCAGCGCGGTGGGGCCTCGGGCAAGAGCAGGCAGGCATAAACGTGCGTCGCTCCGACCAGGTAGTCGATCACGGCCTGTCCTGGCCGCAGGCCAGCGCAGATCTGGTCAAGCGTAGGCAGCGGCTGTGGCTCGCGCTGGCGAGCCTGGCGGCGTGTCGCCTCGCTCAGGGCTGCTTCGGCGGCGCGGATACGCTGCTCGCAGAGGATCCGGTAGTCCGGGGTGCTGGCGAAGTGCTGCTCCTCCTGCCAGGTCGTCAGCTCGGTGCGGGCGGCGAGCCATGCCGCGTCGGGCGGGGCGGGGTCGGCCGGGGCGGCGAGGTCGGCCCACGGGCCGCCCTTGGCCTCGATCAGGGTCGTGGTGGCGACGAGGGGCTGGCGGCTGGCGAGCTGGGCCTCGATCAGGCGGGCATAGACGGTGCGTGCGCCACTCAGCAAGCTAGCCTTCAGCTCCTCCGCTGGCACCGTGCGGCGCTGCATGTCCAGCAGATCTGCGGCGCGACGGAGCGGGGCGCAGGCCTGGCGGGGCGGCAGTTGGTCAGCGAGCCCCGCGCAGGCCCGTTGCTCAAGCGCGATCAGGCCGTGCGTGTGAGCGGCCTCGGCGCTGGACTGATAGCGCGCCAGGGCCTCGGGCTGGCGCAGCCGCGCTGCGCAGTCCGCCCCGAGCAGCGCCAGGTCGAGGGCCTCGGGCACGGCACCGTGATCGCGCAGGGCAGCTGTAGCGGCGTCCACCTCGGCCAGGGCTTCCGCAAGCCCCGCCGTCCGTCCCTGGAGCAGCAGGGGGGCGGCCGCGTAGCCACGCAGCAGCGCCTGCCAGGTGGGCGCAACCGAGTCGGCCAGCTGCCGGGCCGCCTCCAGGTGGGCGGCGATCTGGCTACCCCGCCCGGTTGCCAGGGCTAGGCGGATTGCCAGCAGGCGCGCCTCGACACTTTCGGGCGGCAGCCCGGCCCGTGCGAAAGCCTCGGCGGCGAAGACCGCCTGCTCGCGGGCCTCGCGCGGGAGCTGGAGCCGTTCGTAGAGGCTGGCCGCCTCGATTGCGATGGTGGCCAGATCGATCTCGAGGCTCACGGCAACAAAGCGCTCGCGTGCCTGGCCTAGCAGGCCAAGGGCGGCGAAGAGCTCGCCCCGGTAGAGTGCCAGGCGCGCCAGGTTGACCAGCGCGCGCCCGCCGACCTCGGCCGCAGCGCCAGCCCGCGCCAAGGCCGCGTGGAGGGCCGCACCCGCGCCATCCAGGTCGCCCAGCGCCAGCGCCGCGATGCCCTGGTTCACCAGGGCCGAGGCGTGGATCATTGGGTGGCCGTGGCGCTCGGCGGCCGCCGCCGCCCGCTGGGCCTGGTCGCGCATCGCGGCGAAGCGCCCGCACTGCCCGAGCACCAGCGAGCGGTTGAGGGCGAGGCGCATCCAGTGGGGGTGATCGGGCAGCGGGGCAAGCTGGCGGGCAGCCTCCTCAAGCGCAGCCTCGGCGTCGTCGAGCCGGCCCAGGAAGCCCGCCGCCATACCATAGCCCAGCAGCACTCGTGCGCAGTCGTCCGGCGGGCCGGCGCGCTCGAAGTAGAGGCGCGCCGCCGCATAGTGATCGAGCGCCTCGGCGTGAGACCAGTTGAGCAGGGCCAAACCCGCGCACCAATGAGCCCGCGCCAGACACTCCGGGTCGCCCGTTTGCTCCGCAACACGCCAGGCGAGGGCCACGACCTGCCTGGCCTCGTCAAGGCGGTTTGCGTCCAGGGCGACCTCGATCACCTCCAGGGCCGCCGCGAACAGCCCGCGCAGCTCGACAGCCCCGGCGGGCAGGGCTAAAAGCCCGGTCGGGGCAGCGGCGTGCGCCTGCAGCAGCGGCGCGAGCAGCGGATTACTCATCACGCAGCGTCAGATCGCGCACCACGAGTATGCCCTGCGCGAGGGTGGCGCGCAGCTCGTAGGTAGCCGGGCGCAGGCGTGCGAAGCTGAAGAAGCCGGCCGCGTCGCTCACACGGGGGCGCGGGCGTGCGCCGGGGGCGACCAGGCGCACCGAGACATTTGCTGCCGCCTGCTGTCCCTGGGTGATGTAGCCATCGAGCGACCAGCGTTCGCCAGGGCGGAGGGTTATGCGCAGGGTGACCTGGGCCTGGAGCTCGGCGACCACAAAGCTGCGTTCGTGCGCATGGGCGGCTGGCGCGGACGCACGCAGCCCGAACGCCACGCCAGCCGGTGCCGCGAAGAATGTGGGCAGGGCCAGGCGGCGCGGACGGGCAGGCGAGGACAACGCACGAAACTCCCGTTCCAACTCCGCGTACTCAGCCCGCGCTATGGGGCTCTGGCGAAGATAGGCGGCCACGCGCAGCTGCTGGTGCTCGCTGGCCTGGCTGGCAATCACATCTACCAGATCCTGCGGATCGGGCCGATCCAGCCCATCAAACAGCTGCGTCATCAGGCCGCTGGTGCGCCGAAGTGTATCAAGCTGCTGGCGCAGCGTCGGCGACTGCGCGAGGGCCTGCGCGATATGCGGGAGATCCTCGCCCGCCAGATAGGCCAGCAGGTCGCCATCTTCAAAAGTAAAACTATCCATAAAAAAACCTTGGCAGATGAGCGGCGAAGGTACGCCTGGTCTGGATCAACCGTCGCGGGAGCTGCTTTCCATGGTGCAAGCTACGCCTCCAGCATCTCGCGCACCTCGGGAAGCGCCGCCAGCAGTCTGACAGCCTGCTCGATCAAGCGGTAGACCTCAGATCTCGTCAGGCCCATAGTCTCAGCGATCTCTGCGGGCGGCTGGCCAAGGGCAAAGCGGCGACGGAACGTCTCGCGGTGGGCGGGCGTCGGCAGCAGCTCCAGGTAGCGCTCGAGGCGCATGCGGCGCTCGACGGCATCGCTCGGCAGCGGGGCGGGCGGCTCATAGCCGGTCGCCTCGCGCAGCGCCTCGAGTGACTCAGCGGTCGAGCGGCGGGCGGCGAGGGTCTTGAGCGTGCTGGAGCAGGTCAGGGCGAGGTAGGCCATGAAGGCTGGGAAATGCGTGACCTGGAAGGGCGGCTCGCCGTAGTAGAGGCGCTGGAACAGGCGCATGGCCACCTCCTGTTGCAGCTCTTCGCGGGCATCGGGGGGGGCAGTGCGGTGGCGGCGGCGGATGGTGAGCGCGATCAGCGGCAGCAGCGCGGCGAAGGCTGCCTTGTCGCGGGCGGCGGCGCGGCGAACGATCTCGAGGCAGCCGGCGCTCTCCTGAGGCGCGGGGTCACGCCGGTAGCGTGCCTGCTCTTCGGCGCAGTGGCGCTCAAGCTCGGCAATCGGCAGCGTCGCGAGGGGCGGGCTGGCGGGCGATTGTGATGTGCTCATGGGGTGACAGAGCCTCAAAATCCGATCCGTGCAGTGGCGCTCAAGCTCGGCAATCGGCAGCGTCGCGAGGGGGGGGGCTAGCGGGCGATTGTGATGTGCTCATGGGGTGACAGAGCCTCAAAATCCGATCCGTTCACGAGAATAAGCATAGCACACGCCGATAACCAGAACCCGCCCCTGTCCATAGCGGAGCGGCACCTGTACACATCCCCATGGAAAACGTCGCAGCGGCGGGTTGTCTCTCTCGGAAGCCGGAGAGCAATGGAGCAACAGACAGCTATGGCACCCACCTCAACGATAGATCCCGGCGGCGGCAACTGCGGCAACGGCGGCAAGGGCTAAGGAGCGACAGGCGCCCATGATGACATCCCACCCCGATACCCTGTTGACGCCGCGTGAACACGACGTGATGAACCTGGTGGCCCGTGGAGAGAGTGACGGCAGGATCGCCCTCTTGCTTGGTATCGCGCCGTGGACGGCCCTGCACTACGTGCGCCACGCCTGCGTGAAGCTCGGCGCGGCGAACCGTGCGGCGGCAGCGGTGCGCTACGCCGGGCGCTACTGGCCGCCTCCCACCGCGGATGCGGCAGAGCGCCACCAGCTCCTGAGCCCCCAGGAGGGCCGGGTGCTCGATCTGATCGCCGAGGGGCTAACGGATCAGCAGATCGGCGCACAGCTGAACGTAACCGTCTCTACCATCAGGCAGCACCTGCTGAACGCTCGCCGCAAGCTGGGTGTGCCCAACCGCACCGCAGCAGCGGTGGAGTACTACCGCCAGGCAAGACTCTTGTCTCATATGAAAAAGACAGGTAGCGACGAGGCGGGATGAGTCCTACGCTAGGAGGGGCACCCCGCGCCCTAGATCGTCCAGCGCATCTATACCTTACCGCTGCGCCGCAGTGATCACAGGAAGGATCTTCCATGAACCGCCCAAGCACCCTTCGCAACCTGGCGAACCTCGTGGCGCTGCTGATTGTGGCATTGCTGCTCATGCCGCTGACTGGCCAGGCCGCCGCTGCTGTAGTGAGTTCATCTGTAGAACAGACAGGCACTCTGGCCGATGCAGTTGCGAGTACGCTAGCTGAGCAACTTGCTCCACAACCACTGCCCGCGATCATCGTGTCGGATATCCAATATGTAGACAACTGGGCCTTTGGGAACGTGGTTGCCCGGGCCTCCCTGGACAGCGATGCAAGCCCGCGCACCTGGCTGTTTCTTGCGCAGCAGCGGAAACCGCAAGGCTGGGATGTAGCTCTCGACATAGACCCAAACTTTACGCAATGGGTCATGCTGGCCCCTCCTGGTCTGCTCAGCAAAGATGCGCAGCGCGTCCTTGGTCCTTCAATATCCCTCCAGGGTGACGGATCTGGGGAGCTAAGCCTGCCCTGGTTGACTGGTGAGACTTGGTTTCTGACTAGTGGACCCCATATTGCCGTGGATAAAACGGTTCGCAATGCCCTCGACTTTGCGGGCGGCAGCGGGAAGATTGTCGCCGCTCGTGATGGTGTTGCCTACTACAGCTCTTCCTGCCCGAACTATATTAGGATTGAGCACGGTGGTGGCTGGAAGACGACGTACTACCACGCAATCAATATCGCCGTCGGCTATGGGCAATCAGTGTCACGGGGCCAATTTCTAGGAAATATCTCAGCCCAGGCCGGGTGCGGCGGGAGTGCGACTGGTCCTCATGTTCATTTTGCGACCTATCTGAACAATGTAGATAAGGCGATGCACGGCCTCGATATTGGGGGCTGGACGGTAGAGAATGGCTCAACGGCCTATGTCGGCTGCATGATCCGTGTGCGTGATGGTTCACGTCAGTGCTCATCTAATGGCCAGATCTACAACGATGGTTCCATTGGAAGCGGCACCCCTCCCAACCGCCCACCCAACCCGCCCTCGCTCGTCTCCCCCGCCGATGGTGCCCGATCCTCCAGCGGCAGCCTCACGCTGACCTGGAGCGACAATGGCGACCCGGACAATCAGCCGCGCAACTACCGCGACTATGCTGTCGAGGTCTATCGCGATGGGACAAAGGTTACCGAGAGCGGCTGGATAAATAGTACGAGTTGGACCGTGCCGAACCTCAATGTCGGCACCTACGAGTGGAGCGTCAAATCCGGCGATGGCGTGGCCGCGAGCGATTGGCCTACACGCTGGCGCTTCACCATAGGTGATGCCCCGCTGGAGATCCTCTGCGATAATAGGGATGGGTGTTTCAGCAAGTATGAGTCGGCTGGATCCTGGGGGGTGGTGCAAGATAGTAGTACCTTCAACGGGCACGCCTACTGGACCTACAACACCCAGAACCAGGCCCTTGACTGGGGCAAGTGGCAGCCCACCCTGCCCTTCGCTGGCACCTACGATGTGTACGTCTGGTATCCGGCGCTGACCTCGGCGACGGGCTCGGTCACCTACAAGGTGCATCACGCCACTGGCGACACCAATGTTGCCTGGAGCCAGGCCGCGAACGCAGGGAGGTGGAATAAGCTCACCAGCGTCCGCTGCAGCGTAGGCTCGTCCTGCTATGTGCAGATCACCGACAGCACCTCCGAGGGTACCAGTTCGCGCCGAGTCGGCATCGACGCGGTCAAGTTTGTGCTCACCGCAAATTCGCAGGTCTCCCTCTCACCCTTGCAGGTCGCCCATGGCGTGAGTCAGCAACAGAACGCGAGTGGTTTCACGCCAAATGGCCCGCTGTTCCTCTCCATTCGCCTGCCAAACGGTGTCTACCATGAGGAGAATTTGCGTGCCGATACGAGCGGTAACTTTGCTCGGCTGTATACCATGCCTACCAATGCCCAGATCGGAGCATATACCTACCGCATACAGGACGTTGCCAGTGGCGTATGGAGTAACACGGTCAATTACACCGTTGTTGCAAGCACCTACACCATCACAGGGCGCGTCGCTGACGCCAGTGGCACGGGCCTCAGCGGCGTGATGATCAGCGATGGCACGCGCACCACGACGACCG
>CAZQCG010000009.1:76290-138421 GCA_964592425.1 uncultured Chloroflexaceae bacterium
TACAGCCTGAGCGGGCGGGTGGCGACCGGCAGCGGCACGGGCCTCAGCGGCGTGATGATCAGCGATGGCACGCGCACCACGACGACCGACGCCAGTGGCAACTATACGCTCAGCGGCGTCCCGGCTGGCAGCTACACGCTGACGCCCAGCAAGAGCGGCTACAGCTTCAGCCCGGCCAGCCTGAGCGTCACCGTCAGCGGCAATCTGAGCGCCCAGAACTTCACGGCCAGCCCGCTCACCTACAGCCTGAGCGGGCGGGTGGCGACCGGCAGCGGCACGGGCCTCAGCGGCGTGACGATTAGCGACGGGGCGCGCAACGGCGTCACCGATGCCACCGGCACCTACACGATCAGCAATGTGCCCGCCGGAACCTACACGCTGACGCCCAGCCGCAGTGGCTACAGCTTCAACCCCGCGTCGCTCAGCGTGAGTGTCAGCGGCAACGTCACCGGGCGCAACTTCACTGGTACGCCGCTCACCTACAGCCTGAGCGGGCGCGTGGCCGACGCCAGCGGCACGGGCCTCAGTGGCGTGACCATCAGCGACGGCACGCGCACTGCCACCACCGACGCCAGCGGCAACTACACGCTCAGCGGTATCCCCGCCGGCAGCTATACGCTCACGCCCAGCAAGAGCGGCTACAGCTTCAGCCCGGCCAGCTTGAGCGTCACCGTCAGCAGCAACCTGACCGGACGCAACTTCACCGCCACGCCCACGTCTCCAGAAACCGGCGTGTCCCTGGCGGTCGTGCCCGCGTCCACGACGCTCTCGGTCGGCGGCACGCTGAGTGTCACCCTGGAAGTGCGCAGCGCCACCCAGCCGATCGACGGCGCGGCCTTCTTCCTCGACTTCGACCCGACCGTCCTGGAGGTTCTCGCCGTGACCCCCGGCACCGCGCTTCCGCTTGAGCTGATCTGGACGACTAACAATTCGACTGGCCAGCTCGACCTCGTGCGCGGCGCGCTCGTCACCCCCTTCCCCCAGGGCACCTTCCCGCTGGCCACCGTCACCTTCCGCGCTCGGCAGGCCGCGCCCGACGGCACCTCGTTGGGCATCAGTCGCACCGCCGCCCGCCAGAGCGATGTGACCTCTGCTGGCATCTCCGTGCTAGGGCCGCTGGTTCCCGCCACGCTTATCGTGCGCGAGGGGCTGGCACTCAATGTGGATGTGCAGCTCGAAGGCCGCCCGGCGGCCCCCAGCCCGCGCTGGAGCGTGCCGCTCTCGGTCACGCTGAGCCTGGCTGGCACCACAACCACGGCCTATCAGGCCGCCCCGACCACCGACCAGTCCGGGCGCTTCCGGCTGGATGGAATTACCCCCGGCACCTATACCCTCAGCGTGAAGCACCCGCAGACGCTGCGCGTGCAGGTCAGCCAGGCGCTCAGCGGGCTTGAGGCGAGCGTTGCCATCGGGCCGCTGCCGTCGGGCGACGCGAACAACGACAATCGGATCTCCGTGCTCGACTTCTCGTTGCTGGCCAGCACCTTCGGGCGCAGCAGCGGCAGCGCCGGTTACGATGGGCGGGCCGATTTCAATGGCGATAGCCTGATCAGTCTGCTCGACTTCTCGCTGCTCTCGAAGAACTTCGGCCGCGCCGGGGCCGCCGCCCCCGCCGCTGCGCTCGCCGCCGCCCCCAGCGCACAGGTGCTCGCCCAGGTCGTGCGCGACCTCACAGCAGGGGAGACCTTCACTCTGGATGTGGCGGTGAACGCGCCGGACACGGGGATTGATGCGGCCGCCGTCACGCTTGACTTCGACCCGACGCTGCTCGAAGTGCTGGCGGTGACGGGTGATCCGAGCCTGGAGCTCACGCTTCAGCAGGTGGTCGATAACGCGGGCGGGCGCATGATGCTGGCGCGCGGCACACTTGAGCCGCAGCTCCCCACGGGTCAGGTAAGCCTCGCACGCATCCAGTTGCGGGCGCGCACGCAGGCCGCCGCAGCCCAGATCACACTGGTGGATGACGGCGACCTGGGCCAGAGTGCGGTCACGGCAGGCGGGCAGGCGCTGCCGCTGGCGGCAGCAGATTGGCGGCTCACGGTGAGCAATGGGAACCATTCCAGCTACCTACCGCTGATCATCCAGTGAACCACGAGGTCCATTAATGCGCAGTCATCAACACCCCGGCCATCACTCGCTGCCCGTTCTGATCTTAGGTCTAGTGATACTTGCGAGTATCACCTTCCCGCTGGCCAGGCTTATCGCCGCGCCAGCAGTGACTCTCAACCTGGTACCATCGACTCTTACGATGGTACCAGGCGAGACAATCACGGTGACGATTGAGGTGCAGGCCGGTGTGCAGCCAATCGATGGCGTCGCGGCCTACGTGGATTTTGACCCTGCCCGCTTTCAGGTGACCGGGGTCAACCCTGGGGCGGCGTTGCCGTTCCAGTTGGTGAGCCAGATTGATAACGCGGTCGGCACGCTCGACCATGTGCGTGGAGCGCTGGTGTCACCCTACCCAAATGGCACCTTTACGCTGGCGACATTTCAGTTGCGTGCGCTCGGGGTTCCGGGGGCGAGCACGCTTAGCTTTAACCTGGGCGTTCCCTCGCTCGTGCGCCAGAGCGACGTGACAGCGAGCGGAGCCTCGGTGCTTGGCTCGGTCTCTTCGCTGACCGTGCAGATTAGTGACCCAAGCTCGCCGACGGCGACCAACACCGCGACGGCGACCAATACCGCAACGCCGACTAACACCGCGACGCCGACCAATACGCCCACCGCCACACCGACACGCACACCGACGCCGACCAACATACCCACCGCCACGGCGACGCCGACCAACACGCCCACGGCCACGGCGACGGCGACGAATACGCCCACGGCGACGCCGACCAACACGCCTACCGCCACGGCGACGGCGACGAATACGCCCACGGCGACGGCGACGAACACGCCCACGGCGACGGCGACGAACACGCCCACCGCCACCCCGGCGATCTACCGGGTCGGCGGGCGGGTGACCAGTGCCGGTACTGGTCTGGCGGGGGTGACGATCACAGACGGCACGCGCAGCACGACCACGGGCGCGGATGGGAGCTATATCCTCACCGGCCTGCCGCCGGGCAGCTTCACCCTGATACCTTCACGCAGTGGCTATACCTTTACCCCCCTCGCACGGGCGATCACGGTCAATGGCGACCTGGCGGGTCAGGACTTCACGGCTACGCCTGACGAGCCGCCTCAGGGCGAGTTGATCCAGTCAGTTACGCCGCGTGAGGGGCCAGCCGGCCAGGCGACGCAGATCACCGTGACTGGCAGCGGCTTCAGTACTACCGCGCCGCCGGTTGCCAATCTGCTTGGACTGGGCGGCACCTTCGCCCTGAGCGAGATCCGCGTTCAGAGTAGCAGCAGCTTTCTGGCCACCGTGCCGGCCAGCCTGCCCGCAGGCAGCTACGACCTGTTTGTCAGCAGCAATGGGCGCAGCGCCACCCTGCCCAACGCCTTTACGGTCGTGGCGAGCGTCCCACAGATCCGCAGCCTCCAGCCCGAGGCGGCGGCGAACGACCAGGCCAGCGAGTTGATCGTCGAGGGGGCCAACTTCGCCGAGGGAGCCAGTGTGCGCCTGGGGGCGAGCACCCTCAGCAGCCAGCGCCTCAACACTGGCCTGCTGCTGGCCGAGGTGCCGGCGGGGCTCACTCCCGGCCTCTATGATCTGGTGGTGATTAACCCCGGCGGCAGCCAGGCCAGCCTGGCCGGGGCCTTCACGGTGCGGGATGCAAGCGCGGCCCGCGATGACCTCTTCAGCAGTAGCGAGCAACTCTGGCTGGCTCCGCAGGTGCCACGAGCCGGCGAGCCCTTCCAGATCGGTTTGCTGGTGCAGCGTGACGGCGGCACCTCCACCCTCGAAAACGTAGCGGTCACCTTCCGGCGCGACTCGGCCACTGGCCCGCTGCTCAGCACGGCCAGACTATCCTTCCTCGACCCGTCCTCCTCCGGCGAGACGACCCCGCTCAGCCTGATTCTGACTGGTGCCGGGCAGGTGACGCTCTATGCGATCATCGACCCGGAGGGCATGATCGCCGAGACTGACCGCAGCAACAATGTGGTCAGCCGCACCATCCTGCTGCTGCCGGCTGCCGCCGACCGCACGCCTCCGCGGGTGACCGCCCTGGGCATCAATGGCGGGAATGGCAGCACGGTGGTGCAGCGCGAGCTGAGCCTGGATGTCACGGCGGAGGATCCGCCGCCGAACGCGAGCGGGGTACGGGCAGCGCATACGATCGAGTATGTCTACCAGCCAGCAGTCCAGCGCTGGGTGCCGATCGCCCAGTCGGGCTGGCTGGGCTACAGCCAGACGCCGGAGCACTACCGCTGGACCTTGAGCCCACTGGCGGGGGTGCATTACCTGCAGGTGCGGGCACGTGACAACGCCAACAACCTCTCGCTGGGACGGGCACGCATGGTCACCTACGAGGGGGTGAACGATCTTCTGGCGCGCCAGCAGACGCGGATCTACCGCTACGAACTAGTGGCGGGCCAGGAGTTCCGGGTGAATGTGGACGTGCAAAGCGGTGACGCCGATCTGTACGTCTGGTCGCCGCAGGCCGGGGCAGCGGTACGGGTGAGCAACCTGGCCGGGAGCGCCGACGAGCAGATCGTCATCCCGGCCAGTGCAGTCGTGGCAGGCCTCTACCAGGTGGAGGTCTACGGCTACAGCGCGAGCACGTACCGGCTGACGACGGCGATTGGACCCGCCCCGGCAGGGCTGGCCGAAGCGATCCAGGGCGGGGTAGCGGAGACGAAGCCCGTGCCGACGGAGCCGCTGGTGGCCCTGGCCGCCGTGCCGGACGAGCGGGTGGGCAGTGTGCCCCCGCCCGACGACGGCGGGACGACCGACTCTCGCATCTACCTGCCCTTCGTACGGCGATAGGAGCTTGTCCGAGTAGACCGCATTGCTGGCACAATTGCAAAGGTAGGCAGGAGAGAGTGCGTATGCATCTTCTGATTGATCATCTGGACTTCGGAGATATAATATACATATTCAGCCAATATTCCTCATATCCTCCTGTCCACAAACCCTTCAGTGCCCGTTTCTGCACCGGCTACGGCAGGACGTTCATTGGCCAGGAGCCTCCCGCTACGCAGGCTCCTCCCATGCGCTTTCGCAAGAGCGCCGTCACACACGCTGCCCGGTCTCCACCCGTGGTGTATAAGGTGTATAAGATGAGGATCGCATGACACAGATACCCCATCGACTCCGCTATATGCTCGCTCTCGCCGTCGTGCTCACCGCCCTGTGGTCGCTGCCGCAGGCCGCCCGCGCCGAAACCGAGCCGAACGACACTATCGCGACCGCCAGCACGATTGGGATAGGCCTCGCCAACGCCGAAATCAACGCAACGATCAGCACGACGAACGACCTCGACTATTACCGCTTCGAGGCCGCCGCCGCCGGCCAGACCTTTGTGATCCAGACCTTCAACATCTCCGGCCAGCGTAACGGCAACGGCACTAAGGTGCGCCTCTACAACAGCGGTGGCACCCTGCTTGAGACGGGTACCTTCGGCACCGGCAGCGCCGACAAGCAGATCATCTACACCTTCACCAGCCCCGGCACCTACTTTCTGCTCGTCACCCGGGCCGATTTTACCGACTGGACTGGCGGCTACTCGCTGCGTGTGCTGCCGAAGTACGACCAGCCAGGGGCGGCCTGGGACGAGGCCGACGGCTTCGAGCCCAACGACGTTCGCGAACTGGCTACTCCAATCACCCCGGGCCTTGGCAACGCCCTCACCCGCACCCTCTTCGACAACAGCAACCTCGTCAGCGGCAACTCTGATTACGACTATTACCGCTTCGAGGTCACCGCCGGCCAGACCTTTGTGATCCAGACCTTCAACATCTCCGGCCAGCGTAACGGCAACGGCACTAAGGTGCGCCTCTACAACAGCGGTGGCACCCTGCTTGAGACGGGTACCTTCGGCACCGGCAGCGCCGACAAGCAGATCATCTACACCTTCACCAGCCCCGGCACCTACTTTCTGCTCGTCACCCGGGCCGATTTTACCGACTGGACTGGCGGCTACTCGCTGCGTGTGCTGCCGAAGTACGACCAGCCAGGGGCGGCCTGGGACGAGGCCGACGGCTTCGAGCCCAACGACGTTCGCGAACTGGCTACTCCAATCACCCCGGGCCTTGGCAACGCCCTCACCCGCACCCTCTTCGACAACAGCAACCTCGTCAGCGGCAACTCTGATTACGACTATTACCGCTTCGAGGTCACCGCCGGCCAGACCTTTGTGATCCAGACCTTCAACATCTCTGGCCAGCGTAACGGCAGCGGCACTCAGGTGCGCCTCTACAACAGCGGCGGCACCCTGCTAGAGACGGGTGCCTTCGGCACCGGCAGCGCCGACAAGCAGATCGTCTACACCTTCACCAGCCCTGGCACCTACTTCCTGCTCGTCACCCGGGCCGATTTTACCAACTGGACTGGCGGCTACTCGCTGCGCGTGCTGCCGAAGTACGACCAGCCAGGGGCCGCCTGGGACGAGGCCGACGGCTTCGAGCCCAACGACGTTCGCGAACTGGCTACTCCAATCACCCCGGGCCTTGGCAACGCCCTCACCCGCACCCTCTTCGACAACAGCAACCTCGTCAGCGGCAACTCTGATTACGACTACTATCGCTTCGAGGTCACCGCCGGCCAGACCTTTGTGATCCAGACCTTTAGTGTGGCGGGAGCGCTCCGCGGCAGCGGCACTCAGGTGCGCCTCTACAACAGCGGTGGCACCCTGCTAGAGACGGGTGCCTTCGGTACCGGCAGCACCGACAAGCAGATCGTCTACACCTTCACCAGCCCCGGTACCTACTTCCTGCTCGTCACCCGGGCCGATTTTACCGACTGGACCGGCAGCTACTCGCTGCGCGTGCTGCCGAAGTACGACCAGCCGGGGGCCGCCTGGAACGAGGCCAACGATTTCGAGCCCAATGATCTCCCTGAGCTCGCTACCCGGCTTGAGCTTGGCGCTGCCAGTGCCGTGAACAGGCAGATCCAGCTCAACGCCAACCTCGTGAGCGGCGACATCGATGTGGATTACTATCGCATTGAGGTGGCCGCCGGGCAGCGGATCGTCATCCAGACCTTTAACGTCCAGGTCGCCGCGGGTAACGTGGGTACCGGGCTAGTTCTCTTCAACAGCACGGGCACCAGAGTGAGCAACAGTGTGGCGGGGCGGGGCAATGTACACCGGGAGATCAACGCAATCCTGCCGAACGCCGGGACGTACTTCGTGCGGGTGACGCGGCAGGACTTCAGTAGTTGGACAGGAACATACTCGCTGCGGGCCTGCGTCGATGTCTGTCAACAGCGGGTTCACCTGCCGCTTGTACGTCGGTAACGTGCCCTGCGTGACATAACATTATGACCTTGAACCTTTTACCGAGCGGAGGATTGCCCCTCAATTCTCGGCACCTGATGCAGCGGGCTTGTTCGCCAGTTGTGGGTCGCTTGTCGCCCTGGCCCAGGCTACCGTCGCGGCGAGTGCTTCCACAAGTGGCGTTGCCTGCAGGCCGAAGTTTGTCGTAAACGCGCTGCTGTCCATCACGAACGGCCGCTCGAATTCGTAGAGCATCTCGGGTAGCTCGGCCAACGTCGGGTTGAACAGCCCGAGGATCCACAGCAGCGTTCGCCCCGCCGGGCGCACCTTTACCCGCTGCCCGAGGGCTACCTCCAGCAGGGCAAAGAACTGGGCCTGCGTGATTGGCGGCGCACTTGGGACGTGCCAGGCTCGGCCCAGGCCGCGCTCATCGGTGCCGAGGATGGCCAGCGTTTGCCCAAAGTCGGCGACGTAGGTAAAGGTATGCGGCTGATCGATCCGCCCAAGCGCGTTGACTGGCTTGCCGGTCAGCGCTGGCATGAAGAACTGCGCGCCCGAGACTTGATCGAAGGGGCCGAAGAAGTCGGAGCCACGGGCTGACGCGACCGCCAGATCGCCCCGCTCGTGGGCCGCGAAGAGCACCTCGGTCATGGCCTGGCGCACGCGCCCCTTGCGTGTGTGAGCGGCATAGGGCGTCGTCTCGCTCAAGGGGTGGTTCTGCGGATCGCCATACATATACAGGTTTTCGGCCACGATGAGCCGCGCCCCCGTGGCCTGCGCCCCAGCGATAATCGTCGCCTGGAGGGTGGGAAACTCCGCAGCCCAGCGGTGGTAGGGCGGTTGGGCGCACTGGTAGACCACTGCCGCCCCATGCAGCGCTGCAATCGCCCCGGCTGGCGTGTGTACGTCGCCCTTCATAAGCTCAACGCCTGCGGGGGTATTCGCTGAACGCCCACTACGGTTCAGCATGCGCACCTGTCGCCCGCGCTCACGCAATGCTCGTGCCGTCCACTGGCCTAGCGGCCCCGTTCCAATGATCAGGTGCAACTCGTCGTCTGTCACCGGGCCCTCCCTGTTTAGCACTGGCTCCGATCCGTGGGCCGCCGCACGGCCCTGTTGGATCCCAGCATAGGGCCTGACACCGTGGTAGAGTCAAGGGGGTAGGCACGACACGAAGATCGCCCGGCCACAGGGTTGCGCGGCCCTTTGTGTCCTCTGTGCCTTTGTGATGAATGATCAGAATAGACCCTCATGCGGCTTCGCTGCACACTGCCGTTATGAAAAGGGTTCTCTTGGGAGGGCCATGCCCTCCCAAACCCTCCCATTTAAAGGGCGGGAGTGTCACTCCCCCAGGCGGAGCGACGGATGCACATCAAGGGCCCAATCGCTCTGTACACCGGCCGCGAAGCGGTAGTGTGCGGCGGCGGCGACCATTGCGGCATTGTCGGTGCAGAGGGCCAACGGTGGGTAGCGTACCGGCACCGAGGCGCGCCGGGTAAGCTCCTCGCGCAGGCGGGTGTTGGCGGCGACCCCCCCGGCCAGCAGGATGGCCTGTGCCTTGTAGTGGGTGGCAGCATTGACGGTCTTGGTGCTCAAGACATCAACCACCGATTCCTGGAAGGCATAGGCAAGCTGGGCCACAAACTGTGCATCAAGCGGGGGCGGCGGAGCAGCCGCTGCCCCTGGCGCTGGTGCCGCGCCCGCAGCCGGCGGCACCTCACGCCCGCGGGGGGAATGTTCGCCGGTGCGTTGGCGCGGCATACGTGCGGCAAGCTCCTGGCGCTCCTGGGCCCGGTGCAACACCGCCGTCTTGAGCCCACTAAAGGAGAAGTCGTAGCTGTCACGCAACCAGGCGCGCGGTAAGGGGGCCGCTGAGCCAGCCGTACGAGCGACCCGCTCAATCGCGGGGCCACCTGGGTAGTCCAGGCCCAGAATACGCGCTACCTTGTCGAAGGCTTCGCCAGCTGCGTCATCACGGGTCTGGCCAAGCAACTCGTAGTGGCCGTGGTCGTGCAGAAGCGCCAGCAGGGTGTGTCCCCCTGAAACGACCAGGGCGACCAGGGGGAATTCCGGTGGGGCCACGCTGAGTGCCGAGGGCAGCACCGGGCGCTGGCGCGGATCAAGCCAGTTGGCGTAAATATGCGCTTCGAGATGGTTCACACCCACAAAGGGTAGCCCGCGCTGCCAGGCCATCGCCTTGGCTGCGTTGAGCCCGGTCAGTAGAGCCCCGCTCAGGCCGGGGCCGCAGGTCGCCGCCACGGCGTGCAGGCCATCCCAACCGCCTGGGACACTCGCCAGGGCCTCGTTGATCACCGGGGCCAGGGCCAGCATATGCTGGCGTGAGGCCACCTCGGGCACAATCCCGCCAAAGCGGCGGTGCAGGTCGAGCTGCGTCGCAACGACGTTGGCCAATACCTCGCGCCCGCCCCGCACAACTGCGGCTGCCGTCTCGTCACATGAGGTCTCCAGGGCCAGGATGGTAAATTCGGCGTCGGGCGTAGGCAGTGTTGGCATCGTCTGTTCCTTATGCTTCAGCCTGGACCAGGGGCGGGACATGGTTGACGGTGCGGATAATCATGCCGCTGCCATAGCTGTCGATAGCAGTGAAACTACCCAGGTCGATGCGCCAACGCCAGTGCTCTGTGGGGGCCATACCGCTACAGAGGCAGAGCACGAGCTGAATGGGTGTGGCATGGGTGGCGATCAGGATGCGTGCGCCGCGCTGTGTATGTAGCAGGCGTTGCCAGGCTGCGCTGACCCGTGCATAGACTTCGGCCAGGCTTTCGCCGTCTTTAGCACGCCCGTGCAGGCCTGCACTCCAGCGGGCCTGAGCCGCGCCAGGATAACGCGCCAGCACCTCACGATAGGTCAAGCCTTCCCAATTGCCCTGGTCGATCTCGGCCCAGGCCGGATCGAGTTGTAGCGGCACCGTGGTGCGCCGCCCGGCAAGCACTGCCTCGGCGGTGAGGCGCGTGCGGCTAGCCGGGCTGGCCAGCGCTAGGCTAAAGGGAGTGCGCCGCAGACGTAGCGCCAGGGCCGCGGTCTGCTGGCCTCCGTAGGCCGTCAACGAACTATCGCTGCGGCTCTGGTAGCGCCGTGCAAGGTTGGCCTGGGTCTGTCCGTGGTGGAGCAGCCAGATACTGGTTCGCACAGGGCGATCTCCTCACTTCGCCAGGCTCAGCCAATGCTCGCCGGGAGCCCTTCGCGGTAGGATGGATAACGTGGCACGATGCCCAACTCCTCGCGCATGCGCCGGTTGGCCATGCGGTGTGAGACAGCCGCCATGGCCACCATATCGGGCGGCAAGGGGCCGGTTCGGCGCGCCAGGCGGCTAAGACTGTTCAGCAGAAACACCAGGCCATGGCCGAGCAGCGGGTGCATCGTAGGGGGCGGCGGCGCACCGAGCAGGCGCGCCAGGTAACCGTAGAACTCAGCCACTGGCGCGGGCTCGTCGTCGGCAAGATTGTAGATGGCACCGGGCGTGCCCTGCTCAGGTAGCGCCAGCAAGGCCGTGATCAGATCATCAATGTGCATATTCGAGGCGTAGCCTCGTCCGCCGCCGATCAGTGGGAAACGTCCCCGGCGCACCTGGTTGATCATCAGGGCCGGGCTGGATGGGCCGTAGACCGCGGCGATGCGGGCGATCATTACTGGCGTGCCCGTCAGGCGAAAACATTCGAGCAGGGCCTGCTCGGCTGCATATTTGGCCCGCGCATAGGTGAAGGCCGGGGCTGGTGGTGTTGCCTCAGTGAGCCAGTCCACACTGTTTGGATAGAGCGCTCCGCTGCTGGCATAGACTACGCAGCGCAGAGATCTGCGCCCGGGGCACACGCGAGCGAGCATTGCGGTGCTGGCGACGTTGGCCTGGTGGATCTGGCGCGGCGTACCCAGGGCCGAGCCAGCCAGGTGGTAGACCGTGTGTACGCCCTCCATTGCCAGGAGGAGATCGGAGGGGGCAGCTGCATCACCGACCACCGTATAGAAACCCTTGGCAGCGAGGGGCGCAAGGCGGTGGGGGTTCTGATCCAGACAGCGCACTCGCTGGCCCTGCGCCCGGAGGGCCAGCGCCAGGTGTCTGCCGATATAACCGCCCGCCCCGGTAATCAGAAACATAGATTACTCAATGACAGTCAACCCTAGCCCAGCTGGGTCAGGACGTCGGTAAGCACGGTAATTGCCTGCAGGTACTCCTCGATTTCGATATGCTCATCGGGGGTATGGTCGAGGCGCGAGTCACCAGGGCCGTAGGCAACGATCGGACAGCCCCAGGCTGGTCCAACTACATTCATATCGGCGGTGCCACTCTTGTGCAGAAAACCTGGCTGGCCGCCATGGCTGCGGATGGCACGCATAAAGGCCCCTGCCAGGGGGGTCGTGCGCGGGCTGCGAAAGGCCGGGCAAGCACTCTCGAAGCGCAGGGTCGCTCGTCCGGCCAGGATGCGCAGCTCTTCACCCAGGGTGGCCGGATCAACCCCTTCAGGCAGACGTATGCCGACTGTCGCCTCGCACCAGTCTAGCAGGCCGTCACTGCCGCTGGCCACCCGCCGCAGCGAGGGGCTCAACTGGTCGAAGATCCGCTCCCGGCGGTAGTTATAGGCGACACAGTGCTCTTCGACCATGCGCCAGAAATGCACCATGGCCTCAGGGACTGCCCGCTGCTCACCGGCACTGTGAGCCGCAGGCTGCTCGCTGCGATAATGCACGAGCAGGCGGCCCTTGTAGCCCAGGGTGATGCGATCCCAGCCACTCGGCTCGCCGATGATGCAAAAGGCCGGGTCGTAGCGCCCACGGGCGTAGTGCGCCCCGCGTGAGCTGGCCGCCTCTTCTTCCGTCGCCCCGATCAGGGCCAGCTGGCAGCGCAGACGCCCCGAAAGCTCAGCCCGGCGCGCAGCCTGCACAAAGGTAGCGAAGGGGCCTTTGGCATCAACCGCACCGCGCCCGTACAGTCGCCCATCCTCAACCCGCACGGGAATCTCGCCCGCCACGGTGTCGATATGGCCCAGTAAAACCACCAGCGGCCCCGTCTCACCCACCAGACCGACGGCATTGCCAGCTGCATCAATTGTAGCCTGCCAGCCAAAGGCGGCCATCTGCTCAGTCAGAAAGGTCGCCGCAGCCTCTTCCTGGCCCGAGAGCGAAGGAATGCGCAACAGTTGATCGAGAAAGGTGAGCTCTTCCATAGGCCGAATTATACTCCAAAGCCGCGCCGGTAGCGTGCGATGAGGTTTCTTCACAATCTACCGGATTGAGTTTTGCCGCAGCTTGTAGTACAGTTGATGCAGCTAGTGCCACCATCGGTTGTGGTCGATCAATCTTCCCGCGCCATCAGTCGCTGACAGCGCGGCACTTGTGGATCCGTCTCCAAGCCAGGCGATCATAAAAGGGTAAGTTCACCTTCCCGGAAGTTATTCTTTTATGAAGCCTGAACGTCGTTCAATTCAACCCAACATAATGATCGAAGCTTCGGTGATCCACGAGTGTGATTGTCTATGCCTGATCTTGTTAGTTTTGATCGTAGCCTGCTGATCGAGCACTCGCCCGATATTTATTATCGGATCAGGCTTGTTCCTGACCGTGGCTTTGAGTATGTGAGCCCGGCGGTGACCGCGATCACCGGCTACACCCCCGCTGATCATTACGCCGACCCCGATCTAGGCCTCAAGATCGTTCACCCCGATGACCGCGATTTTGTGCTGCGGGGTATCGATGGGGTGCTGGACGATCACCAGACGCTGCTGGTACGCTGGATCAGGCGCGATGGGGTCGTAATCTGGACCCAGCAGCGCACTCGGATCGTGCGCAATGCTGCGGGGGGCGCCATCGCCATCGAAGGGGTGGCCCGCGACATCACGGCCCAGATCCAGGCCCAGACCTGCCTCGACCGCTACCGTCTGCTGGCCGAGCATATGCGTGACGCGGCCCTCTTTGTGCGTCCCAACGATGGGCGTATTCTTGAGGTCAACACGGCTGTGGTCGATCTCTATGGCTACAGCCGTGAGCAACTGCTCACGATGACCCTGGCCGACCTGCTGCCCCCCGATGGTCACCAACGGCTACGCCTGCATATGAGCGCCGCAAGCGCCGGGGCTGTGCTCTACGAGGCCGAATATAAGCGCGCTGACGGTAGCCTCTTCCCTGCTGAGGTGAGTGCGACCGCGACGGTGATCAATGGTGATCTGACCCAGTTGCACCTGGTACACAATATCAGCATGCGGCAGCGCACCAGCAGCGAGCGCGATCTGCTGCGCATCGCGCTTGAAGAGGCCGCCAATGCGGTAGTGATCACCAATATCGACGGGCTGATTATCTGGGCCAACCCCGCCTTTACCGCCCTCACTGGCTATAGCTTGAGTGAAGTGCATGGGCGCAAGACGGCCGTGCTGCGCTCCGGCCATCACGACATTGGCTTCTACCAGCACCTCTGGGAGACCGTGCTCTCCGGCAAGGCCTGGCGCGGCGAACTGGTCAACCGGCGCAAAGACGCGAGCCTCTACATCGAAGAGATGACGATTACCCCGGTTATTCAGGGGGGCAAGATTACCCATTTCATCGCCATTAAACAGGAGGTCACCAAGCGGGTTGAGCAGGCCCGTGAGCGTGAGGCTCTGCTGAGCCTGGCCGAGGCCCTGCGCAGCTCCGGCAGTCGCGCCGAACTGCTGCCAACTCTGCTCGCCCGCAGTATTGACCTGGTGCGGGCCGATGCCGCTGCTCTGGCGATGCGCGACCCGGCCAGTGGCGATGCGATCTTCGAGCAGGGCATCGGCGGTTGGGAGGAGTTCGGCCATACGCGACTCCTGGCCGGGCGTGGTGTGACCGGGCGGGTGCTGCAAACCGGCGAGCTCTACCACAACAATGATGTCTTACACGACCCGGCCATCGCCCGGCCCGAGTTGTTTAACGGGATCCAGGCGGCGGTCTGTGCGCCGCTGCACAACGACGACAGGGTGATCGGTGCGCTCTGGATGGGGCGCAAGAGTGCCTTCAGCCCGGCTGATGCACGCATGGTGGGTGCGATTGCCGACCTGGCCGCTGGTGCAATTGCCCGCGCCATGCTCAGTGAGCAGACCGAACGCCGCCTGCAACGGCTGACTTCCCTGCGGGCGATTGACCATGCCATTACCAATAACCTGGATGTGCGCGTCAGCCTGAATGTCCTGCTCGACCATTGTATACAGCAACTTGGGGTTGATGCCGCTGCCGTGCTGACCCTCAATAGCCATAGCCTGACGCTGGAACATGCTGCCTCACGCGGCTTTCGGAGCACGGCGATCCTCAGTACGCACCTACGCATCGGTGAGGGCCTGGCGGGGCGGGCGGTACGCGAGCGGCGAACGATTGTGGTGGCGCATGTAAGCGAGGTGGCTGGCCAGATCGTGCGCCGCGAACTTGTCACTGTCGAAGGCTTTGTGAGCTATAGCGTCGTGCCGCTGATTGCCAAAGGCCAGGTACGTGGGGCGCTCGAAGTCTTCCGGCGCACCGCCTTCACCCCTGATCGCGAGTGGCTCGACTTCCTCGAGACCCTGGCTGGCCAGGCCGCTGTGGCGATCGACAATGCCGAACTTTTCCAGCATATGCAACGGGCCAGCCTCGATATGGCCCTTGCCTACGATACCACCCTCGAGGGCTGGTCGCGGGCACTCGAACTACGCGATAAAGAGACCGAGGGCCACTCACAACGGGTCACCAGCCTGACCCTGCGCCTGGCGCGGGCGATGGGGCTCAGTGACAAAGAGTTGGTACATATCCGCCGCGGCGCCCTGCTCCACGACATCGGCAAGATGGGCATCCCCGACGCCATTCTGCTCAAGCCAGGGTCGCTCACCGAGGCTGAACGCGAGGTGATCAAGCTGCATCCCGGCTATGCCTACGATCTGTTGCGCCCGATCGCCTTCCTGCGTCCGGCCCTCGATATCCCCTACTGCCATCACGAAAAGTGGGACGGCAGCGGCTACCCCCAGGGCCTGCGCGGTGCCGCGATCCCGCTTGCCGCCCGCATCTTCGCCATCGTTGATGTCTTCGACGCCGCCACCTCCGACCGCCCTTACCAGAAGGCATGCTCACGCGACCAAGCCCGTGCCATGCTGATCGAAGAGTCCGGCCATCACTTTGATCCGCAGGTCGTCACGGCTTTTTTACGCCTGCTTGATGAAGATGAACAGGCTCAGGGCGGTTGACACTCCGCTAAGAAGCGTGCTATACTCGCGCCAAATCTAATCCTAAAGGCAATGATCAGGAAGAGTACACGGTGTACGGCGGCCCAGCGAGTCGGCAGATGGTGTGAGGCCGGCGCGCACGACACGGTGGAATGGACCTGGGAGCTGCGGACCGAGCCGTATGGTGCTATAACTAGCCGCCAGCGGGGTAGTCGCCGCCGGAAACGCCACCGTTATCATGGCGCCGGGCTTCGCCTTACGAGCATCGCTCGCTCTGGCCGCGCCCGCTGAGATTGTAGCATCTTGATGCTGCAAACGAGAGTGGCACCGCGTTTATTCGCCTCTCGATCCATAACCTGGATCGGGAGTTTTTTTCGTTTGAGGCGAGGTTCGTAGGCGCTTGAGCGCCTGATTAGCCCAGGAGAAGCCACCGATGGAACAGATCAAGTACGTCCTGAACGAGCGTGACATGCCCACCAGTTGGTACAACATCGCCGCCGACCTGCCCACCCCGCTGCCGACGGTGCTTCACCCTGGCACCGGGCAGCCCATCGGCCCCGCCGACCTGGCCCCCCTCTTCCCGATGGGCCTGATCTTGCAAGAGGTCAGTACCGAGCGCACTATCGAGATCCCCGAAGAGGTGCAGGCGATCTATTACCAGTGGCGCCCGACCCCACTCTACCGCGCCCGACGCCTCGAACGGGCGCTCGATACGCCAGCCAAGATCTACTACAAGTATGAGGGCGTGAGCCCCGCTGGCAGTCATAAGCCGAATACGGCCGTGGCCCAGGCTTACTACAATAAGCAGGAGGGCGTCAAGCGCCTGGTGACCGAGACCGGCGCAGGACAGTGGGGCTCCTCCCTCGCTTTTGCCGGGGCGCTCTTCGGGCTTGAAGTGCTGGTCTATATGGTCAAGGTCAGTTATCACCAGAAACCCTATCGCCGGGCGTTGATGGAGACCTACGGGGCCCGGGTGGTGGCTAGCCCCAGTGAGGAGACCGCCTGCGGGCGGGCCATCCTGGCCGAACATCCCGACAGCACCGGCAGTCTGGGCATCGCGATCAGCGAAGCGGTTGAGGTGGCAGTGCAGCGTGAGGATACCAAATATGCCCTGGGCAGTGTGCTCAACCATGTCTTGCTGCACCAGACGGTGATCGGCCAGGAGGCCATGGCCCAGCTTGAACAGGCTGGTGATTACCCCGACATCATCGTTGGCTGCACTGGTGGCGGCAGCAACTTCGCCGGGATTGCCTTCCCCTTCGTGGGGGCCAAGCTGCGTGGTGAGCGTGATGTACGGGTGGTAGCTGTCGAGCCGGCGGCCTGCCCGAGTATGACCCGCGGCAAGTATGCCTATGACTTCGGCGACAGCGCCGGGATGACCCCCATGGTCAAGATGCATACCCTGGGCCACACTTTTGTGCCTTCGGGCTTCCATGCCGGTGGCCTGCGCTACCACGGTATGGCCCCCATGGTCAGCCACCTGCTCGAACTGGGCCAGATCGAGGCCACCAATGTGCAGCAACTCGAGACCTTCGCCGCCGGGCTTACCTTCGCCCGCGCCGAGGGCATCCTGCCTGCCCCCGAAGCCAACCATGCTGTCGCCGGGGCAATCAACGAGGCCCTGCGCTGCAAAGAGGCCGGCGAGAGCAAGACCATCCTCTTCAACCTCTGCGGCCACGGCCACTTCGATATGGTCGCTTACACCGACTATATGACCGGCAAGCTGCACGACTTCGAATACTCCCCCGAGGAGGTGGCCATGGCCCTGGCTGGCCTGCCCAGTGTGGGCTAGGTTTACCGCCAGGACCAATGTCTAGCGATAGATCAGCTGCACATTTACAATTGGTCCCGCTGCGTCCACCAGGACGTAGCGGCTTGTTCCAAGCACGTCAAGGCGCGGCGGCAGGGGCTGGCCATTGAGCGTGACGGCGCGCACTTCGCTGGCCGCCGGGGGCAGGAGCAGGCGTAGCTGGAACGTCGTGCCGCTGCCGGTCGCCTCAAGATCCAGGCGGCCCTCGCCGCCGCTCCTGGGCGGCGGCGTGTGGCTCCAGCTGTAGGCGACGTAGCCGTCTGAGGCGGCATAGCGCGCTACGGCATAGGCCTGGTTGAGTTTGTCACGCGGGGCGGCCAGCCAGCGTGGACTGATCGTCACCGCACTATAGTTCAGCCCGTCGTCGCTGAGGCCCGCCGCGCCCTCAATCAGCGCACCCAGCATAGCGCTGGAGCCCCAGCCGTCGGTGGGCAGGAACTCGTTAGCGGTCGCAATGCCGCCGGTTGGGTAGTACCAGAGGTAGGTTGCCCCAGTACGGCGGATCATTTCGTCGTAGCGGTAGAGGATGTCGAAGCCATAGCTCTCATAGCCGTAGCGAAAGGCTCCCCGGGCCAGTTCGCCACCGACCAGCGGCATCACCCCACCATTGACATACTCGCCGGGGCGCTCGCCCAGGCGTCCATCAAGCCCAAAAGCACCGGGAGGGAAGGGCGGGTCGATGCTGTACCACTCGGCAAAGGCGATCCGGCGCGGGTCATTCAGACGACGCTGGTATTCAGCCAGAATGGCCCGCCCTTGCTCCAGGCTTAGCACGCCGCGGTTGAGCGCGATTGCATTCGAGAGGCTCAGTTGGTTAGCCTCGTCAACCCCGGGCACATCAAACGGAATGAGTTTGACATGGTGGGTATAGAAGCGCCCATTCCAACTCAGGCGGTTCAGCCGTACCATGATATCGTTGGCCAGGCTGCGCCGCTGGGCGGCCAGATCTGTCTGACCGGCGGCCTCTTCCATCGAGGCCAGGGAGCGCAGGGCCTGGGCCATGCCGGTGTTATCGCCATGGAAGATGCCCCACCTGGTCTGGGCGTCGATCCAGTGGCGCGGGGCCGGCTTGCCGGTGTGCGGATCGGTGGTGGTCGGCCCGTACTCGAAGTCCCAGGTGTCGATCGTGAAGGGGCGTCTGACCAGGCCCAGACTCGCTTCCCAGCGCAGGGGCGAGGTGAGTGTATAGTTGATCGCCTTCTGTACCGAGGGCAGCATCCGTAACATCCAGGCCGTATCGGCGGTTGTCTGCCAGGTCTCATAGATCAGTTGGGCATAGAGATATTCGACATCGGCCTCAACGGGGGTGCGCAGGGCAGGGATCTGCCAGTCCGGGCGAGCCAGGAAATCAGGCAGACTGCCATCTTCAAGCTGAGCGCGCTGGCTGGCCTCGGGCAGGCTGCGCAGATCGGTCTCGAAATAGCGGAAGGCCCGGTTCTGGTAATAATGGTCGCGCAACCAGAGCAGCGGGCTATCGGGCGAGCGGTAACCGACCACCGGCTGGCCATCAAGGCTGTAGCTCAGGCGTTTAGCCCGCATAAAGCTGCGCACCTGCTCGTAGAGCTGATCGAAGGCGGGCAGTCCGGTGCGGATCGTCGTCTGCGCCTCGAGTCGGTAGAGCGCCCCGGTAGCTACCTGTTGCCCATCAGCAAGAAAGAGTGCAGCCCAGTGTTCGCCAGGTGCGCCACGCGGCGTCACCGTCACCGCACCAAAGCCGCCGCTCAGTTCAAGCGGAAAGCTGCCAGCGAGGCGACCAGCCCCGTCGAAGACAAGTAAGGTCGCCGGGCCGCTATAAGCGGTACTATGGACATTGATCAGCACTGGCAGCAGTGGTGCCGCCACCGGGCTAACACTACTAAACGAAGATCCGCCCTGGGCCTGGGCCGGAACGGTGGATATCGAGAGGCCCAGACAAAGTAGCAGAACGAGCCTGATCAGCGTAACATACGGGCGCAACACAAGCGCTCCTTTCCGGGGTGAGCCGGGTCTTCCACAGCCAGGCCACTGGCCCTATTGTACGGCAAGCCTTCATAGAACCACAATAGTACACCGTCCGCACAAACATGACGGAGTAGACAAGTTTCCAGCCTAGTTTACCGTTTGACGTTGCACGCCGCGTGATGAAGATAGCCCTGCGTAGATAAAGTATAGACAACCGAGGAATGACTATATGTCTGGTGATCCACAAACGAATATAGCTGATGACCCAGCCGCCGCATTGGCCGATCTGCGTGAGCGTTATGCCATGCTGATCAGTTCCGCCGGCCTGATGATCTACGAACATGAGCTGGCCAGTGGTCTTATGCACTGGAGTGGCGAGATCCAGTGGGTCTGTGGGCTGAGTGCGGCCGAACTGGACGGTGGGGTAGCCCAATGGGCCGAGCGCATCCACCCCGAAGATCGCCAGCAGACTCTGGAGGCCCTGGGGGTGGCCGAAAGCCAACGTGGATCTTACGACACCGAGTACCGTTTTCTGCATAAAGATGGCGACTATGTCTGGGTGATCGACCGGGGCTACTTTGTAAACGGCCCCGACGGCACGGCTATCCGCCTGATTGGCATGATCCAGAACATCAACGCGCTCAAAACAGCCGAGACCGAACGGCTGTATATGCAGTCCGAGGTGATCGCCGCCCAGGCCCGCACGCTGCGTGAATTGAGTACCCCACTCATCCCGCTCAATGAGAGCACGGTGGTGTTGCCACTGATCGGCACCATCGACTCGTGGCGCGCCCGCCAGGTGATGGAGGCCCTGCTTGAGGGTGTGGCTGGGCGCAATGCCAGTGTGGCGATCATTGACATCACCGGGGTGGCCGTCGTTGATACCCAGGTTGCCAATACGCTCATCCAGGCTGCGCGGGCCGTGCGCCTGCTTGGCGCACGGGTCATCCTCACCGGCATGCGCCCTGAGGTAGCCCAGACCCTGGTTGGACTCGGCATTGACCTGAGCATGATCGATACCCGCGCCAGCCTGCAAGACGGCATTGCCGCCGCATTGCGGGTTGCGACCTGACCGGCCTGGCCGCCTCGCAGCGGGGAGCGAGTATATCCTATCGATTACACATCAGCCTCAACAGAGAAAGAGCATCCCATGACCCCAAAACCACGCATTCTCACCGGCGACCGCCCGACCGGCAAGCTGCATCTTGGCCACTATGTGGGCTCGTTGCAGAACCGGGTGGCGCTCCAGGAGCGCTATGAGTGCTTCTTCATTATTGCCGACCTGCATGTGCTGACGACGCGCCCCACCCGCGATGATATTGCCCAGATTCCCCAGAATATCCGCGACCTGGTGCTCGATCACCTGGCTGTCGGGATTGACCCTGAACAGGTGACCTTCTATGTGCAGTCGGCGGTGAGCGAGATCTATCAGATCAACCTGATCTTTGAGATGCTGGTAACGGTGCCGCGCCTCGCGCGCCTGCCAAGCATTAAAGAGATGGCGCGCAATGCGAATATCGATGATGAGCAACTGCCCTTCGGGCTGCTGGGTTACCCGGTGTTGCAGGCCGCTGATATCCTGATGCCACGGGCCAACCTGGTGCCGGTCGGCAAGGATAACGAGGCCCATGTCGAGATTACACGCGAGATCGCCCGCCGTTTTAACTTTCTCTATGGCGAGGTCTTTCCTGAACCCGAGGCCCTGGTGCCGGAGGTGGGCACACTGCCCGGCATTGATGGCCAGGGCAAGATGAGCAAGAGCGCCGGCAATGCGATCTTCCTCTCCGATGATCCGCAGACGGTGGCCCAGAAGGTGCGCGCGATGTACACAGACCCTGCTCGCGTTCGCGCCGATATTCCCGGTACGGTCGAAGGCAATCCGGTCTTCGCCTATCACGACGCCTTTAATCCTAACCTGGCTGAGGTTGACGATCTGAAGGAGCGCTACCGCAGCGGTCGCGTCGGTGATGTGGAGGTCAAACGCAAGCTGCTCGCCGCCCTTGAAGCCTTCCTTGCGCCGATCCGCGAGCGCCGCGCACACTTCGCCGCTAACCCTCAGTTGGTTGACGAGATCATCGCTGCGGGTAATGCCCGTACCCGCGCCGTCGCCCGCGAGACGGTCGAGTTGATGGAAGCGGCCATGGGCCTGGGCTACTTCCGCTGAAACAAGGTTTGTTATGTATACTCCGACCCTTGAAGAGGTACGCGCCCTGCAAGATCAGGGCAACCTCTGTCCGATCTACCGCGAGATCCTTGCCGACCTCGAGACGCCGGTCTCGGCCTATCTCAAGGTGGCCCAGGGCGCCTACAGCTTTTTGCTCGAAAGTGTCGAGGGTGGCCAGCACCTGGCACGCTACTCGTTTATCGGCAGCAATCCCTACCTGGTGCTGCGCCTTGATCGTGGCACGGCCCAGGCCACCCAGGCTGGCTATAAGCAGAGCCTGCCCTATCACGATCCACTGATGGTGCTCGATAGCTACCTGCGCGCTTATCGCCCCGTGCGCCTGCCCGACCTGCCGCGTTTTGTCGGTGGCGCGGTGGGCTACCTGGGCTACGAGACGGTCAGCTATTTCGAGCGCCTGCCGGTGCCTGAGGCGTGCGCCTACCAACTGCCCGAAGGCTGCTGGATGTTTGTCGATACGCTGCTGATCTTTGATCACCTGCGCCATAAGATCAAAGTGCTTTCGCATGTTCACCTTGATGCGCCCGACCTGGCCGAGGAGTACCAGCGGGCGACCGAGCGCATCGAGGTGCTGATCGCCCGCCTGCGCCAGCCCCTGCCCGCAGGTGCGGCCAAAGAGGCCCAGGCCAGCCAGCAGCCAGCTGTGCCGTCGGGCACGCCCGGCTCCAACCTGACCCGTGAGCAGTACCACGCCAACGTGCTGCGGGCCAAAGAGTACATCGCGGCTGGCGATATCTTCCAGGTAGTGCCCTCCCAGCGTTTTATACGCCCCACCACTGCCGACCCGGTGACGATCTACCGCGCCCTGCGCACGGTCAACCCTTCGCCCTACATGTTCCTGCTGCGTACCGCCGAAGGCGATCTGGTAGGGGCCTCGCCTGAGTTGCTCGTGCGGGTGCAGGAGGGCGAAGTGCTGACCCACCCGATTGCTGGCACCCGCCGCCGCGGCCACGACCTGGCCGAAGATGCCGCCCTGGCCGAAGAGTTGCTGCACGACGAAAAGGAGCGCGCCGAACACCTGATGCTGGTTGATCTAGGGCGTAACGACATCGGGCGCGTCAGCCAGCCCGGTAGTGTGCGTGTGCCCGAGTTTATGTTCGTTGAGCGCTATAGCCATGTGATGCACCTGGTCAGTCATGTCACTGGGCGACTACGCGAAGACCTGAGCGCCCTTGATGCATTGCGGGCCTGTTTTCCTGCCGGCACGGTCAGCGGGGCCCCCAAGATCCGCGCTATGGAGATCATTGCCGAGTTGGAAGGCACACGCCGGGGTGTCTATGCCGGCTGTGTTGGCCATGTCGGCTTCAATGGCGACCTGGATACATGTATTGCATTACGGACAATGGTGGTGCAACATGGGGTTGCCTATGTGCAGGCTGGTGGTGGAGTCGTTGCTGATAGCGACCCCGAAGGGGAATATCAGGAGAGCTGCAATAAGGCAGCCGCCCTGCTCCGGGCGATTGATCTAGCAGAGGAGTTACAGGCAGTAGGAAACTTATAGGAGGAAACGTATGGCCGTTCCAACTGTGCCCTCGGCCCTGAGTGGTGAGCGTCTGCCGCTTGCGACCAAACTCGCCTTCGGGGCGGGCGACCTTGGCCCGGCCGTCGCGACAATCATCGCCTCGTTCTTCCAGCTCTTCTTCCTGACCACCATCGCTGGCCTGCCCCCCGGCCTGGCTGGGACTGTCCTGCTGATCGTCAAGATCTGGGACGCCGTGAACGACCCGGTCATCGGCTGGCTCACCGACCGCACCAATACCCGTTGGGGGCGGCGCCGGCCCTGGCTGCTCTTCGGTGCCCTGCCCTTTGGCTTCTTCTTCTTTCTCCAGTGGATCGTGCCGCCCTTCGACACGCCGGGCAAATTTGCCTACTACCTGCTGATTGCCCTGCTTTTCGACACCGCCTTCACGATCGTCAATGTGCCCTACACCGCACTCACCCCGGAACTGACCCGCGATTACGACGAGCGCACCAGCCTCAACAGCTTCCGTTTTGCCTTCAGCATCGGCGGCAGCATTCTGGGCGGCGTGCTGCACCAGATCATCGTGGCGCGCTTTCCCGACGACCCGCAGACTGGCTACCTGGTTTCGGGGGCATTGATCGGCATGCTGATCGCCCTGCCCTTCCTCTGGTGCTTCGCTGGCACCCGCGAACGCTACGCCCCGGAGGAGGGTAGCGACGAGTTGAGCCTGCCTGAGCAGATCCGCTACGTCTTTAAGAACCGGCCCTTCCTCTTCGTCGTAGGCATCTACATGTTCTCCTGGCTGGCGGTACAGATCACCTCAGCTGTGCTCACCTTCTACATCGTCTTCTGGATCGGCAGTGTGCCGCAGTTCCCCACCACAGCCTTCGGGCTCAGCTTTAACGACGCCAACGCGATCATCCCGCTGATGCTCTTTGTTGTGCAGGGCTCAGCCCTGGTCTTCCTCTTCATCTGGAGTGCGGTGAGCCGGCGCATCGGCAAAAAAGCGGTCTACATGATCGGGAGCCTGATCTGGATCGCGGTGCAGTCGTTTCTCTTCTTTGTTCAGCCTGAACAGATCACCCTGGCGATCATCCTTGGTTTGGTAGCAGGCGCTGGCATCGCCACGGCCTACCTCATCCCCTGGAGTATGATGCCCGATGTGATCGAGCTGGACGAGTTGGAGACAGGCCAGCGGCGCGAGGGCATGTTCTATGGCTTTATGGTGCTGCTTCAGAAACTGGGCCTGGCCCTTGGCCTCTTCCTGGTAGGCCAGGCCCTGCAAGCCTCCGGCTTTAACGAAAGCCTTGGGGCCGGTCAGCAGCCCGCGTCGGCGCTCATGGCCATCCGCCTGATGATCGGGCCAGTGCCGACCATTGTGCTGATCTGCGGGATGGTGCTGACCGCCTTCTACCCGATCACCCGTGCGAAACACGAGGCCCTGCTGGCCCGTCTGGCCGAGCGCAAGCAGAGTGCCAGGTAAGCCTATGCGTAACTTCAGTGTGATCATCCCGACGCTGAACGAGGCGAGCCAGATCGAAGACTGTCTTGCTACCCTGCGCACGCTCGACCCGACTGTTGAGCTGATCGTCGCCGACGGGGGCAGCAGTGATGCGACGGTCGCCCTGGCCCAGCAGGCCGGGGCGACGGTGATCAGTGCGCCGCGTGGGCGTGGCCCGCAGTGCAATGCCGGAGCAGCTCTGGCCCAGGGCGATCTGCTGATCTTCCTGCATGCCGATACCAGGCTGCCCGATGACTGCTTTGTGCTGCTGCGTCACCTCTTTGCCAATCCTACACTACAGGTAGCCAAGTTCCGCCTCAGCTTCGATGTCAACGACCCACTCCTGGCCCTAGCCGCACGGTTCATGTGGATCGATACGCGCCTAACCAGCTACGGCGACCAGGGCGTCGTCGTGCGGCGGGACTTCTTCAACGAACTGGGCGGTTTCCCGCCCTGGCCGCTCTTCGAGGATGTGCGCTTCTTCGAGTTGGCCCGTGCTCAAACAAAGGTGGCCGTTGTCCCGACCAGGGTCGTCACCTCGGCGCGACGCTTTGTTGCCAACGGCACGCTCGCCCAACTGCTGATCGACCTGGGCCTCTGGATCGAGTATGTGGCCGGTATCTCACCCTTCGAGATTGCCGCCCGCTATGAAAAGAATCGCGTGCCACGCGAGTAAACGAAGCCATGGTTCAAACCGGCTTGACCGTTTGGGCGACAACCCGCCAGCCCGACAACCCGCCAGCGTGCGCTGTGGGGGCGGTGGGGGTTGTGGGGGTTGTGGGAGTTGGGGGGTGTCACGCATTGGTTTGCCCCGAATCCGCACCGGGTAGGGGCGGACCCACGTGTCCGCCCGCCATGCGCCGCATGGCGGCATTGACCACGTGGCAATGGCGCCATGCGCTGCGGCGCGGGCGGGCTGCGGCGGGCGGTGCGGTGCAAGACTTTACGTCACACCCGGAGCTGGGTTCATCCTTGCAAAATAGGAACACTCGTGCTATACTAAACACAGACCTGTCCTGCAGGCCGGGCGACAGAACGACGGCGCAGCACGCGTCGCAGCAAGATCAAGTACGAAGTAGAACGGCAAGTCAGAGTTTAGGCCCGGTTGCGGCGTAACGCTGCGCCGCCCGTGGCAGGGAGTTCCCCTATGAGCACCCCCGGCAGTGATCTGCGCAGTGTAACGCGCACCTACCGTACAGCCATCCGCCTCGGCGAAGATTTCATCACCCTGGAAGAGACGATCAGCCTCCCGCTTGGGGCCTCCGATGAGGAGGTGCAGCAGGCGGTTGAGTTAGGCTGGCGCATCTACCAGGCCCAGCGGGCGGCGCTTGAAGCGCAGGTAGCAAGTGTACGCGAGAGCCAGCCCGCCCCCGCGCCGATCGTCGTGCGTGATCCCGACGCCCCGGCCAGTGACAAACAACGTCACTATATCGCCACTCTGCAAGAGCAATTGGCCTGGAGCAATGAGCAGCTCGGTGTCTATGCAAACGAGCATACGGTTGACCTGGTGACCATGACCAAGGGCCAGGCGTCGAGCTTTATTGACGGGCTGAAACGGCTTGCTGAGGAGCGCACACGCTACCACACCGAGCGCCGCGCCCAGGCTGTCGCGGAGGACGAGCCGCCGATCCCTGCGCAGCCTACCGTAGACAGCCTGCCCGCCAGCGAGCGCCCGGCCCGTAGCGCCGAACAGCCTGCCGCAGACAGCCCGCCCGCCAGCGAGCGCCAGATCCAGGCCCTCAAGCGGTTGGCCCAGAGCCTCAACCTCAGTCTGGAGGCCGAGAGCGAGCGCCGTTTTGGAGTCACCGTCAGCCAACTGAGCGACGAGCAGGCCCGCATCCTCCTCAGCGAATGGCAGGCTCGCCCGGCTCGCCCGCCCCGCGGATGATGCAGTTCGGGGCCGGGGGTGAGGGCCAGTCAGCGCATCCCAACGTCCCACATTCTAAGAGGTGCCTGGATGGATCAGCTTGCAGCCCTGGCCGAAGTGCTTCGTGCGGCCCGCCGTGTGGCCATCCTGACCGGGGCGGGGATCTCGGCTGAGAGTGGCCTGCCTACCTTTCGTGAGGCCCAGACCGGCCTGTGGGCGCAGTATAGCCCTGAAGAGTTGGCGACACCGCAAGCTTTTCAGCGCAACCCCCAGCTGGTCTGGGACTGGTACGCCTGGCGTCGGCGGCTGGTTCTGGCAGCCGCGCCAAATCCAGGCCACCTGGCCCTGGTCGCCATGGAGCGCTACGTCCCCCAGCTGAGCCTGATCACCCAGAATGTTGATGGGCTGCATACCCGTGCCGGCAGTCGTGCGCCGATTGAGCTGCACGGCAACATTATACGGGTGCGCTGCGCTCGCGAAGGTACCCGCTACAGTGTCTGGGACGAGGGTGAACAGCGACCGCCGCTTTGCCCCGCCTGCGGGGCCTACCTGCGCCCTGATGTGGTCTGGTTTGGCGAGCAATTACCAACGGCAGCTCTTGAGCAAGCCTGGCAAGCGGCCAACCTCTGTGAGCTCTTCCTCTCGATCGGCACGTCGGGCCTGGTCGAGCCGGCCGCCTCACTGCCCCGCGTGGCCCAGGCCGCTGGTGCGACGCTGGCTCTGATCAACCTTGATGTGGCAACACGCCAGGAAGGCCGTACCTTCTATCTCAACGCCAGGGCCGGTGAGGTGCTGCCCCGGCTGGTGGCGCTGGCCTGGCCGGAAGCGGCCTGATACGGTAACTGCAACCATCCACAGGCGTGATCGTCGTATAGGGCAGGTAAGTTGCTAACGGCTTCCGTTTGAGGGAGGCCCTGAGCGAGAAGGAGTTTCACGGTGGATAATCGTCTGGTACGTAGCAAGAGCAACCGTATGCTCAGTGGTGTCTGTGGTGGCATTGGACGCTACTTCGGCATCGACGCGACGATCGTGCGGCTGGTTTTTGTCCTGGCAGTGCTGAGTGGCCTCAGCCCGCTGATCTATATCATCCTGTGGATCGTGATGCCTGAGGAGGGTATGAGCTCGATCCAGCCGAGCAGCCCGCCTGCATTGAACCAGCCCGCAGGTGATCCCACCGGCGAGTGGCGCTATGACCCGTATACGGGCGAGCGGATCAAGCAGTAGTAGACGCTCCTACTCCGCAGGGGCTGGCCCGAGATCGCTTGGGCGCAACCAGCGATCATAGGCTACCAGCCGCTCGGCCACGCGCATAATGTAACGACGGCTGAGTAGACCGAAGATCAGGTCAAGCGGAACACTGCTTTGTTGTCGTCTGAATGGGCGCTGGTGAACTGAGGTCTGGGCCAGGCCGTAGGTGCGCTGAACTTCGGCTAAGGCGTGGATGTAGGGAAAATAGATCAGGCGTAGCTCATGTGCTTGGGGGCGGTGGCGATAGAGGTGGAGTTGATGATCGTAGAGGCGGTAGCTCGGACGGCGAAAGGCGTGGAAATGGTAGAAGTAGAGTGGCTCTGCGTCGACCATAACCCGTTCGCCCTGGGCGCTGATCGTGTAGGTGGCCAGGTTCCAGGGGGCCAGGTTGGCCCCCTTCTGGTCTAGCTCGACCAGGCCCGCAAAACGCGCCGGCCACTGATCAAGGTATTTCTGATCGGCAAAACGGTCGGACTCATAGCGATCGTAGCACCACTCCAGGCACTGCTCACGCCACCAGTGTAGGCAGGCCAGCCCGCTCGTACTCCGCCGAAACGAGACCCAGCCTACGTTGTAGCGCCCCAATTTGGCCAGGCGGCGCACGCGCGGCGCGAAGCGGTGTGGCGTTACCGCCAGGTCATGGTGGCTAATGGCCGTGAACAAGGGCTGGGGATTGGCAAAAAAATAGAGATCGGCATCGAGATAGGTGATCAGGTCGATCTCGGATCGGTGATCAAGGATGTAGAGCGGCAGGGAGGGCGTGCAGGTGAAGTAGTACTCGATGCGGCTGCGGTTCGATCGCGCCTGCTGCAATGCCGCGTCGTCGCGCTCAAAATCGGCCATAGCGATCAGCATGACCCCAGGCAGATCTAAGGCATCAAGGGTGTTGTAGCAGGGCTCATCAAGGCAGAGTATCCAGAGCTGAAAGTCCGGGCAGTGCTGGCGCAGGGAGTGATAGAGCGCCAGGCCGCGTACTAGATAACCCTGATCGAAATAGGTGCAAAAATAGTACATTGATCATTCATACCATCATGCCGCGGGTCTCGAGATCGGTGCCCGCCTGGCGCAACGCCTGCAGTTCACGGCTGACAGTTGCTACACTGACGCCGAGGGCGCGGGCCAGGGCCGCAAAGGTAGGGGCGGCCTCCTGGTGGGTGGCCTGTTCGATCAGCTGGCGCAACGCCTCACGTCGCCAGCTGTGCTCATCAGTGTTGAGCGAACGGGGCGGGAGTCGCCAGAGCACGGCCACCTCCTCCCACGCCTGCAGAGGCCGCCCGGTAGGGGCGCTCTTCAAGGGCAGCCGTACCAGGGCCTCGGCGGGGGCGGCCAGGCGGGCTACGGCCTGCCCGATGCGCCGGCTGAAGGGCGCGTTGCGCATAGCGGCGGCCAGGTCGGGGGCAAGTGTGGCGGCCTGGGTCTCCAGGTCATGCCAGGCAGCCTGGTAGAAGCGCGTCGCTTCGCCTGGCAGCGCAAGCGCCTCGGCGGCCAGGCCAAGCAGGTAACGCGGGTCAACAAAGCTCTGGGCGCGCTCAGCCAGCGCCGCCTCCGCTTGCTGTAGGGCCGCCAGGGCCACTGCTGTGCGGCCCTGGCGCACAGCACTCAGGGCACGCATGGCGGCAAGCAGGGCGTGGTAGAAATGTACACCCAGCTGAGCGTAGATCTGCTCGGCCTGGCCCAGGGCTGGTTCGACATGGTGCAGCCGGCCCTGCTCTAAGGCCAGCAGGCTCTGCCAGAGCCAGAACTCGCCAGCCACGCGCTGATCTTCAGCGATGAGCGCCTGGAGGGCGTCGAGTTGCGTCTGGGCCGCCAGCAGATCGTGGCGTGCCAGGGCCAGGGTAACCCACCGGCAGATGGTCAGGGCGGCGCTGCCGCCACGTTCGGCCCAGAGGGCGGCGGCCTGGGTGAGTAGCTGTTCAGCACGCTCGAAGGCCCCGATCTGAATAGCGATCTCGGCCAGGTTCTCAAGATCGGGCGGATCGACGGCGGCATAGCGCTCCAGACTGTTGATCACCGCCTCATAGCCGGACATAGCCTCGGCCAGACGCCCCTGGGCGTGATCGAGGGCGGCAAGGTTGGCCCTGGCGACCATGCCATCCATAATCAGGCCGTGGCTGGTGCAGAGGTCGCGCACCCGGCTGTAGCCGCAGCGAGCGGCGTCAAAGTCGCCAGCAAAGTGCTGGTAGATCGCCAGATTGCCGATCGCGGCCACCTCGACTGCGACGGCACCACAGGCAGCGGCCAGGTTGCGGGCCTGCTCAAGATGGCCCACGCCCTCCTCAAAGGCACCCACAAACTGGGCCGCTTTGCCAGCCTGACAGGCCAGGCGGGCCAGCAGAGCCAGATCGGTCTGCGGGCCGGCAGCGGCAAGTTGGAACCGGGCATGCTCAAGGGCGGCCTGGTTGGCCCCCTGGTCGAGCCAGTAGTCAATGCGGGCCAGTTCGAGTTGCAGACGCTGGCTGTGGGTAGGTGGCAAGCGTGTCGCAAGCTGTTCAAGATCGGCGGCGTGCAGCTGTGGGCTGGTCGGTGGATACCAGCGCCAGATTTGCACCCGCTCGAAGAGCAACGCACACTGCCGCTCGTGGGCCTCGGCTACAGGCAGATCGGCATGGGCCAGGGCCGTCAGGGCCTGGTCGATCACGCGCAGGGCGGCGCGATAATCGGCGCGCTGCCGTAACTCGATAGCAGCAGCCAGCAAATGGCTAACGGCATGCCCCCAGGCTTCTGCGCCGAGGGCGTGGCGGCCCAGAACATAGTCGCTGGCATCGGGCCGGGTGCCAAGGGTAGCAAAGAGTTGCCGATGATAGGCCCGCCGTGTCTCCGGGCTCAAGCGCCGCTGAAGGGCCTGGTCGATCAGGTCATGGCCACAATCGTAGCCGTCGGGATTGGCCCGCAAGAGGTGGCGCTGGATCAATTCCTGGGCCTGGGCGACGACAGCGGCAGGTATCCAGCCCGTGATTGCCGCCAGGTCACTCACACCAAGGGGCCGGCCATGCACAGCCACGAGGTCGAGGAGCATGCGTGCGGCCGGGTCGAGATGGGCAAGGCGCGCGCCGATGGTATGGTCGGCGTCGGGGAGTAGGGCGGGATCGAGGCAGTGGGCCTCACAGCGCCAGCGCCCGTCGGGGCCGCGTTGCAGCGCACCCTGCTCAACCAGTAGGTCAAGGGCCTCACGCAGCAGCAGGGGGTAGCCACCACTGAACTGAGCCAACTGTTCGACCATGGCGCTGCTGCATGGGCCGATTGTGCGGCGCAGTAGGGTCGCACAGGCCGCAGGGCTGAGCGGTTCGAGCCGCAGGCGACCAGGGGCCAGCCGGGCCAGGCGCTGTAGTGCCGGCCAGCGCTCGGGGTCATCGCGGATGGAGGAGCGGTAGCTGGCGACGATCAGCAGCGGGCGTGTTGTGCTAAGGGCAGCAATTTGCACGAGCAGGCCCAGGTCGGCATCACCAGCCATGTGCAGATCGTCAAGCATCAAGAGCAAGGGTGTATGGACGGTCAGGGCTTCGACCAGGCGCAGGATCAACTCGCGATAGCGCTGCGGGTCACTGCCATCGTCGCTGGCTGGTTCAGGCTCGGTGGGGGCACTGGTGGCCGAAAGGCTGGTGGGGAAGAGGCGCAGCAGGCGGCGGTGCCAGACCGCAGGGAGCAGGGCGGCGACCTGTTCATGCTGGAGCGGGGTGAGCAGCGCCTGGAGCGCGCGCTCGATCACGCTGCCGGGCGGGCCAGCCCCGGCATAGGCCACCGCCCAGTCACGCCAGCGTGCATCGTCGGCCAGGTGGCCCAGCAGGTGGCTTTTGCCAATCCCTGCGCCACCCTCGATCAAGACCAGTCCGGCATGGGCACCAACAGCATCCATCCAGTCGAGCAACTGGCAGCGCTCTTCATCGCGCCCAACCAGAGGCAGAGCGGTGGGAAGATCGACATGGGGCAGACTGACGCTGCGGCTGAGCTCAGCATAGGCGCGCTCAGTGGCTGGCTCGGGGCTGAAGCCGAACTCGCGGTGCAGGCGCTCGCGCCATTGCTCGTACTGGCGCAGCGCTTCGGCGGTGGCACCAAGGGCCTCGAAGGCGCGTAGCAGGGCCTGCTGGGCGCTGTCACGCATCGGCTCGATCTGCAACAGGCGCTGCAGCAGATCGCGCACAGCCCGCCAGGCACCGCGTTCGGCCATCAAAGCGGCAGTCTGCTCAAGCATGCTGAGCAGGCGCAGGCGCAAGGCTTCGCGGGCGGGGAGCAGCCACTCGTAATCAAGCTCAGGGCCGATCAAGGGCTCGGGCACGGCGAGCAGCCGGCCTGGCTCAATCTGATCGGGCGGGCAACTCAGCAGTTGCTCTAGCTCAAGCAGATCGCAGCGGTCGTCGGGTGTGAGCGCCAGGGTCAGCGTGTTCGGGCTGGCCACCAGGCAGGCGGCGGGCAGCACCTGCCGCAACTGGTAGAGCGCGTCGGAAAGGCGCCGGCGGGCAATACGATCAGGCTGATCGGGCTCAATCTGTGCGGCCAGGTAGGTGCGCTCGATCGGTCGTCCGTAATGCAAGAGCAGGTAGGTCAGCAGAGCCTGGGCGCGTGAGCCGGGCGCCAGGGCCAGGGGCTGATCGGCCAAGGTGATGCGAAAGGGTCCAAGGATGGCGATGACAAGCGCGGGACGGGCGGGTGGATGCATAGCCAGCCTCTGCGCCGCTAGATCGGGTACCTGCACGCAGTATAGCACGCTGGCCCGTTGCTCTTGCCGACCTTGTTACAGACGGCACGAGAGCGACACGAGAGCGGTGTGCGATCCTGGGCCTACAACCGGCTCTGTGACGATAGTACTCTTTTCCCTATCGTTGTATCGCAGGTACTCAGTATGTAGGGGCAATCCCTACGGGGTGGCCTACTACACCCCCGATCCCATTGCCTTGCGGCGTTTGGGATTGCATATGCGCCCTTTGATGCTTTTGCCTGATGGTGATTCTCTCGCCTACGACCAATCTGCTTGACGTTCTCTAGGTTCTTCCGCACCCGTCTGGCTTTTCACCACTGTTCCTAGGGTCATCGAGTCTTGGCTATTCGCACTACTCATGGGCATATACGACGATCATTTTACCTGTCACTCGCTTTTGTGACAGAACCGCCAATGATCTTGTTCAGGTGCCACACCACAGGAGCACGGTGATGGTTTCAGTATAGCACAAAAGTTTGTATCTTACAAGGCCAGAAGTCGCAGCAAAACGCAACAAAACGCCTTGTTTCTTGTAAACGTTTAAGATACCGCATGATTCCGGCGCAACACTACCGCCGGGCAACACCTGTGTGAATGTGTCGAACTGGGGAACTGGGGAGTTGAACCAGGGTAATGCCTTCAAGTCGAGTTGATCGAAGCAGGAGGAGACCATGAGCTATAGACGACGCCTCTCTCTGTTGATGGGCCTGGGGCTGAGTATGCTACTAGTGATCATCGCTATGCCAGCCATGCCCGTCAGGGCCGTCGATCCGGTCTTTGTGACCACGATCACTGTCAATACGGTCGCTGACCTGGACTTCAATATGAGTAC
This sequence comes from uncultured Chloroflexaceae bacterium, assembly GCA_964592425.1. Taxonomy (GTDB): domain Bacteria; phylum Chloroflexota; class Chloroflexia; order Chloroflexales; family Chloroflexaceae; genus Viridilinea. The sequence goes on from CAZQCG010000009.1 coordinate 109,302, forward strand.
GACCTGCAGCAACCCGGCCAATCCATGTACGCTGCGGCGGGCGATTGTGCAGGCGCGTGGCTTGTCTTCCGGCCAGCGCCCGGTACGCATCGCCTTCAACCTGCCCGCAGGTGAGGCCAATCTGGATGCTGCCGCAGGCACCTGGACGATCGTCATTGGCGAGGGGGCCAGCGCCGACCTGCGCGACCTGGCTGGCGGCCAGGTGACCATCGACGGCAGCACGCAGCCTGGTGGGCGCGCCAGTGGCCCGAAGGTCTTTATCCGCGGCTCGACCCAGGCCGACCGGCTGGTGATCAATGGTGACAACAACCGCCTGGTCAACCTGGGCTTTCAGTATCTCAATGTGATCTTCAACGTCAGCAACAACCTGGTCGAAAATGTCTGGAGCGGTCTGCAGGAGAGTGGCCAGGCGATCTATTTCCTGCGCGACAACCCTGAGGTGGACAGTCGGGCCAGCTTTGAGGACAACAGCGCTAGCAGTGGCAATGTCTACCGCAATGTGGTGATCAGCGGCTCGCGGACCATGGCGATCACGATGCGCGGCGACAATGGCACCATTGAAAATAGCTTCTTTGGGACACGCGGCGATGGGACGGTGCCGGCAGTAGCCGCCGACCGCAAATGTTGGCCCAATGCCCGCTACAACAACTGGTTCGGCGGCCAGGGTGTGACCCTCTTTGGCACCGGCACGACAGTGCGCAATAACCGTTTTGTGGGCCTGCTCAATGCCAGCCGCGATCCGCTCAATACCCCGCCGACGGCGATTGACATCAATACGGCCGATAACCTGGTCGAGAATAATATCATTGGTGTCGACAGCGCCGGCCAGCACGTCGGCACCTGCGGCGACGCCATACGCATGACCAGCCGTGACAATATTCTGCGCAATAATACGATCTACGGCGCGGGGGTGCGCAACGGCGACGAGAATAAGAGTACCGAGGGCGAACAGCCCCAGACAGGCGCGATCGGCATTAGCGGCAATAATGCCGAGCTTGATGCGAACCTGATCCGCAGCAATGTGATCAGTGACTCGATTGCGCCGGTCTTCTTCTTCCCCAGTGTGAATGTGCGCTACAGCTACTTCAACCCGGCCAAGGTGACGGCAATCAACGCTACGGCGGTGACGGGCACTTCGGGTGATCCCGGCCAGCCGCCGCCGCCCAATCCGCCGGTCGATAGCACTTGCCCCAACTGTGTGATCGAGCTCTTCCTCGATAACCGTGACGGTAATATTGAGACGCTGCAATCTCTCGGCACCACCACGGCCAATGCACAGGGCAACTGGACTTTCACCTTGCCGCGGGCGCTGACGGCCAACGAGGGCCTGCGTACGCAGAGCACCACCGCAGCCAACGGCACGATCACTGACTTTGACGCAGGCACCAGCACACGCGTCTCGCGCAACCTCTACGGCCCGAACGGTGTGATCACCACGCCGTTGCCGCCCACCCGGCCCGGCGCCAGTGCGCCGACGAACTATACGCCGCTGCAGCCCCGTGCCGTGCCTGCGATACCCAGCTACAGCTTTGTCACCACGATCACCGTCAACAGCAGCAGCGACCCCGATACCAGCCAGTCGACCACCTGCACCAGCAGCCCTTGTACGCTGCGGCGGGCGATTGTGCAGGCACGGGCGCTGCCGGCTGGTCAGCGCCCGGTACGGATCGCCTTCAATCTTCCCACCAGCGACCCCGGCTATAACGGCACCCTGCAGGTGTGGCGGATCGACCTGAACAGCGCCAGCAACAACTACTTCCGTTCGGTTGATGGCGGGCAGATCGTGATCGACGGTACAACTCAGCCCGGCGGGCGGGCGAGTGGGCCGAAGATCTTTGTGCGCGGCAGCAACAGCCAGCACATCCTGGTGCTCAACGGGCGTGGCAACCTGGTGCGTGGCCTGGGCCTGCAGGGCTTTGGCATGCAGATCAACGCCGGCGGTAACTTCATCGAGCAGAACTGGCTGGGCCTGAGTGAGGACGGCCAGAGCATCTACTATATCAATGGCGATAATACGCGTGATAATAAAGCGACCCTTCAAGACGCCGAGACGCCGCCGGCCGATACGGGCGGCAACGTCTTCCGCAACAACGTCGTGACTGGCTCGCGGGGTAGCGCGATGACCATTCGCAGCGACGACAGCTGGGTAGTTGGCAACTACATCGGCACGCGCCCCGACGGCACCATCCCCACCAGCGGCGCCGCAGTCTGTACCGACCCGAGCTGGATCTCGGGCGAGGGCATCGAGCTGATGGGCGGTATCGGCACGCAGGTGGGCGGGCCGACTGAAGCCGAGCGTAACTACCTGGTCGGTCTGAGTGTGCGCAGCGCCGATCCCAATGTGACCCAGCCGATCGGGGTGCAGATTGGCGAAGTGGGCGATTACCTGGTGCAGAACAACTACATCGGGCGCGACACAGCCGGCAATAACGTGGGCGTGTGCGGCGAAGGTGTGCGCATAAACGGCGATTTCAGCCTCGTGCGTGACAACTATATCGTCACCACCCAGAACGCCGTAGTCAACCACCTGCCCAACGTGGTGGGCGGTAACGCCAATACCTACCGCAGCAACCTGTTCGTCGGCAACCAGCAGCCGATCATCTTTGGGCCAATCGTGCCCGACGAGTTGGCCTACTTCAACCCGGCCAAGATTACCCGTATCAACGGCACAGCTGTGACCGGCACCTCGGGCGACCCCGGCCAGCCTCCCGGTGGACGGCCACCCATCGACAGCAGTTGCCCCTTCTGCACAGTCGAGATCTTCCTCGACGACCGCGACAGCCAGGTCGAGACCTTGCAGTCGTTCGGCACCACGGTGGCCAATGCGCAGGGCAACTGGAGCTTCACCCTGCCGCGGGCGCTGACGAGCAGTGAGGGCCTGCGCACGCAGAGCACGGCGGGCACCTTCGGGGTGATCAAGCGCTACGAAGCCGGTACGACCACGAAGATCTCGACGCTCTACATCTACACACCCGGCCCGACCCTGAGCAGCACCAACGGCACCAACGGCGGGGCTGGCAGCGCCTTCGGCTTCACCGCAGCCGGCTTCGCAGCCCAGGCTAGCGTGACAATCAGTGTAACCCCGCCGGCGACTACGGGGCTCGACAGCGCCACCCTGGCGGCACCCTACGTGGCCGGTACGGTCAACGCCGATGCGAGCGGCAGTGTAAGCTTTGCCGTACTGCTGGGCAGCGGGGCACCAGCAGGCACCTACACCGTGACGGCAAGCAGCGGCAGTTCACAGGTCAGCAGCCAGATCACCGTCAGCCCCAGTGCCTCGGTGCTGAGCCCACCGGCCAATGTACCAATCGTGCGTGGCCTGCCAACCACCTACCTGCCACTTGTGCGGCGGTAGGAAACCCCTTCAGGTATGCCGCAGGGACGCTCCATCGGGGCGTCCCTGCGGCATTGAAACAGATTCACCTGCAGATCGGCGATAATAGGTGTACATTTGAGATGGGCCGCGCCGGGGGCGGCATAGCAATAGCGCCGAGCGGGTCGTCTAGCTGGGGGGCCGGTTCAGGGTCAGGAGCACGCCGGGCGCAAGTACAAGCCTGGCGCTGCAGATCCCCTACCAGGTGGAGTCAGGGTGATGACTGAGTTGATCCGTGTGCTGGTTGCTGATGATCATCATGTGGTGCGGCGTGGGCTGGCCAGCTTGCTGGTGCCGCGCAATCAAATGACTCTCGTCGGGGAGGCGGCTAATGGCCGTGAGGTGGTCGAACTGGCACGCACCCTCCAGCCCGACGTGATTGTGATCGATCTGTTGATGCCGGAGCTGGGCGGTATCGAGGCGATCAAGCTGATTATGCAGGAGCAGCCCGCTGCGCGCATTCTGGTGCTCTCCAGCTTTGGTGAGCCAGCCGAGGTGCAGGCGGCGATTCGTGCCGGAGCCTATGGCTACCTGCTTAAAGCAGCCCCGCCCAGCGAGCTCTTGCAGGCGATCCGCGCTGTCTATGAGGGTCAATTGACACTGCCGCATGCTCTGGCTCTGGCCCTGGTGCAGACACCCCCGTCGCCCCCTGTTATTGACCAGTTGACCGAGCGCGAGATGGCTGTGCTGCGTTTGCTGGCCGAGGGCCAGACCAATCAGGAAATTGCCCATCGGCTTATGATCAGCGATACGACCGTGCGCGCCCATGTCAGCAGTATTCTGGCCAAGCTAAAGGTCGCGAATCGCACCCAGGCGGCTCTTTTCGCCCGCGAGCATTTAGGCCTCTAGACAAGGCTTCGCTTGCGCGCAGCGCCTGTCGCAGCGCCCACGCCGGCAACTCAAGCTGATGGCTTGACGGCGTTGGGGTGCAGGAGTGGCTAACGCTGCTGTGCCCTTACCGGTGCGTAGCCTCCCCGTCATTTTTGCTCGGACGGAGTACTAATACTGTAGGGGTTGGGAGGTCTGCCAGTTCTAGTGTGCTGCAGACTTCCTACTGCATTACGCTATGCCTGATATGCTCGCCCGCCCAACTCTTGCTGCGCCTACCCGCCCGGCACTCACCCTTGCCCGTATATGGCGCTCCAGTTCGATCCGGCTCGCTGCGGCCGTGGCCCTGGCACTGCTGCTGCTGTTTGTGACCGAGACGGTGCGCCTCGTCAGGGCAGATCGAGTGAGCCTGCCCATTGACGACCAGCGCCTCGGGCTCGTGCTGCTCGATGGGTTTCACGCGATTGAGCGCGACGACCGTGGCCCGTTCCGCTGGACGCGGGGTGAGGCCCGGGCAACCCTGGCCATGCCCTGGGCTAGCGAGGCGACAGATCTACGCCTCGTTATCGGCTCAGCAGCGCCCGGTCGCTCTACAGGCGATCTGTCCCTGGACGTAGGTGTTGGCCCGCCGATGGTTTTTGGCCTGGCCCCCGATCCGCGAGTCTACACGGTACTGGTGCCGCATGGAGCCGCTCGTCTCGGCAACCTGGAGCTTCTGCTGCGCGCACCGGCCATGTCGCTCGCTGGCGACCCGCGTGAGATGGCCCTGCGCGTCGACGGACTGGCGCTTCGCAGCCTGAGCCAGCAAGCCTGGCCAGCGGCCGCAGTGCTGCTGCTGCAGGGCGTGATCCTCACGGCGGTCGGCCTGATCGGGCTGCGCGTCTGCCTCCCCGACCCAGCCGTGGCAGCCCTGGTACTAATCGCAGCCTTTGCCCTGGCGCTGGCAGGTTTCAGCTACCCCCTGGTTATGCCGAGCTACCTGGTCCGGCTCGCCGTGGCTTTCGGGTTGCTGGCCGCTCTCACCTACGGTGTACTCCCCCAGATCGAGCGCAGGCCTTCGTGGCTTGGCCCGCCCGCCGAGTCTCGTGCGCTCTGGGGTGTGGCGATACTTGCCAGCGGCCTGCGGTTGGCGGGTACCCTCTACCCGCCGTTTGTGGCCTATGACCTGCAGCTTAACATCGAGCGCCTGGCGGCCACCGTGGGGGGCATATTGGTTGCCACCAACGAGTCGTTCGAGTTTGCGGGCGGCGTGACGGTCTACCCCTCAGGGCCGTACCTGATTCTGATGGTTGGGATGCTGACGGGCCTATCCACGAAGTTGGCGCTACAGGGCGGGATTGCCCTTGTCGATGGGATGGCGACGCTGGGTGTCGCGGCACTTGGACGTGCCCTGGGGCTACGCCCGCGCGCGGTGCTGTTTGCGTCCGTGGCCTACGCTGCGGTGGCGATCAATTTTGCCACCCTTTACTACGGCCATACGGCCCAGGCCTTCGGGCAGGCGCTGATGGCACCTCTGGCCGTGGCCCTGCTGGTGGGGATGGGCGGCGCGGGGCGCGTGTGGTCCTGGCTGATCGCCTGGGTTCTGATGAGTGCGGCGCTGCTCAGCCATATCGGGGTGACCATCCTGGCTCTGGCCTGGCTCGGCATAGCCTGGCTCGCCCTGACTCTGCGGCGCACCCTCAGCCTGGACACCTGGCGCTGCTTTAGCATAACGCTATTCGCGGGCGGGCTGATGGGGCTAGTCTTCGTCTACGGGCCAGTGGTATTTACCCACCTCGATGCGGTGTCCGGCCTGGGCGGGGGCGCTGGAGGGGGTAGGCCAGCCTACAATCTGATCGCCAAGGCGATCTGGCTCGCGTACGGGCAGGTCGGGCTGCTGCTGGCCGTGGCGGGGCTGGCCCTGCTGCCATGGCGTTGTCTGCCCACCGGTGCCCGCGAGCTGCTGGGGGCCTGGGCTGGTGCGGTGGCACTTTTCTGGGGCATCGAGATGCTGAGCGGGCTCCAGGTACGCTACCTGGTCTTCTTCGTACCCCTGGTCTGCCTGCTAGCTGGTGTGACCCTTGCGTGGCTGGCCGAGCGGGGGCGGCCCGGGTTGTGGCTTGCCCGCAGCCTTGCTCTGGTTCTGGTGGCCCAGGGGGTCTGGGTCTGGTTCCCGGGAACCTTCGAGCGTATCGCGCCCTCGATGGTCATGCTGCTGCGATAGCGCCTCTTGTTGAATATCAACGTGCCCAACGCAGCCGTGCATTAAGCTTAGGCCAGGCTTCGCAAGCCCAGCGAAGGTCGCCTATGATCAGTCGTAGCCCTCGTCCGCTACAACGATCACGCTCATCAGCAATACCCTGGTAGTGTAATTATCGTGTACTATTAAGGAAACTTCCTATGGCAACCAGGGTCGACTTCACGCCGGAAGAGTTGAATAAAATCCTGGGGTAGTAGCAGCGTCACCTGTGCTGCAACCCTGCCACACTCAATCAAGAAGGACGACGTATCCTATGCACGATGAGGGACAGACTCACCGCCGGCGTTACCTGGTTGCTGGCACCGGCCTGGCCGTGGGCCTCGGCTTAGGCGCACTGCTGGGCTTGCCGCCGCGCACCGGCCACCTGCACCCGCACCCCCGCCCCACCAGTGCCTACGCCGAGGCCCAGGCGCGTTTTGCCAGGATGCGCGTGCGCGACGACGGCAGCGTCCTGCCTGAATGTCGCTCCTTTCTGCTCGATCATGGCGGCCCGAGCGACTCGGTTGTGGTGCTGCTGCATGGCATGACCAACTGTCCCTTGCAGTTCGCAGCCTTCGCCAGTCTGTTACACACAGATGGCCATACCGTTCTCGTGCCACGCCTGCCACGCAATGGCCTGGCCGACCGGCGCACCGACGCCCTGGGCAAGCTGCGCGCCACGGAGTTGGCCGCCCTTGGTGATGAAGCAATGGATATCGCTGTGGGCCTGGGCAAGCGGGTGACAGTGCTCGGCCTCTCGGCGGGGGGCCTGGTGGCCGCCTGGATCGCCCAGTACCGCCCCGAAGCGGCCCGGGTGATCATCGCTGCGCCCTTCCTCGGCCTCAGCCACTACCCTCCGCCCTATCAGGCCATGATGCGCAATCTGCTCCTGCGTTTGCCCAACCTGATGCTTGATGATAAACCAGAGGAGTTGGCCGAAAAGCCTGAGCATAACTATGTGCGCAAATCATCCCACAGCCTCGGTGAGTTGATGCTGCTCGGTGAAAGCGTGTTGCGTGAGGCGCGGCGCAATCCGCCCGCCGCAGGCGAGGTTGTCCTGGTAAATAACGCCGCTGATATCGTGATCAACCACCAGCTGGTTGATCTGCTCACCCGGCGCTGGCGTAGCCACAGCCAGGCCCGTGTCGCTGAGTATTGCTTCAAGGCCGAAGATCAGCTCGGCCATGACATCATCGACCCGCTACAGAAGCAGGCGAAGATCGACCTGGTCTACCCTATCTTGCAGCAGTTGATTGAGCGGACGTAGGTCGCCTATGCTTTTTGATATGCGCCCGCTCTTCCAGGCTCTGCTGTCCCTCTGGGCGATCACCCGCAGTGTGACCGGCTTCCAGGGTAATCTGCTCGATGTCGCCGGTAGCTACCTCAGCGTGCCGGTCATCTATGCCCTCTTCTTCCTCGCTGGCCTCTCGGAGACCTACGGCACCCGTGCGGTGGTGCTCTTCCTCAACCGGGTCGGACGCCGGCCCTTCTTCATTATTCTGCTGCTCACCGCCCTGACCTATGTCGTGGGCGGGATCTTCTGGACCATCTCGATTGCCATAGTCCTTGGGGGGGCTTTTCCTGAGGTTGCTACCAAGCCCGAGTTGATCATCATCGCCGTGGTCATGGGGTATATTCCCCTGCTCTTCGCCTTCCTGGCCTTCATCCCCTACCTTGGCCCGGCCCTGCTCTACCTGCTTCAGGGCCTCAGCCTGTTGACAACCACCCTCGCCATTAGCTTCGGCTATGGGCTACCCTTCACAGATGCGGCCCTTGCAACCTTCAGCGGCTGGCTGATCTTCCAGGTGCTGCGCTGGTTCACCATGGCCCCGACCACCTTCATTAGCCGCTGGATCCTGCGCCTGATCAGCGGGCGCGATGTGAACTATAGCCTGCGCGAAGTCGTCCCCCATGTCCCCCTGGGTCTGCAACGACATCGCCAGGCCCTCGACGAGAGGCAAGACGAATGAACCTCTTCGCCTACCTGCTTGAAGGGCTTATCGCCTTTTTCCAGACCTTTGGCGTCGAGTTGCTCTTTCTGCTCTCCATGCTGATCTTCAGCGTGCTGATCGCCGGTGTCCTGGCCCCCCTCGGTGCCCTGAGTTGGTGGGCTGGCTGGTCCAGCGACAAAGCTCCAGCGACCGGCGCCGATGCCGAAGCGACCGATGCCAGCCTGGCACCGCCTGTCGTCGCCCCGGTGGTGCCCGACCCCGCGCGCCCCGTCGATCATTTCATCGTCTATCTCTCAGGCATCGGCGACATTTCGGCCACCTTCCTGCAAGCGATTGAACTTGGCTTTGTCAATGCGCTTGAGGTGGCCCTGCCCAATGCCCGCATCATTGACGACATCTTTGCTTTTTCAGTGACCAATGTTGGCCTGACTGAAGAAGAGACTATGGGCCGTTTCTGGCACTGGATGCAGCATTTCAAGGGCCAGCCCGGTAAAAAGGCTGTCCTGGGCGAGATCGCGATCAACGGGCGCAACATGCTCCAGGTGGCCGTCTCAGCTGACCGGCGCTACGGGCCTGTCTTCAACTACGGCACGGCTAATTCGATCTTCCAGAACCTGATCGAAGTTGGCTACGAGCCCGGCTCAGGCGTCCCCGTCACTCTGATCGGCTATAGCGGTGGCGGCCAGGTTGTGCTGGCCTCCTCGCAGTACCTCAAGCCGGCCCTCCAGGGCCCGCTTCAGGTCATCTCGGTCGGTGGGGTCATGACCGATAGTCCAGGAGTTGAGGCCGCCGACGAGATCATCCACTTCGGCAGTGCCCAGGACCCCATTCAGGCCCTGGGCGGCTATCTCTTCCCTGGTCGCTGGCCAGTTGCACGCTTCTCGCGCTGGAACAAAGCCCGCGCCAGTGGCAAATTGCGCCTGATCGACCTCAGCCCGATGTTGCACAACGGCACCGGCGGCTACTTCGATGCCCATACCCAGCTTCCCGATGGGCGCAGCCACCTCGCCACCACCGTCGCTCTGACCGTCGATCTGGTCAATCGCTTCCATCAAAAATATGCGAGGTAGCCCCCATGCTCACGACCATGCTCCGTAGCAGCTGGGCCGTGATCGCACGCCCCTCGGTAGCCAATTTCGAGGAGCACGAGCGCAATCAGTTCGGCTGGGCTCTGCTCTATGTCACCCTGGGTGCAACCGTCACTGCCCTGCTCGGTGGGCTGGCCTTCCTCATTCAGCGCCCTTTTCTCGAACGCCAGTACGCCGATCTCTTCGCCGAGTTTGTCAGAATCGAGGTGAGCCTCGGCCAGGATCTCCCCTACGAGCGGATCTTCCTCCCCGCCGACGCCGGTAACCCCATTCTCACCAATGTCCTCAATACGCTGTTCGGCTTTCTCGTCTACCTCCTGATCGTCTTCTTGCTCGGCAAAGCGCTCGGCGGCAGCGGCAAACTTGGCGAACTGGCCTACGACATCGCTCTCTTCTGGGTGCCCATCTCCGTCGCCGCCGCCCTGGTCAACGTCTTCTCCCTTGGCCTCTTCGCCTGTTTCACCGCCCCACTGGCGATCTTGATCACCTTCTATGGTTTCTACCTGACCTACCTCAGTGTTCAATCAGGGCTGAACCTGAGCGCCCGCAAGGCCCTCACCCTGGTGCTCATTCCCGCCCTGCTCTGGCTCCTGGCCATCTGCTCATTGATCGCCATCCTGATCGCCCTTGCTGGCAATCTCGCTAACCGATGATCCCAGCAAAGCTCTTGCAAACTATGCCAAAAAAACCACCCGCACCTGCCACGACAATCCTGCGCGGCCTGAGTGCCGCCGAAGTGCGCGAACGCACCGCTGCTGGCGAGATCAATACGACCACTGGCATTAAGACCCGCAGCTACGGCCAGATCATCCGCGAGAACGTCTTTACCTTCATCAACAACACCCTCTTCATCCTCGGCTTCCTCCTCTTACTGCTTGGCCGGCCCGGTGATGCCCTGCTTTCAGCCGGGGTGGTCTTTATTAATGCTTTTGTGAGCAGCATCCAGGAGGTTCAGTCCAAGCGCAAGCTCGATCAGATCGCCCTGCTCAACCGGCCCCAAGCCCTGGTCATCCGCGATGGCCAGGAACAGAGCATCGCCCCCGAGACGATTGTGCGGGGCGATCTGCTCAAGCTGGGGGCGGGCGACCAGGTGCTCGTTGATGGCAGCGTGGTCGGCGATGGGCGTGCCGAACTGGACGAGTCGCAGGTCACGGGTGAGGCCGACCGTATCCCTAAACAGGCCGGCGATGCGCTCTTTTCCGGCAGCTACTGTGTCTCAGGTAGTCTCTTCTACGTCGCCGAGAAGGTTGGGGCCGCCAGCCTGGTCAATCAGATCACCGCCGGGGCTAAGACCCATAAACACGAGACGACCCCCCTGCAGCGCCAGATCAATGTGCTGGTGCGGGTCTTCCTGCTGATCATGATTTTCCTCGAGATCGTCCTGGTGCTTAATGCTTTTGTGCAAACCCGCGGCCTGGTCGAGAGCGTCCAGGATGCCACCGTGGTTGCCGGGCTCATCCCCAACGGGCTCTTCCTGGCTATCAGTGTGGCCTATGCGATCAGCGCCGTGCGTATTCTGCGCTTCGGCGTCCTGGCACAGCGCTCCAACGCCGTCGAAAGCCTCAGCAATATCGATACCCTCTGTGTCGATAAGACTGGCACCCTGACCGCCAACCGCCTTCAGCATAACGCCCTCCATTCCATTGGCTCCACCGAGGAGGAACTGCAGAGCATTCTCGGCGACATGATGGCCAGCACCGCCGCCGGCAATAAGACCAGCGAGGCCCTGGCGGCGGCTTTTCCCCGTGAGGCGCGCCGTGTCATGGCCGAAGTGCCCTTCTCCTCGGCCCGCAAATGGAGTGCCATCGCCTTCGACGACCCGGCCCGGCGCGGGATCTATGTCCTCGGTGCCGCCGAGATGCTGCGGCCCTACCTCCCTGATGCACAGCCGCCCCCCTGGCAGGCCCAGCTCAAGATCTGGTCGGACGAGGGCTTGCGTGTCCTCCTGCTGGCCTCCCATCCTGACCCGACTCTGCTCAAAGATGAGGGTGACGCCACAACCCTGCCGCCGCTTACCCCCATTGGTCTGGTCAGCCTGAGCGATGAGTTGCGCCCCGAGGCCCGCGAGACCCTCGAACGCTTTCGTAATGCTGGCGTGCAGCCCAAGATCATCTCCGGTGACAACCCTGAGACAGTCGCAGCCCTGGCCAAACAGGCCGGGTTGCCGAACAACATTCGCCTCATCTCCGGCCCCGAACTTGATGCCCTGGACGACCACGCCTTCGAGCAGGCTGCCGTGGACGCCACCATCTTCGGGCGGATCACCCCGCAGCAGAAGCAACGCCTTGTCCAGGCCCTGCGCAGCCGCGGTCGCTACGTGGCCATGGTCGGTGATGGGGTCAACGATGTCCTGTCGCTCAAGCAGGCCAACCTGGGCATCGCCATGCAGAGTGGCAGCGCCGCCACGCGCAACGCCGCCGATATTGTGCTGACCCAGGACTCCTTTGCCGTGCTCACCCCGGCGGTTGAAGAGGGCCAGCGCATCGTCAACGGTATGCAGGACACCCTGCGCCTCTTCCTCACCCGCACTGCAACCATTGCCCTGCTGACCATCGCTATCCTTATGGTCAGCAGTGAAATCTTCCCCCTCGTGCTCACCCAATCGACCCTGACCGCGATGATCGCAGTGGGTATCCCCACGCCGCTGCTGGCCCTGTGGGCCCGTCCCGGCCCCGGCGCACGCAAGGGTCTCATCCCGCGCCTGTTGCGTTTCCTCATCCCCGCCTCGCTGCTCTCAACTATCTTCGGCCTGCTGATCTTCTTCATCACCCTGATCATCGAATTCCTGGCCCGTATCACCGCCATCGTGCCCGGCAACGAGGCCGTCTTCGTCTACACAAGCCTCGTCCCCATCGCCCAGACTGCGCTCACCACCTTTATGATTACCACCGGCCTGCTGCTGGTCGTCTTCGTTGAACCACCAACCCCCTGGTGGGTTGGTGGCGACGAACTGAGCGGTGACTGGCGCCCGACCCTGGTCGCCATTGGTTGTGCCGTGCTCTACGCCGTGATCCTCTTCGTTCCCCAACTACGCGAGCTGGCCACCCTCACCCTGCCAAGTACCCCGACTCTGATCATGATCCTTGTGGCCACCCTGATCTGGATGTTTCTGCTGCGCTGGATCTGGCGCTCGAACGGCCTCGAACGCTTCCTCGACCTTGATTTCGGGGCGAGGCACGCTAGTTCGTAGGCAAGACCTACGCTTGTTGTTAAAGAAAGCAACCCTCCTATATGCCGTACACTCACCTTTTGTAACCACAAGTTAATCTCTCCCCTCATCCACCAGAATCACTCCTGCGTTCTTCATAATGAAGCCCCCGTTGCATCAGACCTGACGCTTCTACGGAACGTGGTGAAAGGAGTATCTAATGGGTGGGTGGTCTGCGATCAAATCGCATCGTGACACACCCCTACCCCCGACCTCGCAGGTTGCACGTGCGACATTCGGGCTAGGGGTTGCCTATGCTGCTGGCCTGGCTGTGCTTGAACGAGCACTACCGATCAAACCCGCTTGGGTTGCGCTTGAAGTCGTCGGTGGTGTGCTACTGGTGGGTCTCCCGGTCATGATCACTGCACGTTCAACCCCACCGGGCAATGAATCGCTCAACTGGCACACCTATGAACAGATGGTTGTAGCCGGTTTTATCGGTGCCGGCACACCCATTCTGGTCTGGCAGACCATCGAGTATCTGCTACTGCCTCGGCTGTAGCCGCTACCAATAGCCGCATAAGCCGAAGGGCGCAGCAATCGCTGCGCCCTTCGAGCTGTGGTGGAAAATTCGGGAGAGGCGCGGAGAGGGCAGCGCCCTCTCCGAAACTTGTGCATCCAACCTCGCCAGACCTTGTCGGACGGGGTCTTCGCTCCTACATCCAGCGGAAGGTGGCGCTCCGGGCATCGCCATTGTTGAGCAGCTCCCAGACCAGATTCTCACTCTGGACGAAGAGCAGCGCACCCTGCTGGAAGCCCTGGAAGCTCGCCGTATCAATGCGCTCGGTCTCCAAGGCCCAGCCCAGCCGATCACGCACACCGGGCTGCTCACGCCAGACCTTGCCGAACCCACGGCGCGGCTCGAACTTACCGGCTGGCGGCTGCAGCCCACCCGTCTCCGGGTCGCCCTGACGCCAGAGATCCTCAAAGATCTGCACACTGATCGTCGAGTCGGGCTCATAGAAGAGGACAACCACCATCGAGTTGCCACCGCGCTGGCTGACCCAGTACATCTGGCCGCGCTCAAAGCGCACCGCTGCGGCCTGGGTGAAGGAGAAATCCTGCCCGGGCAGAGGGCAACCCAGGCGGCCCTGACCACCAAACTCGCGGTAGTTGTACTGCAACTCATTGAGGATCGCCACCGCGCAGGCAGGCTGCTCGCCGGTGAAGTTACGCACCTCATTACCCAGCAGGCCCAACAACACATCGTAGGGGGCCTGGTTCTCAGGATGCAACTCCATCCGCCGACGCTCAAAGTACTGCACCTGGTAGTTGCGTCCCTCCAGCGTCTCCGTCATCTCAGTCGTGATCGGATAGCCAAAGCGCTCAAGCCCACCGTTGCGCTCCCAGTAACTACGGAAGGCTCCACAGAGGTTGTAGCCCGTCTCAGGGAAGAGCCGACAGCCGGGAAGTTGGCTCGGGTTGCCATTGAAGACCCAGGGCCGCCCCTGCTGCTCAAGCCGTTCGGCGCCCAGACGCCCGGCCAGCACCCCCAGGCTCTGGTTCGCGTGATCCTCAAGCCGGTCGCGCTCAAACCACTGGGCCGGGCCAGTCCAATTCTCAATCGTCATGATCGTCACCGGGCCAGTGGGATAGCCAAAGACCGGCAGGCCACCATTACGCTCCCAATAGGCCCGGATTGCCCCACTGATACAGTAACCTGTCTCAGGGAAACAACGGGTCTCACTCTGCGCACTCGCCGGGGTGCTGGGAACCAGACCCAGCATCGTTAGCACCAGCAGAGCCAACAACAAGATTCGCCTACGCATAAGATTCCTCCTCTGAAGTTGGGGGCCGCTCAAAGCGCCCGTCTACGCTGCTTACAGCCCTAGCCTACACCATCGTGCGGCTCAGCACGATGGCACAGCTATCTTCAATGGCTGACAGGCACCTTGCAGGCGACTTCGTTGCTGAGAAATGCTATGCATCCTCTTCACGCTTCTCCAGGCAGCGCGGGCCTCCCGCCCACATCCGTATCATTGCAGGCGAGCCGCTCGTGCTCCCAGCGGCCAGGCGACCACAGGTGTGACCAGGTATCTGGTCACACCTGTGCCTTATACCCCCTCCTCCTACTGCTTACCCTGCAGCGGGGAAGGGGCGTCCCAAAGGGGAAACCGAGTTTTCCCTATTCCAAGACCACTCAGCGCTGGTCAATCGGCACATAGTCACGCCGATCAGAGCCAAGGTAGATCTGGCGCGGGCGCATAATCTTCTGCTCGTCATCATTGAGCATCTCCTGCCACTGGGCCAGCCAGCCAGAAGCCCGCGGGATGGCAAAGAGGAAGGGGAAATACTCGATCGGGAAGCGCAACGCCTGGTAGATCAGCCCGCTGTAGAAGTCAACGTTGGGATAGAGCTTGCGCGAGATGAAGTACTCGTCGTTCAGCGCAATGCGCTCCAGTTCAACGGCAATCTCAAGCAGCGGGTTCGTCTCCGTCGCCTCGAAGACCTCGTAGGCAACCTTGCGAATGATCTTGGCCCGCGGATCGTAATTCTTATAGACACGGTGGCCAAAACCCATCAGGCGACCCTCGCCATGCTTAACCTTCTCGATAAAGCTGGGGACATTCTTAACATTGCCAATCTGCTGGAGCATGCGCAACACAGCCTCATTCGCACCGCCGTGCAACGGGCCATAGAGCGCGGCTGCCGCCGCCGAAAGCGCACAGTAGGGGTCGGTATGGCTTGAGCCGACCCCGCGCATCGTCGCCGTCGAGCAGTTCTGCTCGTGGTCGGCGTGCAGGATAAAGAGCACATCAAGCGCCTTGGCCAGTACCGGATTGACCTGATAATCCCGCTGGTTCATATAGTCCATCATATAGAGCAGATTAGCGGTATAGCTCAGCGAGTTATCAGGCTGATTAAAGGGCCGCCCAATCCGGTGACGGTAGGCGAAGGCCGCAATTGTCGGAATCTGGCCGAGCATGCGCCAGATCTGCTTCTCACGGTTGGCCGGATTGTCGATCTCTTTGGCTTCAGGGTACAGGGTTGACATCGCCGCCACCGAACTGACCAACATCCCCATCGGATGGGCATCGTAGCGGAAGGCCTGAATCTGCTCAACCAGGCTGTTGTGCAAGAAGAGGTGCCGTTTGATGCGGTACTGCCACCAGTCAAGCCGCTCTTTGGTCGGCAGTTCGCCATAGATCAACAGGTAGGCCACCTCGAGGTAGCTGCTCTGTTCAGCCAGTTGCTCAATCGGGTAGCCCCGATACTCAAGCACACCCTTATCGCCGTCGATATAGGTGATCGTACTCTTACACTCCGCCGTATTCATGTAAGCCGGGTCGTAGGACATCAAGCCGAAGTCGTCATCACCCGCCTTGATTTTCCGCAGATCAATCGCCCGGATCGTGCCGTCTTCGATCGGCACTTCGTAGATCTTTCCGGTGCGATTATCAGTGATCGTCAGGGTGTCCTTACCCATGGTTCACTCCGCTTCTATGCAGACTCAGGCCCATGCCTGAGCGGACGACAGGTACTGGCTCTGCTGAGAGTATAGCGCAAAAAGGCCCGGCGTTGCGACGCCGGGCCGGAGGATCTTGGGTGAATCGTGTATAACCAGCTACAGCATATCTGCGCTATGCTGTAGCCAGCAGGATTATTGACGGTGCAACGGCCGCAGCTCAGGCACACGCCACCAGCGTCAGACCGGCTACGGGCTGCGGTGTGGGTGGCTCAATCAAGCGCGGACGGTCGCTCAACAGGCCCCGCGCAAGGGCAACTGCTGCCGGTGTACCGATACGCTCAGAGAGCGCCCGGATGGCAGCGAAGGTTGCCGGGGGGTCGTCGTGTTCGATCGAGATGAAGAGATCGGCAACGAGTTGTGCGGTGAGCGGCATCTGATGCATCATGGCCTTTTCCTTCCGACGTAACGGCTCCAGCATACCGCAACTCGCCCCCCGAAGAGGTGAAAAAAAGGCTAAGAAGCTCCAGTGCTGGATAGCGATTTCGCAACCCTCAAGCGCCTCGTGGAGCGATAGAGACTAATCAGCCCGGCGGCCTGCGGCAAACTGCTGATAGTCAACCATCAGGCAGCGGCTCTGGACAACCTGAATCCCGGCGCGGGCCAGCCGCTCGGCGACAGCATTGTTGCGGATGCCCGATTGCAACCAGACCGCGCCCGGACGGGCGGCCAGTATATCTTCAACATGCGCATCAAGCTGATCCGGGCGTCGAAAGACATCGACCAGGTCGATCGGGCCTGGGATGGCCGCCAGACTGTGATAGACTGGCAGACCCAGGATGCTGCTCACATCACGATCAGCAACCGGCACCGGGATAATCTCCAGACCCATCGCCAGCAAGGCCGCCGGTACATAGTGGGCTGGCTTGTAGGCCGCACGCTCCGGACGCATCCCCAGCACCGCAACTCGCCGGATCTGCCGCAACAGGTCGTTGATCTGCGCAGAGTTGCTCAATACATTGCTCGACCAATCCATTGTTGGTTACTCCTTCAACAATCACCTGAGAACACGATGCCCATGACTCGGCCCATCCTGCGCCAGCTCCTGCGCCTGGCCCTGCTGATCGGCGTGTTAGTCGCCGCACTACCCGCCACTGCCGCCCCACGCCCACCTGATCCGCCACCCCTCCACCCGATTACCCCCGATCACGGCCAGCTCTGGCTCACTGGCCAGCCCTTTGAGCTGCGTGCCATCAACTATACCCAGTATAGCGGGGCTCCCCCCGGCTGCCCAGAGCTTCACTTCGGTGCCGATCAGGCTTGTCCCTGGAACCAGGCGGCCATCGAGGCCGACATGGCTCAGCTCGCCGCCCTGGGGGTCAATGGCATCCGCATCTTTCTCAACTACTACATCTTCGGCGGGGCCCGCGCAGCCACACCCGCCTACGACCCCGCCCCTGCCCTTGCCCACCTCGATGCCCTGATCGCCGCCGCCAGCCGCCAGCGCATCTATGTCCTGCCCGTCTTGTTAGCCAAGTTCCCCCAGCAAGAGTTGACCCCGGCTGGCTATGAACAGGCGGCAACCTTGCATGTTCGCCCGCTCGTGAGCCACCTGGCTGCCCGACCGGGCCTCATAGCCTGGGATCTCTTTAACGAGCCTGACCTGGCCGGGCCGATTGACCAGCGCTGTTGGGATTGGGACAACGGTGCCTTTCCGCTCTGCCTGAGCCTGGCCAACGAGCGGCTGGCTTTCCTGGCTCTGCTGAGCGCCGAAGTGCGGGCGCTCGACCCCGGCCGTCCCTTGACGATCGGCGCAGGTTTCGCCAAAAATTACTTCCGGCCACTTGAGGCCACCGCACGCATGGCCGACCTGGTCGATATCTACTCCTTCCATTACTACGACAACGACCCCTACGACTCGGGTCGTTATGCCGCGCACTGGTACTATGGGGCCGGTTTTCCTGCCGACCTACAGCGGGCCGTTGATGAGCTGACCGCCCTCGGCCCGCGTAAGCCCGTCCTGGTGACCGAACTGGGCTTCCCCAGCGGTGCGGGTAGTATGCGCGATGAGCCAACCCGCCAGCACGATCTACGCCTGGGCCTGCAAACCGCCCGTCAAGCCGGGGCCGCCGGTGTGGCCCTCTGGCCCTTCCAGAGCAACCCTGGCCTGCTGGTTGGTGACCTCTTCAGCCGCCCCCAGTAGCAGCCAGGACTTCTGTAACTACTCGTTGGATACTAGCTATATTCTGAGGTACACTGTGTCATTGTTGCCGGGACGCCACGGCGGCGTAATCCCGGCCAAGCCCTGTACGGAGGCGCCTATGCGAAAGCTCGCGATGGTGTTGATGGTGGCCATGGCCGCACTGATGTTGCTTAGCTTTACCCGCAGCGTGCTAGCCAGTTCCCGCGACCCACAAGCGCCTGCGCTGAACCCGGCTGCTGCAGCTGAGGAAGAAGCACCGGCAAACAGTGTGGCTTTCGAGAATCTCTACATCTTCATCCTGGCCGGCTTCGTAGGTTTCGAGGTGATCGGGCGTGTGTCACCCACCCTGCACACCCCGCTTATGTCGGCCACCAACGCTATCTCGGGCATCTCGCTGGTTGGCTCAATTGTCGCCGCTGGCGCACAATACTCGGTCACCAGCACGATCCTCGGCACGATCGCCGTCGCCGCAGCGACGACCAACGTGGTTGGCGGCTTTATGATCACCGACCGTATGCTGCGCATGTTCAAGCGCAAGGATAGGGGGAAGGCGTGACACCTCAGCTGACCGAACTGCTCATCCAGTCGGCCTACCTGGCCGCCGCGGTTCTCTTTATCCTCGGTCTCAAGGCGCTGAGCTCACCGGCCACCGCACGCCGCGGCATGTTCCTTGCCGAAGCCGGCATGGCTTTCGCGGTCATCGGTACCCTGCTCGATCATCGCATTGTCGAATACCAGTGGATCATCGTCGGTTTTGCTGTCGGTACGGCCATCGGCGCACCCATGGCGATCTTTATGCCGATGACGGCCATGCCCCAACGCATTGCCCTCTCCCACGCCTTCGGTGCCCTGGCCGCCGTCCTCGTCGGTATCGTCAAGTATGCCCATGAGTTGACCCTCGGTACGCCTTCGTTCGGCTTTATGTCGGCTATCGGCTTTGAGGTACTCTTCGGCTCACTGACGGTAACCGGCAGCTTGATGGCCTTCGGCAAGCTGCAAGAGCTGATCCGTGGTGCCCCGATCACTTACAAGGGCCAGAACATTGTCAATGTTGGCCTCTTCTTCGGCACCGTCGGGCTCTTCATCTACCTGATCTTCAACCCGAGCGCAACCAACGTCTTCTATGTGATGATCGCCCTTGGCCTGGCGATCGGCGTGATGATCGTGATGCCAATCGGCGGTGCCGATATGCCCGTGGTTGTCTCGCTGCTCAACTCCTACGCTGGCCTGGCCGCCTCTGCCACCGGCTTTGCGATCAACAACAAGGTGCTGATCATCGCTGGCGCGCTCGATGGCGCTTCGGGCTTCTTCCTCTCCATCCTGATGAGCCGGGCAATGAACCGCTCCTTTGCCAACGTGCTCTTCGGGGCCGTCGGTGCGGCACCTCAGGCATCCGCAGTTGTCACTGAGCAGCGCACCGTCGTGCGCTACACGCCCGAAGATGCGGCCTTCCTGCTCGAAAATGCCCAGTCGGTGATCATGGTGCCCGGCTATGGCATGGCTGTCGCCCAGGCCCAGCATATCCTGGCCGAACTGGGTGACCTGATCAACGAGGCCGGGGCCCAGGTGCGCTACGCTATCCACCCGGTGGCCGGGCGTATGCCGGGCCACATGAACGTGCTGCTCGCCGAAGCCGATGTGTCCTATGATCTGCTGCTTGAAATGGACGACATCAACGATGACTTCGCCAATACCGATGTGGTGATCGTCATCGGGGCCAACGATGTGGTCAACCCCAGCGCACGCTACAAGAAGGACAGCCCGCTCTACGGGATGCCCATTCTTAATGCCGACAAGGCGCGCAATATTATCATTCTCAAGCGCAGCCTCAAACCTGGCTTCGCCGGTGAGGATAATGAGCTCTTCTACGACCCCAAGACGATGATGGTCTTTGGTGACGCCAAGCAGACCCTTACTCACCTGGTACAGCAGTTTAAGAAGAAGGCGCAGGCCTAGAGGAGTGTCCTATGCTGCTGGGAGTTCCCAAAGAGACCTATCCTGGCGAGACGCGCGTGGCCCTGGTTCCGGCTGATGTCCCGGCCCTGGTCAAGGCCGGGCTCAAGGTCAGTGTCGAAGCGGGCGCAGGCACAGTCGCCGGTTATCCTGATGCCGAGTATGTTGCCAAAGGCGCGGAAATTGTCACCGAGCGGCGCAAACTCTTTGCCGAGGCTACGGTTCTGGCTCGGGTGCGTGCCGCTGGGACGGAGCTTGAAAACGGCCAGGCCGACCTGGCCCTGATGCACAAAGGCCAGTACCTGATCGCTATGGTCGATCCCCTCGGCGCACCGGCGGCGCTGGCGCACCTGGCCGAGCATGGCATCTCGACCTTTGCCATGGAGTTGATTCCACGGATCAGCCGCGCCCAGAGTATGGACGCCCTCTCGTCGATGGCGACCATCTCAGGCTACAAGGCGGTGCTGCTGGCCGCCAGCACCCTGCCGCGCATCTTCCCCATGCTGATGACTGCCGCTGGGACGATCGCGGCGGCCCGCGTCTTTGTGATCGGCGTGGGCGTGGCCGGCCTGCAGGCCCTGGCCAGTGCCAAACGCCTTGGCGCAATCACCGAAGCCTACGATGTGCGCCCGGCCGTCAAGGATCAGGTCGAGAGCGTGGGCGCGCGCTTTGTCGAGTTGCCACTTGAGACGGCGGCGGCTGAGGACAAGGGCGGCTATGCCAAAGCCCAGGGTGAAGATTTTTACCGGCGTCAGCAAGAGTTAATGGCCGCCGTGGTGGCCCGCAACGACGTCGTGATCACCACGGCTGCTATTCCCGGCAAACGCTCGCCCATTCTCGTCACGGCAGCCATGGTTCAGGGCATGAAACCCGGCGCGGTGATTGTCGACCTGGCCGCCGAGCGCGGCGGCAACTGCGAGCTGACCCGCGCCAATGAGATAGTGCAGGTCGGTGGTGTTACCATTCTCGGCCCGACCAACCTGCCCGCCACCGCCCCCGGCCATGCCAGCCAGCTCTACAGCCGCAACATCCTCAACCTGCTCCGGCTCATGCTCAAAGATGGCCAACTCGTCCTCGACCTTGAAGACGAGATTGTACGCGAGACCTTGACGACCCACAACGGTGAGGTGACCCACCCACGTGTGCGTGAGTTGATCGGTGCATCGGCAGCCGCAGACTAGGCAAACCCATGACCCAAACATCAGCGGGACGCCCCTCGATTGGTGTGATCCTGGGGCAACTCGTCGGCGCACTTATGGGCGGCCTGGTCGTCGCCGCCCTGCTCTACTTCGGCCTGGGCTACGCCCTGCTGGGTGCCGGGCTAGGCATGGGCCTGCTTACGATTCAGGTCTTCGGTATCGTGATCGGCTTCGGGGCTGGCGCGGGCCTGGGGGTCGGGGTGGCCGGGCGATGGCTTGGCCAGCCCGGCAATACCTGGCTGGCGGCCATCTCAGGCGCTGTGACCGGCCTGCTGGTTGTGTTAATCCTGCGCCTGCTCAACCTCGGCGGCCTGGGCGGGCTGCTCTGGGTGGGCCTGCCCCTGACGATCATTGATGCCCTGGTAGTCTATAACTTGCCCCTGCGCCGTATTTGAAACCAAACCCCCGCTCTCTGCATCGAACAGAGCAGGTTCATGCTCCAATCAGAGGAAGACCATGGCTAAGCGGGTTGTCATTATCGGTGGCGGGGCGGCAGGCATGAGCGCCGCAGCCAAAGCACGGCGGACGGATCCCCAGCTTGAACTAGTTGTTTATGAGCGCACGGGCTATGTGAGCTACGGCGCCTGTGGCTTTCCGTATGCGATCAAGGGCGAGATTGCCCAGGTTGAGGATGTGGTGGTACGCACCCCTGAGCAGTTTGCCAAACAGGGGATCACGGCGCTGATCCATCACGAGGTGTTGGCCATCGATCCGCTGGCTCAGACGGTGCAGGTGCGCAATCTGGCCACTGGCGCAGAGTTTAGCGATCACTGGGATGAACTGGTGCTGGCCGGCGGTGGCAGTGCCACCCGCCCACCCCTGGCCGGGCTAGACCTGCCCGGTATCTTCAGTCTGCGCTCGGTTGAAGACGCCCTGGCCATCCGTGGCTGGCTCGAAGCACAGCGCCCGCAGCATGGCGTGATTGTCGGCGCGGGCTATATTGGGCTTGAACTGGCCGAGGCCCTGGCGGCCCACGGCGTCGCCCTGACTGTGATTGAGCGCCTGCCCCAGGTGCTGCCCAACCTTGACCCCGAACTGGCCGCCGAGGTGCAGGCCGAGTTGGCCCGCCAGGGGGTTGCCCTGCGCCTTGAGCATACGGTAGAGGCGTTTGAGGGTGATACGCAGGTGCGGGCCGTGCTGGCCGGCGGCGAACGCTTCCCCGCTGAGATCGTCATCGTGGCGGTTGGCATTCGCCCGAGCGCAGAGCTGGCCCGTGCTGCTGGCGTCACGCTTGGCTCAACGGGCGCTATCGCCGTTGATGACCACCAGCGCACCAATCTGCCGCATATCTGGGCCGCAGGTGACGTCGCCGAGTCTCTACATCTCGTCACCGGCCACCCGACCTGGGTGCCGCTTGGCACGACGGCTAACAAGCAGGGTAAGGTGCTGGGCGAAAACCTGGGTGGCGGCGACGCACGCTTCGGCGGCATCGTCGGCACCGTCGTGGTCAAGGTCTTTGACATGGAAGCCGCCAGCAGCGGCCTCTCCGAAACCCGTGCGCGCGCCGAGGGCTACGCCGTGCAGACCGTCAGTGCCACCGCCGGCTCGCGGGCCCACTACATGCCCGGCCACCAGCCGATCAAAGTCAAACTGGTCTACGAAGAGGGTACCCGGCGACTGCTCGGTGGGCAACTGGTCGGACGTGAGGGCGTCTCGAAGCGCATCGACACTGTCGCTGCAGCCCTGCACGCGCATTGGACGATCGACGAACTGGCTGAGCTTGATCTGAGCTACGCCCCGCCCTTCTCGCCGGTCTGGGATCCCCTGCTGGTTGCCGCCAACCTGGCCCGCCGCTAAGGGAAGTGCTGCTACTCCTCATCACCGAGGCTTAGCCAGATCTGGTAAACGATCCCCTTCTGCAAACCAAGCTCACGGGCGACAGTACGGGCGGCCGTGCTGCCATTCTGGCCCGCCGCACGCAGCAGGCGCAGTCGCCGGGCAATCTCAGCTTCGCTCGGCGGCTCAAGCCCGCTAGGAGGCAGCTGCAGGCGCTGCTGATCCCGTTTGTGTGTGCCCACCGCGACGCCCTCGATCACCAGGGTATACTCGCCGCGTGGGCGCTGCAGGCGAAAATGCTCAAGCACTTCGCTTACGCGCCCACGCCGCAATTGCTCAAAGCGCTTGGTCAATTCGGCGGCAACCACAAGTCGCCGATCACCCAGCACCTCAAGCATATCTTCGAGGGTTGCAAGCAGACGATGAGGAGCCTCAAAGCAGATCATCGTCATCGTCAGCCCGGTCATCTCGTTCAGCAGCGCCCGCCGCTCTACACTACGTCGTGGCAGAAAGCCCACATAGGTAAAGCGGTCAGTGGCCAGCCCCGAGGCCACCAGGGCCGCCAGCAAAGCACTCGGGCCGGGCACCGCCGTGATCGTAAATCCGGCCTCGATACAGGCTGCCACAAGCTCAAAGCCGGGATCGGCAAGCGCTGGCGTCCCCGCATCCGAGACTAGCGCTACGTCGCCCTCAGCCAGTGCGGCCAGGATCGTGCTGAGGCGGGCCAGCTTATTATGCTCGTGGTAGGCGACACAGGGCGTTGTGATCGCGTAATGGTCGAGCAGGATGCGCGTATGGCGCGTATCCTCGGCTGCGATCAGACGTGCCTCGCGCAGCACGCGCAGGGCGCGCAGGGTAATGTCTTCGAGGTTGCCAATTGGTGTGGCGACAAGAAAGAGCGTTCCCATCAGGCGGGGGCCAGCAGTTCAGGCGTGAAGCGGTGGGCGATCAGGTAGCGCCGCGGCCCTTCGGCAGCCACATCAGCGAGCACATAGCGCCCTGGGGCAAAACCAAGATGGCGGGCCAGCAACTCATCGCTGGCCGCTCGCCAGCGTAGCGCCAATTCGTGATCGTCACGCTGGAGCGCTGTCCAATCTGCTGGCACCTCCAGGGCCAGGTAGGGTGCGGCCCCCGGATTACCAAGCATAACTGGCCCGGCGTTAAGCGGGGCAATCCCGGCAAAGCGGCTCAACCCGCGTTCGTCTTCAGCCAATGATGGCGATCCCTCTAGCCCCACCTGGCCGCAAGCCGAACGCAGCAACCAGACCACCCCCAGGCGCGAGGCCGTGACACGGTTCAGTTCATTCTGGAAGGGATAGTAGGCCGGGTAGAATTCGCCCGCAACGGCGCGCAGTTGCCCAAAATTCAGTGCAGCATTCGCGTATTGAAGCGGATCGGCCGTCCAGTGGATCCATTCAAGGCCCTCAGCCAGGGCCTGGCGGGCCTGCTCACGTTTCAGGGCAGCAGCGAGCCCGCTACGTCGGGCCGCAGGGGCAACCCCCATCACCTGTGACTCGATGCCCAGTTCAAGCCGGTAGGGCAACTGCAGGCCAGCCAGGGCCGCCAGGGCAAAGCGGTGGAAGCCGAGCAGGAAGCCAACCAGTTGCCCATCGCGCCGGGCAACCATTGAGGTGGCTGGCCCAAGCTCGGCACTGTGCAGGTCGTCAGGGTAA
Source organism: uncultured Chloroflexaceae bacterium (assembly GCA_964592425.1). GTDB lineage: Bacteria > Chloroflexota > Chloroflexia > Chloroflexales > Chloroflexaceae > Viridilinea. Next base: position 134,179 of record CAZQCG010000009.1, read on the forward strand.
TGGCCCTCGGCCCCGACACCCCAGATCAGGCTGTGTAAACCACGGATCGCCTCCAACTCAGCCGGATCAGGCGCCCCCAGGCTAAACCCATCAACCTCACGCCGCCCAGGGTGGTAGCTCAACGAGCCACCTGGGTCGTAGGCCAGCAGGGTTGCCGGATTGATCAGCGCCGCCAGGGCCTCCGGGTCACCCGGCCCCTGCAAACGCAGCGTATAGACTGGCTGCCCGTTCAGATAGGCCCGTGGAAAGAGCATGCCCAACGCGCCGCTGTTTGCCACTGCGAGCATGCCGCCCATCGTAACAAAGGTCGTCTTCACAAAATGGGCTGGCACCACCAGGCCGTCCGCCGGGTCGAACTGCGCCCAGAGCGCATCGATCTGCGCTGGCCAGGCAGCTGTCTCAGGGTTGAGCATGCGCCAACTGCGACTCATGCAGTATGTCTATCCTGGTACAGGTCAGCGTGGTATACTCATCCTATTCTACCGCAGAACGTCCGTGGAGCGACTATGCTCTCAGTTTCGACTTTTGCCGACCACGGTTCCGCGCTGCTGGCCCTGGCTGCCCCGCTGGTTGCCCTTGATACGCCGAGTGGCGACAAAGCGCGTTGTGATAGCCTGGTTGACCTGCTTCGCATGCGCCTGGCCGACCTGGGTCGGATCGAGCGTATCGCCAATCCTGTCGGTGGCGACCACCTGCTGCTGCGTGTGGCCGCCCCAGCGGCTGACCCGACGCTGCGTCCGGTTCTGCTCCTCTGCCACTACGACACCGTCTGGCCAGCAGGCACCGCGGACGCCCGCCCTATGCACAGTCAGGGCGACACAGTCTACGGCCCGGGCCTCTACGATATGAAGGCCAGTCTGGCTATGGCCGAACTGGCCCTGCGCAGCATACCCAGGCTCGGCTTGCAACTGGCCCGGCCCGTCAGCCTGCTGATCAGCTCTGACGAAGAAATCGGCAGCCCCACCTCACGCAGCCTGATCGAACATGAAGCCCGCGCCAGTGCCCATGCGCTCGTCCTCGAACCGCCGGTTGAGCCAGGCGGGGCCTTGAAGACCGCCCGCAAAGGCATCGGCATGTTTCGCCTCACCCTCAAGGGCCGGGCCGCACACGCTGGCGTCGAGCCCGAAAAGGGGGCCAGTGCGATCACCGAGCTGGCCCACCAGGTGCTCGCGCTCAACGCCCTGGCCGACCCGGCCCAGGGCAGCACACTCAACGTCGGCCTGGTGCAGGGCGGCAGCGGGCGCAATGTCGTGCCAGCCCTGGCCCAGATGGAGATCGATGTGCGCGCATGGACCAGCGCCGAGGCCACTCGGCTGGCTGACGCCCTCACCCGCCTGGCCCCAGTCACTCCTGGTGTCAGCATTGAGGTGGAGGGCAGCTTCAATCGCCCGCCGATGGAGCGTACGTCTGCCTCAGCCGTGCTCTTCGCACACGCCCGGCAGATCGGGGCCACCCTGGGCCTGCAACTCAGTGAAGGCAGCACCGGTGGCGGCAGCGACGGCAACTTCACCGCCGCCGTCGGCACGCCAACCCTTGACGGGCTTGGTGCGCCCGGCCAGGGGGCCCACGCCGAACATGAGCAGATCAGCCTGCGCGGGGCACTCGAACGCCTGAGCCTGCTCGTTGCCCTGCTCACCTCGATCTGAGCCCATTGCGCCTTGCTGGCCCTTGCACAGGAGCGCATAAGATTGTACTATATGCCAAAGGCTGAGTGCCACTGGCGTCTAGTGGTGCCTCAGCGCAGTTGTAGAAAGGCAGGCTTGCCAATGGATGGCTGGATCATGTTCGGGATCATGTTGTTCGTGATCGTTGCGCAGGGCGTGCTCTGGTCCTGGGTCTTGATCGAGCGGCGGCGCAAGGTGCCTGATGCAAAGATTATGAACCTGCGTGAGATGATCGAGTTCTCACGCGAAGCTATCGAAAAATCGTACAACAAGATGCGCTCACGGCGTCCCTACTGAGTAGCCGCCGGCCACACTGAAGATGCGCGGTAAAGACGCCCCTCCGGGGCGTCTCCAGGGTCTGCGACCCCCGTACAATCACCGTGGTGCGCCACTGGTCTGTAAAATAGGTCTTCTGGCATCTCCCGCCGTCCACGAAGAGAGGCCACGTATACGCGAATGAAGGCGCTGCTATGCGTCAATTCGTGTCTTCGTGATCGACATACGTGGACGGCGGGGCTTTCTGCAGCCAGCCTCTATGGCTTTTTTCTCAACCACCGCCCTCGCCGCAGGCAACCCGGCCTTTCGTGGACGTGCCGCCGAGCTTGAGCGCCTGGTGCGCCTTTGCCGCGAGGAGGTAACGCACTACGGGGTGCTCTATGGTGGACGCCAGAACGGCAAGACCAGTCTGCTCTTGCAGTTGCAGAGGGCGATTGCTCCGCCACTGAAGATCCGCCGTATCGACTTCCAGCAGATCCAGGGCGTCCCGCCGGAGCGTGTCTTCGCCTTCCTCGCCAGGCAGATGGAGCCGGTGCTGAGTTTTCCTGGGGGCCTCGCCGCCGTCACCGATGCGCCCTCGCTGGGGGCAAAGCTGGAAGCGGCGCTCGCGCCGCCCGAGGTGGAGCGCCTGATCCTGCTGCTTGATGAGCTGGGTGCGCTGCGTGAGGACGCACGGGAGGCGCTGGGCAATGCGTTGCGCTCGTTTTTCCACGACCGGCTGGAGCGCCCGGCGCTCACCAAGCTCCAGGTGATCTTCAGCGGCGGGGTGGAGTTGTACCGCATGGTAGCGACGGAGGTCTCGTCGCTCCACAATATCTGCCAGGAGATCTACCTGTCCGACTTGCCCCAGCCGGAGGCGGTGCAGCTGATCGCCGACGGCCTGCAGGCTACGGGTGTAGCCACCCCGCTGAGCGCCAGGTTGGGCCAGGCGGTATTTGTCCAGGTCTCCGGCCACCCCTACCTGACCCAGCGTATGGGTGAGTTGCTGGCGAGCTCTCACGCGGGCGGGGCTGCTCTGAGCCTGGCCGATGTTGAACGTGCAGCGGACGAGATCGTCGCTGACGCGCCGCCGCTGCTGCGCCGCATCCGCGACGACCTGCGCCAGCACCAGCTTGAGCAGGCCGCCCGGCGTCTGCTGCGTGACCAGCCACGCTTCAGTCGCCTCGACGACGAGATGGCCCACCTGGAACTGATCGGCCTGGCCCGGCGCGACGGCGCTGTCTGGGCACCGCGCAATTCCCTGCTCGCCACGGTGTTACGCGAACGGCTCGGTGTGCCCGAGCCGCCGCCAGTGCCTTCGGTCGAACGCCCCGTGTCCGAGCGTCACAGTCCCGTGCCTTCTGGACAAGATGTAACCAGCGCAAAGCGCCGCCGCCTGGCCGCGCTAGAGCTCCAGGCGGCCCAGTTCGGGATCCATTGCCCGCCCCACATTACCATTGAGATCGAGGATTTGCGCCGCGATCTGTCGGCTAAGGAGGACGATCCAGCTGCGCCAGGCTCAGAGGTCAGCCCCGTGTCTGCCCCGGCAGCGCCAACGCCGGCCCCAACGCCGCTGGCGGCACCTGAGGAACAGGCCCAACGACCTGATCCCAGCATCAAAAAGAGTCCCCCCGCTCCCACACGTAGGAGCGCGAACCAGGGAGCTATGGCCACCCTGCCGCCCTGGGTGCCTGAGCTGGTCCATGTGCCCGCTGGCCCCTTCCTGATGGGCAGCAGCGACGCCGACAAGCAGGCCGACAGTGCCGAGAAGCCCCAGCACAGACTGACCTTGCCCGCCTACTGGATCGGCAAGACCCCGGTGACTAATGCGCAGTTCCGGCCCTTTGTGGAGGGGGATGGGTATCGCAACCAGGCCTACTGGACACAGGCGGGCTGGCAGTGGCGTGAGCAGGAGCAGATTGTTAAGCCAGCTTACTGGGACGATGCAAAGTGGAACGGTGCGGCCTGCCCGGTGGTGGGCGTGAGCTGGTTCGAGGCAGTGGCCTACTGCCGCTGGCTGAGCGCCCAGACCGGTCATCCCTTCCGGCTGCCGAGCGAGGCCGAGTGGGAGAAGGCGGCGCGGGGACCAGATGGGCGCATCTGGCCCTGGGGCAACACATGGGAGGTCGGGCGCTGCAATAGCAAAGAGGCGGGCATTGGGCAGACCACGCCGGTCGGGCAGTTCTCCGGCGGGGCGAGCCCCTACGGTGCCCTCGACATGGCTGGCAACGTCTGGGAGTGGTGCGCGACGGCGTATGGGAAGGGCTATCCATATGCCCTGGAGGACGAGTGGGCCGACGCATACCTGGAGCCAGACGCAGGAA
>CAZQCG010000010.1:0-133249 GCA_964592425.1 uncultured Chloroflexaceae bacterium
CCCTATCCTACCAGCTCCAGTAGTAGCATAAACGTTCTGGGTAAAGATATGCCGCAACGGAGAGGGGGTGCCGAGCACAGCGAGGCGGGGGTGAGGTCAGCGACGGAATGGCAGTGACGGTGACAACTGGCCCACTAGATCACTGAATCCTGAACCCTGGAATGCACTATGTCTCAATCCATGCATCTGGTTGGGGGATGGCTAGCCCTCCCCGCTCGTCTATTCATCTCGGCCGCTCTGGCTGCCGGCCTGATGTTCTGTGCCGCACCGGCTGAACCCTCCGCCACTAGGGCCGAGGACGGCTCCGCCACCAGTGCCGAGGACGCATCCGCCACCAGTGCCGAGGACGCATCCGCCACCAGTGCCGAGGACGCATCCGCCACCAGTGCCGAGGACGGCTCCTCGTTGCGCTTCTACGGCACCGTCGGTGGCGGTGCCGACCGCGTCAAACTGCCACTCGGCAGCCTTGCCGATGGCCGCCTCAGCAGCAGCCTGCCGCTCAATGTGGGCCAGGACTTCACGCTTGAGTTCTGGATGCGCGCCGAGCCGGGAGCCAATCAAGCCCCCGCATGCGGCAGCGGCCCGGTTGGCTGGTACTATGGCAATGTCGTGATCGACCGCGATATCTTCGGTGAGGGCGACTACGGCGATTATGGCCTGGCTCTGCGCGACGGGCGGCTTGTCGTGGGTGTCAACGCCGGTAACAGTGGTGCAGAACTGCACCTCTGTGGTCAGCGCGAGCTGCGTGATGGCGCATGGCACCATATTGCTGTCACCCGGGCGGCCAGCGACGGTCGGGTGCAACTCTTTGTCGATGGCAACCTGGACGTCAGCGCCGTTGGCCCCAGCGGGCGCATCGACTACCGCGAGGGTCGCCTGACTCCCGTCGAGTATCCCAACGACCCCTATCTGGTGCTGGCCGCCGAGAAACACGATTACCCCGGTAGTCTCTACTACAACGGCTGGCTTGATGACCTGCGCCTCTCTAACACGGTGCGTTACAGCGACAACTTCGCCCGCCCAACGGCACCCCATCCCACCGATGCGGCCACCGTGGCCCTCTATCGTTTCGATGAGGGTAGCGGCACCGCCATCACCGATAGCTCAGGGGCTGCCGGTGGCCCCAGTGCTGGCACGCTCAGCCCCCTTGCAGATGACGCCGCCCGCCACTGGTCGCGTGAGACACCCTTTGAGGCCGCGCCGCCGCCCTCGCCCAGCCCCACCAGCGACCCCAACCCCTCGCCCAGCCCCACCAGCGACCCCAACCCCTCGCCCAGCCCCACCGTCATCCCCCACGGCTCCTGTGGGGCACCTGCTGCCGCTGCCATGCACGTACCACAGAGCACACCTGCCGTTGCCTCTGCTGTAGAGCGTGAGCGTGATATAACATTCGCCGCCAGGCCAGCCCAGGCCAACCCGATCCGCAACTTTCTACCACTGATCCTCTGCCTGGCGACATAAGCAGATTGTTCACTGGCCTTGCAGAAGCGTTAGCCCCTGGTTATCTTGATCTGCTATGCTATTGAGTAGCTGCCGGGATGTTTGTCTGGAGTGATCGTATGCCGACTCAGTTTCCCGATCGCACCGCGATTGAAACGATGGTCATTGACGGTCTGCGCGAGGTGATTGCGCAGACCGACCGACCTCTGCCCGACCGGCTGGATAGCGAGACCAGTCTGATCGGTAAGCAGGCGGTGCTCGACTCGCTGGCCCTGGTGACCTTGATCGTCGATCTTGAACAGCGCCTCGAAGAGGAGTTTGCGCTTGTCCTGAGCCTGACCGACGACCGGGCGATGTCGCAGAAGAGCAGCCCCTTCCGCAGCGTCGGGGCCATGGTGGCTTATCTTGATCAGCTGATCAGTGAGGAGCAAGGCCATGGCTGAGCAACAGGTTGTGTTGATTACCGGCACACGCAAGGGGATCGGGCGGGCCCTGGCCGAACACTTTGTGCAAAACGGCTATGCCGTCGAAGGCTGCTCCCGGGAACAGCCCGACTGGGAGCTACCAGGCTATCAGCACCACGAGGTCGATGTCAGCGACGAGAACCAGGTACGTACTATGTGCGCCGCCATCCAACGCCGCCATGGCCGCCTCGATATTGCAATCAACAATGCCGGCATTGCCTCGATGAACCATGCCCTGCTGGTGCCGACGGCAACCATCGCCCACATCCTGACGACCAATGTGCTCGGTAGTTTCCTGGTCTGCCGCGAGGCAGCCAAGCTCATGCGCCGCCGTAAGTATGGCCGGATCATCAACTTCAGCACTATTGCCGTGCCGCTCCGCCTCGAAGGCGAGGCAATCTATGCCGCCTCGAAGAGTGCGGTTGAGATGCTGACCCGCATCCTGGCCAAGGAACTGGCCCCCTTTGGGATTACCGTCAATGCCCTTGGGCCGACGCCGATTGCCACTGACCTGATCCGTGGCGTCCCCGACGAGAAGATTCAGCAGATCGTCGCTAATCTCGCCGTGCGGCGCCTTGGCACCTTCGCCGATCTGATCAATGTTGTCGATTTTTTCATCCGCCCAGAGAGTGACTATGTCACCGGCCAGGTGCTCTACCTTGGAGGAGGTGGCTGATGAGTACTCAATGGCTGCTTGAACGGATGGGCCAGTGGCCCGAACGTACCGCAATTGTCTGGAATGACCAACCCTTCAGCTACGCCGACCTGTCGCAGCGCACAGTGACCTGGCAGGCCGCGTTGCGCCAGCTTGAGCTTGGCCCCGGTCAGGTCGTCTCGATCGAGGGTGACTATTCGCCCAACGCCGTTAGCCTCCTGCTGGCCCTGATCGACTGTGGCGCAATTATCGTCCCGCTTACCCAGTCGGTGGCGGCCCAGCGCGAAGAATTCCTGGCCATCGCCGAGGTGCAGGCAGTGATTAGCCTGCACGCCGACGATAGCTGGCAGCTTGAGCGCCGCCCGGTCGAGGTCAATAACCCACTCAGTTGCCAGTTGCTTGCCAGCGGCAACCCCGGCCTGGTGCTCTTCTCCTCCGGCTCAACCGGCAAGAGTAAGGCGGCCCTGCATAACTTCACGCCCCTGCTCGCGAAGTTCCAACTGCCACGCCACGCCCGTGTGACGCTCACCTTTTTGCTGCTCGACCATATCGGCGGGATCAATACGCTCTTCTATACCCTGGCCAATGGCGGTACCGCCGTGGCCGTGCCGACCCGCGATCCTGAACTGGTCTGTCAGGCCATCGCTAGCCACGGCGTACAGAGCCTGCCCACCTCGCCTACCTTCCTCAACCTGCTGCTGATCTCCGAAGCCTATATCCGCCACGAGCTCAGCTCACTCGAACTGATCACCTATGGCACCGAGGTGATGCCCGCCAGCACCCTCCAACGCCTGCACGCGATCTTCCCCCAGGTACAGCTGTTGCAGACCTACGGCCTCTCTGAAGTGGGTATCCTGCGCTCCAAATCACGTGATTCGGGCTCACTCTGGGTAAAGGTGGGCGGTGAAGGCTTCGAGACCAAGATCGTCGATGACATCCTCTGGATTCGTGCCCGCTCGGCTATGCTCGGCTACCTGAATGCCCCTAGCCCATTTGATGCCGAGGGCTGGATGAATACCCAGGACGTAGTTGAGCAGGATGGTGAGTATATCCGCATCCTTGGTCGACGCAGCGAGATCATCAACGTCGGCGGTCAGAAGGTCTACCCGGCTGAGGTCGAGAGTGTGCTACTGCAGATGCCCAATGTGCGTGATGCAGCCGTGCTCGGCGAGGCCAACCCGATCACCGGGCAGATCGTGGCCGCCCGCCTGACCCTCTTCGAGCCGGAAGAGTTGGTCGCACTCAAGCGCCGTGTGCGCTCCTTCTGCGCCGAACGCCTGGCCGCCTACAAAGTGCCGGTCAAGATTACCCTCAGCGACCATGATCAGCATAGTGCCCGCTTCAAGAAGATGCGCAAGGTAGAGTCGTAGGGACGCCCCGCTGGGGCGTGCTCATCCATATCAAGCTATGGCAACTCGCATAACCATCACGCTCGATCCGGCTCTTGAACCGCACCGGCCCGAGATTAGCTATACCTGGCGCACCCTGCTCGATGGCATGGGCTACGCCTGGCACGAGTTGGCCTGGGGCAACCCCTGTGATCTTGCCTATAGCCCCGACCCGGCTGCGGCACCAACGGCACGCCTGGTTGTGCGGGCTCTCCCGGCACGCTGGTTGCGCCCGGGCATGTTCATGCCCCTGGGTCTCGAGACGGGGCCGGGCTGGGCTCGCCCACGCTTTGACGGCGACAATCATAAACTGCCCCTGCTGAGCCTCCAGCAGAGCCAGGTGATCATCGAACGCGACCTCATCTTCGATGCCTTCTGGCTGCTCAGCGGCCAGCAAGATGGCCAGCATGCCCGTGATTGCCACGGCTACCTCGACCTGACCGGCTCGCCAACCCTGGAGCATGGCCTGCTACGCCAGGCCCTCGCCTCAGCCATCGGGGTCGGGCTCGAACGCCAGCTGGCCGCAATGGGCTTTCCGCCAGGGACGCCGCGCTGGCCGCATGGGGCCACCTTCGCCGCCGCCTGCGGCCACGATGTGGACTATCCGCAGATCATTCGCTGGCTCGAACCGCTGCGCATCCTCGCCCGCCAGGGTCGCTCTGGCCTGCGCCATGCCGCCGCCGTTGCCCTTGGGCAGCACAGCCACTGGCATTTCCAGTCCTGGATGGAGCTCGAACGGCGCTTCGGGGCTCGCTCGGCCTTCTACTTCGTCGCCCGTAAGGGCTCACTCTACGCGTATGCCAGCGGGCGGCCCGACCCCTTCTACGATGTCACTACGCCGCCCTTCCGCACTCTCTTCCGCGAACTGGCCGGCGAAGGCTGGGAGATCGGGCTGCACGCCAGCTATCTGGCCTACACCAGTTCGGTCACTTTTACCGCCGAGCGCGACCGACTCGCTGCCGCCAGTGGCCAACCCATCCTTGGCAACCGCCACCATTACTGGCACCTCGATCCCCAGAACCCCGAGGCGACCCTGCTGCTGCACGAGCAGATCGGCCTGCGCTACGACAGTTCGTTGACCCACAACCGCTACCTTGGCTGGCGCCGGGGCTCTAGCTGGCCCTTCTTTCCCTGGCACGCGGGCCGCCGCCGCCCCCTGCGCACGTTACAGCTACCCACCGCATGGATGGATGACCACCTCTTTGGCCAGCACACCGATAATCCCGGCGACCGTCAGGCCCTGCTCGCTGAACTGGCCACGACCAGCATCGACCAGGGTGGGCTCCTGCTGGTTGATGTGCATGATTATGTCTTCGACGATAGCCTTTTCCCCGGTTGGGCCAGGGCCTACCGTGAGCTCTGGGAAGAGCTCGCTGCCCGGCGTACAGTCTGGTTCGCCACCCCCATCGAGATCGCCAACCACTGGCTTGCCCGCCAGGCCATGCTTGAACGAGCCAGCCATGGATTATAGGGGCGCATTGTCGGCGCACGGTAGGGGCACCGCAGGGGCGAAGTAGCGAACGCTGCTTCGCCCAATGCTGCGTCACCCTATCACTGCACCTCTACCGCCCTCTTTTTCTAACTTATGCCTTACCGCACCCTGATCTTCGCCCTGCTCTTTATCATGCCGCCGGTGCTCAAACCCTGGCTGCTACGGGTCTGCTGTGGCGCCCAGGTGGGTCGCCATGTGCAGATCGGCTGGTTCGCCAGTGTGATGGGCCGCCATATCAGCCTGGGCGACCACTGTACCATCCGCGCCCTCACGCTTATCCGCTGCGACGGCGATGTGCTGATCGGCCCCTACGCCATCATCAGCAGCTTCAACCTGGTCTATGGCGCCCGCGGCCTGCGCCTGGGGGCGCATAGCTATGTCGGGCCGCAGTGCCTGATCAACACCGAGGAAGAGGTGCGTCTGGGCGCCTGGAGCGCCCTTGGGGCCCGCTGTATGGTCTACACCCACGGCTCCTTCCTGCCCTACACCGAGGGCTACTGGGTGCGCTTCGGCCCGGTAACCCTGGGTGATTATGTCTGGTGTGCAGCGGGCGTCTTTCTGCAGCCGGGGGCGAGCGTGGGTGATCAGAGCTTTATCAACTCGCGCTCGGTGGTCAGCGGGGTCTTGCCGCCTGGCAGCATCGCCGAGGGCAACCCGGCACGCCTGGTGGGCGAGATGGGCCGCATGCGCCGCAGTATGAGCCCGCGCCGCCGTGACCAGGCTGCGGCACAGATGTTGCGCCATTTCGCTGAACTGGTACTCCAGGAGGCTATGGGCCTGGATCTGGCTAAAACCGCAGATGAACTGACATTTAGGCTGCGTGGCCAGGCCTACCGCATCGTCGTGGCTGGTGCCCACGGGCCGCCACCGCCAGCGCTTGCGACTGAGGCACGCACGATCTGGCTGATCATGCGCCCCGATTGGCGTCCACCCCTGCCTGATCTTTGGCTCGATCTCGATCAACGTTTGATGAATAGCGTACGTGACCCTATCTACCACGAGCTGGTGCTTTTTCTGCAACGCTACTATGGTGTACAGCTTGAATATGCCGAAACTGGCGAAGGGAGTTAAACAATGTCCAGTGTGTTGACACTGCTTGGGACACGCCCTGAGATTATTAAACTGTCACCCTTGATCCCCCTTCTCGAGCAACAGTTCGCGCATATCCTCGTCCACTCGGGCCAGCACTACTCCTATGAGGTTGATGCGATCTTCTTTGAGGAACTGGGCCTACCTGCGCCCAGCTACAGCCTGGCGGTCGGTTCTGCCAACCACGGCGAGCAGACAGCCCGGATTCTAGCCCGCCTCGAACCCATCCTGCTCGAACGCCAGCCGGACATTGTGCTGGTGCAGGGCGACACGAACACCACCATGGCTGGTGCGCTCTGCGCGGCTAAACTCGGCATTCCCGTCGCCCATCTCGAAGCAGGTGGGCGCTCCTTCAATCGGGCTATGCCCGAGGAGCAGAACCGTATCATCGTCGATCATCTAGCGACGCTCTTGCTGGCTGCCGACACGATTGCCGCCGACAATCTACGCCACGAGGGCTTGCCTGAGGAGCGCATCCGCGTGATTGGCTCAACTGCCATCGACGCCGCCCAGTTGCACCGTGCCCGCGCCGAACATGCGCCCATTCTCGCCCAGCTTGATCTGCAACCCGGTAGTTACCTGGCCCTGACCCTTCACCGCGCCGAGAATACCATTCCTGACGTACTACCCGGCATCGTACAGGCACTCAACGAACTGGCCGAAAGCCACACCATCGTCTTCCCTGTCCATCCGCGCACCGAAGTTGCCCTTAACCGCCAGGGGTTGCAGCTCTCACCAAAGATACAGATTTGTAAGCCACTGGGCTACCTCGACACCCTGCGCCTGGTCGGCGCGGCCCGCGCCCTGTTGACCGACTCAGGCGGGCTGCAAGAGGAGGCTGCCGTGCTTGGCACACCGCTGCTGATTGTGCGCAACGAGACCGAGTGGCGCTACCTGGTTGAGGCTGGCGTGGCCGTGCTGATCGGCAATCGCTACGCAGCAATCATGGAGGGAGCCCGTACATGGCTGGCCCCCGAGGCCCTGGCGCATCTGCGTGCTGTGCCTGCCCCCGTGCGTGGTGGGGCTGCCCAGCAGGCCGTGGCCGAACTGGCCGCCCTGGCTGCCAGGCTTACGACAAAACCTCTGTAACAGAACTGTCAGCACGCCTCCCAACCTATTTAGCAAAGTTTTAGAACCATCAGCTATCTTATTCATAGCCCCGTCGCGCACCAGGGTTGCTCAACCCTGAAACAGACCGGATTGTGGATACGATGTTAGCCCAACTCCACCTCTATCTCTCACGCCAGGCCAGTTCGCTCCCGCGCTACGCGATCGAGCAGGTGGCCCAGGCTAGCCTGGGCTGGATGCCCAGCATCATCGGTGTGGGCCTACGGGGGCTGGCCTACCGGGCGATCATGCAGATGGAGGGCATGGCGGCAATTGAGGACGGGGTGCGCCTGCGTTTCGCCGACCAGGTGCGCTTAGGGCGGGGGGCCTACCTCGACCACGGCGTCTACATCCACGCCTGCCCCGGCGGGGTCAGCATCGGGGCCGAGACGCTGGTAATGAAGAATGCCATCCTGCATGTCTACAACTTCCGCGACCTGCCCCACAGCGGAATAAGGATCGGGGCACGCTCGCTGATCGGCGAGAACTGCCTTCTGCGCGGCCAGGGCGGCATCAGCATCGGCGACGATGTCTACCTCGGCACACTGGTGCAGGTGCTGGCGGTCAACCATGTCTTCGCCGATACCAGCCGGCCAATCAGTCAGCAGGGCATCACCGCCCAGGGCATCAGCATCGCTGATGGAGCCTGGATCGGTAGCGGCGCGATCATCCTTGATGGTGTACAGATCGGGCGCAACGCCGTGGTCGGGGCGGGCGCCGTGGTAACCAAATCCGTTCCCGACTATTGCATTGTCGTCGGCAACCCGGCCCGCGTCGTGCGCGATCTGCGCCGCGACCCGTTACCGGCAGCCTCGCCCAACCTGGTTGTCTATTAGGCGCATCCCCCGGCACTCGCCGGGCCAACCACGCAGGAGCAAACCTATGCCCACACTCTCGGTGGTCATCCCCGCCTACAACGAAGAAGATGGTATCGCGGCCATCGTCGAGCGCGTGCTGGCAATCAAGCCCAAACTGGCCGAGGCTGGCATTGATGGCCTCGAGTGCATTGTCGTTGATGATGGCTCCGCCGACGGTACGGCGACGATTGTGCAGAGCTTCGGCGAGCGCGTGCGCCTGATCCGCCAGCAGAACCGCGGCTACGGCGGTGCACTCAAGACCGGCTTTAACAATGCGAAAGGTGAACTGATCGGCTTCCTTGATGCCGATAGCACCTACCCGCCTGAATATTTCCCCCAGATGTGCCGCCTTGCCCTCGATGGTGCCGATATTGTGATTGGCAGCCGCATGGCTGGCGAGCGCAGCGAGATGCCCCTGGTGCGCCGGGTCGGCAATACGATTTTCGCCACGATGCTCTCGCTGGTGGCCGGCGTACGCATCAGTGATAGCGCCAGCGGCCAGCGCGTCCTGCGCCGCGAAGTGCTGCCCCAGATCTACCCGCTGCCCAACACCCTCGACTTCACCCCGGCCATGAGCACCCGCGCCCTCCATGAGGGCCTGAAGATGGTCGAGACTCCCATTCCCTACAAGGAACGCTCGGGCCGTAGCAAGCTCAGTGTTGTCCGCGACGGCCTGCGTTTCACCAAGTCGATTGTCTGGACGGCCCTGACCTACAATCCTGTGCGTATCTTCGGCGGGGTGGGCCTGGCCCTGCTGCTCGTCGCCGTGCTGCTGCTCGGCTGGCAGGCCGCCCTTTTCCTCGGCACCGGCCTCGGCTGGTCCTTCCCTCAACTCTTCGGCGCGCTCGTCCTGGCCGTCGCCGGCGTAACCCTCTACACCACCGGCACAACCTTCAGTTACGTGGTCGCCCTCTTCCACCACGCCGAGATCCGCCAGGGCCTCTTCGGGCGACGCGGCAACGGGCGCAAGATCGAGAAGCACTACTGGTGGCTTGGTATGCTCAGTGTGCTTGGCGGAATCGCTACCTACTTCGCCGCCTTCATCTTCGACCTGACCAACCCGGCCCTCGCCAACTCCTGGTTTGCGCCTGTAGTGAGCGCCCTGCTCGTGCTGACCGGCGTGCAACTGGTGGCCGCCTGGAGCCTGGCGCGCGTGCTGGCCGAGCTGAGCCGGCGCGACGAGGAGAAAGACGCCGATCTACACTGGACCTACGTGCCCGCCCCGTTGCCCACCCCGGTTGTGCGCAATGAGGTTGCCGTCCAGCAAATTTGAGGTACCATATAAAGAAGAGTTTGGAGGGGCTACGCCCCTCCAAGCAGATCTGCTTGTCCACGAGGCAAATCGGATTTTGACTGAGGTAACTCCATATGCAGGCTTTCTACCAGTGGAGCGAGGCGAATCTGGGTCAGTGGCACTACGTCCTCGGCTACCTCCTGGTTCTGGGAAGCCACAACTGGTCGATGTTCCTGGCAACCGTTGTCTGTGCCTGGTTCAGCTACCGCGCCTATCGCTACCCCAGCCGGCTCAACACAAGCTGGTTGCTCACCGCCCTCTTTTTCGGGCTGGCCTATCAATACGAAAAACATCTTGCCGTCAAATTGCACCAGGCAATCGATTTTCTCTTCGGGCTTGAAATTGCCGCCTTGAACCGCCCGCTGCATATCCTGGTCGGCACTGTTGCCAATACAATCCTCTTTCTTATCTTCTTCATAATGCTGACCCAGTCAATCTACTTGAGCTTGCGGGCCTGGCGCCCCGCGCCACCAGCTAGCCGCCCCGCCCCCGAATGACTACCCGCGCCCTCCAGGCGCGTCAACAAGGAGAGCCCAGACTATGAGCGACCTCGAGCCCGAGACCCCCACGCCCAGCAGCAATGGTGCCACCCGGCAGCGCAACGCCCCCGGTGACAAGGCCAGCGGCATCAAGCTGGTCGCCCCGGCCCGCGCCGAGGAGCGCACCGGTGAGATCCGTTTTGTTGAGATGCCCCGTGAGCAGAGCCGCCGCCTTGATGTGCTGGTGCTCAACCCGCCCTCCCCCGACGGCGACCTCTTCCTGCGCGACATCGCCCGCGTCGGACGGCGCACCCGCGACGGCATCATCTGGCCCCAGACCGCCCTGGCCCAGATTGGTGCTGTTGTCAAGCAGGCTGGCTACAGCGTTGAGGTCATCGACGCGATTGGCCTGATGATGGACTGGAAGAGCTTCGAGCAGTATATGTGGGCGAAGAAGCCGCGCTACATGATCATTCATGCCACGGCTCCTACCCTCACCAACGATATGCGCACAACCTTCATCGGCAAGGCTGTGGGCACGATCAGCATGGCCATCGGCACCCACGTCACGCCGATGAGCCGCGAGACCCTCGAGGCCTACCCGACCCTCGACGTGGTTATTCGCGGCGAGCCCGAGATGAGCATTCTCGATGTCATCCAGACCATCGACCGCGTGGTTCAGCAGGAGCACGCAACTGAGACGGTGCCGGTGGGTAATGCTGACCTGACCGCGCCCTGGCGCAAGCTGCCCTTCCCCGATGCCTCCTACCTGACTACCCGCGGGCGTTTCCTTGGTGTACCCACTCAGTTGATCTCCCGCTCCCTGCGCGAGACCCTGGGGGTCGCCTTCCGCAACGAGCATGGCGAGGTGCAGATCAATCCTGATCGTCCCTTCATCGAGAACCTTGATAGCCTGCCCATCCCCCTGCACGACCAACTGCCCTGGCGCAAGTACAAGGTGCCGATCGTCGGTGGCCCCTACACTTTCGTCCTCACCAGCCGCGGTTGTCCTGCCGGCTGCCGCTACTGTATCAAGCACGTCACCTACCAATCCAGCGTGCGCCACCGCAGCCCACAGCATGTGCTCGAAGAGATGATCATGCTCAAAGAGTTGGGCATGCACCACATCCACTTCGAGGCCGACCTCTTCACCGTCAAGAAGGAGTTCGTCTACGACCTCTGCAATACGATCATCAAAGAGGGTATCCAGCTACGCTGGAGCTGCAATAGCCGCGTCGATTTTGTTGACGAGGCCGAGTTGCAACTGATGCGCCGGGCTGGCTGCTTTATGATCGCCTGGGGCCTGGAGAGCGGCAGCGAGACGGTGCTCAAGCGTGCGCGTAAGGGCACAACCGTCAAACGGATCGAAGAGACGATCGCCGCCAGCCACCGCGCCGGGATTATGAACTGGGGCTACTTCATTATCGGCCTGCCTGGTGAGACGGTCGAGACCATTCAGCAGACCATCGCCCTCTCCAAGCGCCTGCCGGTTGACATCGCCCTCTTCCATATTGCCACCCCCTACCCCGGCACGCCCTTCTACTATGAGGCCGTCGAGAACGGCTGGATCAAGATGAATCAGTGGGAGGATTACGATATGTACTCCCACACCGTACTCAACTACCCCCATCTCAGCTCGCAAGACCTGGAGTACTGGGCTAAACGCGCCGCCCGCGAGTGGTCGCTACGTCCCGAGCCGATCAAGACCTTCCTGAAAGGCGCGGCTAACCCCGACACCCTTGGCCAGCTCTGGACGATTGGTGTCAACCATCTCAAGTGGATGAGCGGCGGCCTGCGCAAGAGTGACATCAAGCGCCTGGCTGGCGCGGGTGACTGATCGACTCCGCTGAAGCCTATAGCAACGACCGACCGCTGTTAGTGCGGTCGGTCGTTGCGCTAGTACGGCAACCCCACGTCGATGAGGTCAGCGACCTGCGACGGCATTAGCTTCGGAAGATGCCCGCAGCGGGTGAAGCCCTCTTCGCAAAAGCCTTCTCGAACCCGTCAGACGTAGCCGGACGCATTACGATTATGGAGGCAGTGCAGGCTATGTCCGAGCACGTCTCGACCCAGGCGGCCCCTGCCGCCGCCAGCACCAGGCCACGAATCAGCGAGCGCGTGGTGCTGCTGGTGCTCGTAAGCCTGGCAGCCCTGCTGGCCCTGATCAACCTGCCCTATGCCCCGCCGACCTGGTTCGACGAGGGCTCGCACTTGCACGTCCCCGAAACATTGGTGCGCTACGGAGTCTACGCCGACATCAGCAGCGAGGGCTTTCGCTACTTCGGGCCGACTATCGGGGTCGGCCCAACCGTGATGCTACCCGTGGCGGGCGTCTTTCAGCTTGCCGGCGTGGGCCTGCTCCAGGCACGCCTGGTGATCGTGGCCTACCTGGCCCTGGCCCTGGTCGCCCTCTACCTGCTGGCGCGCCGCCTCTATGGCTGGCAGGTGGCCGCCCTGGCTCTGCTGCTCGCCATGGCCTCGCGCACCCTGCGCCTGGAGGGCATGCTTGAATATGGACGCCAGGTGCTCGGCGAAGTGCCAGGGGTGGCCTTCCTCTTGCTCGGTCTGCTCGCCTACACGACAGCCATCCTACGCCCACAACGCACGCGCAGCTTCAGCCTGCTGGCCGGGCTGGCCTTCGGCCTGGCCCTGGTGACCAAAAATCAGTTTGTATTGATCGTGCCGCCGACCCTGGTGCTGCTCGCCCTGCTCGACTGGGCTTACTATCGCGCTGGCAACTGGTGGCTGCGCATCGCCCCCCCGCTGATCGCCGTGGCCTGCTTTGGGGCCTGGACGGTCGCTATGCTCACCTTCTTCGGCCCGGCTGGCTTCGCCGCCAATCTGGCCAAGACCAGGCAAGCTGCCGGCGGGGCAATCTTCGTCTTTGAGCTCGAGGCCAGCCGTCGCGCCGTGCTCTACCTGGTGCAGGTCTACGGTGGGCTGCTCATCCCCGGCCTGGCCTATAGCCTCTGGCGCGCCCGTGAGCGTAGCGCCTGGGCCCTCGCCCACCTGGCCGCCCCCCTGATGGCGAGCCTGTGGCTTGCCTGGTACGTCACCTCCCTGGGCTGGCCGCGCTACGCCTTCCCGGCGATCATCCTTGGCGCACCAGGCGTAGCCCTGTTGGCCGTCGAACTCTTCCAGGCCCTTCTGCGCCGCCGCCAGCCCGTCCTGGCCTGGCTCGGCGCCGCCTACCTGGCCCTGGCCATCCTGGTTCCCCTCGGCCTCACCGCCCGCGTCGTCTTCAGCCCAGGCTACGCCGCCTACGACATGGCCGCCTACCTCAACCAGCATGTGCCCACGCAACCCATCATCGAGACCTGGGAGCCGGAGTTGGCCGTGCTGACCGATCACACCTATCACTATGTGCCCATCGAGCTACTTGACCCTGCGGTACGTCGCCAGTGGCTCGGCGGCCCGCCGGTCAGCTACGCCGGGCTGGAAGAGGATCGCCCGCCCTATCTCCTGCTTGGCCTCTTCAGCGACTATACGGCGATCTATCCAACCGAGGTGATCGAACGCGACTACCAGTTGATCTACCGCGCCGAGCCCTACCGCCTCTATCAGCGTGTCATGCCGTAGGAGTTAGCCATGCGTCGCCCAGGTCTGATCTTTGCCCTGCTGCTGATCTGCTACGCCTATGTGCTGCCACGCTGGGCCGATTGGAACCAGAACTCGCGCCTCAATCTGGTGCTGGCCATTGTCGATGACGGTACTGTCAGCATCGATCGCTACGTGGCCAATACAGGCGACTATGCACTGATCGATGGGCGCGCTTACACCGACAAGCCACCGGGCATCTCCCTCCTGGCCCTGCCCATCTATATGGCCCTCAGCCCCTTGCTCGACCTGCCGCCGGTGCGCGCACAGCTTGAGCAGATCGGCGGCGGGGCCGCCTTCGGTGCCACCCTCAACGAAACCGGCACCGGCCTGCGCAGTGACAAGATCCGCTTTGCCCTGGTTCAGTATGTGCTGACCCTCGTCGTCGTGGCGACTGTGGCCGCCCTGCTCGGCGTGCTCCTCTACCTGGCCCTGCTACGCCTGGGCCTCAGCCCCCTCGCCGCCGCGCTAGGGGCCCTGGCCTACGGCCTCGGCACCTCCGCCGCCCCCTACGCGGGCAACTTCTACGCCCACCAGCTTGTCGCGGCGCTCCTCTTCGGGGCCTTCCTGCTAGCCTGGCCACGCCCCGACGAGCCCGACGGGCCGGCCCTCGCACGCGGCCTGCTTAGCGGGCTGCTGCTCGGCTGGGCCGTCATCAGCGAGTACCCCGTCGTTCTGCCAGCAGCGATCATCGGCCTCTACGCCCTGATCCGGCGCGGCTGGCGCTGGTTGCTACCGCTGAGTATCGGTGGGGCCTTGCCCCTGGCCCTGCTCATCACCTACGATATGGTCGCTTTCGGCACACCCTTGCCAATCGGCTATGCCCACTCGGCCCTCTGGCAGGATCAGCATACCACCGGCTTTATGAGCATCACCACGCCGCAGCTTACCGCCCTCTGGGGGCTCACCTTCGGCAGCTTCCGCGGGCTCTTTGTCCGCGCCCCCTGGCTACTCCTGGCCCTACCAGCCTACATCGTCTGGTGGCGCCAGGCTACCTACCGCGCCGAGTGGTGGGTGCTGCTGCTCGCCCCCTTGAGCCTGATCCTCTTCTATGGCTCCTCGGCTATGTGGTGGGGCGGCTTTGGTGCCGGCCCGCGCTACATCGTGCCGATCATCCCTTTCCTGGCCCTCCCCGCCGCCTGGTTCGCCGCCCGCCTCTGGGCCCGCCCCCTCGCCCGCCCGGCCATCATTGCCATAGTCGGTGCCTCGATCATCCTGGTCTGGCTTGAAGCCCTGGCAGCCCAGCAGTTCCCCACCGACGCCACCCGTGCCACATGGAGCGGCTATGTCCTGCCAGCCTGGGCAGACGGCGACATCGCCCGTAACCTCGGCATGGCCCTCGGCCTCAGCGGGCCGCTGAGCCTGCTGCCCTTGCTGCTCGTCGCCCTCGCGCTCTTCACCCTGATCGGGCTCAGTCTACCCTGGCGTAAAGCGCATGAGCTGCCAAGTACATGAGTGGATGGCGTCCAGACGCGGCAACTCCCAGTCCCTAGCTCCAACCCCAGCGCGAAGCGCAAAACTTACAGAGCAACCTATGCGCATTCTTATGCTGACCCTGGTGGCCCCCTATCCACCTGACAGCGGCCCGAAGATCAAGACCTACAACCTGCTCCAGTACCTCGGGCGCAACCACGACGTCACCCTGGTCGCCCTGGTACGCACAGCCCAGGAACGTGCCCACGCCGAGTCCCTCCGCGGGCTCTGCCGCGCGGTCTACACAGTACCGTTCCGTCGCTCACGCCTGCGTGATGCCTACTACCTCGCCCGCAGCCTGCTCACCGGTAGTTCGTTCATCATGAGCCGCGACGAGTCGCCGGAGCTACGTCGCCTGCTCGCCGATCTGACCAGCCGCGAGCAATTTACAATTATTCACCCCGACCAGTTGAACATGGCCCAGTTCGCCGTCGACCTGCCCGGGGCTCTGGTGCTCGACCAGCACAACGCTGTCTGGACAATCGTGGCCCGTATGGCCCAGCGCGCTGATCCCCTGCGTCGGATCATGCTCGAAATTGAGGCCCGTCGTCTGCGCCGCTACGAGGGCGCGATCTGCGCCCGCTTCGATGCCATGCTCACCGTCAGCCAGCCCGACCTGCGCTTCCTCGAGCTGGCCGCCGAAGATGCCGGGACGACCCTCCCGCCTACCACCGTTGTGCCCATCTCGATTGACACCCAGGCCGAGCCGCCGGTGCAGCGCGTCGCCCAACCACGCAGCATCCTCAGCATGGCCACAATGTTCTGGCCGCCCAACGTCGATGGCGTGCTCTGGTTCGCTGAACAGGTCTATCCCCTGGTCAAACGTGAAGTACCTGAGGCGACCTTCGCGGTTGTCGGGGCCCGCCCGCCCGCCACGGTGCGCCGCCTGGGCGAGCTCGACCCGAGCATCCAGGTCACCGGCTATGTTGAAGATCCGCAGCCCTTCCTCACACAGACGGCCGCGCTGATCGTGCCGGTCCATGCTGGCGGTGGTATGCGCGTAAAGATCCTCGAGGCCCTGGCGCGTGGCCTGCCGATCGTCTCAACCACCATCGGCTACGAGGGCATCGCCTTGACGCCGGGCGAGCACCTGCTGGTCGGCGATAGTGCCCCCGAGTTTGCCGCTGCCCTGGTGCGTGTACTGCGCGACCCGGCCCTGGGGCGCAAACTGGCCGCCGCCGGGCGCCGGGTCGCCGAAGAGGTCTACGACTGGCGTGTGGTCAACCCACAGGTCGAGGCCGCCTATGCCACCGCCCTCGCCCGCGCCGCCGCCCGCAGCACCGTCAAAGCTTCAGGCATCTTATGAGCCCTGCACCCACCACCGAGGCGCCTATGCGGCCCCTGCGTGTACTCTTCGTCGCCCCCTATGTGCCCTCGCCTATTCGTGTGCGGCCGCTGCAGTTGCTGCGCCACCTGGCCGAGCGTGGCCATGCGATCACCCTCGTCTGCGCCGGTGGCGATCCCGCAGACGCCGCAGATCTGGCGGCTTTGCGCCCCTTCTGCCAGCGCATTGTCACTGTACCTGTCGGGCGTCCGAGCACCATCGCGGCCTACCTGCGCGCCCTCCCCAGCGATCTGCCTATCCAGGCCGCGCACCGCCTGAGCCCGGCTATGGTCGCAGCCGTGCGGAGAGCTATGGCCGAAGGTGCAGGCGAGGTCGTGCATATCGAACACCTGCGTGGTGCTGCGATCGCCCGGGCCGCTGCGGCCAGCCTGGCCGATCCGCCGCCCCTCGTGCTCGACGCCGTTGATAGCATCAGCCTGCTCTTTGAGCGCACCCTGCGCCACAGCCCCGCCCTCAAGAGCCGCGCCATGGCCCTGCTCGACCTGGCCCGTACCCGGCGCTACGAGGCAGCCTATGGGCGTAACTTTGACCAGATTGTCATCACCTCGCCCGAAGATCGCTGGGCCATCGAAACCCTGCGCGCACACTTCGGCGAGCCGCCCGGTGCGCCAATCAGCATCGTGCCCAACGGCGTCGATGGCGATTATTTCAGCCCCGCTGGCCTTGAGCGTGATCCGGCTACCATCCTCTTCAGCGGCAAGATGAGCTACCACGCCAACGAAGCAGCGGCCCTCTCCCTGTTGCACGAGATCATGCCCCTGGTCTGGCAGCAGCGCCCCGACTGCCGCGTCGTCATCGCCGGGGCCGACCCCGGCCCACGCCTGCGCGCTCACACCCGCAACCCGCGCATCGCAGTGACTGGCTTTGTGCCCGATCTGCGCCCCTACCTGGCCCGGGCCACCATCGCCGTGGCTCCGATCGTCTATGGGGTTGGGGTGCAGAACAAAGTGCTCGAGGCGCTAGCCTCAGGCACACCGGTTGTCGCGGCACGCCAGGCCACCATCGCCCTGGCCGCCCGCCCCGGCGACGAATTACTCGTTGCCGATGACACCACCGGTTTTGCCCAGGCCATCCTGGCCTTACTTGAGAACCCCGCACGCCGCGCAGCGATCGGGCAAGCCGGACGGGCCTACAGCGAGCACTGGCATAGCTGGGCGAGCAGCGCCGCCATCCTCGAACGCTGCTACAGCGAAGCCCTGCGCAGATAGCTGCGTAAACGATCTGTCAGCTACGCAGGGTGGTTCATTTAGTTGCATGTTAGACGGCTGAGGCACACTAACGGTAGAAACTCCGTGATGTGCCCGCCGCAATGTGTCTGACCCCAACGCCCGCCCCGGTTCTCCAGCAGGCGAGTTTGAGAAGGGAGCGCATGATGTCCGCAGTCGATCTCTCTATCGTTATCCCCTGCTACAACGAAGCCGAGGGCATTCCCGCGATGCGTGAGCGTATCGGCCAGGTTTTGCCCACCTTGCGCAAGCGCGGCAGCCTGGAACTTATCCTGGTTGACGATGGGAGCAGTGACGGTACCGGTGAATTACTCAAAGCTGCCTTCGCCGACCTGCCTGAGACCCGCGTGGTGGCCCACGACCGCAACCGCGGTCTGGGGGCTGCCCTCCGCACCGGCTTCGCCCAGCTCCGCGGCGCAACCGTTGTCACCTGCGACAGCGATGGCACCTATCCCTTCGCCGAAATCCCCGCCTTGCTCGACCGGCTCACCCCAGATGTCGATATTGTCACCGCGTCACCGTATCATCCTGATGGCGCGATCGAGAATGTGCCTGCCTACCGCGTCCTGATTAGCCAGGGTGCCTCACTCTGCTACCGCCTGATCGTCGACCGGCACATCCATACCTATACCGCCCTCTTCCGGGCTTACCGCCGTGAGGTGATCGACCGCGTCAATGCCGACGCCGACGCCGACGGCTTTCTGATGGTGACCCAGTTGCTGGTTGAGGCCCGCCTGGCTGGCTACAAAGTAACCGAATACCCGGCAGTGCTACGGGTACGCCAGTATGGCCAGTCCAAGGCCCGCATCTGGCGCATCACCCGCACCCATCTGCGCTACCTCGCCAATCTGGTTGGACGCCGCCTGAGTGGTCAGCCAGTTAGCAGACCCATCCGCGAGGCGCAGAGCAAGTAGCTGATCAGGTTGGTGAGAGGATATTTCGCATATGCAGCAGATCGAAGAGCTTTCCGCCCCGGGCCTGACCCCTCCGGTAATAGAAGCGCCCCGGCGCCGTATGGGAGAGTTGCTCATGAGCACCTGGATGCTGATTTTGATCGCCACCGTGATGGGTATCGTCGGCCAGACCATGCTCAAGCACGGGATGAACCAGATGGGACCCCTGGGCGTCAGCGTCAGCACTATGCCGGAGGTTGTCTGGCAGATTGTGCGCTCACCCTTCGTCATTGGTGGTCTGCTGATCTATGGCTTCGGTACTTTCTTCTGGCTTGTCACCCTGTCACGCATTGACCTCAGTGTTGCTTACCCTTTTGTTAGTTTGAACCATGTGATCTTGTTCTTCGTCGGCTGGCTCATCTTGCGTGAGAGCGTCTCGCCCCTGCGGGCCGCTGGTGTCGCTGTCATCTGCGTCGGTATGCTGCTCATCGCACGTTCCTGAGACTTGACTTGCGAGGCACCGTCGCCCCGCTCCACCCGCTACCATTGCGGACACCTTACTCCTCCCGCTATGTCGTACCAGTACGACCTGATTACAGAGAGAAAGATCATGTTGAACGCACTTGACCGCTATGTTGACCTCGTGGCCCAGAGCCTGCAACGCCTGCCTAGCGAACCACTCACCCGTATTGCTGATGCCATCTGGGAGACCTATGAGCGTGATGGGACGATCTTCGTCTGTGGCAACGGCGGCAGTGCCTCAACCGCTTCCCACTTCTCCGCTGACCTGAACAAGTGGACGATCCGCCAGGGCGCACGTCGTGTGCGGGCCATTGCCCTCACCGACAACGTCGCAACTATGACGGCCTTCTCCAATGACCAGGGCTACGCTGACATCTTTGTTGAGCAGTTGATGACCCATTACCGCCCCGGCGATATGCTCTTCGCCATCTCGGGCAGCGGTAATTCGGCCAATGTGCTGCATGCCGTTGACTGGGCCAACGCCCAGGGTGCCATCACCGTTGGTATCACCGGCTTTGATGGTGGCCGCCTGGCCTCGCTCGCCCGCATCAACCTGCACAGCGAGACCTTCCATATGCCCGCCGTTGAAGATGTGCATAGCACCATCTGCCACGCCCTCGCCGTCGAGATGGGCCTGCGCATCGAAGATCATCTGCTCGTTACCCGTGCTCGCCCTGAGCCCCAGTATGCCCTGGTCGCCCGTTCGGTGGGGGGCAACACCCTATGATCCCCGTAGCACGCCCGCAGATCGGCCCTGAGGAAGAGCAGGCAGTCCTGGCGGTACTCCGTTCCGGTATGCTCGCCCAGGGACCTCAGGTTGAGCGCTTCGAGCAGGCTTTTGCCGAGGTTTGCGGCGTTACCCACGCTGTCGCCGTCAGCAATGGCACCGTGGCGCTCTACCTGGCTCTGCTGGCCCATGGGGTCGGGCCGGGTGACGAAGTTATCACAACCCCCTTCAGCTTCATCGCTACCGGCAATAGCATTCTGATGACTGGGGCCCGCCCGATCTTTGTGGATGTGGAAGCCCAGAGCTTTAATCTTGACCCGGCCCTGATCGAGGCGGCCATCACTCCCGCCACACGCGCGATCATGCCGGTACATCTCTATGGCCAGCCTGCGGCGATGGACACCATCATGGCCATCGCCGAACGCCACGGCCTGGCCGTGATCGAAGATGCCGCCCAGGCTATCGGTGCCTATGACCATGGCCGACCGGCCGGGAGCTTCGGTAGCGGTTGCTTTTCCCTCTACGCCACCAAAAATATTATGAGCGGCGAGGGTGGCATGATCACCACCAATCAAGCGCCCATCGCCGAGCGCCTGCGCCTCCTGCGCAATCACGGCAGCCGCAAGCGCTACTACCACGAGATGCTCGGCTTTAACTTCCGGATGACCGACCTGCAGGCCGCGATTGGCCTGGCCCAACTCGGCAAACTGGAGCAGTTTACCGAGCAGCGCATCGCTAATGCCGCCTTCTTTGACCGCGAGATCGACCATCCCCAGGTGCTCAAGCCCAGCGTACGCCCCAATGTGCGCCACGTTTACCATCAGTACACGCTGCGCATCCAGGGCAACCGCGACGAGGCAATCCGCCAGCTGGCTGCAGCTGGCGTCGGTGCAGCCGTCTTCTATCCGCTGCTCATCCCCCAGCAGCCCTTCTACCGTGAGCTCGGCTACGACCCGCACCTGCCCGTCGCTGAACGCCTGAGCCACGAAGTCCTGGCTCTGCCGGTGCATCCCAGCCTCACCCCCGCTGAACGTGAGCAGATCGTCAATGCCGTCAATGCCCTGGTGCTCGACGTAGCCGCGCTGGTCGCATCCTGAGTCATTCGCAGCGTAAAGGCACAAGCAGCTATGG
Organism: uncultured Chloroflexaceae bacterium; assembly: GCA_964592425.1. GTDB lineage: Bacteria > Chloroflexota > Chloroflexia > Chloroflexales > Chloroflexaceae > Viridilinea. The sequence goes on from CAZQCG010000010.1 coordinate 21,180, forward strand.
TTGATATTATCGGCGGCGGCATTCTCGGCCTGACCATGGCCCACGAACTGCTCAAGCAGGGCCGGCCCGTGCGCCTCTGGGAGCGCGCCCCTACCCTCGGTGGGCTGATGGGTCGCACCAGCTTCCCAGAGCTTGGCGGAGTCAGCTGTGACCGCTACTACCATGCCATTCTCAGCAGCGACCGCGCCATTCTGGGCCTGCTTGAAGAGTTGGGCCTGCGTGGACGCCTGCAGATGGTCGCTACCAAGATGGGCTTCTACCACACTGGGCGTAGCTACCCGATGAGCACGCCGCTCGAATTCCTGCGCTTTCCGCCCCTGACGATGCTTGACCGGGCGCGCCTCGCCTATACCATTCTGGCCTGCCGCCGTATCAAAGACTGGCGCAGCCTCGAACAAGTCCCCGTCGCCGAGTGGCTGACCGGCCTCAGCGGCGAGCGGGTGGTACGCACCATCTGGGCTCCACTCCTGCGCGCCAAGTTCGATGGTGATTTTGACCAGGTGCCAGCAACCTATATCTGGTCGCGCCTGGTACGCACCACCGATACACGCACCAAAGGCGGGAGCGAAGAGTTGATGTGCTACCTGCCCAACGGCTACCAGGAGTTAATCGACGCTCTAGCCGCCGCCGTCCGGCAGCGTGGTGGGCTCATCCACACCGGGGCAACCGTCGACCAGGTGCGGGTCGCCGATGGGCGCGTAATCGGCCTGATGGTGGATGGCAATGAACTGGACAGCCAACAGATTGTGATCACGACCCAGACCCCCATTGCCCGCCGCTTGCTGCCTCCTGAGGCGGCGGCTGTCAACGAGCGCTGGGGCCAACTCGACGGCTTCCTGGGCATCGTCTGTATGCTGCTCGTCCTGCGCCGCCGCCTGACCCCCTACTATACCCTCAATATTACCGACCCGCGTATTCCCTTCACCGGGGTGATCGAGACCACCAACCTGATCGATCCCGCCCACGTCGGCGGCTATCACCTGGTCTACCTGCCCAAGTATGTCACCCCCGACAGCCCGTATGCGCGAATGGACGACGCCACGCTGCGTACGACCTTCCTCGGCCACCTGCGCACGATGTTCCCCGACCTGCGTGACGATCAGATCGCCGCAGTGCGCATCGGGCGCGAGCGCTACGTTGAGCCGCTGCACCCCCTTGGTGCTACCGACCGCATCCCCGAGCTCCGTAGTGCGGTGGGCGGGCTCTACCTGGCCAATACCGGCCAGATCTATCCGCAGTTGACTAATGGCGAGTCGGTCTGTGTCTTCGCCCGTAGCGTTGCTGGCCAGGTTGCCAGTGACCGCCTGGCCCAATCAGCCCCGCCGATCCTGGCCCTTGGCTCGTGAAACCGCAACGACATCCGCCCCTGTGATCACCGGCAAAGAGGTACATGTGAACAGCCAACTCCTAGATGTCGGTCTTCCAAGACGCAAAGTGGCTAGCTCCTGGAGTGAGCGGAACGACTGGCGCCTGCTGATGATGCTACTTGCCGTCGTCGATGCCGTCATCGTCGGGGCCTCCTTCTCGTTTGCCTATGCTCTGCGTTTTCTCAGTGGCTGGACAATCTTTCAGGAAGGGGCCATCCGCCCTGATTTCTACCTGCAATTTACCCTCATCCTGGTGCCCCTCTGGATCGCGCTACATTGGGTCTATGGCCTCTACACGCCGACCAACCTCTTCAACGGCACCCAGGAGTATGTGCGGATCTTCAACGCCGCCAGCCTGGGCATCCTGCTGGTAATCGTGATCACCTTCCTGCAGCCAGACATCGTGGTTGCCCGTGCATGGCTGCTCATGGCCTGGTTTTTCATCCTGAGCGGTATGGTCAGTGGGCGCTTCATTATGCGGCGGGTGGTCTACGCCCAATGGCACAACAAGCGCCTGCTGCAGCGCGTCGTCATCCTGGGGGTCAACGCCGAGAGCCGCGCTATCGTCACCCAGTTGCGTGAGGCAGAAAATGTCGGCGCTGAGATCGTCGGCTTCATTGATGACCATACCCCCGTCGGCAGCGAAGTAGTTGCTGGCGTGCGTGCCCTTGGCCCGGTCAACGCCTTTGAGCAGATCGTCAACGAGTGTGGGGCCGACAGTATCATCGTTGCCGATCCCTCCATCGTGCGCGAGCAGCTCGTCTCGATGGTCGGGGCCATCGAGACGATGCGCCGGCTCGATGTCTGTCTGGCCACCGGTATCTTCGACCTGCTCACGATCGGCTTCGAGGTGCGCGAACAGGGCTCAGTGCCCTTGCTGGCCCTCAACAAGAACCGCATCACCGGCCTCAACGCACTCGGCAAGGGCCTGCTCGACCGGATCGGTGCCCTGGTGGGCCTGATCCTGCTCAGCCCGATCTTGCTGCTGATCGCCCTGCTGGTCAAACTCGACAGCCCCGGCCCGATCATCCATCGCCGCCGCGTGGTGGGGGTCGGCAACCAGACCTTCGATGCCTTCAAGTTCCGCTCGATGCATGTTGATGGCGATGCCCACCTGACCCCTGAAATGAAGGAAGAGCTGGAGCGTGAGGGCAAACTGAAGGATGACCCGCGGGTTACCCGTATCGGGGCCTTCATCCGCCGCGCCAGCATTGATGAACTGCCGCAACTGGTAAACGTGCTCTTCGGCCAGATGAGCCTGGTCGGCCCGCGCATGATCATCCTTGACGAGATGCGCCACTTTGGGCGCTGGCGTCACAATCTGGTTACCGTGCGCCCTGGCCTTACCGGCCTCTGGCAGATCAACGGGCGCAGCCACCTCGGCTACGAAGAGCGTGTGCGCCTCGATATGCACTATATTCGCAACTATTCGATCTGGTTGGATCTCTACATTATCGTCCGCACGATCTCAGTAGTAATCACCGGACACGGTGCCTTCTAGCTTCCCTGATCGCCTACCAAAAAACCCATCTGTGCCCATCGCCGTGCTGAGCGGCCGCGAACGGCACATACAGAAAGGATCGAGACAATGGGCAACCTTCTCCGCGCTGGTGTGATCGGGGTCGGCAGCATGGGCCGCAACCACGCTCGGGTCTACGCAAGTATGGATGGCGTCGAGCTGGCCGCCATCTGCGACAGCAATCTGACCACGGCCCAGAAGCTAGCCGATATGTACCGCTGCAACGCCTATACTGACTATCATACAATGTTGCAGAACGAGGAGCTTGACCTGGTCTCGATTGTCGTACCGACCCACAACCACTTCGAGGTTGCCAGTGCGGTGATCGAGGAGGGTGTTTCGCTCCTGATCGAGAAGCCGATCACGGCGACCATTGAGCAGGGTTGGGCCTTGATCGAGGCTGCACGTCAGCGTGGCGTGGTGCTCACCGTCGGTCATATCGAACGCTTCAACCCGGCGATCATCTCACTCAAGCAACAGCTTGAGGATCGCGAGCTTGGCCATGTCTTCCAGGTGATCGCCCGGCGCGCCGGTCCCTTCCCGGCCCGCATCACCGATGTCGGCGTTGTGATCGACCTGGCCACCCACGAGCTTGATGTGCTCAACTACCTGATCGGCTCGCCGGTCAACCGTATGCACGTCGAACTGCACCGCCACCTGCACCAGAACCACGAGGATATGCTCTCAGCCTTGTTGCGCTTCGAGAGCGGCGTGATCGGCGTGCTCGACATCAACTGGCTCACCCCGACCAAGATCCGTGAACTGACCGTGATCGGCGAGCGGGGTATGTTTGTCGCCAACTACCTCACCCAGGATCTCACCTTCTACGAGAACGATGCCTGCCAGGAGAAGCAGTGGCCCGAGTTGGCCCTGATGGGGGTGAGTGAGGGCCGTACCATTCGCCAGAAACTCCAGCGCAGCGAGCCGCTGGTTGAAGAGTTGAAGTCTTTTGCCGCCTCAGTGCGCCACGGCACTCCGCCACGCGTCTCTGGCGAAGATGGCCTGGCAGCTCTGGCCCTGGCCAACGAACTGCTACGGGTCGGCAAGCAGAATGCTGCCCAGCAGGAGAGCCTCAGTATGAGTTTGCCCCTCAAGCGCCCTATGGCTATGCACATCGGCTGAGGGCTTGCACAGCGGCTCTCTGCCACTGACTTTAGCAATCTGTACATTTCTGGGTGCGCGGGCGTCCCGCCCGCATGCCACCCACCTGCGCTCTAACCCCTGGCGAACTTCTGGCGGCTTAGAACCCAATACCCTCACCCCCGGCCCCTCTCCTGCTACACGGGAGAGGGCCGGGGGTGAGGGCTGCAAAGTGCATCCCAATGAGGTTTTGCCCGCCCTTAAACCCCAGCGAGGGGAGGTTGGGAGGCTCTCAGGGGATAGCGTTTTTGGAGCAAGAGGCACAAATTCCGCATCTTGCCCTCACACGGGCTGGAAGCAATAGCCCATATCACGCACCCGCACCAGGTAGGTCGGGTTCAGCGGATCTTGCTCGATCTTGCGCCGCAGGCGTCCCATATAGACCGAGACCAGGTTGCTGTCGGTGCCCTCATCAAAGCCCCAGATGCGCTGCAGCAACTGGCGCGAACTGAGGATACAGTGTGCATGTTGCACCAGGTAGTAGAGCAGCTGGAACTCGCGCTCCGTCAGACTCTCCTCGCGCTGCCCATCGATCACCACCAGGCGCTGTACCGGGTCGAGAAAGAGCTTGCCGACGGTCAGTGGCTCGTAGGTGCTGCGCAGACGCAGAAATGCGTCGCTATAACGCCGCATAACGGCTTCGATCCGTGCCAGCAACTCATTCGGATGATAGGGCTTCTGCACCACATCATCAGCACCAAGCTTCAGCACACGCACGCGATCCATAACCATAGTCGATTCGATCATACAAATAATTGGCGTATGATAGAGTGCATGCACCTCTTTACAGAGCACATCATTGGTAAAACCAGGAAAATGCTCATCAAGCAACACGAGATCGACATGCATATGGCTTACCGCATAACGTACACCCTCTTCATGCTCTTCATGGCTGACACGATAGCCGACATGCTCCAGCAGAAAGCGGGTCATCCGTGCATGCATGATATCTGCACTGGCAATTAGAACATGCATTTAGCTCAAACCCTCTCCATTGTGGTATTGATGACAATTGACAGCTTTGAGCTTGCTATGAATCAATTGGCAGGAAGATATCAGGTAAACTATCAGAGTAAATCAATCATACGCCACCGTACAAGCGCATGTCAAGCATATATGTAGTAAGCGAAGGTCGTATTTTAGATAAACAAACCGTCATCCAGCGCAACCCATCAGATCGCCCTCGTCAAAGAGTGACCTAGGCTAACTGGTATAATAGGTGCCACAATCCCCACAAACACGAGGAGCTGGAGATGAGCGAACCCACGGTTGATCCGACGACCCGCCCGGAGTGGCAGGCCCTCCAAGCCCATGTAGCGGCGACCGCCGCAATCCATCTGCGCGACCACTTTGCCGCCGATCCGCAACGTGGCGAGCGTATGCATGCCACCGCGGCCGGGCTCTACTTTGACTATAGCAAGCAGCGCATCAATGACGAAACCCTGGCGCTACTGCTGGCCCTGGCACGTGCCTCTGGCCTCGCCGAACGGATTGAGGCCATGTTCCAGGGGGCCAGGATCAACCACACCGAAGGTCGCGCTGTGCTCCATGTCGCCCTCCGCGCCCCACGCGGGGCCGTGATCGAGCTGGACGGGCAGAATGTCGTCGCCGATGTTTACGCCGTGCTCGACCGCATGGCTGCCTTCGTCGAGCAGGTTCGTACGGGCACCTGGACTGGCTACACCGGCAAGCCCATCCGCAACATTGTCAACATCGGCATCGGTGGCTCAGATCTTGGCCCGGCTATGGCCTACGAGGCCCTGCGCCAGTATAGCGCCCGTGAATTCACCTTCCGCTTTGTCTCCAATGTTGATGCCACCGATTTTGCCGAAGCTGTCCACGGGCTTGACCCCGCCGAAACCCTCTTCATCGTGGCCTCCAAGACTTTTACCACCCTTGAGACGATGGCCAATGCCCGCACGGCCCGTCAGTGGCTGATCGAGCAACTTGGTGATGAGGCGGCCGTTGCCCGTCACTTCGTCGCCCTCTCGACCAATGCCAGCGAAGTAGCTGCCTTCGGTATCGACCCGGCCAATATGTTCGGCTTCTGGGATTGGGTCGGCGGACGCTACTCGATGACTTCAGCTATCGGGCTCTCGACCATGATCGCCATCGGGGCTGGCTCCTACCACGCTATGCTGGGCGGCTTTCAGGCTATGGACGAGCATTTCCGTACGGCGCCCTTCGAGCAGAACCTGCCCGTGATCATGGGCATGCTCAATGTCTGGTACAGCAGTTTCCTCGGTGCCGAGAGTCTCGCCGTCCTTCCCTACGACCAGTATTTGCACCGCTTCCCCGCCTATCTTCAGCAGTTGACAATGGAGAGCAACGGTAAATGCGTGCGCCTCGACGGCAGTGCGGTGAACTATCAGACCGGGGCGATCTACTGGGGCGAGCCAGGCACCAACGGGCAGCACTCCTTCTACCAACTCCTCCACCAGGGTACCCGCCTTATTCCCTGTGACTTCATCGGCTTCTGCCATAGCCTCAACCCCCTCGGCCAACACCACGACCTGTTGATGGCCAATATGTTCGCCCAGGCTGAAGCCCTGGCCTTCGGCAAGTCCACCGAGGCCGTCCTGGCTGAAGGAACCCCGGCCTGGCTGGCCCCACACCGCACCTTCCCCGGCAATCACCCCAGCAGCACCATCCTGGCCGAACGACTTACCCCGGCCGTACTTGGGGCCCTGATCGCCCTCTACGAGCATAGTGTCTTCACGCAGAGCGTTGTCTGGGGTATCAACGCCTTCGACCAGTGGGGCGTCGAGCTGGGCAAAGTCCTCGCCGGGCGCATTGTGCCTGAACTGAGCAGCAGCGAAGAGCCCAAACTGGCCCACGATAGCTCGACCAATACGCTCATTCGGCGCTACCGTGCCGCACGCATAGAGGGATGAGCCCGAAAGCTGTGGTTTACATTCAGCAGCGTATGTGCTACCATCCTGATAGGAAGCCGGGGTGACGGCCTTGCTGCGCAGCCCTGGCAGTCTTCCTTATCAGCGAACGAGGAGCAAGCGCCATCGAGACAGGAATCCTTGCCCGGCGCATTGTCGAGCTGGCCGAAGATAAACAGGCCCACGAGATCGTACTGCTCGACATTCGCACCCAGAGCACGATCGCCGATTATTTCGTGATCTGCTCGGCCGCTAGTGACCGCCAGATCAAAGCCGTGATTGACCATATCGATGTCAAGCTGGATCAGGAGTTTGGCCTGAGTGCACGCATGGAAGGAACACCTGAGACTGGCTGGATCGTGCTCGATTATCGTGATGTGGTTGTGCATGTCTTCAGCCCGACCCAGCGTGACTACTATCGCCTCGAACGTCTCTGGGGCAAAGTTCCGCCAGTGGTCGTTGTCCAATGAGGATGTTATGATGAAGCAAGCTGCGTCAGGCCGTAAACGGATCATCCTCTTTATCATCGGTGCAGGGCTGGGTCTGGTCATCGGTGTCCTGCTGAGCTTCTGGTTCGGTGATGGCCCTGTCAGCGTTGTCCAGCGCAGTATGCGCCGGATCAGCGGCGACGATAATAATCCACACTTTGATATGCTCGCCCAATAGGGCCGGGTACGCGGGCGACTTTCAGGCCAGACTTCACAGCTCTGCCCCTCCATCTGCATGATTATGTGGAGGTACGGAGCTGTGGAAGGAGGCTTAAGCCAGCCTGGCTGAGGCCTGGGCCTCCTCATCAGAGCACCATCACTGGGAGGGTCATGCTCAACGGTAAGATCGCGCTTGTGACGGGTGGGGCAGGTGCCCTTGGCAGTGCAGTGGTCGAGACATTGCTCGGTGCCGGTGCCACCGTTGTTGTGCCCCAGCGGGGCGCTGAACAACCGCCCGACCTGCGCCAACGGCTGACGCCCTCAGCAGCACAGCGCCTCGCTGGTATCAGCCTCGATCTGCGCGATGAGTCAGCTGTGCAGGCGACCTACAGGCGTGTCGCCGCCGAGTATGGCGGGATCGATCTGCTGATTAACCTGGCTGGTGGTTTTGCCGGCGGTAGCCCGGTGCATCAGAGTAGCTGGGAGCTCTGGCAGGATCAGCTCGACAAAAACCTCAAGACGACCGTGCTCTCATGTGCAGCGGCGGTGCCGCATATGATCGAACGTGGCGGCGGGGCGATCGTCAATGTCGCTGCACGTAGCGCCACCCGCGACGGTGCCAACGTTGCCGCCTATGCCGCCGCCAAACGGGCCGTGATGCAACTCACCGAAGCCCTGGCCAGCGAATTGCGCGACGCGGCAATCACTGCCAATACGATCTTGCCCGGCATCATCGACACCCCGGCCAACCGGCGCAGTATGCCCAACGCCGACTTCAGCCGCTGGATTGCCCCCTCAGCCATCGCCCGCGTCATCCTCTTCCTGGTCGGCCCCGACGCTCGCATCATCAGCGGGGCTCACCTGCCGGTATAGGCGCGGCGAGGAGCTTGCGCTGCTCGTCCCCTACTCCCCTTCGGGGATGTTGCCCGTCGCTTCATATTCGCGCAGGGCCAGCACGGCCCGCTCGAACGAATAGTAGTAGATCTCGGCGTCCCAATCCCCACGCTCCGCATCCAGGCTACACCAGATCTCGATCTCAGCGGCCCCGTCGCTGTACACCGTCGCTTGCGCCAGCCAGCGATCGTCACAGCGCACCGCATGGGCGCTTAACAACTCGGCCCGAAAGGTGTCGGCACCGGCAACGCTCATGATCGCTCCCCGCTCCATCAGCGTGATGGTTCTGACCGCCATGGATCACTCCTTCTCATCGCCCACTCGCTACGCAGGGTGCCGGTATTATAGCGCGATATGTGATGAGAAGTGCAAAAAACGTGAGGGCCAATAGCCCTCACGTTTTTTTCGCAATACTAGGCCTGGCTCAATCCTCATCCATGGGTGTCCCGAGGAAGGGGTAAAGCATGCCGCCGGTGAGCGATGAGTGGGCCGAGGAGCCATGCGAGAAGCGGAATGAGCCCAGCACCTTCATGTAGTTGGCCCGCTCGAAGGCAGCTGGCTCGGCGACGGCCTGCTGACTCATACTGCCCTGCATCTGGCGAATCGACTCGTACTCGTGCTCGATCATCCAGTTGCGCAGGTCAGTCAGCACCTCATACACATGGGCCGGACCGTCACCATGCAGGAGCGCCGAGGCCATCATCGCAGCGTGTGCTCCCGCCATCATGCTCTTGAGCACATCATGGGCAGTATGTACACCACTGGTGATCGCAAAATCCACCGGCACCCGCCCATAGAGCAGTGCGACCGCCCGTAGCGGCATGCGCAACTCGTCGGAGGTGCTCAGGTGCAGGTTGGGCACCACCTCAAGCCGTTCCAGGTCAAAGTCGGGCTGGTAGAAACGGTTGAAGAGCACCAATCCGTTTGCCCCGGCCTCAGCCAGGCGTGCGACCAGGTTGGGCAAGGCAGTGAAATAGGGGCTCAGCTTGACTGAGAGCGGAATGGCGATCTCGGAACGCACTGCCTGTACCAGGTCGACATAGGTCTGCTCAAGCTCGGCACTGGTCACCTCAGGGTCGGTCGGGATGTAGTAGATGTTCAGCTCAACCGCGTCGGCTCCGGCATCCTCCATGAGTTTGGCATAGTGAACCCAGCCACCCGGTGAGACGCCGTTGAGACTGCCGATGACGGGAATATGCACCTTGCGCTTCAACTGGGCCAGATTGTCGATGTAACGCTCCGGACCGACACTGTAGCGTCCGGTGTCGGGTAGATAGCTGAGGGCCTCGGCAAAACTGTCGGCACCGTGGCTCAGCAAATGGTCCATCTCGAGGCTCTGGTGGATGATCTGCTCCTCGAAGAGTGAGTACATCACCACCGCCGAAACCCCGGCCTCCTCCAGGCGCAATACCGTCTCGACACGCTGTGACAGGGGCGAAGCTGAGGCGATGATCGGTGTGCTGAGGTGCAGACCGAGATAACTGGTGCTCAGGTCAACCATTGGGGCTACTCCTTTAGCGGTTGCTCAAGCGGCTAATCCGGGCGCACCATCTGCTCCAGGCGATGGTAGTGCTCAGTATTACTACGACGGGCCTCGGCAATCAACTCCTCGGCGCGGTGCGGATCGCTGCGTACCAACATCTGGAAGCGGCCCTCACCGGCGATGTACTGCTCGGGGCTGATCGAAGGCGGCTTGCTGTCGATGATCAGCGGGTTCTTACCCTCGGCGGCCAGGCTCGGGTTGTAGCGATAGAGGGTCCACATGCCCGACTGCACGGCCAACTTCTGCTGGTCGAGCCCGCGGCGCATGTCGATCCCGTGGGCGATGCAGTGGCTGTAGGCAATCACAATCGAGGGGCCATCGTAAGCTTCGGCCTCCTCAAGCGCCCGCAGAGTCTGCACATCGTCGTAGCCCATGGCTATGCGGGCAACATAGACGTTGCCGTAGGCCATGGCGATCAGGCCCATATCCTTCTTGGCTGTGCTCTTGCCCTGAGTGGCAAACTTGGCCACTGCCCCCATCGGCGTCGACTTGCTGGCCTGGCCGCCGGTGTTCGAGTAGACCTCGGTGTCAAGCACGAGGATGTTGATGTTGCGCCCCGAAGCCAGCACATGGTCGAGGCCGCCGAAGCCGATGTCATAGGCCCAACCATCGCCACCAATGATCCAGACTCCCCGCCGCACCAGCACATCGGCCAGGGAGTGCAGGTCGCGCAGGGCTGGCCCATCCGCGCCCACCTGTCCACTCAGGACGCTTTCGATCTGCTGCTTCAGTCGGGCAACCCGCTCACGCTGGCTGTTGATCGCCGCATCATCACGCTGCTCGGCGTTCAGGATGGCCTGAGCCAACTCGTCGTCAACATACCCGCTCAGGCGTGGCAACAGCTCACGGGCATACTCGAGCTGCTTATCGATTGTCAGGCGCATACCCAGACCAAACTCGGCATTATCCTCGAAGAGCGAGTTGGCCCAGGCCGGGCCACGGCCCTCTTTATTGACCGCCCAGGGCGTCGTCGGCAGGTTACCACCGTAGATCGACGAACAACCAGTGGCATTGGCGATCACCGAGCGGTCGCCGAAGAGCTGGCTGACCAGCTTGACATAGGGGGTCTCGCCGCAGCCTGCACAGGCCCCCGAGAACTCGAAGAGCGGCATCAGCAACTGCGAGTTCTTGATGGTGTTGAGGTGCAACTTGGTGCGATCCACTTCTGGCAGGCTGAGGAAGAAGTCCCAATTCGTGGCCTCGACCTGGCGCAATGGCTCCTGGGGGGCCATATTGATCGCCTTACGCCCGGTCTGCCGCTTGTCCTTCACCGGGCAAGCCTCGACACAAAGCCCACAGCCGGTGCAGTCCTCAGGGGCCACCTGCAGGGTAAACTTCTGGCCGGGCAACTCCTTAAAGCGCGCCTCGGTGCTCTTGAAACCCTCCGGCGCACCAGCAAGCGCCTCGGCGGGGTAGACCTTGGGGCGGATGACGGCATGCGGGCAGACGAAGGCACACTTGCTGCACTGGATACAGATAGCCTGATCCCATACCGGAATCTCAAGGGCGATGTTACGCTTCTCATAACGCGTGGTGCCAGTAGGATAGGTGCCGTCGAAGGGTAGCTTGCTCACCGGCAAGTCATCGCCGCGCAGGGCGATCATCTGGCCGAGTACGTCGCGCACAAAGGGTGGTGCGTCAGGCGAGACCAGCGGGCGCATCTGCATGGCGTTGCTGCTCGGCAGGCCTTCGGGTATGCCGATTTCATGGAGGTTGGCAAGGGTCTTATCAACGGCCATGTAGTTCTGCTTAACCACCGCATCGCCGCGCTTGCCGTAGGTCTTCTTAATGCTGCGCTTGATCTCGGCGATAGCATCTTCGCGGGGCATAATCCCTGAGATGGCGAAAAAGCAGGTCTGCATCACCGTATTGATGCGCCCGCGCATCCCCGTAGCCGCCGCCACCTTGATCGCATCGATCACCCACACATGCAACTGCTTGCGGCGGATCGTCTCGCGCACCTCGGTGGGCAGGTGGGCATAGACCTCGTCGGGGCCGTAGGGACTGTTGAGCAGGAAGACCCCGCCGGGGCGGGCATAACGCAACACCTCGAGCCGCTCAAGGAAATTGAACTGGTGGCAGGCCACAAAATGGGCCTGGTCGTCGCCGATCAGATAAGGGGCACGGATCGGCTCAGGGCCGAAGCGCAGGTGCGAGATCGTCACCGAGCCCGACTTCTTCGAGTCATAGACAAAGTAGCCCTGGGCATCGTTGGGCGTCTCTTCACCAATGATCTTGATCGAGTTCTTATTCGCGCCTACCGTACCATCGGCACCGAGACCCCAGAAGACACAGCGCACGGTGCCCTCAGGCTCAACATTAAGGCTCGGATCATAGCTCACGCTGCTGCCGCTCACATCATCGTTAATGCCGATGGTAATGCGCTGGCGCGGTGTCTCCAGGGCCAGTTCGTCATAGACGCCCTTGACCATGCCGGGGGTAAACTCCTTCGAGGAGAGACCATAGCGCCCCCCGATGATCTTCGGTGGCTGCACGAAGCTACTGGCAATGTTGTAGACCGCCGAGACGATATCGAGGAAGAGGGGCTCACCGGAGCTGCCGGGCTCTTTGCAGCGGTCGAGCACGGCGATGGCCCGTGTGGTACGCGGCAGGGCTGCCACAAAGGCATCGGCAGCAAAGGGCCGGTAGAGCCGTACCCGTATCACGCCCACCTTCTCGCCGCGGGCCGCCAGATAGAGCGCCGTCTCCTCGACGGTCTCACCGCCCGAGCCCATAATCACGATCACCCGCTCGGCGTCGGGAGCCCCGGCATAATCGAAGAGCTGGTAGCGGCGCCCGGTCAGTTCATAGAACTTATCCATCGTCTGCTGAACAATGGCCGGGCAGTTGGCATAGAAGGGGTTGACGCTTTCGCGTGCCTGGAAATAGACATCGGGGTTCTGGGCCGTCCCACGCAAGACGGGGTGCTCGGGCGAGAGGCCCCGGGCGCGATGGGCGCGCACCAGGTCGTCATCGATCATTGCCCGGATGCCTGCGGCATCGATGGGCGTGATCTTGTTGATCTCGTGCGAGGTGCGGAAGCCATCGAAGAAGTGCATAAACGGCACCCGCGAGGCGAGCGTCGCTGCGTGGGCCACCAGGGCCAGATCCTGCGCCTCTTGCACCGAACCGGAGGAGAGCAGGCCCCAGCCGGTGGCGCGGGTCGCCATCACATCGGAATGGTCGCCGAAGATCGAGAGGCCCTGCGCCGCCAGCGAGCGGGCCGTCACATGAAAAACCGTCGGGGTCAACTCACCGGCGATCTTATACATGTTGGGAATCATCAGCAGCAGGCCCTGTGAAGCGGTGAAGGTAGTGGTCATCGCCCCGGCCTGGATGGCCCCATGCAGCGCCCCGGCTGCGCCACCCTCCGACTGCATTTCGTAGACCGTGGGTACGGTGCCCCACAGGTTTGGTTTATGGGTGGCAGCATAGGCATCCGCCGCCTCACCCATCGGTGTTGAGGGGGTGATTGGATAGATCGCCACCACCTCGCTCAACATATATGCAACATTCGCCACGGCCTCGTTGGCGTCGATTGTTACCTGCGCGATCGGCTCGGCAACACCCATGGCACCCTCAGTCGCCTGACGCACATCCATCAGGTCGCCTCCTTAGAATACTCAGCGTTGATCTTCAATTGATCACCTTGATACAGTCAGTATAGGTTTACGCCCTGCCTGAGCCAGTAACAGCCGGGCAACCTTTGGTGACAATCTCTTTTCTTCAGTTGATTGTTTGTGGCTCAAGCAATCTAACGCAATGTGTCATCTAGACAGAGCTACCCTGCGGTCGCTATACTGCATGGAACCAGTGCTGCGCCCCAACGCCGTCACCCATCAGCATTACTCGGACGGAGTAGTAGCACAATCAAGGAAGTCCGCTTCCCTTAAGTCACTACCGCCTGAGGAGGCCCTATGCCCGACCAGCATGCCCGCTTCGACCATGAGGTGGCGCAACGCCTGCATGAGGCGCTGATCGAGCGCCTGGTGCGGGAGGGCTATCTGAACGACCCGGCGATCTACGCAGCCTTTCGGGCCTTGCCACGGCACCATTTTCTGCCCGGTCGCCCGCTCGAACAGGTCTACAGCGACCAGGCGATTGTCCTCAAACGTTCCGGCGACGAATGGCTCAGTTCTTCGTCGCAACCGGCAATGATGGCGATCATGCTTGAACAGCTTGAGCTGCGCCCGGCTATGGCTGTACTGGAGATCGGTACCGGCACCGGCTATAACGCCGCGCTGATCGATCACATTGTCGGGCCGCAGGGACGCGTGCTCAGCCTCGAATTGGAAAGTGACCTGGCTGCCGCAGCCCGCCGCAACCTGGCCACTGTCGGGGTGACTCGGGTAGAGGTGCGTCACGCCGACGGAGCCACAGGTGCGCCTGACGCAGCGCCCTTCGATCGGATCATCGTCACAGCGGGAGTCTGGGATCTCTTGCCGAGCTGGCAGGCCCAACTGGCCCCCAGCGGGCGGATTGTCCTGCCAATGACGATGCTGCCGGGCCTGACGCTCTCGCTGGCCCTCGAGCGCCACGACGAAGCCTGGGTGGCTCGTTCGGCGCGCCCATGCGGCTTCGTGCTGCTGCGTGGTGCCGAGGCTCACCCTGGCCAGCCACCTGGCAGCCCACAGATCACTCTGCAACCACGCAAACGCCGGGCGGGCCGGCGCACCATACGGGCACTGATCGAACGGGACTGGAGCCGGATCGAGATTGTCTGGGAACAGTGACGGCGTGGTAAGCAAGCTATCCCGCAGCGGTGCTTGTATCACAACGATGTGCCCCATATACTTCAGAGTAGCAGTCTACAACCGTGTCTGAGCAAAAATGACGGGAAGGCTACGCGCCTGTAAGGGCGCAGCAACGGCCACCACTGCTGCGCCCCCAACACCGTTAACCCAGGGCCGAGCCACCCGTAAAGCTCCCCCGGCAGGGCGGCTTACAGCCGATCAGACTTGGTCGAACGGACTAGTCCGTAGAACTGTAGCGCTCTAAACGACCGGCAGCCTGATTAAGGAGCAGTGCAGATGGATGTACACAGCAAACCGCTTGCCAACCCACTCGTGGTGCTGCGCGAAGAGTTCGACGACTGGGCGGTGCTCTTCAATCCCGATACCGCCGATGCCGTCGGGCTCAACCCGGTTGGGGTAACGCTGTGGAAGGCGATGGACGGTACCCGCACCCTGGCCCACCTGCTCACCACAGTGCAGACAGTCTATGCAGAGGTGCCGCATACGGCCAACGACGAGATTGGTGCCTTTATTGATGACCTGGCGGAACGGGGCTTCATTGGCTACGCAAATGGAACAACGGTATGAACCTCCCGGTAGTAATGCGTGCGCCGCGCCATGTCGATATCGAGATTACCTCGGCCTGTAACCTGCGCTGCCGCTACTGCTACTTCTTCAACAACCCGGCGGTCGAATATCACGATCTGCCGACAAGCGCCTGGCTGGCCTGCTTCGCCGAGCTTGGTCGCATGGGCGTGATGGACGTGACTCTCGCTGGCGGCGAACCCTGCCACCGTCCCGATCTGCCTGAGTTGCTGACCGGCATTGTGCACAACCGTATGCGCTTTGCGCTGCTGTCGAATGGTGGCCTGATCAACGATGAGCTCGCCGCCTTCATCGCTGGCACCGGGCGCTGCAACTACGTCCAGGTCTCGCTGGACGGCTCACACGCAGAGCCCCACGACGCCGCACGCGGCAAAGGCGCCTGGGAGGGCGCCGTGCGCGGCATCCGCACCCTTCAGCGCAACGGGGTGCATGTGACAGTGCGCGTCACTATTCACCACTATAATGTGCATGACCTGGATGCGCTTGCCCACTTCCTGCTCGAAGAGCTGGGTCTGCCCGCCTTCAGCACCAACGCCGCAGGCTACCTGGGCAACTGTCAGCGCCATGCTGATGAACTGCTGCTGACAACCACCGAACGGCAAGTGGCTATGGAGACCTTGCTACGCTTGAGCCAGCACTACCCTGGGCGCATCAAGGCTAGCGCTGGCCCGCTGGCCGAGGGCCGCATGTGGCGCAACATGATTGATGCGCAGGCTGTGGGTGCGGCGGCCTTCCCCCATGGTGGCCATCTCACTGGCTGCGGCTGCACCTTCAGCAAGCTTGCGGTGCGCGCCGACGGCGCGATCATCCCATGCAGTATGCTGCCACATATCGTGCTTGGCAATATTCAGCAGGACGCCATCGCCGATCTCTGGCGCAATGCACCTGCACTCACCAGCCTGCGTACCCGGCGTAGCATCCCCCTCAGCGACTTCAGTATGTGTGCCGCCTGTGCCTTCCAGCCCTACTGCACCGGCAACTGCCCCGGCCTGGCCTATACCCTGACTGGGGAGGTCAACCACCCCAGCCCGGATGCCTGTTTGCGCCGCTTCCTGGCTGAGGGAGGAGCACTTTCGCATGCCTAGCTATCCCCTCAGTCAACTCTACTTCTACCTCAGCGCGGGCTGCAACCTGGCCTGCCGGCACTGCTGGCTGGCACCAAAGCTGGATCAGCAGGGGATGCACACGGCGATGCTGCCGCCGGCCTTGTTCGAGACAGCCATTACTGAAGCCCTGCCACTTGGCCTGCAGAGCGTGAAACTGACCGGCGGCGAGCCGACTCTGCATCCACAGTTCACGGATCTGCTGGAAATTGTCCGCCACTACGGGTTGGGCCTGATCATTGAGACCAACGGCCTGCTGATGACGCCGGATCTGGCGGCGGAGATCGCTCGCTGCAAACAGCCCTTCGTCTCGACCAGCCTCGACGGTGCTGATGCGGCAACCCACGAATGGGTGCGCGGGGTAGCCGGTTCGTTTGCGGCCACGACCCGCGCCGTGCGCATCCTGGCCGAGGCTGGCCTGCGCCCCCAGGTCATCTTCTCGTTGATGCGCCACAACGCCGACCAGGTTGAGGCGATCATCCGCCTGGCCGAGGAACTGGGCGCAGCGTCGGTGAAATTCAATCTCGTGCAGCCGACCGCCAGGGGCGAAAAACTGCATACGGCCCAGGCAACCCTGAGCATTGCCGAATTAATCGCCATTGGCCGGCGGGTCGAAGGAAAGCTTGCCCGCACAACCAGACTGCGCCTCTTCTTCGACTATCCCCAGGCTTTTCGCCCACTCAGCCAGCTTGCCGACGGTAGCGGAAATGGTGCCTGCGGCATCAAACACATCCTGGGCGTGCTGGCGACCGGCCACTACGCCCTCTGCGGCATCGGCGAACAGCTGCCCGCGCTCATTTTTGGAACCGTCGGCCAGGATCGACTGGCGCAGGTGTGGTCGAACCATCCAGCGTTGCAGGCCATCCGTAACGACCTGCCCGCACGGCTGGGAGGCATCTGTGGGCGGTGTTTGATGAAAGGGCGCTGTCTCGGCTCATGCGTAGCCCAGAATTACTACCGCAGCCAGGATCTCTTCGCCCCCTTCTGGTTCTGCGAGGAGGCGGAAGAGGCAGGCCTCTTCCCGGCCAGCCGCCTTGGAGCGGCATAGGGGGATCTAGTGCCGCCCGTGCGCGGAACAGGTTCTTGCCCACGATCAGACCAGGTTTGCCACCAGGCGAACCGCAAGGAGCCTAAACCTATGACGACCAACCAGCCGAACGAAGCACAGCCCCCCAAAGAGCCACGGCCCAAATACACGAAGCCCGTTGTGCTGCCCCTGGGCGGGGTGGCAACGGGCCAGGGGAAAGGGGGGGGAAACTGCGAAAATGGTTCAAGCAACACTTTTTGCATAGATGGCAGTTCTGCAGGAGGTGGCTGTGGCAACGGAGCCACAGTGTGATATAGCGTTCTGGTGCAAACCCCCTACGAGCAAAAGGACTATCCAATGACAATCAACCAGCCGAACGAAGGACAGACACCCCAGGCGAGTCGGCCCCGCTACGAGAAGCCCACTGTGCTGCCGTTGGGCGAGGTGGCGAAAGGCCAGGGTATACCCGCATGTAATAACGGCTCAGGCCAAACCTTCGTTTGTCAAAGTGGCAGTACAGCAGGTACCACATGCAACAATGGGGTCTCAGTTTGATCTGCTGATCGCCACGGTGCTATCCAGGAGTGCAAGCCCCAAGCCAGAATTGGCAAGCCAACATGGTCGGATCTTCCACCTACAGCCTCTCCCTAGCCGACGGTAGCTGCTGGGCGTTTGACGGGCAGGACGAAGTTGGTGCGCAGGCGGTGGCGGCCCTGGCGGCCGCTATGCGCCTGCCCTGCCAGGGCCTGGCTACGCTGACACTATGCGCCGGGGGTGGGCAGCGCATCCGCGTCGTTGGCGCGCCAGGTCAGCCAGGCGACATGCCTCCCGGCGAGCTTGTCTGTCACTTGTCGTCGCCCGGCGGCGATGAGACGCTCTTTGTGCAGCTACTCGACATGATCGAGGCGCTTGCCGCTGCCGTTGAGGCCCACCGTGGCGGCGTGCTGGTGCATGCCGCCCTGGCCGCCTGGACAGAGGCTGGGCGCAACGTGGGCGTGCTGCTGGCCGCCTCCGGCGGCACCGGCAAGACCACCGCCAGCAACCGCCTGCCCCCACCCTGGCGCTCGCTGTGTGACGACACCACGCTAGTTGTGCAGGCGGCGGATGGCAGCTACTGGGCCCACCCCTTCCCCAGCTTGAGCCGCTTTCTGTGGGGCGGGCCGGGCGGCAGCTGGGCGACCTGCACCGCCGTGCCGCTGGGTGGAATCTGCTTCTTGCAGCGCGACCCGGATCAGGATCGTGCGGAACGGCTGGGAACGGGCGAGGCTGTTGCGTACCTGCTAACTGCCGTTGAGCAAGCCACCGCCCACCGACTGCGTAGGGCACCCATCGAGCAAGCCCGAGCGACCCGCCAGCAACGCTTCGCCTGGCTCAGTGGGCTGGCCAACACCGTGCCAGCCTACCGCCTGCATATCACGCTCAATGGCCCGTTCTGGGAGGAACTGGCGCGTGTGTTGGGTTGATCCAGCGAATAGCCTGGGAGCCGCCTATGCCAGGGTACGGAAAGCGCAGAGATAAGCGCGAAAGCCAGGGCGAGCAAAGTCTTCAGCCTGCCTGCCTCAGCACTCGCCCTTTGCTCATTGCCTACCACGGGCCAAGTATGAACCCCACCCTCGTCGAGCCGGAGTTGCTGGACGTGGTGCCGTATGACGAGCGGCCAGTGAGGGTCGGTGACGTGATCTT
This sequence comes from uncultured Chloroflexaceae bacterium, assembly GCA_964592425.1. Lineage (GTDB taxonomy): Bacteria > Chloroflexota > Chloroflexia > Chloroflexales > Chloroflexaceae > Viridilinea. Next base: position 40,333 of record CAZQCG010000010.1, read on the forward strand.
CTTCACGCTCCCTGACGGCCGTGCGGTGGTTCATCGCGTGGTGCAGAGCACACCCGCCGGGATCAGCACACGTGGCGACAACAACCCGCACCTTGATCCCTGGCTGCTCCAGCCGGTGGCGATCAGCGGGCGCATCGTGGCGGCGCAAGATGCAGGCAAGCGACGGGTGATTCATGGTGGCCGCGTTGGTATGGCCTGGCACCGGCTGTTGCGCAGGTGGCGGTCGATCAACCGCGTCACGTCACGGCTACTGCATCGACCCTACCGGGCGCTGGCGGCCAACGGTATCGTGGCCAAGCACTTGCCTGCGCCCTGGCGTCCACGCGTGGCCGTCTTCGGCGCAAGGCGCCTGCTGCTCTGGGGCCGCCGTGTCATCGGCCACTATGATGCGCAGCGTGGCCAGTGGATCATCCGCCGACCGTACCGTCTGCTGGTGGATGCGACCGAGTTGTAATCACTGATGCGTGCGCTCCTGGGCATAACGCACCATTAGTGGCACCAGGCGACGTGGCAGCAGCCGCGGCAAAAAAGCCAGGAAGCGGTTCAGTAGCCCCGGGATGACCAGAACCTGGCCGCGCATCAAGCCAGCATAGCCTGCATCGGCCACCGTGCCGACATCCATAATCTGCTTGTTCTGCACCAGCCGTGACTGCTCCATCCCGGCACGCGCCTGGAAGCCCGTGCTAGTTGGGCCAGGGCAGAGAGCGGTGACCGTTACCCCACTGCCTTGCAGTTCGTTGTGCAACGCTTCGGAGAAGGAGAGCACAAAAGCCTTGGAGGCGTAATAGACCGCCATCAACGGGCCAGGCAGAAAGGCCGCCGTCGAGGCGATGTTCAACACCCGCCCATACCGTCGTGCGAGCATACCGGGCAACAAGAGGTGCGTCAGGTGGGTCAGCGTGACCACATTGAGTTGGAGCATGCGCAACTCACGCTCCAACTCAAGCTCGGCGAAGTGACCGTAGGTGGCGAAGCCGGCATTATTCACCAGCACTTCGACCTGGATAGCGCGCGCAGCCAGTTCCTCGAAGAGCCGTTGGGCGGCGGCCGCTTCGGCCAGATCGGCGACGATGACATGGGCGGTGACAGCATGCGCTCGTGTAAGCTCAGCGGCAAGTGCCTGGAGTCGCTCCTCGCTGCGCGCAACTAGCACCAGGTCAAAACCGCCACGGGCAAAACGCCAGGCCAGGGCTTCGCCAATGCCACCGGAGGCACCGGTGATCAAGACAGTGGACTGTGAGCGCGACGATGAACGCATAGTGCCTGCCTAATCAAGGAACTGATGGTGATCCGGACGACTAATCAATGCTCTGCGGCTCGCCGAGGATACGGTTGGTGAGGTACGTAGCCAGCCAGGCGGCGGCCAGCCCGAGCGCAAGGTTGAATAGGCCATGGATCATCCGCCGACGTAGATCATCGTTCACGTTAATCTCTCCTTCGCCCAAGAATGCTGATGAAATAGAGCAACTGGGCCACCGATTGGGCAGCGGCAGCAACATAGGTTAGCGCAGCAGCATTGAGTACGGCATTGACTCCCTGGGCCTCCTCTGCTGTGATCAGGCCGTTGCGCTGGAGCATCACCTTGGCGCGCGCACTGGCGTTAAATTCGACCGGCAGGGTCACCAGGGTGAAGGCCACCGCTGCGGAGAAGAGGATCACACCAAAGACGGCGACGCTGTAGCCCAGACTGCTCTGGCTTCCGGCAAACGCAGCAAGCGCCATGCCAACGAAGAAGAGCATCGTGCCCAGGTTTGAGCCGATATTGGCGATGCCGACGATGCCAGCACGGGCACGCAGCCAGAAGTAGCCCTCTTTGTCCTGGGCCGCATGGCCAAGCTCGTGGGCCACAATCGCCATTGCCGCCACCGACGGCTGGGTCGAACTCTCCGAGAGGCGCATCACCTTGCCACGCGGGTCGTAGTGGTCGGTGAGCATACCGCCGATGCGCTCAACCTGCACATGGGTCAGGCCTTCGCTCTGCATCAGGCTGCGGGCTACGTCAAGGCCGTTGAGGTTCTTGGCCCCACGTACCTGCGACCATTTACTGTAGGCCGATTTTACCTGGAACTGCGCCCACATAGCGAAGAGCATCGCCGGAAGGGCGAAGATAAAGTAGGTCGGATCGAAAATCATTGATTTACTCCATTAGTTAGCTTAGAAAAGGTTTCAGGTGCCAGGTCAGACCCACCACGAAGCATTGCCTGTACCGCAATTGCACATCGCCTGCGAGCCTTGGCGTAGGCTTTCAAGTGCCAGGCGCGTTGTCATCGGAGGTGTCGTCTGGAGAAACTGCCCCGCCAGGCGGCGAGTTACGGCGGCGGGCGGCCCGCCGCGTATAGAGCAGTCGCCCAACAATGATCAAGCCGGTGACCGTGGCCCCAACTGCTACGCCGATCAGAACGCCACGTAGCAAGGGCCACGCGTCCGTCTCGGGCACTACGAGTGCGACGTCCTGGTTGATCGCGGCCATCTCAAACACCTCAACGCTGTATGAACTGAGCAAGAACGACCCACTAGTATTGTAGCATGGTCACAGGCTGTGCGACAAATCAGGGCTATAATAGGATCGTTTTGGTAGTCGGTCCGGTAGCGGAGCACCCTGTGCCGCCGATTGTTCAATCCAGACCCTCGCGCAACCGACGCCTCCTCGCCCTGGCCCTGTTGCTGTTCGTCGCCGCGCTGCTTGCGCTGGCCGTCGGGCTACTCAACCTGGGCACGGCCACGAGGCGCAATCTTGAGGCGTTGGTGGTGACACCCGCCCCACTGTCAACCAGCACCGGAGCGGCCCCGCCCCTGGCGCTGCCGCACGTGCCCGCCCCCGCCGCGCTGCCAGTGATCAACAGCGGCGAGCCCGCCCCCACCCCTGCCACCATTTTATTGCTTGGGGCCGACCGCCGTCCTGGCGAGACGGCAACCCCGCGCAGTGACGCCATCTTGCTGGTACGGCTTGACCCGATACACCACCGCGTTGCGCTACTCTCGCTGCCGCGTGATCTCTGGGTGCCTATCCCCGGCCATGGTAGTAACCGCCTCAATGCGGCCTACCTCTGGGGCGAGCATGACGGCCCACCGGGTAACGGGCTCAGCCTGGCTCGTGCGACCCTCAGCAACCTGCTCGATCTGCCAATTGATTATGTCGTGATGACCGATTTTAACGGCTTCGCCGATCTGATCGATGCCATGGGTGGGATCGTCATCAATGTTGAACGCCCACTGATCGACACGCGTTTCCCAACCTTCGACCATGGCTATACCACGGTGCGCTTCAGCCAGGGGGTGCAGTTGATGGACGGTGCCACCGCACTGACCTACGCCCGCATCCGCCATCCCGACAGTGATTTCGAGCGCGTCCAGCGCCAGCAGGCCGTCCTGATCGCTATCGCCACCCGCCTGCAAGCACGCGGCAACCTGGCGAACCTGATCGACCTCGAACGCCTCAGCGGTGCGCTGGTTGGCTATGTGCAGACCGACATGCCCAGCGAGCGCATGATCAGCCTGGCCTGGGCCCTGCACGACCTGAACCCCACCTTGGTTGAACGTTACGCCCTGGCCGAAGCAGAGGTCAGCTTCGGCGTCGAGAATGACCGCTTCGCCCAGCACGTCGCACCCGAGGTACTCAGGCGCTATGCCCGCCTGTTGATCGCTGGACCGTGATCGAGCCCTTTGCAGCGCAGCAGGGCTTGTGCTACACTCAGCACACGTCATCTGATACCTGAACTCAACACTTATGGCAACCGACATAACTATGCCCCAGATGGGCGAGAGTGTGACCGAAGGTACCGTCGGGCGCTGGCTAAAGCAGCTCGGTGCAAGCGTGACCCGCTACGAGCCGTTGCTCGAAGTGGTCACCGATAAGGTCGATACGGAGGTGCCCGCGCCCGCCGCTGGCACCTTGCTCGAAATCCTGGTCGCTGAGGGCGAGACGGTGCGCGTCGGCACGGTGATCGCTCGCATTGGCGACCCCAACGAGGTGCGCGAGGCGGCTCCTGCTGTATCCGCCACCCCGGCCAGCACGCCGCCCGCCGCCGCGCCCAACCCCGCTACCGTACCGCCGCCGCCAACAGCACCCGCCGCCCCGACATTCCCTGCCGAAACACCCCGCACCACCTTCCTCTCGCCGGTCGTGGCACGCCTGGTGGCTGAGCATGGGCTTAATCCGGCGGCAATCACCGGCACCGGCCAGAGTGGCCGTATCACCCGCCAGGATGTGTTGCACTTCCTTGAGGCACGTGACAGCGCTGCCGCCGCGCCCGTCGCCGCACCAGCGCCGCTTGCTGCTGCCGTGCCAGTCGCCACACCAGTGCCGCTTGCGCCAGCCCCTCAGCCAGCAGCAGCGGCGGTGGCATTGCCGCCCCTGCCCGAAGATGCCGAACTGGTGCCGCTGTCGCCGATGCGCCGCCTGATCGCCGAGCATATGGAGCGCTCCGTACGCACGGCACCCCACGTCACCACCGTAATGGAGGTCGACCTGGGCCGTGTCGTTGCCCACCGTGAGGCCCAGCGTGCCGATTTCGAGCGCCAGGGCGTGCGCCTGACCTTCACACCCTACATCGTGCAGGCGGTCGTCGCAGCAATCAACCATGTCCCTGTACTGAACGGCAGTTTCACCGAACAGGGTATCGTGCTGAACCGGCGTATGCATATCGGCATTGCCGTGGCCCTCAACGAGGGCCTGATCGTGCCGGTCGTGCGTGACGCCGATGAGAAGAATCTGCTCGGCCTGGCCCGCACCGTGAATGACCTGGCCGAACGAGCGCGCGCCCGCCGCCTGCGCCCCGAAGAGACCCAGGGTGGCACCTTTACGATCACCAACCACGGTGTCAGCGGCAGCCTCTTTGCCACCCCGATCATTAACCAGCCCCAGGCGGCCATTCTTGGCGTCGGCGCGATTGTCAAACGCCCGGTGGTGATCAGCCAGAATGGCATTGACGCCATCGCCATTCGCCCAATTTGCTATCTTTCGCTCACCTTCGATCATCGGATTACCGATGGTGCCGTTGCCGATACCTTCCTCGCAACGATCAAAGCAATCCTTGAGCGCGTCTGAATCACCATTATGAGTGACGAGTGACCAGCGTCTCGGTGGTAATCCCTAACCTGCACTCGCCACTGCTGGACGAGGTGCTCGCCGCCCTGGGGCGGCAAACTGGCGCTGCGTTGATCAGCGAGATCATCGTTGTCGGCCAGCACAACGGCGCGTCCCTGGCCCCACCCGCTCGCATGGTGACAACCCCTCGTCCGCTTGCGGCAGCAGCAGCACGCAACCTCGGGGCACAGCAGGCCAGCGGCGACTACCTGCTCTTCCTCGACGCTGACTGTCTCGCCGCCCCTGATCTGCTCGCTCGGCTGTATGCCCGCCATCAGGAGGGTCATGCCGTCGTTGGTGGTAGTGTGGCCCTGGAGACGGGTAACTACTGGCGCCTCTGCGACAACCTGCTGAGCTTTACACCTTTTCTGGCCACGGCCACCCCCGGCCCCCGCCCCTACCTGCCCAGTCTGAACTTCAGCCTGCCCCGCGAGCTGCTGCTCGCCGTGGGTGGCTTCGACGAGTCCTTTCCCGGCGCTGCTGGCGAAGACCTCGACCTCAGCCTGCGCCTGCGCAACCAGGGCCAGGAGCTTTTCTTTGAGCCACGGGCGATTGTCTATCACCGGCCCCAGCGCTCAAGCGCCCGCCTGGTGGCCCGCCATCTGCGCGCCTTCGGGCGGGTTCACCTGCGCCTCCAGCGCCGCTACGCCGGGCGTGCTGCGCCCCACTTGAGCCCACGCATGCGCCCATGGGCCGGGCTGATCCTTGCCGCTGCGCCCCTGCTGGCCCTCGCCGACGGGCTGAGCCTGCTCGGGCGTCAGCCGCCCCTGCGCCCCTACTGGCCCTGCCTGCCCGGCCTGGTCTGGGGCAAGGCAGCCTGGTACTGGGGCCTGGCCGAGGCCCTGCTGGCAACGCCCGCTGCACCCGCTCAATAAACCGTCGCCCATGTGACGGCCAGACGCTCCCAGCTGTAGTGTGCGGCCTGGGCTCGCCCTGCCTCCGCCAGGGCCAGGCGCAGTGCTTCGTCCTGCAACAGCCTGACGATTGCCGCTGCGAGCGCCTGCGGGCTACCCGCTGCCACCAGCATCCCGGCCCGCCCATCAGCCAACAACGCTGGTCGATCCCCAACCGCGCCGGTGATCACCGGCACGCCAAGCGCCATACTCTCGAAGAGTTTGAGCGGCGAACGCGCCCGGGCCACCGCATCATCACGCACAGGGTCAACACTGAGCACCGCCAGGGCCAGGAAGGCCGGCACCGCCGTGTGGCGCACCTGCCCGGTGAAGAACACCCGTGCTGTCAAGCCCAACTGGGCAACCATAGTCTGCAAGGCAGGCAGATCCTCGCCCCCGCCGATCAGCAGTAGCTGTGCCGTCGGCACATGGATTAGCACCATTGGCCAGGCTGCGATCAGCAGATCGACCGGGTGGTTTTGCAACGCCAGGGTGCCAGCATAGGCCACCACCGGCCCACCCGCCAGGCCAAGCGCCTGGCGTAGCCCTGCCAGCCGCTCGGCGCTGGGGGCCACAAAGCGGGCCAGGTCAACCCCGTTGGGCACATAGACCACCCGGCGTGCGCCGGCCCGGCGTACCTCATGCGCCAGATGGCGCGTATTGACCGTCACCCCGGCGGCGAGGCGCGGCAATAATTGCTGCCAGAAGCCGAAGACGGCCCGTTGCCAGCCAGCCGTCAGCCGGTTGCCATAGACTTCATCATCGTCACAATCGACATAGAAAGGCCGCTGCCGCAGCAGGCAGACCCCGATCAGCGCCGCCAGACCATTCACCGGCTGCGGCTTGCCAAGATGGTAAACCTCGGCCGGCGAGCGCAGCACCCCCACGATCATGCCCAGAGTTGCGCCAGCCAGCACCCGCAGCAAGGCCAGGGGGCCAAAGCGCATCGGTACACTGCCGACCTTGCGGGCATGCATCTGGCCAACATACCAAACCTCCACGCCGTCCTGCACGAAACGGCGCTGTGAGCAACTGGCCAGGTCAGGATGCAGAGCCAGGATTCGGACACGATAGCCCTGGGCTGCTAAGCCCCGCGCCAGGTGCAGGTAACGCCGCCCGGAGGGCCGCTCCAGACCCATGATGATCAGAAAAGTGATCCGCATCTCAGCCCTGGATACCGAGATCACGCGCCGTCTGTTCAAGCGTTGCCACCAACTGCGACCAGGAATAGTCCCGATCCATTGCAGTTAGACGTACATTTGCGCTGAATTGCTCGGCGAGGTTCTGCTGAAAGTAGCGTACAATCGCCGCCGCCAGGGCCTGGTCGTCCTGGGGCGGCACAATTAGCCCGTTCACTCCATCGCTGACAACCTCGTGCAAGCCACCGACGCGGGTGGTAATCACCGGCTTGCCGAAGCCGAAGGCCAGTTGCACCACCGCGCTCTGGGTTGCCGAGACATAGGGCAGCACCACCACGTCGGCCAGGTCAAAGTAGGGTCCCAGCTCTTCGTTGGGCACATAGCGATTGATAATCGTCACCGCATCGCTGACCCCAAACTCTTCGGCGTAGCGCAGGTAGAAACCAGGCGCCGCCCAGAACTCGCCGACGACCAGCAGGTGGGCATCAACCTGTTCGCGCACAGCACGCATCGCCTGCACCAGGTACTCGAGACCCTTGTAGGGTCGCACAAAGCCAAAGAAGAGCAACACACGCCGCTCTGCCGGCAAGCCAAGGCTGCGCCGCAGCTGCTCACGCCCGGATGGATCAGCGCTCACCAGGTTGGCGTAGGTGGGCAGATTGGCCTTAATCACCCGAGCCTGGGGCAACATCGCGTGCAGCCGATGGCGATCCTGCTCGCTATGCACCACCAGGGCATCGCCACGGCGCAACACGGTGAGGGCCAGACGCCGGTCGATCACCCCGCCGCCTTCGTGGGGCACCACGTTATGGCAAATGAAGAGGATCTTCACCGAGGTATTGGCCTTAATCCAGCGGGCAATCATCGTCAGACAGGGCGTCCAGTAAGGCACCCACCACTGCAAAATGAGCAGGTCAAGCCGCTCGGCACGCACCCGCCGGTAGAGCCGCCACCAGGTCCAGGGGTTGGTCGGGTCAAGAATATACTCGCACTCGACCCGCAGCGGCGCGCTAGACGGGTCGCGGTCGGTCTTACCGGGGAAGAGCCAGCGGGGATACTGGCGCGTAAACGAGAAGAAGGGCACATGATGGCCAGCACTACGTAGATGCTGCACCAGCAGCGTCGTATAGTGGGCGATCCCGCCCCGGTACGGATAGGTTGGCCCAACGACAGCGATCCGCACTAGCGCACCCTCCAGATCGTTACTCCATCACGCTGATAGATCTGCTCGTACTGCCCGGAAGCCGCAATGCGCACCGGGTCAAGGTATTCGGGGGCCGGGTTCATCGCCGGCCCATCATAGAGATAACTGTAGCCCCAGTCGCGTAACGCCGCGCCAGCCTCAGGCCGCTCAACGGGCTGGGCCAGCACGGCCTGGTTGCGCTCCTGCACCAGCAGGGCATAACGCGGATCTTCTGCCGCCTCAAAACCATAGGAGATCGGCGGCAGGTTGGTCTGTCGTCCGCTGAGCAAAGGCAACCACCAGCCGCCGTCGGAACCAGCATAGACATAGCTATTGTACGCCGGAAAGCTATTGACGAAGATCTGCGCATCGGGCGGCACATGCTCACGCAGCCATGTGGCCGCCTCGAGGTCAGCGTTAGTCAAGAGTTGATAGTTCAGGTCGAGCATGCGGCTCTGCTGGCCAAGGCCCCAGATCAGCAGGCCGGTGGCGAGCAGCAACGCGACACTAGTGCGGGCTTGATCGATAGGCAGCCGGCTAAGCCGGGCTACCAGCCAGGCCGTCCCGCTGCAGAGGGCCGCCAGGCCAGCCCCGGCCAGGGGGGCCAGCCAGAGGTAGCCACCGATCAGCACCGTAAAGCTGGAGATGATCCCTGCCCCGGTTAAGCCGAGCAGGTAAGGGTTGGCTGTAAGCCAGACCAGCCCCAGCCAGAGCGGGATGATCAGGGCGAACCAGCGGCGCTGCACGAGCAGGGCCAGCAAGCCGAGCAGCGCCAGGGGCAAAAGCCCGTTGGCAGTAGCCTGGGCAAAGGCAAATGCTGGCTGTTCATTACCCGTCCCGGTGCCGATATTGGTCGCTGTTAAATGACTGGCCAACTGCAGCATGCGCCCCTCGCGCATACGCAGCAACCAGGGCAGGGTCAGACCCAGGCCCAGGCTACCCGCCAGAGCGCCCAGCGCAACCAGGCGGGCCCAGGCCCGCAGCGAGCGCACACGGGTCACCAGCAAAGCCAGAGCATAGATCAGCACAAAGCAGGCCCCGAAGACGGCAATGCGGTAATGGGCCAGAGCCATGCCCGCCGTCGCCAGGCCAGCCAGCAGGCTCGGCCCCAGCAAGCTCCGCAGCGAGGCCGTGGGATCGACGGCACGCTCCAGCAGCAGCATCCAGACGAAACAGGCCACTGGCAGCACGGTCTGGCCGGCCAGTTGGGTATAGCGCCCCCAGTTTACATAGTAGGCCGGGAAGAGACTCACAAAGGCGACCACCAGGGCGGCCCAGAGGGCAGCGCGGCGCTCGCCAAACAACTGGTCGCCGAGCAAGAAGATGCCTGGCGCTGCCAGGGCCCCGGCCACCTGGCCAACCACGAGCACCGCCAGGCGCACAGGGTAGCCGCTGAGCCAGTGCAGCCAGGCGGCCATACTATGAAAGCCGAAGTGGTAGGTCAGGGTTGCCAGAGGCGCATAGGGCTGCCAGGAGCGAAAGAGGCCCCCGTTATCAACCAGCAACTGGCTGATCATCGTATGGTGGTAGGAGTCGCCATAGAGCCCGCCGGGCAGGTCGCGCACCAGGTAGAGCCGCACCGCCAGGGCCAGCCCGAAGATCAGCAGCAGCAGGCCAGCTTCGGTATCGGGCTGCCACTGGCGGGGGCGCGGGTCGCGCTGTGGCCAGAAGGCCACCAGGGCACAGAGGGCCAGACTCAGCCAGGCCAGAGCCGAACCCCAGCGCAGGCCGAGCAGGTCGGCAGCGAGCAGCAGCAGGGGCGGCAAGACCCAGCTGAGCCCGAGGGCCGCAGCGACGTATTGGGCCGGGCGCAGGCTCCCGGCGGGCAGCAGGCGCAGCAAGGCCATTCCGGGGAGGGTGAAGAGGGCCAGAGCGCTGAGGGCGGCCAGGGGGGCCGCGAAGAGGGCCTGGGGCAACCAGCCCAGCAAGCCTGGTGTGGCAGACAGCAGGGCCAGCAGGGCTAGCAGCCCGGCCCCTAACAGCCTGGGCCAAGCCTTACCCTGGGCAACATGCTTCAGGCCAACAGAGGTCATATAGTTGTGCTGGTCATTCAGGCGACCCGGACGCTCAAAGCACGCGATTATACCATGAGCCGCTATGCTATAATCGACCTTCAGCATCCAACTGAAGAGCAAGGTCGCCCCATATGGTTCGCAGATTTCTTGAGCGCATAGTACGTACAGCTGCGCATATATGCGGCTTAGATATCACCTGGGCGCGCCCGGTCACATGTGCGTACCTGCCCAAACCCTCTGCCGCCTCCTACCGCTGGGCACGGACAAACTTTGCCGACGCCTTTCCGCTGGGCGCAGCGGCAGGGCTAAGCCTCGCCGAGGCCCATCAGCAGGCCAGAGCATATCAATGGTTCTACCCGCTTGAACTGGGGGGAAAGCTGTTGGGTGGCAATAGTCGTGCGGCCCGCACGCGCCGCGCACGCCACTACCGCCGTTACCAGCATGTCTTTGCCCATCTGCACACGGCATTGGGTGGCTCCCTGGAGGGTCAGCGCGTCCTGGATATTGGCTGCAACGCTGGCTACTGGTCGATCCAGGCCCACCGGGCCGGTGCCAGCGAGGTACTGGGCATCGATGCTAGCGCCGACAACATTGCCCAGGCCCGTTTTCTGACCGACATGATTGGCCTCAACGGGGTTACTTACGCACAGCAGAATGTCTATGATCTGAGTCCTGCGACAGTCGGACAGTTTGACCTGACCTTTTTTGTTGGGGTACTCTATCACCTAGATCGCCCAATCGAAGCCCTTGAACGCATCCATGCCGTCACCAGGCATGCACTCTTAATTGATACCCAACTCTTCCGTATGCGTACCCCGGTACTCCAGTTAGCTGCTGACGATGTACGCTATTATCATCAGTCGAGCCACTCGAACCATCTGGCGATGATTCCTTCGCAGAGCGCGGTTGTTCTGATGCTACAGCGGGCTGGGTTTAAGCGCGTGGTACGGGCCAGAAACTCCACCCGGCGGCTACCGCCAGTCTATCGCGATGACGGGTGGGGGACGTTTATTGCCTTTAAATGACGGCTGCCGCTGCCCCGTCCATCTGAGCTCGCCCCCATTGCAGCGTCAGGACACAGACGCGCAAAGCGCTGTCGCCCCTCTCCCTCTACGTGGAAGAGGGCTACGCAGTGCATCCCGACGCCACAAACAGCGTAGCCACCCAAAGGCTCTGCCCGCCTGGGGGGCGAGGTAGCAATCTCAGATGCCAATCAAATCACTCTACGGCGATCTCACTGTCAAAGACGATCCCGATCAGAGGCAGATCCTGATACCCGGGGCCACGCAAAAAGTCGTTCGGGTTCAAGGTGGTACCCTGGGTATCACCAAGCATAATGCCCACCAGGTCATTGGCTGACACACCGCTGATTGCAACGCTATAGGTGCCGTCGTCGCCAATGGTCGTGGTGGCAATCACCGTCGAGTCCTGAGTGATATTCACGATCCGCAACGGCACACCAGCCTGGCCGGTGCCACTGATCTGACCGTCAGCGACTCGCAGCGGCGTATTGATCGTAAACTGCGGCCCCTGCGGCAACACCTCTGTCGGCGGCGGATAGGCCCCTAAAGCGGTTGGCTCAGGGTAGGCCGGCACGGGGTAACTCTCGCCGGTGGGCGTCGCCCCGGTAGTAACTGCGGCATCTGTGGTAGCGGTAGCTGCGGGCACTGACGGTGTTTCGGCGCACCCGCTCAACAGCAGGGTCGCCAGTAAGATGAAGCTAAACCAGCGCATCTGTCGCTTGCTCCTTCTCAAAGGGATCACTTGATCGTCTCAGGATAGCACAAAAGCGGGGACGAGGGGACTCACTCAGCCCTCATCACCGCAGACAAACAGAGGGCGCAGTAGCTTCGACTACTACGCCCTCTTGATCGGCCCCAGGTTTAGCTGAGGCAGAGCCTGGCACTACTTGTTAAAGCCCTCGTAGTTCTTGGTGTTCAGGTTCTTGCTGAAGGAACCCGTCGCGAAATCCGAGGTCTCTTGCGAGATAGCGACAATCGGGCCGCTGCCCGTCATCGTCACCGCGCAGTTGCCATTAGACACGGTAGCCACATCGGGATTGAGGGCGAAGAAGGTATGGCTGGCACCGGGCGCAAGCGATGGCGTGTTAATCGTAACCGGGCTGGCATTGGGGCAGACATAGGTTGCTGCGACGCTAAAGGCAGCCGAACCCGCAGCCGCGACGTTCTGAATAGTGAGGCCCGAGTTGACGCCGGCTACGTTCTTCTTCACCAGCGGAGCGGCGATGCTTGAGGTGGCGCTGGTCGAGTTGAAGCAGTTGTAGAGGGTCGCCTTGACGGGGGTCGTGCCAAAGTTACGCTCGGAGACAATCGCCACAATCGAGTCGGACGAGTCGGCGGTCTCGACGCGGGCCGAGGCAAGCGTACCGGCTGGCATACCGCCCATGTTGTTGAGGAAAGGCGAGAAGGCGAACGACTTGTTGGCCGCGATCTGCACGCTGTTGGTGTAGACGGTTCCAGGGGTTGGCAAGGCTGCCGTGAAGCGTACATTGACCGTCACAGGCTGGTTCGAGGTATTGGCAACCGTCAGGCCGGTGGTGCGGCGCTGAGTCGAGGTGAAGGTGTTCTTGATCGTCGGGCAGAAGACCGTGTCGCCAGCATCAGTCGAGGGGAAGAGCGAGGCGGCCTGCACGCGCTGGGCGGGCGACTCGTCGTCAACATACTCGATCACGGTGCCGACAATGTTGCCACCCGTGGCGACCACTTCCAGCGAGCCGAAGCAGGCCGAGGTGTTGGCATCAGCATTGCTCGGGCAGTTGTTCGGCATCGGTGGGGTGAACTGGCTGGGGATCAGGTTGATCGCCCGGTTGGCCGCGATCGAGCCGCTGAAGGTGTGGGTCGCGTTTGTGCCGGTGCGGATCGTCGCATTGATTGTGACGTTGCTGCCAGCCGCCTGCACCGAGAAGATCGTCGTCTGGCCCACAAATTTATTCTTTACCGCCGGGTAGATCAACGTCGTGGCGCTGTTCGAGGCACCGCGGAAGAACTCGTTGGCGTTGCCGCCGGTGGTGCCCAGGCCGCTGAAGCCCGAGATGGGGTTGTTGCCGATCTGGCCGATCGCCACGATCTGCTCGCCCGCCGAGACGACCGCCGAGCCGACGAAGCCTGCTCCGAGCGACGGCGTAACATCAACCGTGCCGTTGGCTCCACCGCCACCAGGAATGAAGATCTTGTTGGCGTTCTGGGCAATCGCGAACGAGGCCGTCGAGGCGTTTCCCGATCCTTGCGGGAAGATCTCCAGATCAACCGTCGTACTCGCATTGCCGATGTTCTGAATGGTCGCGGTGGTATACCAGCCCGACCCGGGCAACGACTGGGCCCCTGCACTGGCGATCAGGCCAAAGAACAGGGCCAGGGCTGCACCACTACGGAGCAACACTTTGCGCATTGTGGGCTTCTCCTTAACATTGTGCCGAAACAACGCCGTTGCGGGCAGCACCGGGCAGACTCCCGGCGCACATGATGTTTGTATAGTCAGCTAATCGCCCTCTGATGACAATAACCCATAAGGATTAGTCACCGCGTTCCTATGGGCTAAACCAGCTCTACTCCAGATAACCCAGGCTGCGCAATCGCTCTAAGACCTCTTCCTCCTCCTCAGGCGTGGCCCAGGCAGTGGCGTTCAAAGCGCTGCGTTCAACCGGCGCGGCTGGCGTGGCTGGGGTCACTTCCGGCTGTTCGGCGCTGCCCAGCAGTTCGTGCAAGACGCGCCCATCGATCTCGGGGGCAATTGGTAGGCCCAACAGTTCAAGCAGGGTAGGGGCACAGTCAACGATCTGCACCTCGGCCTGGCGTCCACGCCCGGCCACCCCTGGCCCGCTCAGCGCCAGCATACCCACCGGGCGGTGGATGCCGGTGTAGTGAGTACCCGAGACGGCAAAGATCTGCGTGCCAGCCATCTCGCGCCAGGATTGGGCCGTGTAGGTCATGCCACGCATAATCACATTGAGATCCGGCCCGTAGTCGGCATACGGCCCGTGGTAAATGTCTTTGCTGCGATAGACGGCGTCAACCACCGGGCGGCCCTCGTCCTGCAAGGCGAAGAGCGCCGCCGTGATTGAGTCGAGCAGTTGCTCATACTCAGCCCCCGGCTCGACAATGCCCTCAGGCTCGCGCCCTTTCAGATTGACAAAGATCTGGCCGATATTGCCGAAGCTGTAGGCCCGCGTCTGCGACCAGTCCACCACGTCGGCCAGTGTGACACTCGCCTCAGGTACTAGGCGGTGCTGCAGGCGCATCGGGATCTGCTTGCGCACCCAGTAGGCCAGCGGAAAATCGAGTTTCTGCGCAAGGCTTTCACGGGTCAGGCCCAGCCGGCGCATCAGCCTCTTGCGGCCCTGGTTGAGCGCATTGGGGGCCCGGCGCTTGAGCCAGCCCTGCTGCTCAAGCCAGATGTTGAGGAAGACTTCGCGGTGGGCCGCGCCGCCACCATGATCAGAGACAAGCGCAACTGTCGTTTCAGGGCCGGCGGCCGCGACCAGCCGCCCGATCTGCTCATCCATAAGCCGGTGTACCTTGAGAATGGCCGGGCCAAAACGCTCCGCTTGCGCCGGATCATGCTGCGGGTGGCTTGCGTCCATGTGATGCCAGAAGAAGGTCTCCACCTCGTCAACAGCCCGGTAGACCAACATCGCCAGATCCCAGGGCTCACGCTGCATCAGGCGCAGCATGGTATCAGTCTGGCTGCGTGTCACCGCCGCCAGGTCAACCAGCCACTCCTGCTCACGGCCGGGGGCATACTCTACATCCAGATCCATGCGGTAGCCCCAACCCAGCAACTCGTCGCGCAGGGCGGGCGGGTGGGCGAACTGGCCCTGAAGCGGGGCACCCAGGCCCGCCACCATGATGCCGCGCACACTGGCCGGGGGATAGGTGAGCGGGATATTCAGCGCCAGGACATGGCGGCCCTGGGCGCTGGCATGGTCAAAGATGGTCTTGAAATTGGTCTGATCGCGGCGCGTACTGGTCAGGCGATAGCTGCCAGGCAGCAGCCGCACAAAGTCGTAGATCCCGTGCTTGCCAGGATTAAGTCCGCTGATCAGCGAGGTCCAGGCCGGCGGCGACATCACGGGCAGGGTCGAACGCAGCGGGGCGTAAGCGCCCTGCTGCAACAGGCGGGCTATGTGCGGCAGGTAGCCCGCCGCCGCCCACGGCTCGATCAGATCAAAATCGGCCGCATCAAGGCCGATCACTAAAATACGCCTCATGACACTCCTTTCACCAACAGGCGCAGGCGGGCCTGGCCGCGCCGCAAGAGATCGCCCAGGCTCTGCAGTTCGGCCTGGCTTATTCCGCCCAGCCTGTAGAGGGCCAGGCCATAGGCAAACCAGCCGCCCGCCAGGGCCAGCACCCAGATCAATCCTAGCCAGCGCAGACCCAGCACGAGCGCCAGCATCACCAGGGCAGCACCCAGCGGTGCCGCAACGGTTGGCAAGATCCTCCAGCGGTAGAGCCGTAGTTGTACATAACTGGCCGTCAGAACCAGAGCCAGGCCACTTGAGGCGACCCGTGCCGCTGCTGCGCCCTGCGGCCCCAGCTGTGGTTGTAGCAAAAGATTCAGGCCGACATTCAACAGCATACTCACAAACTGGATCGGCACCGACCAGCGCTGATGCCCGGCCACCAACATCAGTCGCCCATGGGGTAGCATCAGCGTAATCAAGACAAACGCCCAGACGAGAATCTGCAATACCGCCACCGACTCACTCGCAAAACGCCCGCGAAACACCAGCGGCAAAACAGCGTCGGCACTTAGCATGACCGACAGGCCGATTAGCAGGCTGATGATCAACAGCAGCCGGTTCGACTGGCGAAAAATGGCATAGGCGTGCTCGCGCATGGTGGCATAGCTCTCGGCCAGGATGGCCAGGATGACCTGGCGATAGGCCTGGGGCAACAACATCAGGATGTTGAGCACCGCCGCCGCCGTGCCGTAGACGCCTACCGCCACCAGATCCTCACCCTGGGCAAGCAGCAACACATCAAAGCTGGCCTCGATCGTAGCCATGATCGCAATCAGCAGCAGCGGCAGCTGCGCCCGCGCCTGGGTGAGCCAGAAACTCCGTGCGAAGCTCAGCTGTGGCCAGGCAAAACGCACAATCACCAGGCCCAGGTAGGCTACCAGGGTCATCACGCTGGTGCCCAGCACCACCCAGGCCACGCCAAAGGCCTCACTGCCCATAAAGAGCAGCAGCGCCCCCAGCCCCAGCTTCAACCCACCCGCCAGGGCACTCAACACAGTGATGTAGCGCACCCGGTCATGGGCGATCAGGTACGCCTGGATCAGATTCACCAGGCTGTCGGGGATGAGCGTCGCCCCGAGCACCAGGATGACCGCCTGTACATGCTGGTCATAGCCAGCCGGCCCTGTAATCCAGGCGAAGAGGGCGGCATAGCAGAGCAATGAGCTGAACAGGCGCGCAAATAAGAAGTTGCCCAGCACCAGCGCGCCCTGGCTGCGATCACGGGCCACCTCGCGGTTCAGCAGCTGGTCAAGCCCCCCCAGCGAAAACTGGATGAGAAAGCTGGTATAGGCAAAACTCAGGTTGTAAATGCTTGCCTCAACCTCGCCGGTGCCGACCTTGCGCGCCAGGAAGACGAAGAAGATCGTATTGGCCGCCCGCGAAAGTATCTCGGCCATGATCGCGAGGGTTGTGCCACGCGCCGCCCGCGACAACCACTGGTTCAAGCTTGCTTGCCTTTAAGACGAAGTTCAGGTGTCAAACATCCCTGGGAGCGCGGGCCATTATAGCAGATTGGTATTGTTATCACCTGCGATCCGGCTCAGCCCGCTTGCCGCACCGTCGTACCAGGCCAGCATGCCCAGCCACAGCCCTAGGCTCTGCCGAGCATAGGGGCGCAACTGCGGGTAGCGCACCATGCGCTCGGCCAGATCAGCGAGGGCCAGACCCGGCCCAAGGACACGCAGCATAGCTGGCACACCCATGCTCAGGTTGATCCGTCGCCAACTGCCGAGCAGGTCGGGGTAGCGCGGATAAATCTGCATGTAGGTTTTGCCAAAAGCATACATATGCCGCCAGAGTTCGCCCGGCGCGGCGCGCCCGTGGCGGTGGATCACGGCGGCGGCTGGCTCGAACCAGAGCGTATGCCCGGCGCGGCGCAGGCGAAAACTCAGGTCGGTATCTTCACCGGCGGCCCCCGGAAAGCCCTCGTCGAAACCGCCCAACTCCAGCAGCAACGAGCGGCGCAGACTGAAGTTCAGACTGGGCAGGTAGGGCCGTGGCCCCGGCGCACTCGTGGCGAGAAAGAGCGTAAAGGCGACCAGGTTGTCGCAAAGCCGCCAGTAGTCGTCATGCTCGACGGCAACCCCCCCACCGACGACCATGGCCCCGGCGGCGTGGCGTTCGAGCAGGCGCGCCAGCCAATCAGGTTGGGCGAGACAGTCGGCGTCGAGATAGCAGATCACCTCGCCCCGCGCCTCGCGCGCCCCCAGGTTGCGGGCCACCGCCGCGCCTACCGGACGCCCGGTGTCGATCATGCGCACCAGGCCGTCAGGGCGCACCAGGCCGGGCCGGTCACGGCCCACGACCAGGATCTCCTGCGGGGTCAGGGTCTGCGCCCGCAGCGCCGCCAGCACCTCAGCGATCAGTGGTGCGTCGAGGCTGGGGATGACCACCGAGACGGAGAGCGGGCCGCTCACAACGCACGCACCTTGCCGATCATCTCCGGCGGAACCGGCTGACCAAGGCGCGCAAGCAGGGTCGGGGCAATATCATAGATGCTGATGTCCGCTACGCGCCGTCCACCGCCAGGGTTATGCGGGTCGTAAAGGATAAAAATACCGTACTGAGCATGGTTGGCATCATCAGGGCCAGTATCGTTCTCAAAGGTGTAGATCGCCCGACTACCCACGCTGCCCACCGAGCGCCAGTCCAGATCACCGAAGTAGATTAAGAGATCGGGGGCCACCCCCTGCACCTCGCGGTAGATCGCCTCCGGACGAAAGGCCCGCGTACCCAGCGGGCGGCCCATGTGATCGGGCAAGGCCTCCAGTTTGGCTGCGATCTCATCACGTACCTGGGTATACTGGGCCGGCGGAATCAGCCCCTGCGGCTCGCGGCCCTGCACATTGAGAAAGAGCCGCCCGTAATAGCCCCCGGAACCCCAGGCCCGTGTGCGCGCCCAATCAACCTTGCAGCGCTCCAGCGGTAGCGGGCGCTCAGGGTATTCATGCAGCACCAGATAACCCTCGCGGATCAGCCACTCGTTCAGGCAGATCCCGCCCAGCATCACCTTGCCGCCATGATCGGAGACCACCAGGATGATCGTCTCGGCATCGACCAGCTGGAGCAGTTCGGCGATCTGGCCGTCAATATAGCGGTAGTAGTCACGAATGGCCTGCGCAAAGGGGCTGCCGGGACGGTATTTCGGGTGGCGTGCATCCATCTCTTTCCAGAAACCATGGTGAATGCGATCGACACCCATATCGACGGTCATAAAGAAGTCGTAGCGCTGGCGGGCCAGCAGACGCTTGCAGACAGTGAAGTGCTGCTCGGCCATGCGGTAGATGTCACGTAGGATAGCTCCCTTATCTTCCGATCGGAAATTGGGCACATCCATCAGAAATTCGCCCTCAACCCAGGCGGCAAGCTCGGCCTTCAACTCAGGCGGATAGGTAAACTGGCTGCGGGCACTGGGCGTAAGGAAGCAACTCACCAGTTCACCATGCACCGGGGCAACCGGGTAGGTCTGCGGGACACCAATGACACCGACTTGTTTGCCCGCCGCGCCGAGCAGATCCCAGAGCCGTGGTACCTGGATCGCCCGCGCCGTTGCCGTCACCATGTTCTCATAGCTATGATCAGCCCGGTTGCGGAAACCGTAAACCCCCAGTTGACCAGGGTCACGGCTGCTGAGCATACAGGCCCATGCTGGCACGGTAATCGCCGGAATGCAGCTCTCCATGCGGGCCGAAACCCCCTGATCGATCAATTTTTTGAGCGTCGGTAGTTCGTCGCGCCAGGCCTCGAAGATCAACTCAGGCGCGGCACAGTCCAGGCCGATCACCAGCAGGCGCGGTTTAGTTGGCCTAGAACGATCGGTAGAAGTCCCAGGGTTTGTCATCGTCGGCGATCTTTCTCATCACACAGAAACGCGGCTGAGCAAAGAAGACCAGAGCGGGCAGGAGATCAAGTGGGGCTTGCTTGAGGTAATAGAACAGACGCCGAGCGTGATCCCTGGTCGGCAAGGCCGTCTCGATCAACTCAGGGGCAAGCCGATAGTTGCGGTTGCGTAGGATAAAGGTCAGGGCTTTGCGAATAGCTGGCAGACTCAGATCATCAAAGACAATCAGCCCACCAGGCCGCAGCATGGCATCCAGGTAGAAAAACTCGAGGATGGTATAGTCAAAACGGTGGAAACCATCAACAAAGGCCAGGTCGAAATGCTCGCCCTGGGCCAATAAGGTGGGCAGCGCCTCGTGCGAGGTGGCCTCACGCAGTTGTGAGCGTGCCGCAAGGCCAGCGCGCTGTAGATTGAGCAGGCCGATCGACTTCCAACGCGTGCGCTCATACGGATCGATCGCCAGATGGCTACCGTTACCGTTATCCTCAAGCGCCTGGCAGATAAACAGGCTCGATAGGCCATAGGCCATACCGATCTCGATCGTGCGGGCCGGTTTCACCCGCCGGATCAACTGGTAGAGCGCCACCCCCTCCTCGTAGGGGATCGAGGTTGGAAAGAGGTAAATTGGCTGGCCATGTTCGTCTTCGGTATAGCCGGTACGGTAGATCGTCTCGATCAGCGAATTCATGACCACCTTTGACCGCAGTACAACCAGGTGGACGGCCCCACCGGGCTATGGGAGGAAGATCGTATACACCGGCTGGTAGCGCCCGACCGCGCCAGGTTGTCGATCACTGGCCTCGGTGATGAAGTAGATGTTGCTCTCCAGCATAGCGGTGGACGAGGCGAGCAGGGCTTCATCGGCCACCGGCAGCAGCTGCCAGGTATCCGCGCTATGGTCGTACTGGAAGGCTTCGTGCTGGCTGACATCAAAGACCTGTACCGAGCCGAAGGGGGCAATCGTTGCCGGGGCGACCATCGGCTGCGGTAACGGGACGATCGTGCTCCAGCGCCGCTCGCGCTCGTCGCCCGGCTCAAGCCGTGCACAGTCACGCAGGGGGCCAGCCTTGTCTTCGCCGCCGACCAGGTAGAGTCGCCCGTTGGCCACGACCGCACCGGCCCGCTGGCGTGGACTCGGCAGGACTGGGCCTGCACTCCACTGGTTAGCATCAGGGTCAAAGATAAAGACCTCACTGCGCACCTGCTGGCCGTCCCAGCCACCGATCAGGTAGATCTGCCCGTCCCAGGCTAGCAGCGTATAGCGACTACGTGCAGCGGGCAGGGGCGGCCCGTTACTCCACGCACGCTCACGCGGATCATAGATCTCGAGCAGGTCACGCACCGTGCCATTGGCATCTTCGCCCCCCGGCAGGTAAATCTTGCCACGCAGCGTCACCGCCTCGGCATATTGCACCGGGGTGGGTTTCTCACCCAGCGAGACCCAGCGGTCGTTGAGCGGATCGTAGCGATCCACACTGGCACTGACCCCGGCCCCGGACGCCCCACCAAAGAGATAGATCTCACCCTGCAGGTCAAACGCAGCAAGGGCAAAGTTGTCACGAGGGCTGGGCAGCGGAGAGAGCAGCGTCCAGCGCGAGCTGCTGCTACTCGCCTGGCCGTTTGCGTTAGAGTCCGTGGCGGTGGGGTTTGCTGAAGGCAAACTACTGGTAGCCCAGCGCAAGCCAGCGATCAGCACGACCACCA
The DNA here is from genome assembly GCA_964592425.1 of uncultured Chloroflexaceae bacterium. Taxonomy (GTDB): domain Bacteria; phylum Chloroflexota; class Chloroflexia; order Chloroflexales; family Chloroflexaceae; genus Viridilinea. Next base: position 61,457 of record CAZQCG010000010.1, read on the forward strand.
GCAACGTAGCGCCCAGGGCTGGCAGCAGCCAGGATCGTCCTGCGGAGGGCCTGACGGGAGCTCCTGTGACGGGCCGTGTTTCAGCCAGGGCTTGATTCTGGGCCGAGGCAGGGGTGGCTTCCAGCGCAGCCGTGCCGGTAAGCGCGTCGGGTGTGCCAGGCAGTGATCCTTCAAGCATGCTGGTCTGCGCCGAAGCGGATAAGACCGGCGGCAGGCCAGCCGGCTCGCCGTCAACTCCAGCTGTCGCCAGGCCCACCTCGCTGCTGCTCGCCATCGAGACCAGGCCGTTGCGGATGGCGTAAACGGTCGCCTCGGTACGCGAAACAACCCCGATCTTGCCGAAGATATTCCGCAGATGCACCTTGACCGTATTGACACTGATATTCAGCTGCAGCGCGATCTGCTGGTTGGTTGCGCCGGTAGCGACGAGGCGCAAAATCTCGCGCTCACGCTCGCTGATCTGGGTATCATTGGTCATAAGCGCAGTCTATTCCTGCCTCCGTGGGCCTGATCATAGCATGGGCGAACGATCAGGGCAAGCCGAGTGGATGTATGCCACAGGCCACTCAAGGCTGCGGATCAACAGCTTCCACCGCAAAGATCGTCACGCCGTCCTGGGCATAGATTTGTCGAAAGCCCGTGCGCCCGGCGAAAAGGGTGGGTTGGAGAGGGCCTTTACCATCAACCAGGTAGATATGGCTGATCCGCTCGCTGGCGATCAGGTCGAAGATGGCCTGCTCGTTGCCGGGTGTGTAGCCAATCACCTGGTCGGCAAGCTCATTGATATGGTCCACATAGGTGGGCGCGCCATAGACGTAGAGCACCGGCGGCATAGTCGTCCAGCGCCCGGCCAGGGGCAGCAGCCACCAGCCACCGTCGGCCCCGCGCCGAGCCGTCGTGAGCCAGGGGGCGCTGTTGACCAGGAAACGTGCCTCGGGCGGCGTATGCTCAGCGGCCCAGGCAATTGCGGCCCGGTCGGCAGGGCCAGCCAGCACCGTCACCGGGTTGATCACTGTGCGCAGATCGTAGGTCCCCCAGAGGCCCAGGCTCAGTATGACCACGACGGTGACTGCGTTCAGCAGCCAGCGGCGGGCCGGCCCGACCGCCGCCGTGATTGTGTCAGCGAGCAGGGCCGCGCCCCCGGCGATCAGCAGGGCAACCGGCAGAAAGAGGCTGATCAGGAGGGCGTCATTGGCAATTAACCAGAGGTAAGGTAGCCTGAAGCCAGCCAGGCCCGGCACGGCCAGCACGGCCCCCAGTGCCACCAACCAGAGCCGCCGACTGAGCAGGCCCCCTGCCAGCACAGCCAGCCCGAGGGCCGCCAGCAGGTAGCCCAGCAGCCAGGGATTGGCCAGCAGCACAAGCAGGCCCACCCAGAGCAACAGCGTCGCCGTGGCCGAAGCGCGCCGCCACAGACCGATCAGCGCCCCGGCCAGGGCCGCCACCACCAGCCAGCGCATATGGCCAACCCAGAAGAGCCCCTCGTTCAGTGCGTTATAGCCCCCCCCACCAACCAGACCGCCCTGGGCAAGGTTGGGTAGCAGGGTGCGCTGGGCCAGCAGCCACAGCCAGGGGAGGGTCAGCAGGGCAGCAGCCACGCCAGCCCCCAGGGCCGCCTGACGGCGGCCCCGCACAAGTGGCCAGGGCTGCCCGACAGCCCAGACCAGAGCCTGGGTTGCCAGCAGGGCCGCCCCGAAGATCAAGATCCGAAAGTGTACCAGACTCAGCCCGGCCAGGGTGATCACCACCACGGCCCACCAACCCCACCCGCCGCGGCGCAGCCAGGTCTGCCAGCCACAGGCCAGCCCCGGCAGCAGCAGCAAGCCGGTGAGCTGAGTATAGCGGCCCCACGAGAGGTAGTAGGCGGGCATGAGTGAGAGCAGCCCGACGACCAGAGCGGCCACCGGCGCAGCAAAGGGGCGTCGCCAGAGCGCCAGGGCCAGGCCAGCGGCGGTGAGGGCGTGTAGCGCATTGAGTACCTGGCCACTCTGCAACACCGTCGTGGCCGGGTCGAGCCCACTGAGGCGTACCAGTGTGCCGATCAGCACATGGTAGCCCCAGTGGTAGGGCAGTAACTCAACCGGCAGGTAGGGCGACAAAGCAACCGGTGCAGCGCCGGTCTCGGCCGCAATCCGCACCAGCAGGGTGTGGTGAACGGAGTCGACCCAGGGTGGCAGAGCCAGGCCCTCGATCTGCACAAAACGCGACCAGAGGGTGATTGCGAAGAGAACCAGGGTCAGGGCAGTGGCACCAGCGGCTGTGGGCCTGGCACCCGTGGGCTGCGCACCAAGTTCGCGCCAGGCCACAAGCAGCGTAGCGAGGGCCATGCTTGCCGTACCGGCCCAGAGCAGCGGCGTACCGAAGGCCAGGCCCATTGCCCATGCCCACTGGTACACGAGGGGCACCAGGGCCAGGCTCAGACCGAGCCAGAGGCAGAGACGAACCAGCAGCGGCTGGTGGGGCGGCGGCAGAGCCTGCTCAACCAGGTAGCCCGGGGCCAGGAGCAGCAGCAGCAGGGCCGAGATCAGCCGCCCGAGTGGTGCAGCCAGCGCAGCCAGCGCAGCGATCAGCACGACCGCCAGCAGCAGGCGCCGCCCTTGATTGAGCCAACTGATTGGTAGAGCGTGCGGCGCAGATTCAAGCATAACAAGGGCCATTGTACTACTGGCTCGCCAGCTGATGATGCGGGATCAGGTACCTCTGTAAGGGCGCAGCAGTCGCTAAGGGCGCAGCAGTCGCTAAGGGCGCAGCAGTCGCTGCGCGACTGCTGCGCCCCAACGGCTGCCATCCAGTGTGGTGCCCACTACGCTCGATTCGCCTTTGCGCCCTTCTACCAGCCATGCTATAATCAGGTTTTGGTACGGACAGGCCCCGCATTTGCGGATCAGCCACCAGCTTGCTTTCGGTTCCGCCGCAGCGCCCATGACGCGCCGCCAGGGCGACCACGACGAGCGGGACAACACCAGAGGAGGAATGCGTGCGCGAGCGTCGTCGAGATTACGAACTAGTCTTTATCATCAGCCCCCTCAGCGCCAACGAGGAGGGCATCGCAGCTACGGTTGACCGCATCCGCGCTACGATCGAGAGCAACGGCGGTGAGATCGTCGGGATCAGCCAGGCCGCCCCCTGGGGCCGCCGCAAGCTGGCCTACCCCATTCGCGAATATGTCAGCGGTGAAGCCAGCCGTCGCAACTTCAACGAAGGCTTCTATGTCCTGCTGACCTTCAAGATGGCCGCCGCACGGGTGATCGAGGTCGAGCACACGATCAAGCTCACCGATACCATCCTGCGTCACCTGATCACCCTGGTTGAGCAGAAAGGCGGCAGCAACACTGCCGCCGTAAGCGCCGAGCCTGTTGCCGAGAAGAGCCAGGTCTGAGCGCGGAGCAAGCAGCGATGGGACGTGATCTGAACAAGGTGATGCTGATCGGGCGCCTGGGGATTGACCCTGAAATGCGCTATACGCCCTCGGGTAGCCCGGTAACCACCTTTCGCCTCGCCGTCGGACGCCAGTGGCGTGATAGCGGCGGCGAGTCGCGTGAGGAGACCGAGTGGTTTAGCGTGGTAGCCTGGAATAAACTTGCCGAGATCTGCAACCAGTACCTCAGCAAAGGGACACGCATCTATGTGGAGGGCCGCCTCCAGACGCGTTCCTGGGAGGATCAGCAGAGCGGTCAGACACGCTATAAGACCGAGGTGATCGCCAATGATATGATCATCCTCGATAGCCGCGAGGGGCGCGCCCCCCGCGAGGGTGACGACTACCAACCACCTTCGCGTGAAGCTCCCCGCCCGCCCCGGACAACGCCTCGCACCCCTCCGCCGCCTGATATTGGCGACGAGGATATTCCGTTTTAGATGGCAGACAAATCAAAGCAACCCCAGGCCGGGCGCTCCACGGATCCCACCTCCGCTTCACCCAAACGCAGTGAGAGCAGTGCAGCGCCTGCCCCACCCCGCCGTGTCGCCGCCCACAAGCTCCGTGAGGAGCGCCAGCAGCGCCTCGTGTTGATCACCACCGGCGTCGCCATTGGCGTCGCCCTGTTGATCGTCGTCGGCGGGCTGCTCTACGAGCAGCTCTGGTTACCCAGTCGCCCGGTGGCCCGCGTCGGGACAACTACCCTGAATCAGGGGGCCTACTGGCTTGAGCGCCGCCATGCCTATGCCAATGAGATTATCCAGAACTTTCAACTGCTGGCCCTTTTCAATGGTAATCCACAGTTTACCCAGCAGTTTGAAGGCCAGAGCCCACAGATCAACCAGCAGGTGAAGAATATCCGCAGCTCCCCGCTTGATGAGACGGTGGTCTCCAACTGGGAACTGCGTGAGCTGAAGAGTCAGGGCTCGGCTACACGGGGCATCAGCCTCAGTGCCGACCAGATTAACCAGGCGCTGGCCCAGGATCTCGGGCCCCTCTTCATTCCTGCGCCGCCTGCCGAAACCCCCACCCCAGACCCGGCGGCCCCAACCAGCGATCCTGCCAGTGGGACGATCAGCGAGACGGGTGCGCCGCTCGCCAGTCCCACCCTCGCCCCAACTGAACTGCCTACACCAGCCGATGGCCCGACCGCAACCCCCCTGCCAACCAGTACCCCCCTGCCGACCCCGGCCCCGGCTGAGGCGTCCAGCCAGGTTGACCAGCTTGTCGATGAGATCTTCCGCCGCTACGAGCTTGAACTGGCAGTCAGTGGTGCCTCAGCGACGCTGACCCGCGACGATTTTCGGGCCGCCCTCAACGACCAGTACCGTGAGCAGGTGATCGACCGCGAGCTGCAGGCCCAGCTGGTGCCCGAAGCTGGCTTTAGTTTCAGCCAGGAGCCTGAACGGGTCACTGCACGCCAGATCCTGCTTGCGGTTAACCCACCTGCCGGTGCCGACCAGACCGCCAGCGACACAGCTTTCGCCGAGGCATTGCCCCGCGCCGAAGCGCTGGTCGCCGATCTGCGCGGTGGGGCTGATTTCGCTACCCTCGCCGCTGAAAACTCGGATGACCCCGGCTCGCGTGAGCAGGGCGGCAGCCTGGGCAGTTTCGACCGCGACGGGCTCGCCGATAGTGGGGTTACTTACCCGCCTGAGCTGGTGAGTACGGCCTTTAGCCTGAGTGAAGGGCTGATCAGCGACCCGATCCGTACCAGCTTCGGCTGGCATGTGCTCGAGGTTACCCTGCGCGAAATTCCCAGCACAGAAGATCAGTTGCGCGAGGCGCGTACCAAAGCCCTGGACGACTGGGTTGCGGAACAACGCACGGCTCTGGGTGTAGCCCGTTTCCCCGAGCCAACCCCGACAGCCACATTGCCTCCCACCACGCCGACGCCAACCAGCGTACCAACTTTCCAACCGGGGCCACCCACGGCCCTTCCCACGCCGACCGAACTGCCGACAGAAGCCGTACCCACCACCCCGGCCAATAGCCCGGAGGCACCACCGGCCACACTCGAAGCAAGCCCGTTGCCAGCTACCCCGGAGGCAGAAGCAAGCCCATTGCCGGCCACGCCCGAAGCGAGCCCGTTGCCGGCTACCCCGGAGGCAGAAGCGAGCCCATTGCCGGCCACGCCCGAAGCGGCTACGGCGACGCCATGAGGGTGTGCAGGGTATAGCCCATGCGACGTTGGAAAGCGGTCTTTTCGCCCAATCTGTTGATCGCTGCGGCCACATTGATGGTGATGTTGGCCGTAGCGGTCTACCTCTTCGTGCCGGTTGTGCAGGCCCTGACTGGCCCCGCCGAGACCTGGCCGATCAATGCCCTCTTCTTTCTACGGGGTGTCGCCGCGATGGTCGCCCTGAGCCTGGCAGGCATCTTGCTCTATCGGATCGCCGCTGCACTTACCCTCACCTACACCCTTGACCGTAACGGCCTTTACATCCTCTGGCTGGGCAACCAGATGATCGTGCCGATCCAGATCATCGATCAGGTCACCGTAGGGATACCCAAAACGACGGGCGGCTTCTCACTACTCAAAAGCCTGGGCTACTTTCATGGGCAGATGCGCCTGCCTGATGGGCGTACGCTCCATCGTTTCAGTACGCGCTCACCGGCCAGGGCCCTGGTGATCGCTACCGAAAACGAAGCCTACGCCATCTCGCCGCGTGAGGCCGACGCTTTTCTCCAGGATCTTGACCAGCGCCAACGCATCGGCCCGATCCAGCCGCTCAGCCAGGGCTTTGTGCCCGGAAGGCTCTTTGCCTATCCCTTCTGGCAGGATCGTATGAGCCGCAATGGCGTGCTGCTGGCCCTGCTCTTCAATCTGGTGCTGCTCGGCGGGCTGATGCTGCTCTATGCCGACCTGCCGCTGCTGCTCAGCCTGCGGACTGATGCCAGTGGGGCGGCGGCCAACCTCGTTCCGCGCCACCAGATCCTCTTCCTGCCCCTTGCTGGCCTGCTGATCGGGCTGATCAACGCTGGCCTGGGCATCACCCTCTTCAGCCGCTCCGTGATTGGCGCACGTATGCTCCAGCTTGCCTCAGCCGGGGTGCAGATGCTCTTCATCGTCGCGGCGCTCACCATTCTGCTCTGAGCAAGCCAGATCCCCCCCAATCCATGCGGGATGAGCGGGACTCCAACGCTCAAGCGCGGGCAAACGACGAAACCAGGCTTCCTGGCGACGGATGAAGCTGTGGGTGTCAAACTTGAGACGCTCGATACAGCTTGCCAGGGTGGCCCGGCCCTCCAGGTAGGGGCGGAGCTGGAGGTAGCCAAGGCTCGAGAGGGCCGGTAGCGCCCAGTGATAACCCTGGGCCAGCAGGCCCGCCACTTCGTCAACCAGACCCGCAGCGATCATAGCGTCGACTCGCGCATCGGCACGGGCATAGAGCTCATCACGCGGGCGGGTGAGCCAGATGGTGCGGATGGCGTAGGGGGGCGACGCACGACGCTGCTGGGCCGAGATTGGCTCACCAGTCAGGGTGTAGACTTCGAGCGCCCGCACAATCCGGCGCAAATTGGTCGGGGCGATCTGCGCAGCAGCAGCCGGGTCAACCAGAGCCAGGCGCCGGTGGAGGGCCGTCACGCCATGGATGCTGGCCTGCTGCTCAAGCTCGGCGCGTAGATCGGGCTGAGGCGCAACCCGTGGGATCTGCCAGCCCTCAAGCACAGCGGCGAGATACTGGCCCGTCCCACCCACCAGCAGCGGCAATCGCCCGCGGGCGTGGACCTCGGCGATAGCGGCAACGGCCAGATCCTGGTAGGTGGCCAGGGAGAAATGCTCGTCAGGTGTGCAGAGATCGATCAGGTGGTGCGGGGCCGCAGCCAACTCAGCAGCAGTCGGCTTGGCCGTGCCAATCGTCATATGACGGTAGATCTGACGCGAGTCGGCTGAAATAATCTCGCCACCATTGCGCCGGGCCATGGCGACGGCCAGGGCCGTCTTGCCAACGGCCGTCGGGCCGACAATGACGGTGAGAGGCGGTAGGGAAGCGGGCTCAAGCTGAACGGGCTGATTCTGCGCCATGTGTAACTCCTCTGGTGTACAATGAGTGTATAACGCGCTGCGGCATCTGGCGCAGCTATTTGACTTCACACCCAATGCCTCTCCCGCCGGGAGAGTCTGGATAGTGTCTATGGGCCAGCTCATTCTCCCTGACCAGCCCAACCTTAATGCTATGGTCACAATTAAAACCCGTGACGGCCGCCGGGTGCGGGTGCGTCATATGCGGCGCAGCGACGCCGCCTTGCTAGTACGCATGTTTTACATGCTCTCATCAGAGACGCGCTATCGGCGCTTCTTTGTCCCACTCGATAACCTGGAGCCGGAGCGAGTGGCCGGTGAGGCTGCGCGCCTGGCGCGGATCGATCCGGCCCGTGAGACAGCACTGATCGCTGTGGTTATGGATGGACGGCGTGAAGAGGCTATCGCGGTTGCCCGCTACAGCTGCATCAACGAGTGTGAAGGTACCTGCGAAGGCTCGATCGTCATTCGTGACGACTTCCAGGGCCTGGGTATCGGCCAGCAGCTTTTTGACCTGCTGGTGCAGGTGGCCCTGGCCCATGACCTGCGCCATATGGTGCTCTTGACCCACGCCGACAATAGTGGCATGATCGCCCTGGTTCACCACGCCGGGCTGCCCTACAAAGGCCGCTACAGCGCCGGTCTCTACGAGATGGATCTGCAGTTGGCCGGGGCCTGTCAGCCCTGCTTCCCCTTCACCGCGCCCAGCCGCTGAAGCTTAAACCTGGATCTATGCGTTTAGCACTGCTGCTTTCAACCGCGATCAGCGGTACGCTCGGCATGATCGGCGGGGCCCTGGGCGCGGCCTGGTATATCAGCACCCGGGTCAGCCCCGAGCCGCGCCGCACGGCGCTGGATGATTATACCTTTACGCCCTGGGAATTGGGCGTGCCCTATGAGACGGTGAGCCTGCACAGCGCCGATGGGCTACGCCTTGCAGGTTGGTGGCTGCCCCAGGCCAATCCGCGTGGGGTGATCGTCAGTTGTCATGGCCACGCCGGGCGCAAGGACGATACACTCGGCATCAGTAGCAGCCTGTGGCGGGCGGGCTATGCCGTGCTGCTCTTCGATTTTCGTGGGCGGGGTGAGTCGGAAGACTGGCCCCACTCGCTGATTAGCCGCGAGGTGGACGATCTGCGGGCGGCGGTGGCCTTTGCGGCCCAACGGGCCCCCGGCGGACGGGTGGGCGTGGTGGGCTTTTCGATGGGCGCCGCAGTCGCCCTGCTGGCGGCAGCGGTCGATCCGGCAATTGCCGCAGTGGTGGCTGATAGTGCCTTTACCAGCGGGCGCGATGTGGTCACTCATGGCGTGCGCAGTGTGCTGCGCCTGTCGCCCGAGGTGCTGGTACTGGCGGCTGACGAGCTTGTGCAGCGCCGCCATGGCTACCGCTTCAGCCATGCACGCCCCATTGATGCGATCGGGCGGATCAGCCCGACGCCCCTGCTGATCATTCACGGCGATGGCGATAGCGTTGTGCCGGTTGAGCACGCCCAGCGCCTCTATGCGGCCGCCGGTGAGCCGCGTGAGCTCTGGATTGTGCCCGGCGTTGAACACTGTGGGGCCTACTTCCTTGACCGGCCAGGCTACTGTCAGCGCGTTGCCGACTTCTTCACGCAATATCTCGTGAGCATCGAACGCCCGTGATCTTCGATCTGCTGACCCTCTTCCCCGCCATGTTCAGCGGGCCACTCAGCGAGAGTATCCTGAAGCGGGCCCAGCAGGCTGGCACGATCAGCGTGCGCCTGCACGACATCCGCAACTGGGCCACTGACCGCCACCGTAGCGCCGATGATGCACCATACGGCGGCGGAGCGGGAATGGTGCTCAAGGCCGAGCCGGTTGCCGCCGCGATTCGCGCTGTGCTGGCCCTCGATGCCGACCCTGAACGCCTGCCCGCAACAACCCCGCCGCCCGTCATCCTGCTCGCGCCCGACGGCGAGCAGTTGACTCAGGCCCTTGCCGCCGAGCTGGCCTGCCTGGAACGGATCGTGCTCGTCTGTGGCCACTACGAGGGCCTTGATGAGCGCGTGCGCGAGACGTTGATTAGCCGTGAGCTTAGCATCGGTGATTATGTGCTGACCGGCGGCGAGTTGGCGGCAATGGTGGTGGTTGATACGGTGGCGCGTCTGGTGCCTGGCGTGATCGACGCTGCCTCGACCGAAGAGGAGAGCCATAGTGATGGGCTGCTCGAATACCCACACTATACACGCCCGGCCCTCTGGGAGGGCCTCCCTGTGCCGCCAGTCCTGCTCTCGGGGCACCACGGCGAAGTGGCCCGCTGGCGTCGCTATGAGCGCCTGCGCCGCACACTTACCCGGCGTCCCGATCTGCTTGCGCGTACCTATAGCGAGGGCCGCCTGAGCCGTGATGACCTGCGTTTCCTGGCTGAGCTGGGCTGGGAGCCAGGATGAAGGCAGGCATGGCAAAATACGCGCCTGGTGGCCCCGCGCCGGATCGCTCGATCGAGATTGTGGTCGCCGAAGGGCTGGAAGGACTGACCCGCACCGAGCTACGCCAGCGTGGGCTTGGGCACGGGGTGCAACCCATCCCTGGCGGACTGCGCCTGGCCAGCAGTGGCGACCTGCGAGCCCTCCTTGGCCTGCGCACAGCTACCTCGGTCTACCTGGTGCAGCCCTTTGCGGTGCCGCGGCCACGGGCACTCCTGGGCGATCAGCAATTGCGCACAGTCGTGGCAGCCGCCGAAACTGCCCTGCGCCTGCACCCGGCGGGAGCCTTTCGCACACTCTACCTGAGCGCCGCCGGAGCCGATTCGAGCGTCCTGCGCCGTTTCAAGGAGGAACTGAGCGGGCACCTGGGGCTTACCACAGGCGTTGATGACGGCGATCTGCTCTTGCGCCTGCGTCGTAGCAGTGCGGGCAACGGCTGGGAATTGCTGGTACGCCTCAGCCCGCGCCCCCTGGCGACGCGCCCCTGGCGGGTCTGCAACCGCGAGGGTGCGCTCAACGGGCCAGTGGCCCATGCCATGGCGCTGCTGAGTGCGCCTGGCCCGGGTGATCGTTACCTCAACCTGGGCTGCGGCTCCGGCACCCTGTTGATCGAGCGGCTGCTGCTGGGGCCAGCCCGGCACGCCCTGGGCTGCGATATCAGCACCGAGGCGCTGGACTGTGCGCGGGCCAACCTGGCAGCGGCAGGGCTACACAATCAGTGCGCGCTGCACACCTGGAATGCCTGCCACCTGCCTCTGCCCGACGCCAGCCTGGACGTGATCAGTGCCGACCTGCCTTTTGGCCACCTGGTCGGCTCCCATGGCGAGAATGTATCCCTCTATCCGGCCCTACTGGCCGAGGCGGCCCGCGTGGCGCAACCCGGCGCACGTTGCGTCTTGCTCTCACACGAGGTGCGCCTGATGGAGCGCCTGCTGGCCGACTCGCCGCTATGGGCAACTACAAGCGTCACGCGGGTCGATCTTGGCGGCCTCTATCCACGGATCTTTGTGCTACGCCGCCTGGCTCAGCCGTAAAGCCGCTCAACAGGCTGACCAGATTATGCCCAAGCTCATCAATGGCATAACCGCCCTCTTGCACAAAGAGCGTCGGCAGGCCAAGCTGGGCGATAGCCGCCCCGATGCGGGCATAAGCCGCTGTCGTGAGGCAAAAATCGCCCAGCGGGTCACCAGCAAAGGTGTCGAAGCCCGCCGAGACGACCAGATAGCGTGGCCTATGGGCGGCGATAGCCTCAAGGGCGGTGTGTAGAGCGACGAGGTAAGCGCAGTCGTCGATCCCCGCCGGCAGGGGCAAATTAAGGTTGTAGCCCTCGCCGGCTGCCGCACCGTGCTCATCGGCATAGCCCAGGAAGTAGGGATACTCGCGGGCAGGATCGCCGTGCAGCGAGGTGAAGAAGACCTCGCAACGCTCGTAGAAGATGGCCTGGGTGCCATTGCCATGGTGGAAGTCGATATCGAGCACAGCCACCGTGGGCCGGGTTAGGGCGGGCGTCGTGCTGGCGGCGATAGTGGCAGCCAGATGCTGGGCCGCAATCGCGGCGTGGTTGAGATAACAGTAGCCACCGGCCATCGCTGCGGCGGCATGGTGGCCAGGCGGGCGACAGAGGGCATAGGCGGCCCGTTCGCCAGCCAGCAACAACTCGGCCGCCGTGAGGGCGACATCGGCAGCGGCGCAGGCGGCGGCAAAGGTGCCTGCCGTGATCGGCGCACTCAGGTCAAAGCAGTAGCGCCCGGCCTGGGCAATTGGGTGCTGGCCACGGCTAGGCAGGCCGGGCAAAACGAAAGCCGAGGGCAAAACAGCCTCGGCTGGCAGGCCGGCAGCGATCCAAGCAGCGTAGGCCTGCTCAAGGTAACCCACATATGCCGGTGAATGCACAGCCAGCAGGGGCTCAAGGCCAAAGGGGCGCGGCGATTCGGGAGCCGGGAAACCCGCCTCGGCCAGGGCCGTCGTGATCATCGTGACACGCCGGGGAGCCTCGAAAAAGGGCTGCACCACCCCGTCAAGGATCTCATAGGGCGGGTTATGGCGCGTATGTTCATGGCTGGCAATGGTACGCATAGCGCTATCGTAGCATAAGCTCATTGCAAGACGATACGCCCGAAGTCGGGGCGGTTGGTGATGATTCCGCTGGCCCCACATGCGGCCAGGGTCTGCATACGCTGCGGATCATCGACTGTCCAGACATAGACCAGGTAGCCAGCCCGGCGCACTACCGGGATGACGCGCTCAAGCAACGGAAGCTCGTCACTGGGATGCCAGGCCGTGGCTTCCAGCTGGCGCAAGGCGAAGAAGGGCCAGAGCTCGCGGATGCGGACAGCCGGGCGGTAGCTGCGTGTCCCCATCAGGTAACCACGCCGCACGGTGGGGGCAATAGTACGCAACTCGTGCAGGGCTGCTGGCAAAAATGAAGAGACAATCGTCTGCTCGACCAGGCCAAACTCGCGTAACAGGTCGGCGCAGCGTGCGCCGATCCCCTCCGCCTTCAACTCGACATTCAGCCCGATGCCGGTCTCGGCAGCAAAGGCCAGCACCTCCTCAAAAGCTGGCACACGCTCGCCCCTGATATCGAGCTGGCGCATCTCGCTGAAACTACAGGCAGCCACAGGCCGATCCAGGCCATCCCAGCGGGTGGTCGTCTCGTCGTGAAAGACGACCAGGCGTGCGTCGGACGTCGGCTGTAGATCAAACTCGATCATGGTTGCGCCCTGGCGATGGGCAAGGGCAAAGGCGGCGAGCGTATTCTCCGGCGCGTAGGCTGAAGCCCCGCGATGGGCGATGATCTGGGGTGGCATATAACGATACCGGCAATAAAGAAGAAGCCCCCCACCTGCGCAGGGCAAGCGGGGGAGCAGGCGAAGATCCGCTCAGTTCAGCGATCAGGAATGCTCCTCACTGCCCGAGCTCAGGGCCAGTTCAGCCTGACGCGCCTCATCGCTCAACATAGGATTCAGAATACGCTGCATCGCCATCACATGAGCGCAGGTGCCCCAACTGTGGAAGAAAGAGCAGTCGCAGCTCCAGTGACCGTCCTTAAGCGTGATCATATGGTCGCTGTTACCGCCGTTAAAGGACGCCTTCAGCTCAATAAACTTGATCCGCTCCGGTTCCGCAGCGTAGTGGCGTGCCTTCTCAATCTTGCCGATCAGATCCGAATGCATCGGATACCTCCTCTTTTGCCTGAATCGCTATGTCGATCGCGCTGAAATACACAGATCTCTAAAACAACAAGGGCGGCAGCAGGGCATCACCCCGCGCCGCCCCTTAGACATCATGTTCAACTGTCGCTTTTGCCCCCATCCATGGCTCCTCAGGCAAATGCAATCGCCGTGAACACCCTACAGCCACCCTGAAACCCTCGCGCCGGAGAGACTGCGCCGTCGCAGTGTTGATTGGCCAGGTGACGGGGTACCTGAAAGTTGGTTCAGTATACACCCCGCATGGGGGGCAGTCAAGGGATTATGTCTGCTACCAAGACAAGGCTTTGGTGGCATTCTGATGAGCAATTCAGCGACTTGACACCCTTGTGGTTTTGTGAAGATTCGCCAAGTATGAGGAGGGCAGAGCTTAACCCAAGCGCATGCGTGAGGCCAGGTCAAGGATGCGTTGCCCATAGTCGGTGCCAGGTACGGCCCAACGCCCGTTGAGGTCGGTGATGGTGGCGGCGGCACCCCGGTTGAACCAGCTGAGCGAGCGCAAGCTAAGGGCGTAGTCGATCATCTCACGTTGGATCGCCGTGCCTGCACCAACCGGCAGCGCATAGGCCAGCAAGCGGCCCAGGTGAGCGCGGATCGCGTCGCTATCCCACAGCGCAAAGCTGATCCCCTCACGCCAGAGCGTGCCGTCCCAGGCCCAATGCGGCCCAGGTGGAATGTCGGGCGTGCCAGCGAGCGTGGCACCAGTCACGCCAAGCCCAGCCGGGTTGCGCCGGGGCCGGGCGCACCACCATGAGGTCAGGCTGCCCGTCTCGTGGGCTGATTGAGCCAGGGCCAAAAACCAGTCAACGCCAACTTCGCTGCCGATGCGCGCGTAGGCAGCCACAATCTGGGTGATGTCGTAGCTGGTGTAGAGGGTCGAACGTGCCGCCAGCCATACGACGGCCTGCGCCTGTGTACCTGAACCAGGGGCCAGCAGGTAGCCGAGTTCGTTGGTTGGCCCTGGATCAACCGGCGTCGGCTCGACCGTCGGCTCGACCGTCGGCTCGACCGTTGGCTCGACCGTCGGCTCAGCCGTCGGCTCGACCGTCGGCTCAACCGTTGGCTCGACCGTCGGCTCGACCGTTGGCTCGACCGTCGGCTCAGCGGTCGGGGTTTCTTCCGCTGCAGGTTGCAGATAGAGAAAAGGCACATAGAGAGTCACTCCTGGCGATTGGGCCAGGGCCACATGGAAATGTTCGGCTGCGCCAACAACCCCAACTCCCGCTACCAGGCGCAAAAAGGCACGTCGTGAAAGCATAGCTGGTTACTCCTGCGGGTGCGCTGTTGCTGCCCAACCAGACAAACGTAGCCGTCGCAGGATCTCTGGATGATAGGTGCCTTACCCAAACTTGCACAGGGTATTGACAAAACCTTTGCAACAGGGTATACTCTTCCTGACTGGTCGGTAAGACTTTTCTCAAAGACCGCTACGCCAGGGCCAGTCAAGGCAGGTAACAATGGAACAGCCAGAACTTGAGCTCATCAGCGCGCCCACGGCGGTCAAGATTATCGAAGCTGCAGGGCACCTCTTTATGCAGCGGGGCTACAAGGCGGTCTCGATCAATGACATCATCACCGCCGCCGATGTAACCAAGCCGACGCTCTACTACTACTTCAGCGACAAGGCTGAGCTGTTTGTGCAGATGGGCCTGCGCATTACGGCGGCGATGGGCGTGCAGCTTCGCAACGCGATCAGCGGAGCCGAGGGGACAGCTGGGCGTCTGCGGGCAGTGGCCGAGGTGCTAATGGCCGACCACGATGCCGATATGCGTATGATGCGCCACGAAATGTTCGAGCACCTTGGGCCGGCCCAGCACGCCCGCCTGGGGCGCGCCTTCTTTAGCCACATCTTCGCCCCGATTGTTAGCCTCATGGAGGCGGGCCTGGCCGCGGGTGAACTAACCCGCTATGAGCCGGTCACACTTGCCAAGATGTTTATGGCAATGAGCGAGTCATTTCAGGAGTTTAGCCCGCGCCGGATGCCCTCTGCCACGGGCGCCGAGCGTAACAAACTCTTTGGAACGGCGGATCTCGAGGCAACAACCCTGGTCGATCTCTTTCTCAACGGTGTCGGCGGCTGCGCCAAGACCTGACACGCTTTCGCCCGCACAGAAGCGCATAACCCTTATAGTCTCTTGAAGGAGCCATTTTTCGTATGAGCACACTTCCTCAATCACGCTCAGGTGGCCGCCGCGCCGGTCTGAACCTGGCCATAATCATTGCCGGCCTGCTGGTGGTCGCCGTCATCGCCACCCTGGCTTTCCGCAGCTTCAGCACCGGCCAGGCCGATCCACTTACCGGGGCAACCCTGGTGCCCGTAACGCGGGGCGACCTGACCCTGGGCGTCAATGCCACCGGCCAGGTGGAACCACGCCTCCAGGCCGACCTGGCCTTCGCAACGGCCTCCGGGCGGGTGGACGAAGTACTTGTGACGGCCGGCGACCAGGTACGCGCCGGTGACGTACTCATCCAGCTTGATGATCGCCAGCAGAGCGCTGCCCGCGATGCGTCCGCGGCCAACCTGGCGGTAGCTCAGGCCGACCTGCAGGCCATCCGCGATGGAGCCACCCCCGAGCAGATCGCCGAGGCCCAGGCCCAGGTACGCGCTGCGCAGGGCAGCCTGACCCAGACCCAGGGCAGTGTCTCGACGAGTGACATCGCGGCAGCCCGTGCCGCAGTTGCCGAAGCCCAGGCCCGGCTCAGTGCAATCGAGAGTGGTGCAAAGAGTGACGAGCGCACCCGCGCCGCTTCAAACCTTGAAGAGGCCCGCGCCGAGCTTGAGCGCCAGCGCAGCGCCCTTTCCGCCACCAAAGAGCAGGCCCGCCAGAACATTGAGAGCAGCGCCAACGCCCTGCAGAACGCGCAGAGCGCCTATAGCACCGCCTACTGGGATCTCGAGCATGTGCGCGCCTACGGGACTGACCCGCGCACCCTGCGTGGCCTGAACGATCCGCAGAAGCAAGACTTCCAGGTTGCCTTCGACCAGGCCAGCCGCGCCCTCGCCGATGCCGAGACGGCCGTGCGCCAGGCCGAGGTAGACTATGCAACCGCCCAGCAGAATGAGATCAGTGGCCTGCAAACGGCCGAGGCCCGTGTCCGTACCGCCCAGAGCGAGCTTGATCGGGTGCTCGCCGGCAGTGATGCCGAGGATGTCGCCGCCGCTCGCGCCAACCTGGCCCGCGCCCAGGCCGACCTGGCCGCACTCTCCGGGGGCGAGCGCGCCGGGGCCGTCGCTGCCCAGTCGGCCAACCTTGAGGCCGCCCGTGCGCGCCTTAGCCAACTCACCAGTGACCCCAAAACCAGCGATATTGCCCGCGCCGAGGCTGGAGTGGCTGTGGCTCAGGCCCAGCTTGAGCAGGCTCAGATCCAGCTTGACGATATGACCCTGCGTGCACCCTTCGATGGCGTTGTGGCCAGTGTGAATGTCGATCCCGGTGAGACCATCGGCCTAACGACTCCGCTGGTGCTGATCGATGTAAGCACCTTCCTGGTCAAAGTGACCGTGGATGAAGTCGATATCGCTCGTGTCAGCCCCGGCCAGACGGTAGAGGTACTGATCGACGCCAACGGCACCACCGTGCCCGGCAAGGTCGTGCGACTACAGCCGCTGCCCCAGGGCGACACTGCCGTGACAGCCTACCAGGTGACGATAGAGATCGATCCTGCCGATAGCCTGCTCAAGCCCGGTATGACCGCCAGCGCCACGATTGTGGCCGACCGCCGCGAAGCTGTGCTGAGCGTGCCTGTCGCTGCCGTGCGCGAGGTTGATGGGCGCAGCGTAGTCAGCGTTGTGCGGGTTGACGCCGAGGGCAAGCGCACCGTCGAAGAGGTCACCGTCGAGCCCGGCCTGCGCACCGCCGAGCGGGTTGAGATCAGCAATGGTATCGTCGAGGGTGACGAGGTGGTGCTGCGCTAACCCTTTCCCGCAGCGTGGGAGAGGGCCACGAGCCTCATATTTATAGGAGTATTCCTCTATGCATACCGATTACATCACCAGGCCGATCGTTGAGATCAGCCAGATGATCAAAGATTTCCCCACCGGCGAAGGCACCTTCCGCGCCCTCGACGAGGTCTCAGTGACAATCAACCAGGGCGAGATGGTGGCGATTATGGGGCCTTCCGGCAGCGGTAAGAGCACCCTGATGACGATGATCGGGCTGCTCGATACGCCCAGCAGTGGCGGCTACATCCTTGATGGCGAGAATGTGAGCAACCTGAGCCGGACAGAGCAAGCCCGCGTGCGCAATCGCAAGCTTGGCTTCGTCTTCCAGAATTTCAACCTGCTGCCGCGCCTGAGCGCCTTGCAGAACGTCGAGTTACCCATGGTCTATGGGCGGGTTGACGCCCGCGAGCGCCGCAAGCGCGCCCGTGCCGCACTTGAGTCCGTGGGCCTGGGCCACAAGATCGACAACTTGCCCACCACCCTCTCAGGTGGCCAGAAGCAGCGCGTTGCCATCGCCCGCGCCATCGTGCACAACCCAACCATGATCCTCGCCGATGAGCCCACCGGGGCACTCGATACACGCACCGGGGCCGAGATTATGGCTCTCTTCCGAGAGTTGAACCTTGAGCAGGGTCGCACCATCATCGTCGTCACCCATGACCCGGAGATCGGTCGCCACATGGATCGGGTGATCGGCCTGCGTGACGGGCGTCTCGCCGAGAATATCCTCGGCGAATACTACGGCGTCGAGGTCTTCGAGCAGGTCGAGCGTGAGCATAAGCGTGAGCTTGAGCCTGTGCCCGTCGTGCCTGAGCTGGGCGTCGGCAAGAGTTAGGCGCGGGGCCGGAGGGGGCGCAGTGGACTGCGCCCTCACCCATAGCGAAATTTTAGATGTGAACCCTGAGATAGGATAGAAGAGCATGTTCAAAGAACAGATCGGCATGGCCTTCGACAGCCTGCGCGCCAACAAGTTTCGCTCGCTGCTGACCATGCTTGGCATTATTATCGGCGCTGGCACCCTGGTTGCCGTCCTCTCGCTGGGCAACGCCCTGCAGAGCAGCGTCTTTGAGCAGTTTATCGACCTGGGCACACGGCGGATCGCCGTCGAGCCGGGCGATCCGAATGCCAAGGGAGCGCGTGACGTGCCCGGCTACGGGCTGCTGTCGGTGCAGGACTACCGCGCACTTGAGGAGCTTGTCGTTGCGCGGCCCGACCTCTTCCGCAGCATCGTGCCGGAGATCAGTGTCAGCCGCGAGGTGCGTGCCGGCACGACCGCCGTCCAGGCCCTGCTGGTAGGCACCAACACCGATTACCAGACCGTCCAGACGGTACCCATGCTGGCGGGCCGCTTCCTCACCCCCGAAGACGAGGTAGCCGGTGCCCGCGTGGGTGTGGTTGGCTACCAGGTAGCCCGCGACCTCTTCGGGGCCGACGAGGCAGCCTTGCGCGCTGCGGTGGGTCGCACCATCGAGATCGGCGGCCAGCCGATCAGCGTTGTGGGCATCGTTGACGAGAACGGCG
Source organism: uncultured Chloroflexaceae bacterium (assembly GCA_964592425.1). Lineage (GTDB taxonomy): Bacteria > Chloroflexota > Chloroflexia > Chloroflexales > Chloroflexaceae > Viridilinea. The sequence continues at coordinate 80,025 of CAZQCG010000010.1, forward strand.
GCCCCTTCTCAACCGACGGGCGGGTCTTCGCCCCGGTCAGCACGGTGCGCCTGCGGCTGGTCGGCGGCCTGGATCTACCCGGACGCGGCCTGGAGATGAGTGGCATCCTGATCGGCATCACCAGCGAGCAAGTGCTCGATCAGGCTGAAGAGGCCATCGTCACGACGCTACGCACGGCCCGTGATGTGCCAGCCGAGGCGATCAACGACTTCACGATCAACACGCCGACGCAAGCCCTGAACGTGCTCAGCGGCATCAACGGCGCAATCACCGGCTTCATCGCCGTGGTGGCCGGGATCAGCCTGGTGGTCGGCGGGATCGGCATCATGAACATTATGCTCGTGGCCGTCACCGAGCGCACCCGCGAGATCGGCGTGCGCAAAGCCCTCGGTGCCACCGACGGCGACGTGCTGGGCCAGTTCGTGCTCGAAGCCCTGGCGCTCAGCCTGGTCGGCAGCCTGATTGGCATCGTCGGCGCAATTGCGATTGTGGTGCTGATCGGCCTCGCCGCTGGCATCGCCGCGCCGATATCCTGGAACGCCGTGGGCATCGCCCTGATCTTCGCCTCGCTGATCGGCATCGGCTTCGGCTTCTATCCCGCCCGTCGCGCCGCCCTGCTCCAGCCAATCGAGGCGCTACGCTACGAGTGATGCCGGTGTTCTACAGGGTTCATCACGGCAAGGCCGATGGCAACGGGTGCATAGCTGCGTGTGTGCAGTCAGAAGCAGAATCGCTCGTTGATGACACCGGCCAGCCCAACCATACATGGTATCATGCTGGCAGAATAGTGTTGTGCAGTTATAGCGCGGCCGGGGCGTCAGGAGGGCTGCGATGACAACAATGACCTTGGATCTGCCAGCTGAGCTGTATCAGCGGCTGCAGGAAGCGGCAATACGGGCTGGTCGACCAGTGGATGATCTCATCACAGTCTGGTTACAGGAGCGACTCACACGTCCAAAGGGCGAGCGCGAGCGTACGATTGAGATACTCCGCACCGCTGGCATGCTTGCTGAGCCGAGCACTGAGATGAAGGCGCGAGCGGCGCAGGCCACGATGTCCCTGGCGGAGGTGCAGGCAGCACTTGACCGGGCCGGTGGCAAGCCGCTCAGCGAACTGATCATTGAGCAGCGAGAACCGAAGGGGTGAGCCAGTTCTTTGTTGACTCGAGTGCGCTCGTGAAACGCTATGTAACCGAGGTTGGTACGCCGTGGATTCAGGCACTCTCCGACCCGGTCACAGGCAACACGCTCGTGAGTGCCGTAATCACCCGCGTCGAGGTTGCGGCGGCGCTCGCGAGTCGCCATCGGGCGTCGGGTGGGCTTAGCCTTGCCGAGCGCGACGGTGCGGTGGCACTCCTGGAGCAGCACTGTGCCCCAGAGTATGTGCTCACCCCGATTGACACACCTGTACTTGATCGAGCGCTTACGCTCACGCAGCGTCATCGCCTGCGCGGGTACGATGCGGTACAACTTGCGACGGCGCTCGCAGTCAATGACTCGTACCTCTTGGCAGGATTGCTTCCGCTTACCTTCCTTAGCGCCGACCGGGATCTGCTCAATGCCGCACTTGCCGAGGGGCTAATAGTGGATGATCCGAACGAGCATCTCTAGCGGCTGCTGGCACCTCACCTTATTCATAGACAAGGTTTCGGGCTGGTTTACAGTTCGGCAGGCAAGAGTTGTATCACAGGTGATACGGTAGGGTCTGCCCATCCTTCAACCCGGTAGCAGAGCGCGCGGGGTGGGGCGAGAAGTTTCCCGCCGCTAACGCAACTCCGGCATCTCCAGCGGGTTCTCACGCGGCTCACAGACACCACAGAAGAGCGCCCTGGCGGTCACCACGGCTTTGTAGGAACCCCGCTGGTCATGGTAGAGCGCAACGATGTGCGGCAACTCCTGGACATGCTCACGACAGATCGCCCGCCCACAGAAGGCGCATGTTCCATGGGCGGGGCGCTCGCAGTGCCAGCAGTTCATACGATCTTTTCTGCTTTGAGGAAGGCGATCACGGCCGCGTTAAACTGCTCCGGGCGCTCGTCCTGCACCAGCATGGAGGCGCGGTCGATCACTTCAAGGCATGCCCGCGGGTTGGCCGCCAGAAAGTCGTCGGCGCGGCTCAGGGGCGTGGTGGTCGCCTGGCGCCCCCAGGCCAGCATCACGGGCTGAGTCAGGCGGGGAAAGCTGACCCTGATGTCACAGTTGAGCAGCCCGGTGAGGAAGCAGATCGGCGCATAGAAGGCCCCCTCACGGCGGCAGGTCAGGTAAAAGCCGTCGTGGGTAGCCGGGGTCACGCTGGTCGGCTCGTGGTAGGCCTGTTTACGCAGGAAGTAGGCCGTGCCACTGCGGCTGGTCAGCCGGTCGAAGATCGCCTGGCCAACCGGCCCGCGCAGGCTGCGGTAGATCGCCCAGGCCACCGGCCCTGCCGGGTCAGAGAGTTGGCCCATGCCGGTGGGGCAGGCTAGCACCAGCGCCTTGACGCGCTCGGGCCAGCGAAAGGCGGCAGCGACGGTATAGGCTGCACCGAGCGAACTGCCGATCAACACCGTCGGCGCGTTGATCGCCGCCAGGGCTGTGCCGATCTGGTCGATATAATCCTCGGCAGTGTAGCGCCGCGCCGGGCGATCACTATTGCCATAGCCGAGCAAGTCAAGAGCGTGGACGTCAAAGCCCGGCCCGAGCCCGCAGAAAGGGCCACGCATCTCAAAGGCCGAAGCGGCGGCATTGATACTGTGGATCATCAACACAGGACAGCCCGTTCCGGCATGGTAGTGGGCCAGGCGATGACCCCGCCAATCAAGGTAGGTCGGGGCAACGGGCAGGAGCGGCAACGGTGAAGTGATCATAGCTAATCCTGAATATATGGGGCAAGAACCTGCTCTACCCAGTATATAATGCTCACGTGGAACGTCAAACGCCAGATCCCGCACCGCAAGCCTTTCCGGCGGCCCCCCTTGATCCGTACGCTCGGCGTCTGACCAGTGGGCTGGCCTACCTGGGCGGGCTGCTGATGCTGCCGCTGCTCTTCGCCTACCTGGCTAACCTGCGCTGGGAGGGGTTGCTGATTCCGGTGGCCCTGGCAGTGGCGGTGGCTGGCTTTTTGCTACTCTGTTATGCTTTTCAGGCCCAGGGGTATACGATTACCGCCGACGATCTGCTCATCCATCGACGCCTGTGGCGCCCGCTGCGTGTTCCACTGGCGCAGATCAGTGGCATATCGCCCGCGACCGCCCTGGCCGATGTGCCCCGGCGTGGCCTGCGCTTCGCCTTCAACGCCGGGATCTTCGGCTATCAGGGTCCCTTTCGGCTTGCCCCCTATGGTGAGGTCTTTTTTCTGGCCACCAACCGCACCTGCCTGGTCGCCGTTGCGCGCCAGGAACGTACTGCACTGATCCTCAGCCCGGCCAGCCCGCGCAGCTTTAGCGAACAGCTCAACCAGGCGCGCACTGACCGAGCGATGCGCCTGCTCGAAGCGCCGACCAGTACGCCGTCCGAGCAAAAATAACGGGAAGGATACGCGCCCGTAAGGGCGCAGCAGCGGCTCCTGCTGCTGCGCCCCGACACCAGTTAAGGTATCAGCATTACGCGGACGGAGTAGTAGCTCTAATCCCAATACTTTACAAATAAGGCATGGATGCATGGCTGAGAAAACCTGTCAGGTGCGGCCACGGAATGCATCAGAATGAGAACGATCATGGCTGGCCGCACCTGACAGGTTTCTTATTTGAACGGTAGTGCCTGAATGACTATGAGCAAGCTGCGTTTTCCCCTGCTCGATCAACTCAACCTGCCCTGTGTGCTGGAGCGCATAGTGCCGGGCAAGCTGCACACCGACGGGCAGCGCTACCTACCCCAGTTGTTGTTACGCCCGACTACCGGCGGGAGCCTCTTTCCTGCCGGTATGCTGCTCAACGTGGTTGACCGGCATCACCTTGTCGATCCGGCCCGGGTTGGCCAGGCTGGCAATGCGCACCTGCTCTGCGCCCTCAGCAGTGTGCGGCTGCAACAGCCGCCCCAGCGCCAGGGGCTGATCCCCGAACCACGCTGGCGCAAGGGCGTCAGCTACGCGCCCCAACTGCTGGGCCGGGTACTTGAACTGGCCACCTGGGAAGAGCAAGGCCATCACCTGCCCTACCGCGCCGTCTACCTCGAACTCAGCCTCGATATTGGTATCGGCGTGATCGGCCTGCGCACCAGTCTCACCGCCGCTGATCTCGCCGCCGATCTTGGCACCGAACAGATCAAAGCCGGTGATTACCTGGCGCTCGAACGCTCGCGGATCGACATTCTAGGCTTTGGAACAGCCTGGCCTGACTCTGTGTTATAATATGCACGCCCCTTATGCTTGAACGCCGGGCTGCGCCAGGCCCGTGCGCGATTACCAGGAGGAGATAATGGCGCTTGAAAAAGAAGAGAAGACTACGATCATCGATGGCTATCAGGTTCACAGCACCGATACCGGCTCGCCCGAGGTGCAAGTGGCCCTGTTGACCGAGCGCATCAATCAGCTGATCGAACACCTGCGCACCCACATCCACGACCATCACTCCCGCCGCGGCTTGCTCAAGCTGGTTGGTCGCCGCCGCCGCTTGCTGAACTATCTGCAGAGCCGTGACAAAGAGCGCTATCGCAAGGTGATCGAACGACTGGGCCTGCGCCGCTAATGAGAAGTCTGGACCTTGTCGTAGACCTTTAGGGGCACCGGCAGTCTTGCTGACCGCTGGTGCCCCTATCTTATGTTGTAGGCCGGAATGTACCTCTAACGGTACGGAGGAATTGAGCGTGACAGAACAGAAAGTTTTCGCTGTTAGTGCCGAAATCGCAGGCCGCACCCTCACGATTGAGGCCGGCAGGTATGCTGAACAGGCCGATGGCGCGGTTACCGTGCGCTACGGCGATACGGTACTGCTGGCGACGGTGGTCGGCGCGAAGGAGGCCCGCGAGGGGGTGGATTTCTTCCCGCTGACTGTGGACTATGAGGAGCGTATGTACTCGGCCGGGAAGATCCCCGGCAACTTCTTCAAGCGTGAGGGGCGGCCCACCACGACCGCAATTCTTACCTCACGCCTGACCGATCGCCCCCTGCGCCCGCTCTTCCCCAAGGGCTATCAGAACGAGGTGCAGATCATTATCACGACCTTTGCGATCGACATGGTCAATGACCCCGGCCCGCTGGCGATTATCGGTGCTTCGGCAGCCCTGGCGATCAGTGATCTGCCCTTCGCTGGCCCGGTCGGCGCGGTGCAGATGGGCTTCATCGATGGACAGCTCGTGGCCAACCCGCCGATGAGCGATCTCGAACAGAGCCGGCTTGACCTGGTCGTGGCTGGCACGAATGAGGCGGTGCTGATGGTGGAGGCCGGTGCCTACGAGCTCAGCGAGCAGGAGATGCTCCAGGCGGTGATCGAGGGCCACGCCGTCTGTAAGCAGCTCTGTGAACTGCAGAATGAGCTGGTGCGCCTCTGTGGCAAGCCCAAACGCCCCTTTATGCCACCGGTGAGCGACACCTCGCTTGAGGAGAGTGTCAGCAACTGGATGAGCCAGCGCCTACGCCAGGCTGTGCGCAGCTCAGTCAAGCAGGAGCGCGAACAGGCAACCCAGGCCCTCAAGGACGAGGTGATTGCCCACTTCAGCGTTGATGAGCCGGAGGAAGAATTGCCGGCACGGGTTAAGGAACTGAGCAAAATCTTCGATAAGCTGCTCAAGGCCGAGGTGCGCGATGCCATTCTTGATGAGGGCATGCGCGTCGATGGTCGGCAGCCCCATGAGATCCGCCCGATCAGCGTTGAGATCGGCGTCATCCCGCGTGTGCATGGCTCAGGGCTCTTTACCCGCGGCCAGACCCAGGTGCTGACGATCACCACCCTCGGCTCGCCCGGTGACGAGCAGCGCCTCGACGACCTGGGCATCGAGACAACCAAACGCTACATTCATCACTATAACTTCCCACCCTACAGCACCGGCGAGGCGCGCCGGATCGGTTCGCCGCGTCGGCGTGACATCGGCCATGGTGCCCTGGCCGAGCGCTCGCTCTACGCCGTTCTGCCGCCCCAGAACGAGTTCCCCTACACCATGCGCCTGGTCTCGGAGGTGCTCAGCTCAAACGGCTCCTCTTCGATGGCTTCGGTCTGCGGCTCGTCGCTGAGCCTGATGGACGCCGGGGTGCCGCTCAAATCCCCCGTGGCCGGGGTAGCGATGGGCCTGATCACCGCCCCTGATGGGCGCTGGAAGGTGCTCACCGATATCCAGGGCCTTGAGGATGCCCTCGGCGATATGGACTTCAAGGTCGCCGGGACGGGTGATGGGGTGACCGGCCTGCAGATGGATATCAAGACTACCGGCATCACCTACGAGATTATGGGCCAGGCCTTCGAGCAGGCCCGCCAGGGGCGCCTCTTCATCCTTGACAAGATGAATGCGGTGATTACCCAGGGCCGCCAGGAGATGTCGCCCCACGCCCCGCGCATCATCACCCTGCAGATCCCCGTCGAGAAGATCGGTGCCCTGATCGGCCCCGGCGGCAAAAACATCCGCAACATTGTCGATACCACCGGGGCACAGATCGATGTCGAAGACGATGGGCGCGTCTTCGTCACCACCGCCGATGGCGAGGCCGCCAAGGCTGCCGTGGCCATGGTTGAAGGACTGACCCGTGAGGCCAAGGTGGGCGACATCTTCCTGGGCAAAGTGGTCAGCATCAAGCCCTTCGGTGCCTTCATCAACATCCTGCCCGGCAAAGACGGGATGGTACATGTCTCGGAACTGGCCGAGACCAGGGTTGAGAATGTCGAGGATGTGATCCAGATCGGCGATGAGATCAATGTTATGGTGATCGGCGTCGATAGCGCCAGCGGCAAGATCAGCCTCAGCCGCCGCGCCGTGCTGACCGGCGAGTCGCCCGAAGATCGGCGCGCGGCTGGTGGCGGCGGGGCTTCGCGTGGCGACCGTGGCGACCGCGGCGGGCGCGGTGGGCCACCCCGCGGTGATCGTGGTGACCGTCCACGCCCACGCCGGCGCGAGGACGAGCGCTGAGTCGCGCAAAAGCCCGCTTGTATCTATAGGACGGCGCCCCAGTGGCGCCGCATAGCTCACCCGCATCTGTATAGTCGCTAGCAGGAGCTTGCACCTATGCCCCGTACTCCTCCATCCCGCCGCGAACTCAATGTCGACCTGGAAGGTGGTGTTGTACCGATCTCAAAGGCCGCTAGCTCAATGGCTGCCCTGATTTCACGCAGCCGCGGCCAGCAACAGCCGATCGTGATTACTCAGAAGGGCTACCCCGCGGCGGTATTACTGCCCATCGATCTGTTTGTGAAGCTGCATAAGCATGCCTTGCAAGCGATTCAGGCCGGTGTAAGCCTGCCCGAAGCAGCACCACCTGCCGACGAGGTAGCCGGCGAGGCAGAAAAACCACGCCGGCGCGGGGGACGCCGCCGCAAGGCCGAGCAGGTCGAGCCGACTGAACAGGCCGAGCAGAGCGAGTAGTCAGACTAACGACCCTGTTCGAGGGCCAGCAGGCGGGCTTTGCGATCCAGGCCCCAGCGGAAACCGTGCAGTCGGCCATCAGCCCCGACTGCACGGTGACACGGCACAACCAGGGCGACCGGGTTGGCCGCACAGGCGCTGCCGACGGCGCGGGCAGCTCCATGGCTCAGCCCGAGTTGCGCGGCAAGCTGGCCGTAGCTGCGGGTCTCACCGTAGGGGATGGCCTGAAGCGCAGCCCAGACCCGCGCCTGAAAGGGCGTGGCGCGTACATCGAGGGGCAGTTTGTCAAGTGGGCCAGCCCCGTCAAGATAACGCGCCAGACTATGGACAACCGCTCGCAGCGCCTCGTCGTCACGCAGCAACTCAGTCTGGGGATAGGCCGTTCGCAAGGCCGCCTCAAGCGGTGCGCTCGCCTCGTCCATACCCAGCAGAGCCAGCCCACGCCCCGTATGCGCGACCAGCACTAGCCCCAAGGGGCCTGCAAAGAGCGTATAACGGATCAGGTGATCCCCCTTTTGACGTTAGACAGGCGTTCAGAAAGGCTGGGTCCGCTGAACAGTTTGCCCACAGCTCCCACAGCTCCCACAACCCCCACACCGCACGCGGTCGGGCTGTCTGGCTGCCGGGGTTGTGGGCGAACGGTCAGGCTGGAATGGCCGCTTCTGAACCATGTCTTAGCTTGAGGATGATATGTCACACCAGCATCTTGATGGTGATCCACGCATTGTCTGGTACGAAGGGTTAGGCTTTGATATCGGAGCGCGGGTCTTAGTTACTAATGAGGCCGAGCGCATCGCCAGCGGGGTGATGTCTGGCAACGTGGTCGGCTTTGAGGCGAGTGGCCCACGCCCCGGTGAGGGCTTCATCCGGGTGCTGGTGCAACCTGATGGGGCAGAGGCGACGATTGTTGCGCTACCACCGCAGGCCCTGGCCTCCGAAGAGGGCTCAGAGCTTAGTGGGCTGGCGCGGGCGATTATGAATGGACTTGAACAATCGATGGCCCCTGACCGCTTCAGCGTGTTGCTAACATGGCTGGCAGGATCAGGAGGCCGTAGCTTCGCGGCTGACCCTGAGATCCGCCGCCAGCGTGTGCGTGCTGGCAACCTGATGCTGCCCGGGCTGGTCTTTCCTGAACTGGTCGAACTGGCTGCCACCCGTCTGGCTGATGCGCAGTAAAAGTACCTACGAGCCCTGGCTAAGGCCAAGCTCCTCGAGCGCGGCAAGCAGTTGTGGATCTTCGTCGGGCGGGAAGCGCCACCACTCGGCATCGACTTGGCGGTCGGGGAGCACACCGCGCCCTTCGATCAGCGTCCCGTCAGGCAAACGGTAGGCCACCTCGGCGATCAGCAGACGTGAGCCATCGTCAAAGCTATAGCTGTAGAGATTCTCGGTGTTCCCGGCGCTCGGCATGCCTACCACCCGCGTGCGCCCTAGGCTCTGCATGCCGGCGGCAAACATTTCGGCAGCACTGACCGTTTCGGGACTGATCAGCACGACGAGCGGCAGATTCTCAACCCCTGCGATCACTTGATCGGTGGGAATCTGCTGTTCTTCTTGCTCGCTGCGCCCACTGGTGCTCCCAATGCTGCCACCATTGTGGAAGAGGGCGATGGTATTGCGCATCAGGTGGACATAGCCGCCCGAGTTTTCGCGCACGTCAAGCACGAGCCCCTGCAGGTCGCCGCTTGCCAAAAGTTGCTCCACGGCATAACGCACGTTATCTTCCAGCCCATCAACATAGAAGCTGGGAATCTCGATCAGGCCAACCGTGCCATCCGCTAGCAGACGCCAGCGCACCTCGTTAAAGGCATCGGTATCAATCGGCCCCCGCAGAACCACCACGTCCTGCGGGGGGTCGCTAGCCCGCTGCACAGTCAGGGTCACCGGGGTGCCTGGTTCGCCGCGCACGGCGCTGATCGGCCCCCCAGGGCCAAAGGCTTCGCTGTTGTTGAAGGGGATACCATTGATCGCCAGCACCAGGTCGCGTGGTTGCAGCCCGGCCTGTTCGGCGGGGCCGCCGGAAGCAAGCACCGTGATCAGGCCACCCTCATCAACGGTGCGAATCTGGGCCCCGATCCCGCCGTAGCGCAGGTCGCCGCTGAACTCGGCTTGCTGCTCGGCAACCTCCTGGGGCGACTCGAAACGCGAATGGTCGTCGCCAAGCCGGCCGATCAGCGTACGCATCAGCGCATAGAACTGTTCAGGATCATCAGTGGCCGCCACTTGCGGCGCGAACTCCTGGCGCACCTGCGCCCAATCAGCCCCACCGTAGTCCTCATAGACATACTTGTCACGCACAAGCGTCCAGACCTCTTCAAAGATCTGCATACGCAAAGTAGCGTCGACCGGGGCGAGGGTCGGCGTGGCTTGCATCAACGGGAGGTCTGGCTGGGATGGAGTGGGACGGGGGTTGGCCCCGGTTGAACCGGTGCCGGTTGTGCGAGTTGGCCGCGGCTGCGGCGTGGGGGGCAGGGCAGGTGTCGCCATCGTCGCTGCCTGGGGGGTTGCCGCAGGCGCTGGGCGAGAGGAGGCGTTACCCCAGGGCAAGGCCCCGCAGCCAGCGATGATCAAGGCAAGCAGCCCAAGGCTCAGGCTACGGAAGAGTAACTGCATAGGTGTTTGCTACCGCTCAACTAGCCGGGCTACCGTCACCCCATCGCCACCATCGCTGCCGCCATTGCCGAAAGAGGCAACCAGCGGATGGCTCTGGAGCAACTCACGCACGATCTGGCGCAGGACACCAGTGCCTTTGCCATGGACAAGGCGTACCTGGTTCAGCCCGGCCAGGTAGGCATCGTTGAGGTAACGTTCAAGCCGTTCGCCAACCTCATGGGCACGCCAGCCGCGCATGTCGAAGGTCATCGCAACATCAGGCGGCGGGGGGAGCGTAACGGTGCGCTCGGCAGGGTACTGCGGACGCTCGTCAGGGCCGGCGGGGGTGCCCTTTTCGCGCCGCAGCTCGCGCAGGTCAACCTCCATCCGAAAGCCACCCACCTGTACCATCGCGCTCCCCTCAGCTTCGTCAATATTGATGATCTCGCCCTTAAGGCCGACCGAGCGCACCAGCACCGTATCGCCGCGTTGCAAAGGGCGGGGGGGCTGCGGCAGCGGCGGAGCCTGGGGCGGGGCAGGGCGCGGACGGCTGGCTGCCTCACGCACCTGTTCGGAGGCTGTACTGACGCGCTGGCCAGCCTCTTCGAGCCACTGGCGTGAAAGGGCGACGTTGCGAAAATCATCACGCAGGCGCCGCAACTGGGTGCGTACCTCACGCAACTCAGCCTCAAGCTCGGCCTGGGCGGTTGCAAACTGCGCCTCACGTTGCTCTTGAAAGTCGAGCAACTCTTGCTGGAGGCGGTCGCGGTACTTTTCGGCATCGTCGCGCAAGGCTTCGGCGCGGGCCAGCGCCGCACTGGCGGCCTCCCGCTCACGATGAATACCAGCCAGCAGATCCTCGACAGCGGCATCTTCACGGGTGAGCGAGGTACGGGCGCGCTCAACCAGAGTCGGATCAAGGCCCAGCCGCCCGGCAATGGCCAGGGCGTTGGAGCGGCCCGGCAGGCCAATGCTCAGGCGATAGGTCGGCGCAAGGGTCTCGACATCAAATTCCACCGAGGCATTCTGCACGCCCGGGGTGCTGTAGGCAAAGGCTTTGAGCTCAGCATAGTGGGTCGTCGCAACCCCCAGCACCTCAAGCTCAAGCAGGCGCTCAATAATCGCACGGGCCAGCGCCGCACCTTCAACCGGGTCAGTGCCAGCACCCAACTCGTCGAAGAGCACCAGGGCCGCTGGTTGTTCGGCGCTCAAGAGCTCCCACTGGTCGGCGGTCTGCAACTCCTCGCTGGCGAAGGGCTCTTCCAGCGCCTTGAGCACACGGATAATCGTGCGCATATGCGACGAGAAGGTCGAGAGGCTCTGTTCGATACTCTGCTCGTCGCCAATATCGGCGAAGATATGGCCGAAGACAGGCATGCGCGAGGGCGCAGAGGCTGGCAGATGCAGGCCAGCCTGGGCCATCAGCGCCAGCAGGCCCGTCGTCTTGAGGGCGACCGTCTTGCCGCCGGTATTGGGACCAGTGATCAGCAGCAGGCGAAAGCTATCGCCCAGCCAGATCGTGGTCGGCACAACCGTCTGCGGATCGAGCAGGGGATGGCGCGCTTCCGTCAGCAGCAGTGGGGCCTGTTCGGGCGTGGTCGGATCACCATTGTACTCAGCCAGATCAACAATCGTTGGGGCAACCGCGTGGAGGGCCTCAGCGTAGCGCGCTCTGGCCAGAGCCAGGTCGATCAGCGCGATCGTCTCGACTGCGGCTATCAGCAGCGAGGCAGCCGCGCCGACCTGGTCGGAGAGCGCCGCCAGCACACGCTGGATCTCCTCCTCCTCAGCCGACTGCAACTCACGCCAGCGGTTGTTCAACTCGACGACGGCCATCGGCTCGATATAGAGGGTCGCCCCGCTACTCGACTGATCGTGGACGAGGCCACGCACATCTTTACGGTGACTGGCCTTGACCGGCACGACATAGCGCCCGTTGCGCACGGTAATGATCGGTTCCTGCAGGGCACCGCCGGTAGTTGCCGACGTGATCAGGTGCTGGAGTTTCTCCTGAAGGCGGGCGAAGGCGATGCGGATCTCGCGGCGCAGGCGGCCTAGTTCGACGCTGGCGCTATCGAGTACCTGGCCATCATCGCCAATCGCGGCCAGGATCGCCTGCTCAAGGGGCGGCAGCATGGGCAGCAGCCCGCCCAACTCGCTCAAAAACGGGTAGCGCAGCTGATCAAGCCTGAGCAGACGGGTGCGCAGGGTGCGAGCCGCCGCCACCGTGGTTGCCAGTTCGAGCAGGGTGGGGCCATCCAGCACCCCGCCGCGGGCAGCGTGGCGCACAGCACGGCGGACATCACGGGCCCCGCCGATCGACGTCTCGGGAAACTCAACGAGCAGCGTCCGCGCCTCGCTGGTCAGCATAACGGCACGCCGCACCTCGGCAACAACCGTTGCTGGCGCGAGGGCCAGCGCCAGTTCACGTGAGGCGGCGAAGGAGGTATAGGCAGCCAGTTGAGCGCGAATCTTGGGAAACTCGAGCGTCTCGAGTGTCTGCTCGGCAATACTGATCGCAGGAAGTGTAACGCTCATTGTACTAGGAAGAGCAGGTTAGCCCCATCGGGTAAAATCGGATCGAGGCGAGCGAAGACCACCGGTAGCAGTTGATTCACAAAGAACGGCAAGAGCGAGGAGCTCGCGACTGAGTTGCCCAGGCCACGAAAGAAGGGCAGATCGATGCCCCGACCGCCACGCACGATCATCAGGTTCCAGAGCAACGACCCGAAGATGCCGATCAGCAATGCCCCCAGGATCATGCCCATCAACGTCCCACCGACACGGTTGAGGTACTCGAAGCCACCGAGGCTGCGTGTATAACGGAACGTATAGAGCCCGGCAGCCGCCAGCAGGGCAAAGCCAATCGTCAACACCAGCACAAAGGCGAGGTATTGGGCAACCGTACGCTGTGCACCGAAGTTGCGCACAAAGACCTCGCCCAGGGGTGCATAGTAGAGACTGGCCAGTACCACACCCAGGTAGAGGGCGATCAGCAAGAGGATAATGCGAATCATGCCCTGAAAAAAGCCGAGTGCCAGCATTCCGATAAAGAGCAATAAAAAGAGCAGATCGATAAAATTCATGCGGCCCTCCACTCCAGGTGTGGCCCGCCTACATCGCCATCGGCGCGCAGCAAGCTCATGCTGCAATTATATCATACGGGCCTTGCACAGCCTTGAGATCAGTCTGGAGACGGTTGACATACATCGACAGCCAGCTAGGATTGCTCTAGGGAAGTTTATGCTCAAGGAGGGTTATGGCCAGATCCTTCCGTCTCCAGCGCCGCGTCACGCTTACCACCAACGCCACCAATGATGCAGGCGTAACCCAGGAGGCGGCAGTCCAAGCCCCCGCCGTCGAGGTTGAGCACAGTACCACCGGATCGCGTGGCGCGCCCCCCCAGGGCCCGCTCAGTCCGGCAGAGGTACGCCGAGCGCTGCACATCTCGACTCTTGAAGGGGCCGTGGCGACAGTGCAGATCACCATCAGCGGGGCGATTGGCGGCAGTGTCTTCCTGACCGGCTTCGCGCTGCTGCTCGGTGCCAACAATTTCCAACTGGGCCTGCTGGGTGCCCTGCCTTTTGTCGGCCAACTCTTCCAGTTTGTAGGGGCCTACCTCGAACAGCGCAGCGGCGAGCGGCGCAACCTGGTGCTCTATGGATCGCTGGTCGGGCGTCTGATCTGGGCGCTGCTGCTGGCCCTGCCCTTTCTGAGCTTTCTGCAGGGCAGCGAGTTGGCGATCTTCTTCCTGGGCCTGGCCATCTCTTACGCGGCCAACGGCATCGCTGCCAACGCCTGGCTGAGTTGGATGAGCGACCTGGTGCCGGGCCATGAGCGCGGGCGTTACTTCGGGGTGCGCAACACCGTAGTTGCCCTCTCGGCAATGCTTACCACCTACCTGGCTGGCCTGGCCCTCGACCACTTCCGTGGCCAGGGCCAGCTGTCAGTTGGCTACGCCGTGATCTTCGGGGTCAGTCTGCTCGCCGCCCTTGGGGCGGCCCTCCTGATTGCACGCCAGGCCGAGCCACCCCTGACAACACGCCCCCAGGCGAGTCTAAAGGCCATGTTCGGTGAACCGCTGCGCGACGGACGTTTTCGCACCTTTATCTTTACCAGCCTGGGCTGGGCGCTGGTGACAGGTGTGGCCAGTCCCTTCTTCAACGCCTATGGTCTGGCGGTACTGGAACTGAGCTTTTCGACCCTGGCCCTGACCGGCATCGTCACCGGTGCGGTTGCGCTGGTGAGCGGGCCGATCATCGGCCAGTGGCAGGATCGCTACGGTAATCGCCGCATCCTGGTGGGCTGTATCCTTGGTACGATTCTGCTGCCGTGGGGTTGGGTGCTTTCAAGCCCCGAGAACATTGTGCCGCTCTGGTTAATGGCGATTCTCGCCGGGATCTTCTGGCCGGGACTCAATCAGGGCCTGGCCAACGTGCTGATGGAACTGGCCCCGGTGGAGAGTCGTGGGCCGGCGATTGCCGCCCATAGTGCGATCACTGGCGTCGGGACGCTGGTGGCCGGGCTGCTGGGCGGGGCCATGGCGATGGCCCTCGCCGAGGCGCAGATTGGGCTTGGGCCGCTGACCCTGGCGGGCATGGGCTTTCTCTTCGCCTTGACCAGCCTTGGGCGTGCCGTGATGGCTCTGGTCTTCTGGCGCACCTTGTAGCCACTCCAACCCTCAGGGGGTCAGCGGGGCGAGCAGGCTGGCATTGGCCCAGCCGCTGGCCGCCAGCCCTACGTGGGTAGGCACACAGGCGGGGCCGAGGGCGGTAAGACGGATGCGGTACCAGCGCGAGCCATCACCCATGATCTGTTCCTCAAGCACGTCGACCTGGTCGCCTGGACAGATCTGGCCAATCACCGTGGCCTCGTCAAGCACGGGCTCGCGGCGCAGGTTGCCGCCACTGAGCACACTGCTTCGTCCGAGCAGGCTCGTCACCGGGGTGGCTGTTGATATGGGGCCTACCGTGCCGAGCAGCACGGCAGAGGTGGCCGTGCGGCTGATCGAGACCGCAGTGCGGGTGGCGGGGATGGCCACATTCTGGGTCGCAACCGCTTCAGCAGTCAGCGCCGCACTCGTGCGTATGCGTTGCAGGCCAGCGGTGAAGACGAAATAGCCGCCGCCTAGCACCAGGGTAAGCACAACACCGATGATCAGGAGGTTAGCCAGCGCACGCAGAGGGCCACCGCGCCGGGGTGCATCAAGACGAAAAAAGCGATCCCAGTCTTGCGGGTCGTTGATCGGCGGCATAACGCACCCCTCTGTTCTGACGTTGTGGGCCTCCCGACCACATCGGCGGGGGCCACTGATGAGCAAGGTTGCAGGGCTGCTGGACGCTGTTTATGTGCGCAATCCGGGTTGTCGCTCAGGGTTGAAGCCGCCGGCGCAGAATCGGCTGGCGCTCGCCGGTGGCCGCAAAGCCGAACCAACGATAGAGACGCTGGGCGTGGATGTTGTAAGCCTGAGTATTCAGAGTGATCGTGCTGGCCTGTTGTTGACGGGCGTAGCCCACCACCTCGGCGAGCAGGCGCACCCCGATACGCGCCCCACGATAGGCCGGGTCAACTGCAATGCGCACCAGATGAACCAGGCGTCCACCGAAGTGAGCGGTGGCATAGGCATAACCCACCGTCTGCCCGGCCAGTTCAGCGACCACAAAGTAGGGGCCTTGCTCAATCGACGGGCCAAGCACCGTGTCATCCTTTGTCCACTGGGGCTCAAAGCAGGCCCGGTCAAGGGCCAGTACCGCACCCAGATCGGCAGGTACGGCAGGGCGCACCAGCACAGCAGGATGGCCATGATCCGGGATGTCAAGGCGCTGCTTTTCGTAGACAACGACTTCGGTATCAGGATCGTAGCCCAGTTCAAGCAGAGCAGGGAGCAACCATCCATCAGCAGCCTCATCGCCGCCATAGAAGATCATCCGCGTACCATGATCGGCAAGAGTGGTATGCAAAGTGCGCATCAGGAGGATCAGCGCCGATCGCAGATCGACGCCTTCGGCGAGGGCCACGGCGCGGATCCAGCAACCGGCATCGGCAGGCCAACTGGCCACAGCCACACCGTAGAGTTCGCCAGCTGCGTCGAGCACCGCCCCACGTCCAGCCGCAAGCAACGCAGCCAGATCCCCGCCACTCAGGCTATGGTAACGTCGTGTGCCCTCACTAAGCAGGCGAGCAACCACGCTCAGATCTTCAGCACCAACAAGCCGTGGCTGAGCACGACTAAGGTCAAAGCTTTTGCGAAAAAGCCACATCGCCTAACTATTGTACACGAGAAGCCCGAACAACTCTACTCATGGTACGATGGACAAGGCATAATTTCCACAATCCGAGTTGTCAACCTATGCTTGCCTATCTCCAGACTCAGTGGCGCCGCATCTTTGGCCTGAACGTCTCTGCGCTTGACCCTTTGCTCTTTGTCGGTGGCCAGTTTCGCGCCGATCAGTGGCCCGACTTGCACGCGATGGGCATCCGGGCGGTGCTCAGCCTGCAGGCCGAGCGCGAGGATGCGTTTGTCGAACCGTGGCCCACCTGTACGCTGCGCCTGCTGGTTCAGGACTTTACCGCCCCCAGCCTTGAGCAACTGACGCTCGGGGTGAGCTTTATCAGCCGCGCCCATGCTGACGGCCTGCCAGTGCTAGTTCATTGTCACGCCGGGGTAGGCCGAGCACCGATCATGGCCGCCGCCTACCTAGTGGCCAACCGCAACCTCAGCCCCGAGGCGGCGCTGGCCATCATTCGCAAGGCACGTCCGATCATCGGCCCCGGCCCCGATCAGATAGCCCGCCTGCACACCTTCGCCGACATGCTGCGGCAGACTGCCTCATAAGACTCTGGCGATCGGTCTACAAACCTCTCCCACCTATCCTCCACCCTACTGCAACACCAGCACCTCGACCGGACTCCCCATGGGCAAATCACCTTCACCGGGGGGAATGAGCACCAGGGCATTGACGGCAGGGTCAACCAGGCTACTGTGCTGGTCAAGGGCAACACTATAGCCGTGCTCGCCCATATGCAAGCTGCCGCGGGCATAATGGGACAGCAGGTGGCGGGCCGTCGGTGTTTCAAGCCGGGCCTGGACACGCGAGCGCCCGGCTTGACGGTGCCCAGCAAGGTGCAGCAAGGCCGGGCGGGCAAACAACTCCGCGCAGACCAGCGCTTCGGCGGGAGCACCAGGCAGGCCAAGCACCGCCACACCCGCCAGCAGGCCAAAGAGCAGGGGCCGGTCGGGCTCCATCGCCACCTGCCAGACCAGCAACTGGCCCTCGGCCTCGATCAATTCACGTACCAGGTCGTGCCCGCAATAGTGCGCCCCCGCCACGGTCAGGATCAACTCGGCCCCGCCAGCAATGGCCGCCGCCAGGCGCATGCGCAGTGAGCTAAGATTGTCGTGCGCAATGCCCACTGTCAGGGGTTGGCCGCCGTCGCGGCGCACCATGGCAGCCAGCAACAGGCTGTCGCTGTCGTAAACTTTACCGGGAACGGGCGCGGCCCCAACCGGCAGCAACTCATCGCCAGCGGCCACAATCGCCACCCGTGGCCGCCGTACTACCTCCAGCGTATTGAACCCTGCCGCAGCCAGTAAGGCAATCTGCTCGGGGCGTAGCGGCACCCCCGGCATAATCTGCACCAGCGGCAGCTTCAACTCGGCGACCGGCACACGCCCGACTGCTTCGACCAGGGCAATCTTCTCAGGCCCCAGGGGCTTGAGGCCGGCAAGCATCGCCGCCAGGGCCTCCTCGTACGAGCCACCAATGAGGGTCATCGCCTTTCCCTTTGCTGTGCCTGCGGCGGGTGCGCCCCGCCCCTAACCCGATTTGCCGTTCGAGCCCTTCTCGATCACACTATGCCAGATCATCTGGCCGTCGCTGTAGAGGGTGGCCCGCATCATCTCGGCCACCAGCGGATCGTTCATCGTCAGGCCGCGCTGGTTGATCAACTCATCGAGCAGCAGCGACAGGGTGCGGGCACGTATTTCGGCCTCGGCGAAACCACGCTGGCGCAGTGCGGCTGCGTCGATATGGGCATCCTCATTGGCCCGATTGAGCTTCCACTGGTAGTCGCGGATGCTCTCTCTGATGATCTCAAATTTGACGTCGATCTGCTCTAAAACCAGCTTGCGCAGGGGTGGCTGGGCGGCGGCTGGATCGGGCGGCCCTGCTGCTGCCGGCGCGCCGGTTGTAGCTGCCACACCCGCCGCCGCATCAGCCGCAGTGAGCGTAGCACTACAGGGCAACATCTCAATGCCCCACACCTCCAACTCTTTTTCGAGCCGCCGCTCAATCCGCATGGCCAGATCCAGCCGTTTTTTGCTCAGCGCAGCCGGATTGCGCTCGACTGGCTCAGGCCAGGTCCAAACCACGTCACGCAGCACATCATCACCCAACTCGCTGATCACCCTGGTCATAAAGCCCTTCCAGAGCTGGTGATCGGTGACGCTGAGCTTTTGCTCTTGCTGCAAGGTGCGGAGCACGTCAAGCCGCGAGGAGACTTTATGGAAGAAGCGCTTGTACTGGCCATCCCGTAGCCGACAGTAGAGCCGCATCCGCACGCGGTCGATCTGCCCGATCAGAAAGGTGTTGGTGTCGATCTTGCTAACATCAAACTCGAAGCGAAAGGCATAGATCGGCAGACGGGCCTCAAGACGATGAAGCAGCGGGATCATCAGATATTCGCCTGCACTGACCATACGCACTTTGTTGTTCAGGCGATTCCTGATGATCATGACCGAATCGTACTCAACAAGACGCCATCCACCACCATGCTGGTAGAACCAAACCAGGACACCTACACACAAGATCACCAACCCAAACAGCAGTAACCAGCCTGTCGGCAGGCTGGGAAAGAGTGCCACGGCGAAGCGCATAGCGATCAGCGGGAGGATCACCAGTGTAACAAAGAGCCAGGTCAAGGGCCAGAACATGCGTGGGCGGGGGTTGGGGCTGATCATACTCATCGGCAGCACCTCCGTGACACGACAAGGAGTCGTATTCTATTATACCCTCAGCCCTATGTATGTCCATAGATCTAGAGTAGGAGATATAGGCATCCATCCACACTGCCAGATGTGGCATAATTCACGCCGTGCCCAGGCGAGTGTCGCCTGCTGGTCCAACGGAGGGCCACATGATTGATCAGGATTTGTTGCAACTGCCCTACACAACCCGCCGCGCCCCCCTGCTGGCAGCCAACGGGGTCGTCGCCAGCAGCCACCCGCTCGCCTCACAGGCTGGCCTGCAGATACTCCAGGCGGGCGGCAGTGCGATTGATGCGGCCATTGCTGCTGCCGCATGCCTTACCGTGCTTGAGCCAACCTCGAATGGGCTCGGCGGTGATGGTTTTGCGTTGATCTGGGACGGAACGAAGCTGCATGGGATCAACGGATCCGGGCGTGCGCCAGCTGCGCTCAGTCGCGAAGCCCTTGAGCGGGCCGGGCACCAGGATCTGCCGACCCATGGCTGGCTGCCGGTCACGGTACCGGGCGTCGTGCAACTCTGGGGCGATATGCACGCCCGCTTCGGGCAACTGCCCCTGGCGCAGGTGCTTGGCCCGGCGATCAGCTATGCCGAGCAGGGCGCGCCGGTTGCTGCGCTGGTCAGCCATTTCTGGGCCCAGGGGGTAGCGGCAGCCCAGGCCCGTCAGGGGGCTGCCTTTGCGAGTTTCTTGCCCACCTTTGCGCCCGGCGGGCGCGCCCCACGCGCCGGTGAACGCTTTGTCGCCCCTGGCCATGCGCGGACCCTGCGCCTGCTGGCCCAGGCTGGCCCGCGCGTCTTCTACGAGGGCGAGATCGCCGCCGCTATCGCCGCCTTTAGCCAGGCTACTGGCGGTCTACTCAGCGCCGCTGACCTGGCGGCCCATCACTCCGAGTGGGTTGAGCCGATCACGATGGACTACGCCGGCTATACGGTTGCCGAGATTCCGCCCAACGGC
Source organism: uncultured Chloroflexaceae bacterium (assembly GCA_964592425.1). GTDB lineage: Bacteria > Chloroflexota > Chloroflexia > Chloroflexales > Chloroflexaceae > Viridilinea. The sequence goes on from CAZQCG010000010.1 coordinate 100,037, forward strand.
CAGGGTATCGCCGCCCTGCTCAGCCTGGGCCTGCTCGATGGGCTCGATCTGGCGCGCTACCCGCGTGACAGCGCCGCGAGCTACCACCTGCAGATCGAGGCAATGAAGCTGGCCTTTGCCGATGTCTTCGCCTATGTTGGCGATCCCGCCCACGCTGAGGTGCCGGTACGTGCGCTGCTCAACCGTGAGCGCCTGGCCACCCGCCGTGCGCTGATTGGCCCGCACGCTGGCGACTATGGCCCCGCTGAGTTGCCCCGTGGCGGGACAGTCTACTTCTGCGCCGCTGACCGCGAGGGGCGCATGGTGAGTATGATCCAGTCCACCTATATGGGCTTCGGCTCAGGAGTAGTGGTGCCCGACTGGGGCATTGCCCTGCATAATCGTGGCTGCGGCTTTGTGACCACGCCCGGCCATCCCAATACGCTGCTGCCCGGCAAACGGCCCTTCCATACGATCATTCCCGGCTTTCTACTCAAAGACGGCGCAGCAGTCGGGCCGTTCGGCGTGATGGGGGCCCATATGCAGCCGCAGGGGCACACCCAGGTGATCGTCAATAGCCTCACCTATGCCATGCAGCCCCAGGCTGCGCTCGACGCCCCCCGCTGGCGTTGGGAGCGCGACGGTAGTGTGCGCCTTGAGCTGGAGACGCCCCGCCCGATCATTGAGGGTCTGGCCGCCCGCGGCCACCGGGTGCAGGTCGAGGCCGAACTGGGTGGCTTTGGGCGCGGCCAGATCATCTGGCGCCTGGCCAATGGCACCTATGCCGCCGGTAGCGAAGCCCGCTGTGATGGCCTTGCGGCCGGTTGGTGAAGCGGCCCCCGCTTGCTCCAGGGGCTGTAACTCGTTAGACTACCCTTGAACCAGGCTGCACAAGCTACAACGGAGTGATGCATGGCAAGCCTTCCCGTCGCCAAAACCCTCTTTGAACTGCTCACCGCCGGGGCCGATGCGCACCCGGCGCTTGTCGCGCCTGATGCGCCAGCCCTGAGTTATGGCGACCTGCGGGCGCAGGTGTACGAACTGGCTGGCCAATTGCAGGCCTGCGGGCTCACTCGTGGTTCAAGAGTGGCGATCAGCATGGGCAATGGCCCGGCGATGGCGATCACCTTCCTGGCTGCCACGACTGCCGCCACCGCGGCCCCACTCAACCCGAAGTATCGCCAGGAAGAGTTTGCCTTCTACTATGAGGACACCCAGGCCGGAGCACTGATCGTGGCTCCCGGCGAGGGTGAACTTGCCCGGGCGGCCCTGCTGCCGGGGATGCTGCTGCTCGAAGCGGCGACGGATGCACAGGGCCGGCTTAGCTTGCTACACGATGGCCAGCCCCTGACTGAGACGGCGGGGCAGCCCTCATTTGCCACCCCCGACGATGTGGCTATGATCCTGCACACCAGCGGCACCACCAGCCGACCCAAACGGGTGCCTATCCGTCATCGCAACCTGGCCACCTCGGCGGCCAACATCGCCGCGACCTACCAGCTTGGCCCCGCCGATCGCACCCTCTGCGTGATGCCGCTCTTCCACATCCACGGCCTCGTCGCCTCATTGCTCAGCACGCTCGCCACCGGTGGCACGGTCATCTGCCCGCCCGGCTTCGACGGCCTCAAATTCTGGGCCTGGGTCAGGCAGTTCCAGCCAACCTGGTACTCGGCCGTGCCGACCATGCACCAGATCCTGCTCCAACGCGCCGAACGCCAGGCCGAAGTGATCCGTGCGCATCCCTTCCGCTTCATCCGCTCAAGCAGTGCGCCCCTGCCGCCGGTGGTGATGGAACGGCTCGAAGCGACCTTCAGTGCGCCAGTACTCGAAAGCTACGGCATGACCGAGGCCAGCCACCAGATGGCCTCGAACCCTCTGCCGCCCGCCCCACGCAAGCCCGGCTCGGTGGGGCTTGGGGTGGGCGTCGATGTGGCGATTATGGACGAGCATGGGCTCATGTTGCCGCCCGGCACCCGCGGCGAGGTGGTCGTGCGGGGTGGCAACGTGGTTGACGGCTACGAGCGCAACCCCGAAGCGAATGCCGTCGCCTTTAGCAACGGCTGGTTCCGCACCGGCGACCAGGGCTACCTGGATGCTGACGGCTACCTCTGCCTGACCGGCCGGCTCAAGGAGTTGATCAACCGGGGCGGCGAAAAGATCTCCCCGCTGGAGATCGATGATGTGCTGCTGCGCCACCCGGCTGTAGCCGAGGCCCTGAGCTTTGCCGTGCCTCATGCCACCCTGGGCGAAGAGGTGCATGCAGCCGTGGTGCTCAAGGGCGAAGTGAGTGAGCGCGAATTGCGCGAGCATTGTGCCCGCAGCCTGGCCGAGTTCAAAGTGCCGCGCAAAGTGCATATGCTCGCAGCCCTACCACGCGGTGCCACCGGCAAACTCCAGCGCATCACGATGGCGCGCACCCTTGGCCTGGCGGAGTAGGCGCAAACACCGGGCGTTCCGCAGCAGCTTTCGTTAGGATCGAGGGAATTTATGGTCGCACTGCCGACCGTTGAACGGCACCTAGGCCCCTACCTCAGCTTCTCACGCGCCGAGTGGGCACGCTTGCGGAATGGGGTCAGCTTGCCAATCGCTGCCGCCGATCTGGATCACATGGTGAGCCTGAACGATGCAGTCTCGATGGAGGACGTGGCCGACATCTATATGCCGCTCGTGCGCCTGCTCCAACTCTACTATGACGCCTCCCAACAGCTTTATGCCGTAACCAATGTCTTCCTCGGCGGGCGCTCAACCCGCCGGGTGCCCTATGTGATCGGTATCGCTGGCAGCGTCGCTGTCGGCAAGAGCAGCACGGCGCGCATCCTCGAAGCCCTGCTGGCCACCCTGCATGATGGCCTCTCGGTGGGTCTGGTGACCACCGACGGCTTTCTCTACCCCAATCGGGTGCTCCAGGAGCGCAAGATCATGCACCGCAAGGGCTTCCCCGAGAGCTATGATCGGCGACGCCTGCTCCAGTTTATGGCCGATGTAAAATCGGGCGTTGCCCAGCTCGAGGTGCCAATCTACTCCCACCTGACCTACGATATTATGCCCGACCATGTGCAGGAGATCGACCGGCCCGATATCCTGATTGTCGAGGGTCTGAATGTGTTGCAGCGCGGCGGCCGCCTGGCCCACTCACCCCAGATCTTTGTCTCCGATTTCTTCGACTTCTCGATCTATGTGGATGCCGACGAACGCCACCTGCAGCAGTGGTATATCGAGCGCTTCCTGCGCCTACGCCAGACCTCCTTCCGCGACCCCTCCTCGTACTTCCGGCGCTACACCGAACTGAGCACCGAGGAGGCCATCGCTACCGCCCGGCGCATCTGGCGTGAGATCAACTATCTCAATCTCAAGCAGAATATCGAACCTACGCGTGAGCGGGCCGACTTGATCCTTGAGAAGGGCGAGCGCCATACACTTGAACAGGTCTACCTGCGTAAATTATAAGGAGCCCCCTGTGCGGATCTGTATTGTCGGAGCAGGGGCCATTGGTGGTTACCTCGGGCTGCGCCTGGCCCTGGCCGGGGCCGAGGTGAGCCTGATCGCCCGTGGGGCCCACCTCGAGGCGATCGTCCGCGACGGACTGGCCCTGGAACATGCCGACGGCTCGCGCGAAGTCGCCCGGCCCGTCCTCGCCACACCCGATCTGGCCGAACCAGGGCCACAGGACTATGTGATCGTCGCCGTAAAGGCCCAGTCATTGGCGGCCCTGGCCAGGCCGATGCAGGCCCTCTACGGCCCTGAGACTGCCGTGGTCTACGCGCAGAACGGCATCCCCTGGTGGTATTTTCTGCGCCACGGCGGCCCCTACGAGGGCCGCCCGATTGAGGCGGTCGATCCGGGTGGCCTGATCGCGGCAGCTACCCCGATCGAGCGGGTACTTGGCTGTGTGGTCTATCCTGCGGCGGCAATTGTCCGTCCCGGCGTGATCCGCCATATCGAAGGGAACCGCTTCACCCTGGGCGAGCCCGACGGCAGCAAGAGCGAACGGGCGACCCGTCTTTCACGTTTGATGACCACAGCCGGCCTGCGCGCCCCGGTACGCCCCGACATCCGCAACGAACTCTGGCTAAAACTGTGGGGGAACCTCTCGATCAACCCCCTCAGCGCCCTCAGCCGGGCCACCGTCGACCTGATTGTGGGCGACCCGCTGATGCGCCGCCTGCTCGCCGCAATGATGGCTGAGGCTCAAGTCGTCGCCGAGCAGCTGGGGGTGCGCTTCCCCGTGCCTATCGAGCGGCGCATCAGTATGGCCGAGGAGATCGGGGCCCACCGCACCTCGATGTTGCAGGATATTGAGGCCGGGCGATCCACCGAGATCGACGCCCTGGTGGGGGCAGTGGTTGAACTGGGACGCCTGACCAACACGCCAACGCCCCATCTCGATACGGTCTATGCCGCCGTCAAGCTACTTGAGCGCGTCGTGGCTCGCTAGCTGAGCGTGCGTAAAATCAGGGCTGATGCAAAGTCCGAACGAGAACGCGGATCGCGCTGATCTGACGGATTGACGCGGAGCTTTTTGCGGCAGCGCAGCGCGAATCTGTTCCATCTGCGGTATCCGCGTGCGATTGCCTGAGGCGACTTTGCATCAGCCCTGTGCGTAAAATTTGCACAGATGACAGGTTCATGGTATACTCGCTGTGTGCGAGAGTCTTCACGACCCCGTAGCTCAGTGGATTAGAGCGTTTCCCTGCGGAGGAAAAGGCCGCGCGTTCGAGTCGCGCCGGGGTCGCCACTATGCGATGGAGCAATTGCTCCATCGCATTCTTGTGTTCACCAGAGCTCGCGTAGCAGGCTCGGGTCAAGATTGCCGCCGCAGAGGATGACCCCCACGCGACGACATTCCGGTGGCAGCAGGCCAGCCAGCACCGCTGCCGGCCCAACTGCGCCGGTTGGTTCAAGCACCAGCTTCAGGCGCAGCAGTATGAAGCGTAGAGCTTCAAGTACCTGGGCGTCGGAGACAACCAGCACCTGCTCGACGTGGCGCTTGATGATCGGGAAGGTGAGTTGGCCGGGCGCAGTGGTGCGAATGCCGTCAGCAATCGTAGCAGGCGGGGCAATCGTCAGACGCACGCCAGCAGCCAGAGACTGGCGCACATCGTCGGCACCTTCGGTCTCGACCCCGAAGATGCGGATGGCCGGGTTCAGAGCTTTGGCCGCCACCGCACAGCCGCCGATCAATCCGCCGCCGCCAACCGGAACGACCAGCGCATCAAGCTCGGCTACCTGCTCCAGCAACTCCAGGGCTGCCGTACCCTGGCCAGCAATGATCTGCGGGTGATCATAGGGCGGCACAATGGTCATACCGCGCTCTTCGGCAATTGCACGGGCAAAGGTGTCGCGGTCAACCGTTGCCCGTGCAAAGATCTGCACCTCGGCACCATAACCACGAGTAGCCGCCAGCTTCACCGGCGGGGCATCGTCAGGCATACAGATCACTGCGGGCACACCCAGCAGGCGCGCCGCCAGGGCCACCCCCTGGGCATGGTTGCCGCTGCTGAAGGCCACCACCCCCCGGCGACGGGTCGCCTCATCGAGGCCACTCAGTGTATTGTAGGCCCCGCGAAACTTGAACGAGCCGCTGCGCTGCAAGTTCTCGCATTTGAGAAAGAGCTCGCGCCCAGCCAGGGCATTCAGAGTCCGGCTGGTCTGCACAGGCGTCCGGTGGGCCACGCCCGCCAGCCGTAGCGTTGCGGCACGGACATCATCAGAGCTGATCACCAGTGGTTCCATAGAACACTCCCATCCACTTCGCGCACAGCACCGGGAGGCAACATGGCTATCCACCACGCGCAGGTCGGCTCAACCTTTCTGAGAGCCGCTGTAGCGGGTTGCTTTGCCGGGCCGGAGGCCAGGGCTGATGCAAAGTCCGAACGAGAACGCGGATCGCGCTGATCTGACGGATTGACGCGGAGCTTTTTGCGGCAGCGCAGCGCGAATCTGTTCCATCTGCGGTATCCGCGTGCCATTGCCTGAGGCGACTTTGCATCAGCCCTGGGCCGGATGCTAGCCCAGCGAGGAGACTATATTATAATAGGCTATCAGCCGGAATCTCTCTGCCAGTGAGCCAGCCCTATGCAGATCGCCTTTGAAAGTGCCCTGACCCGCCAGGAGTTTGTGCGCCACGCGCTGAGCCGCCACTTCCGCCGGCCGATGTTCTACATCTTTGCTTTTGTTGCGGCCGTGCTAACCGCCTATGCCTTTATGAGCGAGACGGCCCCGGCGATCCTTTACCTGGCGGCCTGGTTACCGCTGCTGATCTATGCCGTCACCGGCTGGATCAGCCTCTCCCGCCAGAGCCGTGATAACCAACTGTCGATCTACCAGACGACGCTCTACACGTTTAGTCAGCGCGGGATCGAACTGAACTCGCGCCAGGGGCGCAGTACGATCAGATGGCCCGAGATCCAGAACTGGCGTAAGGTGATTGGGATCTATGAGCTAGTGCTGACCAATGGGCAAGTGATGGTGATCGCCCAGCGTGCCGTGCCGCCACGCCAACTAAAGAGCTTTGAGGATCTGCTCAAGCAACAGATTCAGCCGAAGCCAGAGAGCGGGATCTTCGATAAATGAAAGCGATACGGTCTTCGCGTATGCGTGGCCCTTATTCGTGAACAGCACGGGGGCGGCAACTGGCCCGGCTGCAGGGCGGGACGCCCACGGGTCCAGGGTGCAGAAGCCAGGGCCTGGGGCTAAACCCAATACTTTGCAAATAAGGATGGATGCATGGCTGAGAAAACCTGTCAGGTGCGGCCACGGAATGCATCAGAATGCGAACGATCATGGCTGGCCGCACCTGACAGGTTTCTTATTTGAAAGGTATTGGGGCTAAACCCGAATGCCCAACTCGGCGAGGCGGGCAGGGGTCGGATCGCCGTGGGGATCCCAGCCGTGCCGCTGGTAGTACTCGGCGATCAGTTCGGCAAGGGGCGGCAGATGGCCAGCTGCCGGGCCGCTCGTCAGGGCTTCCTGTGTCCAGCGGGCGGGCAGGCCAGCTTCAGCCCCGCTATCGGCGTAGCGGCGGGCAAAGAGTTGCTCGACGGTAATGATGCGCTCACCGATCTTCGCCAGATCGGCACCAGTGAGGGTGATGCCGGTTGCGGCGATTAACGCCAGCAGTTCACCCGGGGCAACCTGGTAGCCCAGCAGGCCCAGGCGGCGACAAAGGCCAGTTGCGTCGAGCGCGGCGGCAAAACGCTCGTGCCAGATCAGGCGCAGAGCCTTGCCAACCCTGGTGCGCGGCTGGTTCGGGGCCTCGGGCAACCAGGGCGGCAAATCGGCTACCAACTCCTCGTAGGCCATCGCGTAGCGCGGGTCGCCGCCGATTGGTGCAGTCGCCATCGCCAGAGCCATACCATTGAGCGCACGCGGATCGAGGGCGGGCATGGCCAGGCCCCTGGCCTGCGGGGCAAATGCGTCGCTCCCCCAGAAGATCGCTTGCAACTCACCAATGCCGAGCGAAAGCAGGTCACGCTTTTCCTGGCGCTGGGCCAGGCGTTCAACAGCGGCAAGCACAGCCGGCCCATCACCCCAGGCCAGCCTGGTCGAGCGGCTGAGTCCACGAGCCTGACACTCCATCAGGAAGGCGACGGCGGCGCTGGTCGCAACAGGGTCAAGCCCAAGGCGCAGGCAATGCTCGGCCAGGGCCGCCAGGTGATCGGGGTTGCTGATTCCGCAGCGGGCCCCGAAACCGGTCACCATCTCCAGCGTTGGTAACGGTTCACCTGTAGCGACCAGGTCGTGGTAACAGGGCATCGGACAACCCGTACAGCCACGGCTCGGGCCGCGCCGGTTGGCCAGGTTGCCAATCGCCTGTACCAACCCCGTCCCAGGGTGGGCGACGGCCCCATTCTGCCCGCTGAGCGCTCCCTGGGCTGCTGCCCGTGCCACCAGGTAGAGGTCGCCAACCCGGCGGATGGCGGCAGAATGGGCGCTTGTCTCACTGCGGCGGCGCACCGAAGCCAGGGCCGCCGTCAGACGTGCCGGGTCGGCGGGGGCACCAGGCGGGCCACCGCGCACCACCACCGCCTTGATGCGCTTGGTCGCCATAACGATACCCGTGCCAGCTGGCTCGGCGATGTAGCGCCCCTCGGCGACAATGCTGGCATAGGCGACATCGGCCTCGCCAGCCGGACCGATGCAAGCAACGGCCACATCACTACCCAGCTCAGATCGCAAGGCCGTATGGGTGGCGAGGGTATCGAGACCGACCAAGTGCGCGGCCGGGCGCAGGCGCACCTGGTCGCGGTCAAGGTAGATATAGACCCATTCGGGGGCCTGGCCGCGAATGATCAGCAGGTCATAGCCAGCGCGGCGTAGGTGCTCACCCCAATGGCCCTGGGCCCAGCTATAGCCAATCGCTCCGGTCAGCGGCGAGCGCGTGCCGACCACAAAGCCACCTGCGGCGAAGGCCCCGTTACCGGCCAGACGCCCGGCGGCAAAGATTAGCAGATTGGCCGGAGCCAGGGCAGGCGTATCTGGTGGCAGGTGATGCCAGAGCAGCCAGGCCACTGCACCACGACCACCCAGGTAGTCCCGCTCGACCATGGCGGGCAACTGCTGGCGTACATGTCCGCGGGCCAGGTCAATGGTAAGCGTGCGCAGAGCCATCTGAATTTATTTGACGCATCAGGGTCAGTTGGCGGTATTCGGCAAAAGAGAGCACGCTAGAACTGCTCTTGTCTAGAGTATGAGCGAGAGCCTGGCCATTGTCAAGCTTGCTCCTTTTGACTCGCTTTCCCTCACTCGATTCAACCTGAAAGCGTGTCTGTTATGCTATAGTTAATGACACACATCGGGTCAGGCATGCTTCAAACGAGCTTGACAGTTTGGGCTTCATGTCCCCAGCATAACGCTGCACAGGGCGATTATCAAGCTCAGAGAGCCGATGCTGAACCATGCCATCATTAGAGGAGGCGTGGGTGGGTCAAACCCGCGCGTCAACAGCTTATGTCCGAACGCATGCAGCAACTCAACCCGGCCCAGCACCGTGCCGTCGAGACGATCAGTGGGCCGGTGCTGGTGCTTGCCGGTCCCGGCAGCGGCAAGACCCGCGTCCTGACCCATCGCATTGCTCACCTCATTGGCGAGGTCGGAGTCGATCCCTATAACCTGCTTGCTGTAACCTTCACCAACAAAGCAGCCCGTGAGATGAAGGCGCGACTGGAGACGCTGATCGGGACAAGTCAGGCCCAGGCGCTCAGTATGGGCACCTTCCACAGCCTCTGCGCCCGCTTTCTGCGCCGCGATATTATCCACCTCGGGCGCGAGCGCGATTTTGTGATCTATGACAGCGATGACCAGGAGCGCCTGATGCGGCGGGTGTTGCGGGAACTGAAGCTTGACGAGAAGCAAAACCCGCCCCGTGCCATCCATGCGCGCATCTCCAGCGCCAAGAATGAACTCGTCTCACCGGAGGAGTTTGCGCGCCTTAACCGCAGCTACCGCGACGAGATCGCCGCCCGCTGCTACGCCCGCTATCAGGTGCTGCTCCGCGAGGCCAATGCGCTCGATTTTGATGATTTGCTGGTTGAGACGGTACACCTCTTCGATCAGCATCCCGAGGTGCTTGCTCGTTACCATGAGCGTTATGTCTATCTACTGGTAGACGAGTACCAGGACACCAACCGTGTTCAGTATACCCTGGTGCGCCAACTCGCCGCGCTGCACCGCAACCTCTTCGTCGTTGGCGATGATGACCAGTCGATCTACCTCTTTCGCGGGGCTGACGTGCGCAACATTCGCCAGTTTGAACAGGACTACCCCGAAGCCCAGGTGATCCTGCTTGAACAGAACTACCGCTCGACCCAGGCGATTCTCGAGACGGCCCAGGCAGTGATCAACGCGGGCGCTCGCCGCAAACATATCAAGCAGCTCTGGACCGAGAACGGGGCCGGGGTGCAGGTTTCACTCCACGAGGGCTATGACCAGGATGAAGAGGCGGCTTTTGTCACCGACGAGATCGCCCGTCTGGTGGCGGCAGGCGAATTCAGCCTGCGTGATTGCGCCGTGCTCTACCGCACCAATGCCCAGTCGCGCGCCCTGGAAGAGGCGCTGATCCGGCGAGGGCTACGCTACCAGATCATCGGCGGGACGCGCTTCTACGAGCGCAAAGAGGTGAAGGATCTGCTGGCCTACCTGCGCGTGCTGCTCAACCCCTTCGACAGTGTGAGCCTGCTGCGCATCCTCAACTGGCCTGCTCGCGGCATCGGCGAACGCAGCGAGGCCGAGTTGGTACGTTGGGCCGCTGAGTTGGGGGTCTCCCTCTTCCAGAGCCTCGCTGAGCTTGATCAGTCCACCCTGCCAAGCCCCTTCAGCCCACGCATTGCCGCCGCCCTGCGGGCCTTCGCCAGCCTGCTCGGCGAGCTGAGCAATGCCGCGCGCCAACTGCCGCTCGACCAACTCTTCGACCTGATCATCGAGCGTATTGGCATGCGTGAGGCCCTGCTGCGCGAATACGGCACCGAAGAGGCCGAAGAACGCTGGGCCAACCTTGAGGAGTTGCGCAACGTCACCGCAGACTATCTCAACCTGCCCCTTGAAGCCCAGTTGCCCACCTTGCTCGAAGAGGTTGCCCTGATCGCCGACATCGACAAGCTCGATCCGGAAGCTGATGTGGTCACATGTATTACCCTGCACCAGGCCAAAGGGCTGGAATATCCCGTCGTCTTCCTGATCGGGCTGGAAGATGGCCTGTTGCCGCATAGCCGATCCATCGACGACCGCGAGCAACTCGAAGAGGAGCGACGCCTGCTCTATGTCGGGATGACCCGCGCCCGGCGCCGGCTCTACCTCTGCTATGCCTTCCGGCGTCTGAGCTTCGGACGGGTCAACCTGAGCGTTCCTTCGCGCTTTCTGGCCGACATCCCGCGTCAACTGCTCAAACAACCGGCCCGTCGTGCCAAGACTCCGGTGCAGACGAGCATCTTCAGCGGGCGCAGCAGCACAGCCCGTAACCAGGGCCATGCAAGCAGCCCACCACCAGCCTCTGCGAGCAGCGGGCTAAGTGGGCGCAGCAGTGTGCCAACTGCCAGCGCCAGCTTCTTTGCTGGCCAGCGGGTGCGTCACGCCACCTTTGGTGAAGGCGTGGTGATCAGCAGCCGCCTCGTCGATGGCGACGAAGAGGTGACGGTAAAATTCAGCGACCGCGAACGGCGCATTCTGGCCAGCTTTGCCCGTCTCGAACACCTGGGGTAGGGGCGCAGCGCTGGGCCCCCACGACAATCAACGCTTGTAGTTCGCTTTAGACTCGTCGCAGGTGATCAACCAGGAACTCACGCAGCGCCCGCGCCGCCGGTGAAGCGACCCGATCACCACGCCAGACCAGCCCAAGCGAGCGCTGCAAGACCTGATCGGCGACCCGCAGGGCCACCAGATCTTGCACCTCCTGTACAGCCAGACGTGGCACCAGGGCCACACCGAGGCCAGCGGCGACAAAACGCAGCAGCGTATCGATCTCGCCGCCGTCGAGCACTACCCGTGGGCTAAAGCCGGCCTGCTGACAGGCCACGAGGGTAGCTTCACGCAGTTCGTAATTTTCAGGCGAGAGCACCCAGGCCGTCTTGGCCAGATCGCGCAACTGCACGCTGCTCAGAGCAGATAAGGGATGACCACGCCAGACCGCAACCACCATCTCTTCGCTGAAGAGTGGCACTACCGTCAGATGGGCATCTTCTACGGGCAGCGTGACAATTGCCACATCGGTCAGGCCCGTCTCCAACAGATCGAGCAAGGTCTGCACACCCGCCTCATGCAGGCGCAGTTCAATGCCTGGGTAGCGCTGGTTAAAGGCAGCCAGCACCTTAGGCAGCAACTGGGTGCCGACCGTCGGTGTCGTACCGATCGTGGCCCGTCCGCGGCGCAAGCCGATCCGCTCGGCCATCTCGGCGCGGGAAGCCTCAACCTGGGCCATCACCGCACGGGCGTGAGGCAGCAGCGCCTCGCCCGCCTCGGTCAGCCGAACATTGCGTCCAACGCGGTCGAAGAGGGCCAGGCCCAGTTCTTGCTCAAGCTGGCTGATCTGCTTGCTGAGCGCCGGCTGGGCAATGTGCAACTCACTTGCGGCCCTGGTGACGTGACAATGGCGCGCTACTGCCTCGAAGTAGCGCAAATGTCGCAGTTCCATACCTACTCGTACGAAGAGCCTGTCGCTCGAACCTATCGCAACAGCATCATTGGCTGATGCGACAAATGTTTGCAGACAGCCTCTCGCTCTACTGTATCGGCCTGGAGATCGTCTCAGGCTGCATGGCTTGGAGGCCGGGCCTGGTTTCCGCGCCGCTGCGACGCCAACGCCGCAAGGCAAGTATAACAGATCGCTTCAGGTGGCGTGCTATAATGTTTGGGTTATCAATCATCAGTTTGTGTTCGTCCGAGGTACTTCTATGCGGCAACTGCTCTTGAGTCTGACCCTTATACTCACGTTTATGGTGAGCCTCCCTGCGCGACCTGTCACAGCGGCCCCTGCCCTATCCCAGCCGCTTGGCTCAGTCTACTTCCCCGAAACCGGTCACAATATCGCCCTGCAGATCAAACGCTTCTTTGATGCCAATGGCGGCGTGGCAATCTTCGGTATGCCGCTCACCGAGTTGATCATTGGCAACGACGGGCTACAGGTGCAATATTTCGAGAACGCGCGCCTCGAGTATCGCCCTGGCATGCCGCTCGATCAGCAGATCACGATCACCCGTGGCGGGGCGCTCTTCAGCGCCAACCGCACTGATGGACCCTTCCAGTGGCTTGGAGCCTCACCTGACCCGGTGCGTAGCTTCTTCCCCGAGTCGGGTCATACCCTGGGCGGGGCCTTTGGCTGGTTCTGGCAAAACCATGGCGGTCTACCGATCTTCGGCTACCCCATCTCTGAGGAGTTCTACGAGTGGGAGCCCAGCGCCAATGCCGAGCAGTTGGTGCAGTACTTCGAGCGCGCCCGCCTGATCTACAACCCCGCACAGGCGGGTACACCCAACGAAGTGACGCTGATGCCCCTGGGCCGTTGGCTGCTAGCCCAGGATCCCATCGCCACAGCCGCCAGCGCCCCGGTGGCCCCTCTCAGCCTGCTTGGCCATGCCACCACCGGCTTCCCTGCCTCCTCATATGAACGGGTGACCAATATCAGCCGGGCCACCCAGATGATCGACGGAATGATCGTCCCAGCCGGAGCCGAGTTCTCCTTCGCCGGGGTGGGCGATTTCTCCGAGGCCAACGGCTTCGTTGAGGGCTACGCCATTGTCGGTGGGCGGCTTGAGCGTGTGATTGGCGGCGGCCTCTGCCAGGTCTCCACCACCCTCTTCCGCGCCGTCTCTAACGCCGGGCTACAGGTAACCCGTCGTGTCGGCCATAGCCACATCGTCAACTTCTACGAGAACATCCTCGGCTTCGACGCCACCGTCTTTACACCAGAGGTCGATTTCCGTTGGCGTAATGATAGCCCCGGCCCCGTTTATATCATCGGCACGATCGACCTTGCCGCCGCTCAGGTCACGTTCGAACTCTACGGCAGCTCCGACGGGCGCAGTGTCACCTACCAGGGTCCCGCGACGAAGAACTGGACGAAGCCCGGGTCCCCGGTCTGGCAGTACGACTCTTCACTCCCTGCCGGGGCCGTGCGCCAGATGGTGCATGGTCGTTCGGGAGTTGATGTCACCTACACGCGGATTATCACCCGCGCCGACGGAAGTCGCCGGGTCGAGCCCTTCTTTACGCGTTATACACCCTGGGAGGATTTCTACGTCTACGGTCCGGGCGTCACACCACCTGGCGGCGCACGGGTGATCGCACCCAAACGCTAGTCATGATTCCAGGTAGGCTCACCGAAACAGCTGCGCAAAGGAGGGACCGTGGGCAGGCGGCCTGGGGCGTCGCGTCTTCCCCATACTTCGCGCAGTTCCTTTGATTCAGTAGCGGGAGAGACCTGCTCATGAGCAACAACCTACTACAGCCGATCGTGACCGAACCGCGCCTGGCCGAACCAATCTGGGGCGGTGCAAGCCTCGCCGCGTGGCTCAACCTACCTGAGCCCTGGCCTGAACGTCTTGGTGAGAGTTGGCAAGTCTTCGATACGAACCGCATTGTCAACGGCCCCTATGCTGGCAAGTCACTCAGCGACCTGGTGAGTGCCTACGGGGCCGAGATGGTTGGCACCCGTGCCATCGAAAGCTACGGCATCGATTTCCCGCTGCTGGCCAAGTTTATTGAAGCCGCCGATCACCTTTCGATCCAGGTACACCCCGATGATGCCTACGCTCACCGGGTCGAGGCTGGCTCAGGTTTCCACGGCAAAACTGAAGCCTGGTATATTGTCGATGCCGTCCCCGGTGCCAGCATCACCTATGGGCTGAACCGAACCTGCGACCGTGAAACCTTCGCCGCAGCGATTGCCGACGGCAGCGTCGAGCGCTTTATGAGCTATATGCCTGTAGCGCCGGGCGATGTGATCTTCGTACCGGCGGGAACCTTGCACGCCATTCATGCCGGGATTTTGCTCTTTGAGATCCAGCAGAAGTCCAATCTAACCTACCGGGTCTATGACTATGACCGGCGTGATGTGCGTACCGGCTTGCCCCGTGAGTTGCACCTGGAACGGGCGCTCGAGATCAGCGAGCTGGCCCCGGCAACCAGCGGCAAGGTCGTACCCCTGCGCCTGGGGCCGAACCGCGACCTGCTGATCGCCTGTCATGCTTTTGCCCTTGAGCGCTGGCGAGGCCTAGTTGAGATGAGCACCGAGCCCGGCAGCTTCGAGATCTGGACGGTGGTCGCTGGCAAAACCACGCTCAGCTGGGCCGCAGGCAGCCTCGTCCTGCAACGCGGGGCCTCAGTGGTGCTGCCAGCTGGCCTTGGTGCGTATAGTATGCGCCCCAATGCCTACGACACCACCCTGCTGCGCGCCTACCTGCCCGACCTTGATCGGATCAGCGCCGAGGCTTTCCGGGTCAGCGGCGACCCGGTGCGTGTGAATGAGGTGGTGCGCTATATCCAGCCAGGGCTGCGGGTGTGAGCATGTTTGCTGGAGCTTGTTGGCGATCTAGGGGCGGCCCGCAAGCCGCCCCTGGCGATTGCCCATGAAAAACAGCCTGCGCTTCTTTGTCACCCCCGAAGTGCTGCAGACTGACGCGATCTGCCTGAACGACCGTGACCTGGCGCACCAGTTGAGCCGCGTGCTACGCCTTGGCCCAGGCGCACGGGTGCTGCTGCTTGATGGACACGGGATGGCCTGTGAAGTTGAGCTACTCGCCCTTGAGCGTGACAAAGTTCGCGGCATAGTGCGCCAACGCCTGGTTGCTTCCGGCGAGCCAGCCTTGCACCTGAGCATCTACCTGGCGCTGATCCGACCCGAACGCTTCGAGTGGGCGCTCCAGAAGTGTGTCGAGCTTGGCGCAGCCCGGCTTGTGCCGGTGGCCTGCGCCCGCTCCTTACCGAGTGACCGCGCCGACCAACGGCGCATCGAGCGCTGGCAGCGCATTCTACGTGAGGCCGCCGAGCAGGCATGTCGGGGGCTGCTGCCCACGATCGAGCCGCCGATCAGCTTCGCAGCGGCCTGCGCCCGGGTCGCCACTACAGCCCTGCCGATCATCCTCTGGGAGCAAGAAGCACCAGCCCTGCGCGATCGGCTGCCTGGCACGCCACCAGCGACATGCGCCCTGCTCTCCGGCCCGGAGGGCGGCATCACGCCCGAGGAACTGACACTCGCCCAGGCCCATGGTATCATGCCTGCATCGTTAGGGCCACGTATCCTGCGCGCCGAGACCGCGCCTGTCGCCGCTGCGGCACTCTTGATCGGCCTGTTGGGGTAGCGTGTTGGGGTGTTGGGGCGTCAGCTAACGCTGCTACGCCCTTACGGGGGTGATGGGATGATCCGGACAAGCCATGCCCTGCTCTTCGGGGCAATCACTGTACTGCTGGTTGGGACGCTGGCCTTTGGTACCGGCTGGGTGACTGCGCGTAGCGTTGGGACGACGCCGCTCGATACGCTGCTTGCCGAATTCGGGCTGAGCGATGAGCGCCAGGCCACGCCTGCCGATCTGCGTGATGAATTTGCGGTCTTCTGGCGCGTCTGGGCGCTGGTCGAAGGTGAGTTCTACCATACCGAGCCGCTCGATCACCAGCGGATGGTGTATGGCGCGATTAAGGGTATGCTCAGTTCGCTCGATGACGAATACACCAGCTTCCAGGAGCCCGATCTGGCCGCAGCGAGCCGCGAGTCCATGCAGGGCACCTTCGAGGGGATCGGGGCCTTCCTGCGCTATGAAGATGGCCAGATCGTGATCGACCGACTCTTCGCCGAAGGCCCGGCTGAACAGGCCGGGGTGCATGCCGGCGATCAGATTGTCGCCATCGACGGAGTCGAGCTGACTCCGCTGCTTGCTGGCCTGAGCAATGAGGAGGCCACCGCCATTGCCGTCGAGCGCATCCGTGGCCCCAAAGGCACGGTAGTCACCCTCAGCCTGCGGCGCCCGCCTGCCGCAGAGACGGTCGAAGTGGCGATCACCCGCGACGAGTTGCCATTGATCACCGTGAACGCCCGCATGATCGAGGATGATGTGGCCTATATCCAGATCACCGAATTTAAGGCCAACACCGCCGAGCTCCTTGATCAAGCCCTGCGTGAGTTGATCCCCCAGCAGCCCCGTAGCATTGTGCTTGACCTGCGTAACAATCCCGGCGGCTACCTACGCACAGCCCAGGAGGTGCTTGGACGTTTCTACAAAGGTGTGGCCCTCTATGAGCAGGAGGGTGGTGGGGTAGAGAAAGAATTGCCCACCATCCCCGGATCTGCCGAAACACAGCTCTACGACATTCCTATGGTCGTGCTGATCAATAATGGCTCGGCCAGTGCCGCTGAAATCGTCGCCGGGGCCCTGCGCGACGAGCGCCCCGGCACCACCCTGGTTGGCGAGCGCAGCTTCGGCAAGGGCTCGGTGCAGAACATCCATCAGCTTGAAGACGGCAGCAGCGCCCGCATCACAATTGCCCGCTGGTTCACCCCTAGCCATGCCTCCATCCACCGCGTCGGCATCACCCCCGAGTACGAGGTCGCCGCTTCGGACGATCCAGCCTACTCCGTGCCCTGCATCATTGAGGGTGAGAGCGACTGCCACGACGCCCAACTCGCCTGGGGGCTTACGTTCCTCGCCGATAGACTCAGCCAGCGCTAGACTCAGGAACCGAGGCTGTTACTTGCGGGATCTCTTCGGTGAACCCCACCCCAATATGGACGAACAAGAGTCTGAATGGCATGGTATACTGGCCCTCAACAGGCCACGTGAAGCTGTACACCTACAGTTTAGAGTGCTTCGCGCTGGGGATGGGGGTTAGGAGATGGGGGTTGCCTCGTCTGGACGCCATCCACCACGCGCAGGTCGGCTCAACCTTTCTGAGAACCACTGTAGGTAGAGCAAACCAGAGCGATAGGGGCTGTTCAGGCACTGATCATGAGCCTACCGCAAGTGACGGTACAGAGTGAGCGCCGCAGCGGTGATAACCTCACCGAGTTGCGTAACTATCGCCTGATCGAGCGTCAGAGTCAGGAAGAGCTCGCCACAGTCTACCGTGCCAGCCACCTGACCCTTGACCGTCCGGTGCAGGTACATCTGCTGCGCCGCCACGACTGGATTTCGGCCAGCCGTTTCCAGTTGGCGGCCCGCCTGGCCGCCCACCTCAGTCACCCCAACCTGGTGCCGGTGATCGATGCTGGCCATGACGAAAAATATGGTGACTACCTGGTCACCCCGGAGCTTGACGCACGCCCCCTTAGTGTGCTTCTGCGCGAAGGAGCACTGCCACCGGCGCTCACCGTACGCGTGGTTGCCCAGATTGCCCTGGCCCTCGACTACCTGCATAGCCAGCAAATCTTCCACCGCGATGTGCAACCGGCCAATGTCTTCGTTACCAGCGGCGGAGTGGCTTACCTGGCGAACCTGAGCCTGGCGGCTGGCCCCGATACGCCTGACCTGAGCAGCATCGACGAGGCCGATTACCTGACACCCTACTCGGCACCTGAACAGCGCCTGGCCCAGGGTGAAGCCGGGGCAGCCCTTGATGTCTACAGCCTCGGTGCGCTCACCTTTCATATGCTCTCCGGTGAACTGCCCCCCGCCCCCGGCCTCGAACTGCCCAGCCTTGCCACCCGTGACGCTGGCCTTGCCCCGGCTGACCGCATCGTGCGGCGTATGCTGGCCAGCGATCCCGCCGCCCGTTTTCCCTCCGCTGGCATAGCTGCCGCTGCGCTCCGCCAGGCTCTGCGGAGCCTGGTTGATCTGAGCACCGCCGATATGGAGGAGTCACGCTGGGAGACCGGTGCCGAGTGGCTCGAAAACCCGGTCGAGACCGCCCTTGGCCCGACCCTTGATGAGGGTCTGCGTGACTTTATCGCCCGTGCCCGCCGCCGTGCCGACGACCTGCACCGCCGTGATGTGATCCGCCGCACCCTCAACCGCTGGAGCCGCGACGGCTTCTTCCGCCGCCGGCCCCTCGGCCAGTTGATTAGCCCCGAGCAAATCGTCAGCTATAACCTCTACTTCTATGAACTGCGCACGCTCTACGAGAGTCGTAGCGGCATGCAAGTGCATACCCGCCCCGCTCAGACCGGCGAACTGAGTGCCAACCTGCCCCCCCTCGATCTCTGGAAAGTGGCTGTCAACGAGCCGGAAGATGGCCCTTTTGTCGAGGTACGCCCGCAGACCCTGCCTGTCCCCAACTCAAGCCGCCTGGTGGGCTGTAACGAATGCGCCAGCAGTGGCGGCATCCGCTGCCGCACCTGCAAAGGCAGCGGCACCGTTGAAAAGACGCGCAAAGTCTCTGATCGCGACCGCTCAAGTGCCAGCGAGACTTTCTCGGAGACCTGTACGACATGCAAAGGGGTGGGGCGTGAGCCGTGCCCTCGCTGCAACGGCAGCGGCAACCTGATCGAAGAGCAGGTCTTCACCTGGGCACGCCAGGCCCGGCGTTTCAACAATACCGACGATATCGAAGGGCTACCCGAGGGCTTGATCCGGCGTCGGCTTGAGCCGGTCTTTACCGGTATGATCAACGCCTATGAGGGTCGCTGGCACAGTGTTGCGCCCCTCGCCGAACTGCTGCGCGCCGCCATCACTGCCGCCGAAGCCGACGAAGATACCCGCATCATCGCCACTGAGTTAACCATCCAGGGGGCTCCGATCACCGAAATGGACTTCACGCTTGATGAGAAGCCCCAGCGCCTCTACCTGATCGGCTTCGATAATGAACTGGTCGGTGATTGGAGCTTGCTCAACTCTGAGCGCGTCATTCTTGCCATAATTGTGGTGCTGCTCAGCTTGCTTGCTGCCCTGGCCCTCTTGCTCACCTTCGTCTGATGTTGGCTGGGAGCGCGTCGCACTGGCCTGTATGTGGGCCGGACGCCCGCGCACCCAGAAAAGCAAGCAAACTTCGTTCACAGACTACTCAGTCTGGCATCAGCACCGCTTCAGCCTGCCATAAGTCAGGCTACGCTCAAGTGTGCCCTTGTACAGCGTTTGCTTAGATGCCTACTTCGATCAGGGACGTCTGCCCTGGAGGTGTCCTATGTTTGCTTCACGCCTTTCACGCTGCTGGGTCTTACTCCCCGCACTATTGATCATTCTTATACTCACGGCCTGTGGCACGCTTGAGCCGGTAGCCGTCTCGCCATCTCTCAGCCTGCCCACCGCCCAGGTGTTGGCCACCGCTGCGCCCGAACTGCCGCTCCAGATCAGCACGCCAACCGCAACGCCCATCCCGCCGACACCAACTCCTATGCCCGTTGTCGCCACCCCGGCACCACTGCCAACCCCACGCGAAGGCCCCGGTGGTCTGCCCTACCCACTGACACTGACCAAGTTGAACTTCGGGGTGGTCGGACACCTCTACTACACAGATCGTTATACAACGCTGGCCAAGGCGCGTGAGGTTGGCTTTCGCTGGTTTCGCCAGCAGATCCACTGGCGTGATATTGAAGACCAGAGCGGCGCTTACTTCTGGGGCGATCTGGACAACATCGTTGCCGATGTCAACGCTGCGGGCATGCTGCTGATGATCAACATCACCCGCTCGCCCACATGGTACACAGCCAACGGCTCTGATGGCTTGCCCCAGGATCCAGCCAGCCTTGCGCGTTTCGCCGGTGCCCTCGCCGAGCGCTATCGTGGACGGGTACATGCCATCCTGATCTGGAATGAGCAGAATCTGGCCTATGAGAATGGCGGCAGCATCGGCCCGGACGACCCTGGTCACTTCGCCGAGATCATGGCCGCCTCGTACAATGCGATCAAGGCCGCTGACCCCAGCATCATCGTCGTCGCCGGGGCACCCGCTTCAACGGCCACCAACCATCCTGAAATTGCTATGGATACGCTCTCGTATCTACGGGGGCTCTACAGCTATAAGGATGGCATGATCCGCGACTACTTTGACGTGCAGGCGCTGCATCCCGGCGGCTCGGCCAACCCGCCCGAAACGCTCTATCCTGCGCAGCCCAGCACTGCCCAGGGCTGGACCGACGACCCTTCGTTCTACTTCCGCCATGTTGAGAACCAGCGCCGGGTGATGGAAGAGACAGGTATGGGTGATCATCAGGTCTGGATCACCGAGTACGGCTGGGCCACGCCAAACAGCACCCCCGGCTACGAGTTCGGCAACCAGATCAGCTTCGAGGCCCAGCGTGACTATATCGTCGGGGCCGTCTGGTACACCTTCAACAACTATCCCTGGGTCAGCAACATGTTCCTCTGGAACCTGAACTTCACCGTGCTCCAGCGTGAAGCGGGACGTGACCCCATGCACGAACAAGGCTCCTTCAGCATCGTCAACGCCGACTGGTCACCCCGCCCGGCCTTCTGGGGCCTGCAACAGGCCATCGCCGAGGTGCATGGACGCCAGCCATAAGGGGTGGTCACGGCCTGCTTTGGGTCACCAGGATCGACCATGTGACACCAGGGCGTCCACCGTCGGCTTCGTCGCTCTGGAAGAGTGGGCTCAAGCCGAGCGTGTGACAGTGTTGGAGCAGATCGGCAGCCGCCAGAGCTGTATAGAGCCGTCCATCCGGCTCACGCTCAGCGGGGGTCTGGCTGGCCCGGTAAGTGAGCACCAGCCGCCCAGCGGGGGCCAGGATGCGCCGCAGGGCGGCCAGCGCAGGTACCAGGGCAGCGGCGGGCAAATGCATCAGCACGGCACTGCAGAGGACGTTGTTATAAGCAGCGTCAGCGATGCCCACAAGCTCAGGCAGGTCGGCCTGGCGCAGATCAAGTTGCGGATAGGCCGCTCGGGCTGCCGCAAGCATGCCCAGCGAAGCGTCATAGCCGACCGTGGGGAAACCGGCCTGGTTCAGCCAGGCCGTATCACGGCCACTGCCGCAGCCGATATCAGCCGTCGGCGCGGCGGGTCTGAACCAGCGCAGCAGCAGGTTGTGCAACGCAGCCGGTTGCTTGTCGCGCTGGGCAGCGGCAAAAGCCGCCGCTTGCGCATCATAGGTGGCAATCGTAAGCGCATCCATACGCTGTTCTCCTGCCCATTGCTCAAAGCCCACGCAGCGCCAGGCGGCTCAGTCTACAACCTTGCCACGCATCAGCAGATCGCGGCCCTGGACAAGCAGGCCGATCTGCGACAGCCCCAGCCAGAGCAGGAGCAAGATCAGCAAGCTACGCGCCACGATGAACCAGGCAGGGGCGGCGGCGCGTACATGCTCCAGTTCAGCTTGCAGATCGGCCACTACGGTCTGGTAGGAACTGATAATAGTACGCGCCTCGCCCAGACTGCTCTCGATTGCCGCAATGCCATCGGCCACCTCGGCCAGGTCGCGGCTCAACTGATCGAGATTCTCTCCGGTCGTCGCCAGACCCGTAGCCACTTCGCCAAGCGAGGCGGGGATCGGGGCAAGACTGTCATTCACCTCACTGATGGACTGGGCCAGAGGCACTTCGGGATTGTAGTTCACACCGACAAAAGTCAAGCCACCGAGCACCCGATCAACGATCTGGGCTGTCGCCTGGGCCGAACTGAGCGCCTGACGGGTCGCCGTGATCGTCTCAGGCAGATTCTCGCCGGTCAGTGTCTCCAGAGTAATGATTGTCGGCCCAGTCTCACGCACAGCCTCTGTTGCACCAAGGATGGCCAGTTCCAGCGAGCTCAGGGTACTCTGCACCTCAACCAGGGTGGTGTCAGCCAGTTCAAGCCCGCCAGCAGTGGTCGTAAGAGCCTGGCCGAGGGTGTTCAACTCACGCTGCAGGGCACCCTCAGCGGCGGCACTGATCACCAGCGTAACGATCAGCCCGGCCAGGCTGAGCAACATACCCAGCAGGCCGGTACCAATCAGCAACGGGCCAAGCACCTGCTGCCAGCTGCGTTTGGCGGATGTGGGCGCGGGCTGCATAGGCTGGTTTCTCCTCAGACAAAAGCGGTAGCCCCAGTATAGTACTCTTTTCCCTAGCGTTGTATCGCAGGTACTCAGTATGTAGGGGCAATCCCTACGGGGTGGCCTACTACACCCCCGATCCCATTGCCTTGCGGCGTTTGGGATTGCATATGCGCCCTTTGATGCTTTTGCCTGATGGTGATTCTCTCGCCTACGACCAATCTGCTTGACGTTCTCTAGGTTCTTCCGCACCCGTCTGGCTTTTCACCACTGTTCCTAGGGTCATCGAGTCTTGGCTATTCGCACTACTCATGGGCATATACGACGATCATTTTACCTGTCACTCGCTTTTGTGACAGAACCGCCAATGATCTTGTTCAGGTGCCACACCACAGGAGCACGGTGATGGTTTCAGTATAGCACAAAAGTTTGTATCTTACAAGGCCAGAAGTCGCAGCAAAACGCAACAAAACGCCTTGTTTCTTGTAAACGTTTAAGATACCCGAGAACACAGCTATAGATCCTGAGAAAAAGAATCTGGAAGTTGGCGCTTGGTGAGCGCATCAGGAAGCGGCAGAACCTACGGCCTTCCAGATTCTTTATCTGACTGACTATAGCGGCTGTCTTGCGGTTTAGGTGTGTGCATGCTATCATCGCCGCATTCACGCTGATCTCTGGCTGCGGTTTTTGAAGGATGACAGCCCCTGTGATCGATCAGCAGCCCCATCTCGAAGTAGATTTTCCGGGCATTGTGCGGCCCCTTGTGCTCGCTTCAGCCTCGCCGCGCCGCCACGAGCTGCTGACCGCCCTGGGGGCCACGTTCAGCATTGTCGTCACCGATGCTGAAGAGAGGGACACTCCCGTACCGCCGGAGTTGATCGCGGCCCTGCCGCAGGCCGAGGTGCCGCTCAGCCAGCACCCCACCCTGCTGGCCTGGCGCAAAGCGACCGCAGCGGCCCTGACCAGCGATCCTGCCACGGTCATTCTCGCTGCCGACACGGTGGTGGTGATTGATGGCGAGGTACTCAACAAACCGCTTGACGACCGCCATGCGCAGACGATGCTGCAACGCCTGGCCGGGCGTACGCACACGGTCTACACTGGCCTGTGTCTACTCGAGGCAGGCTCCCTGACGGCACGGCCACAGCAACTGGCACTGGTTCAGGCCCAGGTGAGCTTTCACCCGCTCGCGGCCACGACGATTGCGGCCTATGTTGCCACGGGCGAGCCACGCGACAAAGCCGGTGCTTACGGCCTGCAGGGCATGGGCGCACGTCTGGTGCGCGAAGTCTGTGGCAGCTACACGGCAGTAGTTGGCCTGCCAATCACCGAAACCCACGCCCTCCTGCAGGCGGCGGGCATCAATGGCTTGCGCGAGCCGCACGCCACATACCGGCGCTGGCTGGAGAGCCAGGGAAAGGAGCCCTTGCCATGTCCTCCCACTCGACCATAAGATTATTCATCATTGATGATCACCCGCTCTTTCGCCAGGGTGTGCGCTGGGCCCTGGCCGGCGAGGAAGACCTGATCATCGTGGGCGAGGCTTCGAGCGGCGAGGCGGCCCTTGAGTGGCTGAACCAGGCCGGGTTGAGCCAGGAGCCGAATGTGCTCCTGGTTGACCTGAACCTGCCGGGGATGAGTGGGCTTGAGGTGACGCGCCAGGTGCGCCGTCAATATCCAAGCCTGGGGGTCGTGATGCTGAGCATGCACGAGAGTGACGAGCAGGCCTTCAATGCTCTTCGTGCCGGCGCAGCCGCCTACCGCTCGAAGGATGTCAAGCCCCAGGCGCTGGTCGAGATTTTGCGCCGGGTGGCCCACGGCGAGTATGTGATCAACGATGTGGTGCTCGAAGAGCCACGCGTGGCCAGCCGGGTGCTCACCCAGTTCCGTAATCTGCCCCAGACCACCCCGACCACGCCCGAGGCGCTCGATCTGCCGATCTTCACCCCGCTGAGTGATCGTGAGATCGAGGTGCTTGAGCGCATCGCCAGCGGCGGCAGCAACAAAGAGATCGCCGACTCGCTCGGCATCAGTACGCAGACCGTGAAGAACCATATCTCCTCGATCCTGCGCAAACTCTCGCTGAACGACCGCACCCAGGCGGTGCTCTTCGCCCTGCGCCGCGGCTGGATCGAGGCCCCCAGCACCATCCGCCACGGTACTGGCGAAACTGAGGAAGGGGCATAGGCGGCGCCTATGCCCTTTGCCCCACATGGCGGGCCATGGTGGCCAGAAAAGTTCGCCCGTACTGCACAAACGAGAGGGCGAAGGGCAGCATCGCGAGGTAGAGCACGGGGCGACCGGTACGTGGCCCGTCGGCGACATAGAGCAGGGCTGCGGCAGTCAACAAGGCCGTGGTGAGCTTGCCGCTGCCGGCGGCGATCGCGAGGGTATGCCGGCGGCGCAGCACGACCAGGGCTGCCGCCACGATCCCGATGTCGCGGAAGAGCAGCAGCCCGGTGGCCCACCAGGGGAATTCCCGTGTGCGCGAGAGAATGATCGCCGCACCGTCGATCAACAACTTGTCGGCCACCGGGTCGAGTAGCTTGCCCAGATCAGAGACTTCGCCACGGGCGCGGGCAAGAGGGCCGTCAACGGCATCAGTCAACATAGCCAGGGTCAGCAGCAGCAGTGCGGCACGGCGACGCTCCGGCTTGCGCAGGCAAGCCAGGGTCGGGCCTACCAGCAAGAGCCGGGCCAGCGTTAGCATGTTTGAGGGGTAGCGTAACTCGTGCAGCACGCCGATCCTTGTTATGGCTTAGACACAATACCTTGCAAATAAGTCGCAGTAGGCGGCACGGCCCCCCTCCCAACCTCCCCCCGCTGGGGGGAGGCACCGGGCACCCGCCCCCAGCGGGGGTGGGTTGGGGTGGGGGCGAAGAGCTTATCTGAAAGGTATTGGGCTTAGACCATTGAGGTTGGTGGGCCATAGCCGGCATTGTAGCCACTCGGCGTGTTGAGTTGAAGCAACTTCTGGCCGAGCATGTGGCCAAAGACGGCCTGGCTGTAGGGCACGGTGAGGATGAAGCCGATCACGACAATGCTACCAAGCTGGGCGACAAGGCTGGTGAGGATGTAGAGCAGCCAGAGCACGATCCAGCCGCCAAGGTCGGCCCGCACCATCGCAATGACGTCGCCAAAACGCATGGCATCAGCGAGGCTGCCCGTCTGCAGGTAGCGCACGGTGGCAGCGAAGATCAACGGCTGGGTGATCAGAGCGATGATGATTATCAGCGGGAAGAGGCAGGCGAAGCTGCCGAGGAAGAGGGCCGCAAAGGCATTGCTCAGATCGCCATCGCTACTACCAAGGGCACCTAGCAGAGGCAGGCAGGCGAAGAGCATCCCGATCACAAGCGCCGGGATCGAGTAGACCAGCGAAACCAGGAAACCGTTCCAACCCAGGCTCAGCTTCGCTCCGAAGTTGTCCCATTTGGGCAACGGGCGGGGATTGCCCATAGCCACATTACGGGCAGCCTCAAGTGTGTAGCCGCCAATCGCCAGCCAGCCGACGATCGGCACGAACAGCAGCAAGCCACAGATCAAAATGCTGCTTAACCACTGCTCATCCTCAAAGACATAGGCGAAGGCTTTCCCAATGTCCATGCGTAGGCTCCTTGTGATGTGTGAGAACTCCCCACAGCTTTAACGTCCAGACGACGGTGTTTGTTCTGTGATTCGCTCGGCAGTCGTGTAGAGTTGCCCGACGATCAGGTGGGCGTAGACCAGGGCGGCCATAGTCAGCCAGAGGCCCAGGCCGACGACGGCAGCCTGGCCGGTGAAACGCGGGCGCGTGGCAGCCAGGGTAAGTCCGGCACCGATGAGCATAGGTAGGTAGGCTGGCAATGAGAGGAGGCGGGCCCGCAGCCAGAAGGCTCGCTTGCCTCGCTCCAGGGCCGTACGGACGGTCGCCCCGCTAAGGGCCTGCTCGATCTGGCCCTCGCGTACAAAGATCAGCCGCCCGACCGGCGCAACACTACTCATCCAGAGGACGACCAGCAGCACCGCGAGGCCAACGCCGATGGTAGTGAGCGCCGGGCCAAGTGCGGCTTGCCCGGCGCTGCCAGCCAGAGCCAGGCCCAGGCTCACAGCGAAGATCAGCATCAGGCCAACCAGGGTCGGTAATACGAAGAAGCTGAAGTCGATCAGCATGGTGAAGAGGCCGGTGAGCACCCGCCCACTCGGATCGCTCCAGGGCGGCAGGGGCGTCGGGTAGCCGCGACGACTATTGTCGAAGCTCTCGCTGATGAAACCAACCATGAGCGGCAGGCCGAGCAGCGTGGCCGCAGCGAAGCCGTAGCCCAGGCAGAGCAGCCACCATTGACGATCCTGGTGTACCGTCGCCATAGCACGGCCCAGGCTGATCGATTGTAACTGGCGGCGGGGGTCAATCACGTAGCTTCGCCGAGCAACTGGCGGCGCAGCAGGTCAAGGGCCAGGGTGCCAACGAACTCCCACCCTTCGGGCTGGCGCAGGTCGTAGCGGCGGGTCACCTCGCGCTGCCCGCTCGGGCTAACCAGAGCCACGCTGACGGCGGTAGTACCGCTAGTATCAGGGCTGGTCGCGGCCTGGGCAGCCAGGCCCAACTCGGCCCCCCAGCGCTCGGTGGCGCTGAGCGCCCCGGCCTTTGCCAGAGCTGCGGCGGCCTCTTCGTCGACGGGGCGAGCGGGGGGTTGGATGAGCACACCGCGTAGGAGGTCGCCGCTACCGGGCACGGCGGTAAGCATGCGGAAGATTGGCGCGGCGGCGCTGCCTTCGTAGAGGCCCAGGCCCAGGCCGCGTTCAGCCAGCAAGCGTATGACCGCCTCGGCCAGGGGTACCTCGCCGACCAGATTACGGCCCAGGCGCGCTCGAATCGTCGCCTCGGCACTGGCAATCAACTGCTCGGCAGCGGCCTGCGAGCCAGCCCGTGCGCCGATCCGTAACTCGTAGCGGGCCTGTTTGGCCGAGATGCCGACGGTAGGGTTAGCCTGGAGCATCAGGTCGGCGATCAATTCGCCGATCGCACTCTCGCCGAGGCCGGTGGCGTGGAGCGTCTTGACCAGAATGACGTCAGTGACACCGCGCTCATCGCGCAGATAGGGGATAACGGCGTGCTCAAAGAGGTAGCGCAGTTCGTAGGGCACGCCGGGCAGGACAATCACTGTGCCGTTATCAGCTTCGACCAGGAAAGCCGGGGCAGTGCCGCGGGGATTCTCAATGGGGCGAGCACCAGCCGGCATATAGGCCTGGCGCTGGTTACTCGCGGGCATAGGGCGGTTCAGGGCAGCAAAACGGGCGCTGATCTGGGCCATCAGCTCGGGGCGGAACTCCAGTTCACGCCCAAGGGCCAGGGCCACCGCCTCACGCGTCACATCATCAAGGGTCGGCCCGAGACCGCCGCTGCAGATGACGAGGTCAGCTCGGCCAAGCGCCTCGCACAGCGTCGCGGCGATCCGCTCGGGATTATCACCGACAACCGTCTTACGAAAGAGGTTGACCCCGGCGGCGGCAAGCTGGCGCGCCAGGTAGGCACTGTTGGTGTCGATGGTCGAACCGAGCAGGATCTCGGAGCCGATGGCAATGATCTCTGCGTCCATCGAATCTGGCCTTAGAGAAGGATTTAGGAGATAGCAAATAGAAAATAATAGCCTGAGCGCATCAGGACGCGGCGAGTGACGCTGAACGGTAAACCAGCCCGAAACCTTGTCTTAGTAGAGGAAATCATCCGGGCGGCGGGAGGGTTTGGGGGGCTCCGTGAGCCGGCGACGATACTCTTCCCAGAGGGCCTGTTCCTGGTTGGCGGCAGCACGTCGCCCGCTGGCCAGGGCAGCCTGGAAGCGTTCTTTGAGCGAGACGCCGCCAGCTTCGGCACGGTTCACCAGACCGAGGCGCACCTCTTCGCTGGTGCGCTGGTTGATCATATAGATCGCGGCAGCCCCCAGGGCACCGCCGAGTACCAGGCCGACGGTAAAACGGCCACGGGCCTGGCGTGAGCGGCGCATAGCTTCGGTGCGCAGGGCGCTGATGATCTGCAGGGCCGCCTGGCGCTCGTTGGCCAGAGCATCGAGCGTGCTTGTGCGTTCGGCGCGAATAGCCTCACTGAACTGGAGGGCCGCCTGGGCCAGGGCATCATTCTCTACGCTCATGAGCGCTCCTGATCTGCTTGAATGGCCCGCGTGCGGACTTCCTCCTGGGCGCGCTCAATGAAGGAGGCAATCGGGATCGGCCCGAGATCTTCACCCGAGCGCAGCCGTACCGCTACCGCATCAGCTTCCTGCTCTTTGGCACCGATTATAAGCATATAGGGTATCTTCTGCAACTGGGCGCGCCGAATCTTGCCCTGCATGCGGTCACGGCTGGTATCGATCTCGACACGCAGACCAGCGGCAACCAGACGCTCAAGGGTCGCCTCAGCGTAGGCCATCTGCTTATCGGTGATCGGGATGAGCACCGCCTGCACTGGTGCCAGCCAGAGCGGGAAGGCCCCGGCGTAGTGTTCGATCAACACACCGAAGAAGCGCTCCATACTGCCCATCAGCGCCCGGTGGACCATATAGGGGCGGTGGGGCTGGTTATCCTCGCCGATATACTCCAGGCCGAAGCGCTCAGGCAGGTTGAAATCAAACTGGATGGTGCTCAGTTGCCACTCGCGGCCAAGGGCATCATAGACCTTGAGGTCGATCTTGGGGCCATAGAAGGCACCGCCGCCCTCATCAAGCTGGTAGGGCAAATTATGAGCCTCTACCGCCCGTTCAAGAGCCGCCGTTGCCCGATCCCAATCCTCAGGCGCACCGACATACTTCGCCGGGCGCGTCGAGAGGTAGGCGGTGAAATCACGCAGGCCGAAGGCACGCAGCACATAGAGCGAAAAGTCGAGCGCACGCCCGATCTCCGCCTCGACCTGGTCGGGACGGCAAAAGATATGGGCATCGTCCTGGGTAAAGCCGCGCACCCTGGTCAGACCATGAAGCGCCCCGCTCAGTTCGTAGCGATAGACCGTACCATACTCGGCGTAGCGGCGGGGCAGATCGCGATAGGAGCGCATGTGCGACTGGTAGATCTGGATATGGAAGGGGCAGTTCATCGGCTTGGCATAGTAGTCCTCGCCGTCGATATCCATCGGGGCGTACATACTCTCTTTATAGAAGCCAAGATGCCCTGAGGTCTCCCAGAGCTGAGCCCGCCCAATATGGGGCGAGAAGACCCACTCGTAGCCCGCCTGGAGATGGGCCTGACGGGCGAAGTCTTCAGCGATCACACGAATGATCGCCCCTTTGGGGTGCCAGAGGATGAGCCCTGGCCCGACCGCATCGGAGATGCTGAAGAGATCAAGCTCTTTGCCGAGCCGGCGATGGTCACGCCGTTTAGCCTCTTCAAGCCGCCAGAGGTAAGCTTCAAGCTCGTCCTTCGCGCTCCAGCCGGTGCCGTAGATACGCTGAAGCTGGGGGCGCTTCTCGTCACCGCGCCAGTAGGCCCCGGCGATACTCATCAGCTTGAAGCCCGCGGGGTCGATCTGGCCGGTGCGTTCGAGGTGCGGCCCACGGCAAAGATCCTCGAAGGTATCCTGGCGGTAGGTCGAGATCACCGTATCACCGTGGTGAGTCTCGCCATACTCATCAAGACCATCGGCCAGGCCGTCGATCAATTCCAGCTTGTAGGGCTGATCGACAAAGAGCGTACGGGCCTCATCGGCGCTGACCTCGCGGTAGATGAAGGGCACATCTTTGGCGATGATGCGACGCATCCCCTGCTCAATCGTCACCAGATCTTCGGGAGTAAGCGCCCGGGGCAGGTCAAAATCGTAGTAGAAGCCATGCTCAATCGGCGGCCCAATCGCAACCTTGCCGGCGGGGAAAATCTCGATTACGGCCTGGGCCATAACATGGGCCAGCGAGTGGCGCAGGCGGTAGTAGGGGTCGCTGACGGGATCGGTGGGCATAGGGTACCTCGGGGGTTATCAGGGCTGCTGCTGTATGCTCTGTCGGATCTATCGTACCAACTTCTTATAGACGATGCGATGCGGCTGGTCGGCAGCCGAGCCTTTACGACGATGGTAGTCAGCCTCGTACTCAGAGTAGGAGCCAGGGAACCAGAAGGCCTGGCTGTCGTTCTCGAAGGCCAGGATATGGGTGGCGACCCGGTCGAGAAACCAGCGATCATGGGAGATGATCACCGCGCAGCCAGCGAAGCGTTCGAGGCCCTCTTCGAGGGCACGCAGGGTATGCACATCAAGGTCATTGGTCGGCTCGTCGAGAAGCAGCAGGTTGGCCCCCGACTTGAGCACGCGGGCGAGGTGGACACGGTTACGCTCGCCGCCGGAGAGGGTGCCGACCAGCTTCTGCTGATCAGCGCCAGTAAAGTTGAAGCGAGCACAGTAGGCACGCGAGTTAATCTGGCGTCCACCGAGGTTAAGCACCTCGTTACCTTCACTGATCGTCTCCCAGACGGTCTGCTGCGGAGCGAGCAGATCACGGCTCTGGTCGACATAGCCCAGTTTGACGGTCGAGCCAAGCCTGAGGCTACCGGCATCGGGCTGCTCCTGACCGACAAGCATGCGGAAGAGGGTTGTCTTACCAGCACCGTTGGGGCCAACTACGCCGACGATCCCGCCGGGAGGCAACTCGAAGCTCAGTTTATCATAGAGCAACTTCTCGCCGTAGGCTTTGGCCAGGCCCTCGGCCTTGACCACCAGATCGCCGAGACGCGGGCCAGGCGGAATAAAGATCTCCAGCTCACGATCCTGCTGCTCCTGGCTTTCACTGAGTAGCTTCTCATAGGCGCTGATGCGGGCCTTCGCTTTGGCATGGCGGCCTTTGGGAGCCATGTTGACCCAGTCGAGCTCGCGCTGAAGGGCCTTCTGGCGCTGGCTGGTGCTCTTCTCATCACTGGCGAGCTTCTGGCGCTTCTGCTCAAGCCAGCTGGCATAGTTACCACGCCAGGGAATCCCGTGACCACGCTCAAGCTCAAGGATCCAACCGGCGACATTATTGAGGAAATGGCGGTCGTGGGTGACGGCAATGACCGTACCCTTGTACTCCTGGAGATGGCGTTCGAGCCAGGCGACCGACTCAGCATCAAGATGGTTAGTCGGCTCGTCGAGCAGGAGAATAGAGGGGCTTTGCAGCAGCAGCCGGCAGAGGGCCACGCGGCGTCGCTCACCGCCGGAGAGCACCTCAACCGGCGTCTCGCCCGGTGGGCAGCGCAGGGCTTCCATCGCCAGGTCGAGCTTACTATCGAGATCCCAGGCATCACGATGGTCGATCTGCTCCTGCAGCAGAGCCTGTTCAGCGAGCAGGGCATCATAATCGGCGTCGGGGGCCGCGAACTGCTCATTGATCGCATCAAAGCGCCGCAGCAAATCAGCCGTCTCGGCGACACCCTCTTCGACAATTGCGCGTACCGTCTTGCCTGCCTCGAGCTGGGGCTCCTGTTCGAGCATACCGATCGTATACCCAGGGGCTAGCACCGTCTCACCCAGGAAATCGCGGTCAAGCCCGGCGAGGATACGCAGCAGGCTACTCTTGCCCGAGCCATTCGCGCCGATCACGCCGATCTTGGCGCCGTAGAAATAGGAGAGACTGATCTGCTTCAGCACCTCTTTATTGGGCGGGTGGATCTTACTCACCCGAATCATCGAGTAGATAACTTTGGTATCGGTCACGCAGTTACACCTCTTCTATAGCTTCCCGATGCAGAACAAGCGCTGTTCAATGTCGCCCTTTGATCAAAATGTAGCCAACAATGTAGCCAAAGTACTTTTGTCGACCTTTATGATCCTCTGCTCCACGATCACTTTGCGCAAGGCTTCACCTATGGTACGCGGATGGGCGCTGCGCGTCAACTGGGCGGATGCGCCGCTGATCGACCAAAACGCGCATTCTCGATACTTAGCAGGTTCCACCCTCAGCTTTCCCTATGCTCCTTCCTGGGTTGCCATATGCGCTTGGTGGCCTGGCGCACGAAGGTCGCAACCCTGGCTCGTCCCGTCGCCCTGGGACACGGCGAGGGCGGGAAGAAAGTCAACCCATGCCCGCTGCGCATACTCGGCCAGCGGGGTCGCTCCGGCCTCGGTCACGACGAACGGAACGCGCCGGGTCTGGCCGTCCGCTGCCACATCGCGTAGCTCCAGGGTCAAGCCATCAGCCAGCCGGGCCAGCACACGAGGCTGGTAGCCCGCTGCGTCAGCCACGACCCGGAGGTGCTCGGCCCGGCGCATCCCGGCCAGCTCTGCGCTGGCCTGCTGCGCTGCCGTAAGCCGCTGCGTCAGCGCCGCAGGCTCGCCGAGCTGCTGGTAGGCCGTCCACTGCTGGACCTGCGTCGCATCGAGCACCAGGGCACCCTGGCCCGGTACCTGGCCGCTGAGCGTGCGGTTCCGCTCGCGTAGGTCGTGATTCTCGCGGTAGAGCAGCTCCGCCACGCGGCCCGCCTCGCCGCCCTGGCGCTCGATCAGCCGTTGCAGACCCGCCAGCACATCGGGCTGGGTAGTAGTGGGGGCGGTAGTGGGTTCGTCTGGCACATGACCTCCTTGAGGTACAACGAAAAAGCCTGGCTATCGCCCCTCCCTGCGAGGCGATAGCCAGGCTCTACATCTGGCGTGGGCCGCAAGCGCGGCTTTGAATTGAGGGTTGTCAGTCCCCGTCTCTCCGGGGTGTCACGCCTGTATGGCTAGCGTTGTTCCAAGCCTTGCGGCTTTGGTGGCGGTGCCAGGATTGCACCTGGCCGGAGCGAGACCGAAGCAACCCGCCCCGTTGCGTTTCCGCCGTAACTGCCGCTTGTTCCGCCCAGCGGCTGGCTCCAGGAAGCTCGATCATGCGACATGCACAGTATAGCACAGGCGTCCAAGGGCTTCCCGACCCGTTCTCGTGACCGTTAGGGTTTGGGGACTACTTCTGCCAGGCCCTCCGGGGGCCAGTTGA